>CAYGWK010000001.1:0-122610 GCA_964353785.1 uncultured Gammaproteobacteria bacterium
GATTATAAAAATCGTAATCAATTATCCGTTGGTCAGTGACAATATAGACATTAAAATACCAACTTAAGAACCTCTCCAAAACAAAAGCAGAAATCAAAAGGTACCACAAAATAATTGCCATTAACTGATAACGCCAAGGTAAAAAGGTAAGAAGAGGAAAATAGGGAAGAACAAGGGGAGCCAAAATCAAAATAATTGCCAAAAAAAGCCAAGGAATATTAGTTACCCAATGCTTCCGCAGAAGAAAAATAATCTTTTCTCCCTCTTCTTGGGTTTCAAAACGAAGTCCAGCCTTTGAATCAACGGGATTTTCTTCTTTCTCCTGCTCTTTCTGGGAAATAAAGATGTCTGGCATGGCTCAATTATACAATATTTCAGCCTATTTTTTCATTAGGTTAAAAAGGCTTGATTTAATACCAATCGCCCCTGGCGTACGTAGGTTAAAAGCATTCTTGAATTCCTCGCCGGTAAAGTCTTTTGGTCCTTTATTGGTCTGAAGGTTGACCTTGGCAGTATAGCCGTCGTTGGAATAAACAATATCAACGCTAGAAACGGAGGTAATTGGCCCACCATATCTACCTGCCTCCTCCCTTACTTTGGCCATACTCCAAGTTTCGCTAATGTTAGCGTCAATCGGAGAAAGATGAACCTTGGCGCCGGAATCGTTTTTGAGGATTAAAAGAGCATTTATAACATCGCAAAATTCCTCTTGATTGAGCCAGGGATGAGAACGACCGTAGGCGTCGCCCGAGCGCTTACGATACCAGGCTTTGTAAAACCAAGGAGAACCGGCTTTTTTCTCCCAGGCATCGTCGGTCCAGCCATCCCGACCCCGGGGAGTGTCCCAAAATCCAGGAGTGGTATGACCTAGGGATGAATAAGAAAGGACATACCCTCCGGCAGTTGAGGCATACCAAGAAGAAATTAAATTTCCTGTTTGATTTGAGACAATCACCTTGTTTCGAGTATCGGAAACTGCCTGATGCCAGCGACTAGCCGCTGGATTAGCCACTTTAGAAGAATTGTAGACCTGGCAAGATTCGGTTACACAAATTGGTTTTCCCGCAGTTAGGGCATAAGTTCGGGCGGCAATGGCCTGGGCTTTTAAGGCCTCATATCCTCCTTCGTCGCTCCATGAGGAGGGCATCTCGGCAATTCCCTTAAGGTAATTATCTTCAAAAGGCAGAGTCCCAATGGTGGTTGAAATACTGGCCGGACTTTCTCGAGTTTCAATTCGAACATCACCATAATAAGCCCTAAGGATTTCCTCGGCCGACTGTCCAGCCTTGGCTCGACCAAAGGCTCCATATTGACTCATTCCTTTTCGGTGAGGAGCACCAAAGGAAAAGGCGGCAAAAGCCGGCGAAAAGCCGGGATTATAGTCTGGCCGCGAAGCCGGGTCATCAGCCGGAGGAACCTCGCCAACCGAGGTGGCAAATCCCCCGGCTTTTAAAGCCTGAAGTTCCTGCTGCTTTGCCAAAATTTGGGCAAAAAAGGCTTCAGTTTTTTCTACCTCGCCCCGATAAAAAGTAACTTGTTCATCGACCTGTTTCTTAAGCGAAGAAAGAGAGGATTTTGATTTCGTTAGCGTTTCTTTATCATTTTTTAAAGAAACTAACTCTTGAGAAATTTGGCTAATTATTCTTCGGTCCTGATTGGTTGCTTGCTGGCGAAGGGCTAATTCCTGGGTCAATTCTGAGGCAGAATGAGAAGAAAGAAGAATTAAAATTGGCGAAAATTGCCGACTTTTAATGTAAAAACTCCGAACCCTAACTGCCAAAATTTCTTTTTGAAAAGCCAAATCTACTTCTCTTTCGGAAATTTCTTTTTCTAAGTTTTTAAGTTTTATCTCAATTGAGGCCAGTTTTTTGTTGATATTGGTTAGTTCTTTTTCAAATTCTGCTAAAGAGATTTTGTTTTTCTCATGAGCTTCTTTGCGAGCATCGTATTCTCTCTGAAGTTCAGCAATTTGACAATCATAATCGGTGGCAGGACACTCGGCAAAGACGAGGGTGACACGTAAAACGCAACACGCGACAAGAAGAAAAATAAAAAATAATACTCCAAAATCTCTGAATTTCATCCCTCTTTTAAATTATATCATGCCGCTCGTTTTACGTTTCTCATATCACGTGTCACGTATTGCGTGTTACGATGTTCCTGTGCTAGACTGAAAATGATGAGAAAAGTTTTAATTTTGGGGTTTTCTCTAATTATTTTTTATTTAGTTTTTCCCCAAAACATTCAAGCCCAAGGAAGTTGCACTGCTCGAAAAAATATAGTCTCGCAGAGCTGTGAATTAGAATCAAACAATTGCCAGAATCACTATATTCCCTGGGTCCATGAAATTGGAGCACAGACAATCTCATGTCAATGCGACTGTATCCCAGACCCAAACAATCCTCCGCCGACCCCTACCCCAGTTCCTTCTTGCCCAGGAGTTTGTCGTACCACTGATTGCTTCGACGAGCTCCAAGAGGAAAGCATTGGCCGAGATGGTTGCCAAAATCCTCAGGCTATTTGTTGTGTGTATAATCCCAACGTTACTCCTATCCAACCTCCACCGATTCCTCCAGGTCCAGGTGGTGGCTGCGCCGATCCAAATGAAATAAATACTGCAATTGGCTGTATCAATGTTTCTAATCCAACTTCTTTTGTCAAATCAATTCTGGGTTTGGCGATTGGGATTGGGGGAGGAATTGCTTTTCTTTTGATGCTTTTTGGGGCTTTTCAAATCATGACATCAGGCGGAGATCCAGAAAGACTTAAAGCGGGAAAAGAATTAATTGGCTCTGCTTTAGCTGGGCTTTTAATGATTATTTTTTCCGTGTTTTTGCTACAATTAATTGGAGTTCAAATTTTACAAATTCCAGGACTTAGTAAATGAAAGAAAATCTTTTGGTCCAGATTGACTTCAATACTCTTCGGGGAGCCTTCCCGTCTGGGTCTTTGCCTGCTAAAGAAAACCTTTCGATTGGTGATATCATTTCTGCTCTTCTTCCTTATCTCTTTGTTCTGGCAGGACTTGGGCTTTTGGTTTTTTTAATTCTAGGCGGATTTCAACTGATGGTTTCTGGTGGAGACCCGAAAGCAACCCAATCTGCCAAAGGAAAAATAACCGGAGCGGTTATTGGCTTTATAATTATCTTTATTGCCTTTTGGCTTGTCCAGATTCTTCAAGTGGTTTTTGGGCTGCCGAAAGTTTTCTAAATGTGATACGCAAAACGCAATATGTGAGATGTAGATCGGAACATGTTAAAGGATAATCAGATTATCGGTTATAAAAAACTAATTGCGTGGCAGGTAGCAGATGCATTAGCTAAGAAAATATATAAGGCAAGCGCAAAATTTCCTCCAGCAGAACTCTACGGGATAACATCATAATTAAGACGCGCTGCTCTCTCTGTCCCCCTAAACATCGTTGAGGGATACGCCAGAAATAATAAGAATGAGTTTCGTCAATTTTTAAAAATCGCTTTGGGGTCACTCGCAGAAGTCGGTTATCTCCTTGAATTTACCCGAGAACAAAAAATTCTTACAGAAAAAAACTTTAAAGAACTAATGAGTCTTCGCGATCAATGTGGCCAGCTGCTCTGGAAACTTCTTCAATCCCAATCTAGCTAACATATCACGTATTTCATATCACATATCACCGCTTCCGCCTGTAGGTGGAAAACTTTCCTCCCCCGAAGCGCCGAGTCCGACGCTGGTATTCTAAAATGGCTTGGTCTAATTTGGCTGGAGTGAAATCTGGCCAAAGAGTATCAGTAAAATAAAGTTCAGAATAAGACATTTGCCAAATAAGAAAATTTGAAAGCCTAACCTCGCCGCCAGTCCGGATAATTAAATCAGGATCTTGCTCCCCATTGGTATAAAGAAATTTACCAAAAGTTTCTTCATTAATTTTTCCTGGGGGAATTTTTTGGCCAACAATCTTTCTAACTGCCCGCAAAATCTCATCTCTTCCACCATAATTTAAAGCCACATTTACTTTTAGCCTTTCGTGCGTTTTGACAATCCTTAAGATTTCCTCAATGGCCCGGGCAACCTTCCTTGGGAAGGCCTGAAAGTCACCCAAAACTGCCACTTTAATTCTTTTTTTCCTATATTCTTCTTTTTTTTCTTTAACCGCTCTTACCAATAAATTAAAGATGCCCTCTACTTCTTCTTTGGCTCGCTTTTGCCAATTTTCAGTGGAAAAAGCATAAATTGTTAAGGTTTTAACCCCAAGCTCTAAACAATGGTCAACAATTTTAACTACGGCTTTAACTCCTGCTTCATGCCCTTGGACCGGAGAGAGTCCCTTTTTGGCTGCCCAACGCCTGTTTCCGTCCATAATAATGCCGATGTGTTGGGGAATGTTTCCTGGATCAAGTCTAACTTTCGCCACAAGCTTTGATTTTACCACTTTAAATAATTAAAGTCTATTCTTTAAGAATCTCGTTCAATCATGAAATCGGCCATATTAGAGAGAATCTCCTGAAGTTCTGGGTCGCTGGTAATTTGAGGAATGAATTTCTTTCCTTTCTCTACCAAATCCCGAGCAAATTTTTGGGAATAGTTTAAGGCACCTGTCTTTATGGTAATTTCTTGAACTTTTTTAATTTCTGCTTTGGTTAAATTTCGATTTCCATAAGCGTATTCCAAAAATTTTTTATCTTCAGGACTGGCCCACTCTAAAACTTTAAGATGTAAAATGGTGTTTTTATTTTCCCTTACGTCCGAGCCGACTGGTTTTCCTAATTTTTCTTCATCAGCAAAAAGACCCAACTCATCATCTCTCAACTGGAAGGCAATTCCAACCGGCAAACCATATTTTTCGATTTTTTTAACCTCCTTTTCGCTTGCTCCAGCAAATAGGACTCCATATTGTAGAGGCCCAGTAATAGTATAGTTAGCCGTCTTAAAATGATGAATCCTTAAAATATCTTGTTCGGTTATCTCTTTAAGTGCTTCATAAGTAACATCAATTGCTTGACCAAAAGTAGTCTCCAAAAGAACTTGGTTAAATCTACGCAAGACCCTCGCCTTAATTTCAGGTTTAAAATCAGAATTAGCCAAAATCAAATGCGAAATGGCATAACCGGCATCTCCTAAGTCAATCGCCATGCATGTTCCATAATGTTTTGAGTCTCCTCTGGGACATCTTTGGTTGTGTAATTTACCATATTGAACATGGATTGTCGGCATTCCTCTTCTTAAAGCATCTTTATCCATAATATCGTCATGTATTAAAACGAAAGCGTGGGTGATTTCAACCATTAAAGAAACCTCTATAATCGCTTTCTCGTCTTTACCCCCAAAACATTCATAACCTAATTTGGTTAAGGCGCCACGGATATTTTTTCCTCCCATGAACTCTTGATAAATCTTTATCATCTCCGAAGTAATTGGAGAAATTTTGCTGGCTTTTTTTTCTTTTTGAGCAAAAAATTCGTCTAAAAACTTATTGGCTTTTTTGCTGTAGTCTTCAAGATAGGCCCTGGCGTCCATAACTTGAGAGTATAGTAAAAATTCTTTAAACTTGCAAACTTAAATTTGCTTGTGCTAGACTTAAAATAATGCCAGTTTTTGCAGTTGATATCGGAACAGAATTTTGGCCGGCGAAAACTTTTCCCACTATTGGCAAATTAATCTCCACTCTTCTTCCCAATATCTATATCCTCGCCGGACTTTTACTTTTTCTTCTCTTGATATTTGGAGGTTTTGGAATTATTATGGGAGCAGGAGGTGGAGACCCGCAAAAAACAGGTCAAGGAACTAAAGCGGTCACCGCCGCTTTAATAGGATTTTTAATAATTTTTCTATCTTATTGGATAATTCAAATAATTGAAGTGATAACCGGTTTTAAAATTTTTGAGTCAGGACTTTAGATTATGTTAAGTAACCTTATTGCTGACGATGATATTATCGGGAATATTCCCCTTCCTTCGCCTTTGGCAAAATACGGCGCTTATAATGTTGGATTAATCCAGTTCTTAAACAATATCGTCAAACTTCTTATTGTCTTTGCCGGGCTTTATGCCTTTTTAAACTTAATTTTGGCCGGTTACCAATTTATGTCCGCTGGTGGAGACCCGAAATCAGTGGAGAAAGCCTGGGCAAAAATCTGGCAATCTTTAATTGGGCTTTTAATTATCGCTGGTTCGTTTCTTTTGGCCGCTATTTTTGGTTGGTTGCTATTTAAAGATCCTGGAGCAATTCTTAAACCTAAGATTTATGGTCCTTGAAAATGAATTTTGAAGTAGTTAAAACAATCTTAGCGGCGCCCCTACCACCTCAACCCCCCCCACCAGAGGAAGGGATCCCTTTAGGAATTCTAAAGGGACTAGGTCCCTTGGGAACATTTGAAATAAACATAACCACGGCTGCCAATCTTTTCGGTAAAGTTCTCTCTTTAATTATTGGGGTGATGACGATTGTGGCTGGAATTTGGTTTATTTTTCAGTTCATAATCGGCGCTTTTGGCTGGTTAACAGCAGGAGCGGATAAAACGGCAATTGAAAATGCCCAAAAAAGAATCTTAAATGCCGTGATTGGCATCACGGTGGTGGTAGCGGCAATTTTTCTAATCGATTTACTTGGAAGACTTATTGGACTGGAAATTCTTTCGCCAGGAAGGTTTATAATTGGAATTTGGTCAAAATGAAAAAAGTCTTTGCTCAACTAATTGAACCAAATGGAGGTGGAGGGGGTGAAACAGAAATTACTAATCCCGCCCTTTCGGAAAAACTATTAAATATTTTAAAAGGACCAAAACCAGGAGAAACTTTCCTGGGGATGTTCCTCACAAATATTATTACCTTATTCTTAATTGTGGCTGCTTTAGCCGCTTTCTTTTTACTTATTATTGGTGGAATCCAATGGATGCTTTCGGGAGGAGATAAGGCAGCCACAGAGGCTGCTCGAGGAAGAATAACCGCAGCTGTAATAGGACTAATTCTTGTCTTTGCCTCTTGGTCAATTATCCTTTTAATCGAAAAATTCTTGGGAATTACAATTTTGGGTGGGCCAATTACCCTACCTACACTTTAAAGCAAAGTTTGACAGACAAAATAAACTCTGATTATAATTTAAATTAGTTTTGAAAGGGGGTGAATAAATGAAAAAATTAGCGACAGCTGCCAGTTTGGCTTTGGGCGTGATGCTTTCTCTTCCTTCTGCTATCTTTGCCGTAACCATCGAGAAGCCAGCTTGGTTTGCATATGAGGACATAGGAATACTTCTCAAAAATGTGATCGCTCTCATTTTAATCGCCGCTGCTCTTGTCTTCTTTTTTATGCTTGTTATTGGTGGCATCCAATGGATGCTTTCCGGAGGAGATAAAGCGGCCACCGAAGCAGCCAGGGGAAGAATAACCGCGGCTTTAATTGGATTAGTAATTGTTTTTTCTGCCTGGGCAATAGTGAAATTAATGGAGACATTTTTGGGGATTCAATTCTTGGGAAAAGAACTCCCAATTCCAACGCCCTAACAAAAGCACACCGGGCGCATCTTGTAAAACTTGGTGTAAACGAGCGCCGGAGTGCTTTTTGTGTGGATAAAAGACCATTGACTAATTTGTATTTCCCATAGTAGACTGAAAATATGGCTTGGACATCAGAGTGTTTTTATGTGACAGAAAGTGGCGAGCAAGTAGCCACTCTCAAAGGCCTTGAGTGTATTTTCCGCAATATTTTAAATATTGCCACTCAACTAGCAGTTCTTGCGGTTTTTATTATGCTTGTTTTAGGCGGGTTTAAATATCTAACTTCAGGTGGAGACACAAAAGCCACTGAATCTGCCCAAAAAACCATTACTTATGCGATTTTAGGACTGGTTCTCCTTATCGGAATTTGGTTAATTCTAAAGTTTATTAAAGTTTTCACCGGCGTTGATGTTACTCAATTTAAAATCGGCATCTGATAAATGAAAAAACTCCTGCTTGCCCAACTCATAATTTTTACTCTTTTACTTCTTTTTTCTTTTATTCTTTCTCCAACTGAAGTATCGGCGGCTGTCTGTACACCTTATCCTAGTTGCGATTTCAATATAAATATAGATGTCCGAGGTTACGAACCGATCTCTGGATATTTAGGGTTAGTCGATTTTACCCACAGAATTGATCAGAGAGCTCCTCAATTAACTACCCTTATTGAAGGAAACTGCTATCCAGCTATTACTAGTCTTTATCAAGTTTATGAGTGGATAAACGACACCCGAGACGGTCTTTATCCAAGACCTTCTGATCTCCCTGGAAATTTTGATTTCGCCACTTTAGTCGGCTTGTCAACCCAAGCTGGTCAAGCAATTTTGGTACCAGACTCCGGTTATGATATAGGCGGAGGGTATAATGCGCTTATTCTTTATGCTACCTCAAATCAAATCACCCTTCAATATACTCCTTACGATGGTGTCGGAGTCCCTGGCTATACTATTCATCTTAAAAATTTTAATGTCGACCCTGCTCTTCTTGATTGTTATAATCAGATGAATCAGGCGGGAAGAAAAGAGCTACCAGCAGTTTTGGCAGGAGAAAAGATTGGTGAAGCCAGCGGAGGAGAGGTTTTGGTCGCTATTCGAGATACCGGTTCATTTATGGATCCACGCTGGAAAAATGATTGGTGGCAACGATGTGCTCCAACTAGAGGGATTGAATTTACTTGTAAAACAATATCGGTCAGTCCTCCTGTCCCGCCTCCCGCTCCTTCCCCTGGTCCAAATCCCTATCCTTCCCTTGTCTGCGACCCTAAATGCTGCAGTGATACAGACAGTCGACCTGCCGAATGTAATATTTGTAACTTTACCTATCTGAAAACTCCTTCCTGCGCTGAAAGTTTTACGGTTCATGATAATGTTTCTTTTTATTGGTGGGAGGGACAAAAATGCAGTGTCGTCACTCCTGAAGAATATTGGGTGAAAAAGCCTTGGGGGGGAACAGTAACCGTTAATCCTTCTGAAACCACCATTCCCTTTGTTGGTAAAAAAGGGAGTGAGAACGAAAAATTATATTTGGCTGATTATTTTGAGGGAACAAATGAATATTACAAAAATTACGGAAAATATTGGCTAGATTGGGTAAATTATGCCGGAGTTCTTCGAAAACTAACCCCAATGCAGTATCAAGACAAACTTAAAGAGAACATGATTGAAGAAAGAATCGCCTCACCCGGCGCACCCCAGGAAGGAAAAGTCCATGATTACCAACTTAAATATGTTGGACGAGTCTGCTGGGATATACCATTTCTGGCCGATGCACTTTTGGCTTTTGCCGAACGCCTAAATCTTCCTGTTATTGGACAACCAATTGAGGCCATTGCTAAAAGAGGTCATTATTGCCTTTTTGAAGGTTCTCTACTTGATAATTTCTCGGTTGAGGTAATAGAAAATGCTATCAGAGCTTTTAACTTGGTTTCGCCAATTGATATTGCTCTTCAACGCACTGGAAGTGCTGACGCCACTCTTTCTTCTCTTAAGGGTCACGAGCCTCCCGACCCAAGCGAGGAAAATTATGTTGAGAAATGGAATGCCTGGAAAGAATCAGAATGGGGAAGACTTTGGGAAGTAGTGCCGTTAGTTTCTCGAGAAGATACCCCAGGAGATATTTCACCTTATCTTGGAAGAAAACCTGAGGATACTTTTGAAATCACAAATCCCGAGGCTCAAATTGAAAAGGTTCCTCATGTGGCCCGACTTTATGAGGCAAGTCAAGAGATAAACAAATTAATGACACCCTCCCAAGAAAGCACGGGCATTAGTCAAGAGAAAACTGGACCAATTATCGCATCGGCTGGAGAAAATGTCCTTTTGGCCCAAGCAGCCACAAACAGTATTCCTTGCGACTGTTTTGTTTACAAGCCAAGTCCTGATTGCAGTTGTATGGGCCGAATAAAATCAGATGGGAAACCGGACTGTATTGGTGAACAAAATCAAGGAGGTCACTGTAGCTGGCATTTAAGAGATTATGGAGGATGTATTTGTGGCTATGCCGATTGCCAGGGAGGACCTAATTGTCAGTGCAACAATGTACCTTTTTGTGCTGATGCCAACGTCCCTTTTTCTGCTCCTTCTTGCGGATTAGGCGAAGCGCGTCCGGTCAATCTTTGTCAAAAACCAGCCATTACTGATACAAATCCAAATGATGACCTCTGTTGCAGCCAAATAAATATTAATCTGGCGGCGGTTGATAGTTTTAATATTACTGATTGGTACAACCAATGCAGTTTTGACCAAACTCTACCAGGCTGTAACTCTTCAAAAACCGAAGATGTCTCTCGCCAAATTGGTATAAATCTTCTTCATCCTTATCTTTATGAAATTTGGAATCAGACAGGAGAAGGGGAAACTGCAGGAATTTTTAACTTTTTCCGGCCAGCCTCTGTCCCTGAATTTTCCGATATTGATGCGGCCAGCCAAATAAATTATGGTTATAGCGGAGGCTCGGTTGAACCTTCGGTTGGAAAATTTTATTTTCCTTATCTTGGCGGGATTCAATTGGCAAAAGAATGGCTAATTCAAACCCTCACGCCCTGGAAAGAATGATATTGCAATTTTCAATTATAAATTGTAAATTATAAATTGAGTATGTCTGCCCTGCTGTCCAAATTTTTAACCAAAAGACTTGCCCTGCTTTTTACTATTTGCTTTTTGCTATTTACTATTTCTTCCAAACCCCTCCACGCCTTCTCCACCCCAAATGCCACCTATCAGTTCCAATTTGAACAAGCCATCCAAACTCCAGAAATGAATCTTCAAAGTTTTGTCTATGAAACCATAAAAGCACTAGCAGGCTCTGGGGTCACCGCCACCATTGGTTGTCTCACCTGCCCCAAAGAACAAGGAGAAACAGGTATGATTCAGACTATCAGTTTTTTTATCGCCTCAATCTACGCCTCTCCTCCTGCCTCTGGCGTTCAGTACCTGGCTGATTTAGGCAATCAATTTGGGCTTGCTAAACCAGCCTATGCTCAAGGACTTGGTTTTGAACAAATGAGACCATTTCTAAACATTTGGAAAGCATTCCGAAATCTCACCTATCTTTTCTTTGTTTTAATTTTTATCTTTATTGGCTTTGCCATCATGTTTAGGGTAAAAATATCTCCCCAGGCAGTGATTACTATTCAATCATCTCTACCCAAAATTATTATTGGTTTAATTTTAGTTACTTTTTCTTACGCTATTGTGGGGTTTCTAATCGACATCATGTGGGTAATCAACAATCTCATAATCGTTACTTTCAAGACGCTTCCAATTTTTAATGTGTTTATAGACATCGTTACTTTGGGTCCAATTCTTGGTCCAGTTACCTCCACCCATGAAACTCTCTGGGTTTTGCTTGTCTCTGGACTTCTCACCACTATCGCCATATTCAGCATGTTAATATTAGTAATGTTGGGGGGAGCGGTTGCTTCCGGCCCTCTCGCTCCTTTAATCGCTCCTGGCATGGCTCTGATAAACATCGCTGTTTTGTTGATTTTAGCCATTGTTTTCCTTATTGCTCTTATTCGAGTTTTTTGGATGCTTTTAAAAGCATATGTATTTGTTGTTTTAAGTTTGATCTTTGGACCTTTTCAAATTCTAGTGGGCATCTTGCCTGGGTCTAATGCTATCGGTAGTTGGTTTCGAAATTTACTTGCCAATTTGGCTGTTCTCCCTATAACTTTGACTATGATTCTCCTCTCAGGGTATTTGGCTTTCGCCGGAATTCCTGAGGTTTTAAGATCTCTTTTGGGAGAATTTTTGAAAAAAGGAGGCTCGGAAAGTTTAATCGCTGACATTGGAAGATTTCTTGGAGAAAGCGCTGCAGCAATCCCGGCAATTATCATTGTGCTTTTTATCAGCATGGGGATTCTTCTGATGACACCAAAAATAGCTGATATGATTCAGGCGTTTTTAGCCGGTAAACCATTTGCTTATGGCGCGGCGATTGGAGAAGCAATTCCTGGTTTGGGAATCGGAAGAAAAGCTGCTGAAGAATGGCTTATCAAAAAGCAAGCGTTTGAAGGCTTTCCTATTTTCCGCAAGGCAGCAGAACGAATCCCTAGACCCAAGGTGTCCGAAACCGAACCTACTGAGGTCTCTTGATACATAAAATAAAACTTTATCTACCATGAAATTGGAAGTTGAACTCCTTACAAGCTTGCTCCAATAATTTTTCTTCGTTTGACCCAGGTATTAGAAACCCTGTCGACTTAATTGCTCTCATAATCTCTCTAGCCTCTTCCCAGGAAAACCGTCCTTTAGACAAAAGCTTTCCTTTTGGTTGAGCCAAATAAGAACCATCCCACAGAACTCCCCTGGCAAAGATGTAACGAAATTTATTTAGAGATCTTTCAAGAATTTCCCGATTTTCCTCGCTCCTTTCAGTATCTCCTCTATTTATACAGGGACAGAAAGCGTCAATTCTGTTAAAAAGCCTAAACGCTTTATCCCAAAATTCAACACTTGTCAGTCCGTCTTTTTCAGGATGCCACCCTCGTTTGTTAATATTTTCGACTATGCTAGAAGCAATAACCAAAGAGTACGTAAAATATCCAGAATATTGTCCCTCTGCCATTTTTAAGAATGGTACCGCTTTCCAACCTTCCCTTTTTACAAAATCAATAAGTTCTTTCTTTTTACCCTCTTCGTCTCTAAGCCAAGCAGATTGCCAAAAATCTCCAATGATTTGGCCCAGAGCTGGTTCTTTTAAGGAATAAATGAATAGTGCGCGTTTGCGGTTTTTACTAAGAACGGCTAGCCTGATTTTATCTTCTGTAATTCTGGCGAGCCTCTCATAATCTGGATCTCCTTTCTTTTCTTCGCCTAGATGTTTCTTTGCAAAGTAGCAACCAACAGTATCATAGGGTCCCGGTGAACCATGTTTTTCATAAAATTCATAACGTCGTCTTTCGTCAAAATGAATTAAATCTCTAGGCTGCGATTTCCATCCAATTACTTTTTTGCGTTCTTTATCCCAAAGATCAAATGAAAGCGTAACCCAAAAAATATCATATGCTAATTGCTCTGCTTTTTTATTTCCAATTTTCTCAACCATTCTCCTTCTTAACTCTTTGAGTCTTTCGTCAGAGTTAAGAATGTTATAAAAGGAGGGAATATCTTCCTCTCTTTCGCCAGGTTTTTTTAATTCTTCTGGTGGTTTACCGCCGCCCTCTCCCACTTTTCTCCAAAGCTCTAATGCCTTATCAACAGGAACAATAACTTCTTTTGTTTCCTCTGGGGTTAAGGATTTCGCTTCTTCGGCAAATAATTCATCTTGGCGAACTAAAACATACCAATCGATAGGGCGAATATCTGTTAAATCTATTTTTAATCCCTTTAGAACTTCTGGGCTTGTTGCTCCTAATTGAATAAGGTCGCCATTTGATTTAGTTACTTCGTTTTTTCGGTTATGAAGTCTTCTCCTTGCTTCAAAAACCAATTTCAGTTTCTCTTTTGTCCAAACTCCTTCGGGATACTCGCTTTTCAGGTGCCTACTTAGCTCTTCGTGTCTTGAGCCAGATTTTTCAGGCACGCGTTCTATTGCGCGCTGGATAGCAGTAAATTGTGAATATAATAGCTCAAAGGTTTTATTCTCATCTGCAGCCCTATCCTCTAATTTGCCAATTTCCTTAAAAATAACTGCCAGGCTTGGTTCTTTAATTCTTTCTATCTCTGGCTCCTCTTCAATTTTTTCCTCCGTTAATCGCTCAAGCCTTTGATTTATAGCTGCAAGAAACTGCTCCGCTTCATCTACGCCTTCAATAACATAAAGTTGCTCTATTGTAGAAAAGGCTTTTTCAAGCCGCTGTTCAGTCTGCAAAGATTTCGGAGTAGCTTCGAGGGCTTTAATCGCTCGCTTAAGTTGGGGGTTTTGGATTTTTTCTATTATCTCGGGGTCTTCAACTACCCACAGCGCGCCGCCGGCGATTTCCGGCTTTTCAGACAAGCCTTCTTTTAGCCCTTGCTCTGCAGTTGACATATTTTCTCCTTCAGTTTTTTCGATATTCCCTTCTTCAGGCATAGTTTAATTAATTGAATTATACCATAAAAATTAGGAATACAAAAATAAAATTGCTATATTTAATCCCTGTTTTGATTGCTTTTGACCTACTTGAACTGGCTTCGGGGTATATTTAAAATAGAAAGAGTTAATAAAGTAAGAACTGTCCATGGAACAACATCCTGTCCCACAACAAATATCCTCTTATGAATTTCGCCTAGTTGGCGATATGACCTTAAAGCAATTTCTCCAACTGGCTGGCGGCTGCGTCGTCGCTTTAATTTTTTATGCCTCCCATCTTCCTTTTTATTTCAAATGGCCTTTGGTTTTGGTTTCTGCCTTCACCGGAGTGGCGATGGCTTTTTTGCCTTTTGAAGAAAGACCTCTTCAGACCTGGATTTTAGCTTTTTTTAAGGCAGTTTACTCCCCAACTCAATTTCTTTGGCAAAAAAAACCAAAAAAACCAGAGTTTTTAGAAGAAAAACCTGTCCAAGCTCCAAAATTAGTGGCTGTTCCAGTTTCTGCCGATAGAGGAAAATTGACTGAATATCTGCAAACTTTACCTGTTCCCAAAAGTCCTTTAGACCAAAAAGAAGAAGGATTTTTAAAACAAGTTTCAAACCTTTTTTCCTTAAGCTCCTTGCCTTCAGGGGTCCAGATGGAAACAAAACCTTTGGAAGTGGCCGAACAGCCAGCCGGAATCCGAATTCGCCGGCTTGGTGTGCCTTTCATTGAAAAAGAAGAACTTCCGCCTCCACCAGTTGAAGAGGTTCCCCAACCCCAAGTTATACCAACACCAAGATATACACCTGTTCGCCGACCCGAAAGGAAAGAATTGCCAACAAAACCTGCTGAACTTGCTCCTGAAGCTCTCTTTCCTTCTGTTTCCTCAATTCCCAATATTTTAGTTGGTATCGTTAAAAATAGCCAAGGAAAAATTGTTGAGGGGGCGATTATGGAAATCCGAGACGAGCAAGGAAATCCACTCAGGGCTTTTCGGACCAATAAACTGGGCCAGTTCAGAATTGCTACCCCACTCTCAAACGGAACTTATGATGTTGAAACTGAAAAAGAAGGGCTTTTCTTTGATGTAGTTAAAATCACCTTAAAAGGAGAAATCGTTCAGCCAATTGAAATTAGGGCTAAATCAACTAACTATGCCTGATCCCTTAAAAATTCCCATTCGGGCCTCAACCCAAGAACACTTGGAAATTGAGGATATTAAAGACAACATTATTATCTTAAAAGATGGCTCTTGCTGTCTAATTTTGGCGACCACCGCCATAAACTTTGGTCTTTTATCCGAGAAAGAACAAGACGCTTTGATTTACGCCTATGCTGCTCTTTTAAATTCTTTAACTTTTCCAATTGAAATTGTTATCCGCTCAAAAAGAAAGGATGTTACCTCTTACTTAAAACTTTTGGAAGGAGAAATTTCAAAACAAACAAATAAACTTTTACAAGAACAAATGAAAAAATATCAAAAATTTGTTGAGGATACCGTCAAAAAAAACAATGTTTTGGATAAGAGTTTTTATGTGGTTATCCCTTTTTCAGCCTTGGAGCTTGGCGCAACCAAGGCTTTAGGAACGATTATCAAAAGACAAAAAGGGCTTCCTTATCCTAAAGATTATATTTTAGAGCGGGCAAAAATGAATCTTTATCCAAAGAAAGACCACTTAATAAGGCAGTTCAATCGTTTAGGCTTAAAAACTAAAGAATTAACTACCCAGGAGGCAATTCAGCTTTTCTATGATATCTATAATCCTGAGGCGGGATTTCAGAAACTAGTGGCCGCCCAGGAATACGCCGCGCCTTTAGTCCAAACATTATGAATTTACCATTTTTAAAAAAACCAAATGGACAGGCCGAGACGCAAGTCAAATCTCCGGCAACTGATATTGCCCTAAAACTTGGAGCGGGAATGGTCTCGGTCCAAGATGTTATCGCCCCTTCGGCTATTGAAGTTGATTTTGACCACCTTAAAATCGGAAATACTTATTTTCGAACCCTTTTTGTCGCCGGCTACCCCAGATTTGTTTCCGCTAATTGGCTTTCGCCCTTGATTAATTTTGACCATTCCTTAGATATTTCAATGTTTGTTTACCCGGTTGAGGGAAAAACAGTCTTGGATGATTTGCGAAGAAAAATTACCGAGATGGAAGCAGAAATCTCAACCGATATTCAAAGAGGAAGAATCGTTGACCCCTCGACTCAAGCCAAACTTGAAGATGCCCACTCTCTCCAGGAGCAATTAATTAAGGGAATTGAGCGCTTTTTCCAGTTTGGTCTCTACATCACTATCCCGGCTTCCTCTTTGGAGGAACTAGATCATCTTTCAAAGCAGGTCGAATCTGCCTTAGGCGCCCTTTTAATTATTTCAAAACACGCCACCCTTCAGATGGAAGACGGTCTTAAGACCACCTTGCCTCTCTGTAGTGATAAGTTGATGATTACCCGAAATATGGACACTACCTCCCTGGCTTCAACCTTTCCTTTTACCTCTTCGGAGCTGACCGCTAATGAGGGAATAATGTATGGAGTAAATGAGCACAATGGCTCCTTAATTATTTTTGACCGATTTACTTTAGAGAACGCCAATTCGGTTATTTTTGGAAAATCAGGCTGCGGAAAATCTTATTTGGTTAAACTTGAGGCTTTAAGGTCTTTGATGTTTGGCGCTGAGATTTTGGTTATTGACCCAGAAGCAGAATATAAAATGCTATGTGAGGCAATTGGGGGTGAGTATATTGAATTTGGTTTTTCCGAACCTGCCAAGATTAATCCCTTTGATTTGTCTCAAGTTTATGAAGAAGGACAAAATGAGCTGGGCTTAAAGATTTTATCCCTCCATTCACTCTTTAAGGTCATTATGGGGCAACTTTCTCCCTCGGAGGAGGCAACCTTGGATCGGGCTTTAGTCTTAACCTACAAAATGAAGGGAATCACTCCTGAACCAGCCACTCAAAAAAATGAGCCACCATTGATGGAAGATTTATATAAAGTTTTAATTGGTATGGAGGAGCCAGAAGCCAAAGGTTTGGCAGACAGAATTGAAAAATTTGTCAAAGGTTCTTTTGTGGGTATTTTTGACCAAAGATCAAATGTTGATATTAAAAATCCTTTTACGGTTTTTTCCTTAAAAAATTTAGAGGAGGCTCTGCGGCCAATTGCCATGTTTATTATTTTGGATTTTATCTGGACAAAAATACGAAAAGAGATGAAAAAAAGAATTCTAATTGTTGATGAGGCTTGGTATTTAATGAAATATCCTGATTCAGCCACCTTTTTATACTCAATTGCCAAAAGAGCGAGAAAATACTATCTGGGCCTAACCACCACCACCCAGGATGTTGAAGATTTTTTGGGTTCTGATTATGGTAAGGCGATTGTGACCAACTCCTCTATTCAAATTTTAATGAAACAGTCGCCAGCCGCCATTGATAAAGTCGCCCAGGTTTTTTATCTCTCCGAGGGAGAAAAACACCTTCTTTTGGCGGCCAATGTTGGTGAGGGACTGTTTTTTGCCGGCGCCAATCATGTGGCCATTCAGGTTCTGGCCTCACCTGAAGAACACAAACTAATTACCACCAAACCAGAAGAGTTATTAAGAATGCGGGAAGAACAACCAACGACCCAGCCAACACCACCCCAACCTACGCAACCCGCCGCTGAAAACCAGGAAAGATTTTGATATTATTAAGTCATGAGTCGCCAGACTGCCCAGTGGTATCTTAAAATAGTTGATGTTTTCTTAAAAGATCCCAAGCTTTCCGAATGGAACTATCTTCCCCGAGACTATTTTTTGGCTCACCTAAAAGAAATCCTCAAAGAAATTCAAGAAATTGAAACTTTTGTCCAAGCCGGAGAAATTTTGCAAAAGATAATCAACGAAGAAATTGCTGCCCCGTCTATTCCTGAAAAAGACAATCTTGAATATTGGAAACAAGAGTTAGAGAAAGCAAAAGTTGAAAAAAGAAAAATAAATGAAGCAAATATAAAACAAGTTAGGGCCCAGATTAAAAGATGGGAAGAACAAAGAAAAGTTTTTATTCCTCTGGCTAAAGCAGTTGAGGAGGAAGCAGCTAAAAAAGCACCCAAGGAAGAAAAGATTGCGCCACCACCTGTCGAAACTTTGCCCCCTGAAGTCGCCGAAAGGCTAGCAAGCGAGGAAGAGGGGGTTGCTTTTGCTCCAGTTTATACGGTTCTCCAACCAAAAACACTCATTTCTTTTACAAAAAAGATTGTTCTTTCACCAGTAGTAAAACCGGTTCAATTTCTTGACAAAATCGCAGGTGATCAACTTCTAGTCGAAACTGCCAAAAGGGTGCCTCCAGAAAGACAAGCAGACCAAATTTTCAGGGAAATGCTTCATCAAGGCCTAACTGCCAAGGATATCGAAGCAAGTATCGCTGCTCTTCAGGAAACTGGGCTTTCACTTGACCATCCAAAACTAGTAGAACTTACTAAAAAAAGAAAAGATTTTGAAACCTTTGAAAATAGCCACCGAATTCTTGCTGGAATTCTTGAAAATTACCATGACTTTTCAAAAATAATGGGTCGGCGACAAGTTTTTTTACCGGAAATAAACATTTACCTTCCCAGACTTTCCCAACTTCCAGTCTGGTCTAAAAAAACCGGCTTTTCCTGGACTTTAAGACAATCCCTCAATAGAACTGGAACTGGTCTCCATTTTTATCAAAAAATACGAATTGCTCCAGAGAAAACCGTTGTTCATTTTAGTCTGCCTGATACTTTCTCAAGAATTTTGTCTTTTGGTAAAGTAAAAAGTTTTGAGACAGTAAAAAGTGCTGTTTATCAAAAAACGCTGAAGCCAGTATTGGTTGGACTTGGAAAAACAGCTATTGGTCAAGGAGTAAAAAGGGCGGGCGCTTGGTTTTTAACCAAACTAGGATTAGCTGCCTTACCCGAACCAGTAAGTAAAGCGCTCTTAGCTGCCTCTTTAGTTCTAGATGCGGCTAAGTTTGTCTGGAATAAATTAAAAGGGCAAAAAAAGAATATTGCCATAGCGATTGGTGCTGTTTTGGCTGCCGCCGGAGCATTCGTTATCTCAATTGGCGGTATTTCTTTAGGCCTCGGGCTTTTAATTTTAGGTCTTGGTTCTCTGGCGGCAATAACATTCCCAGGAATTATTTCAGCAGCAAGTGGCGCTCTGGCTGGTTTTGCTTCTGGAACGGTTTCTTTTTTTACCGCTCTTTTTACCCTTCCCGCCTCAACCGCCCCAGTAACCGCTTTGGTTTTAGGTACGCTTGGGGGGTTGTCTGCTTTAACTTTCTTTATCGTCATGACTACTTCGGCGGCTTTTATTTTACCAATTAGTCCAACTCGTTATGTCAGCCGGTTTCCTCCCAGCACCATCGCTCCTACCTGTCCCAGTCTTGCTGATATGTTCAATCAAACCAGTCAGGATAATTGTATTCCTCCAGCGATTTTGATGGCTATTTCCCAAATGGAAGCCGCTGGAGTTTGGGGGTGGAGTTGCGAGGAAATCGCTTTCTTCTCAACCCCAAATTGGTGGGAAAATGCAACCGAAGAGCAAAAAAATCGTGGTTATTGCTACGACACCTGTGCTAGAACTGGTCTCTGTTCAGGAACAACAGTCATGGGCCCAATGCAGTTTGAAGAAAAAACCTGGCAAGGAATTATGCCTGGCTACAGCTTAATGGA
This sequence comes from uncultured Gammaproteobacteria bacterium, assembly GCA_964353785.1. Classification (GTDB taxonomy): domain Bacteria; phylum Patescibacteriota; class Microgenomatia; order CAYGWK01; family CAYGWK01; genus CAYGWK01. The sequence continues at coordinate 19,649 of CAYGWK010000001.1, forward strand.
TCGCTGCCGACTAGACTTATCCTTATTAGCCGCTGCCAAAAAAATAAAAGCCAATAGTGGAACTGGTCCCGGCGAATGCAGCGGCTGGGGAGAGAATATTGTCCGTTGGAAAGTTGCCTACCACTATTGTGGTTCTTGCGGAACAGAAGGTTGTCGGGAAAATCCAAACAAATCTGATCCTTGTAGTCCGGCTTGCGGTTACGATTATTGCGGAAATGTTTGGTTGCTCTATCAACAATATGCGAATCAGTAGAAAAACCCTAATTTTAATTGCTTTTCTGGCTTTTTTAGTCGGGGCTCTCTCCGTCTGGAAAATTTTTCTAGCCAAACCAAAAAAGGAAATTCCAAGCGTTTCCAAGCCGACCTCAACCCCAATCCCAGTTGTCACTCCAACTTCGGGTTTTTCTCCAAAAGAAAAAATTATTAGTCTTTTACCAATTACAACTGAAAACTATACTATCCAATATCTTCCGGTTCCCAAAAAATTTTTAGTCTTAATTCTTAAGAATCCTTTTGAGGAGTATAAAACAGAAGTTGAAGAATGGTTTCGTTCTCAAGGAATAGACCCAGGTGATCCCAGTATCTCTTGGGGTTCGGCTCGGGGAGTAGCCCCTAAAAGTCCTTAAGTCTGAATCCGGACCGGCATGATAAGGTGAAGAAAAGAATCGTCTCCTTTGATTTTAAAAACTCCAGGAGAAAGCGGTCCATTTGCTTCAAAAATAATTTCTTCGCCAATTGGCGAATTTAAAAAGTCAAGCAAAAACCTAAAATTAAAGGCAATTTCAAGTTTTTCGCCCTCGGTTTTTGCCTCAATTTCTCCCTGATTGGTGCCAACCTGGGGACTTTCAGCGGAAATAATCATTTTCCCTCCCTCAATTTTGATTTTAACAATGTTTGCCTGCTCTCGGGCAAAAATTGAGGCGATTTTTACTGCCCGCAAAAACTCTTCTTTATCAAATTCTGCTTTAGTGGAAAAAGAAGAGGGAATTATTTTTTCAAAATCAGGAAATTCTCCCTCAAGAAGTCTTGAAGAAAGCTCGATTTGAGGAAAGGAAAAAAGAACCTGGTTTAATTCTTGATTTAAAGCCATTTTAATCTCTTTTTCTTCATCTTGCCCCTCCTGGGCAATTCGACAAACCTCAAATAGGGTTTTGGCTGGAATAAGCAAGTCTTTTTCTTCTTTTTGCTTTCTCACCGCCAGGTTTTTAACTGAAAGGCGATATCCGTCAGTGGCGACCAGAAGGGTTTTCCCGATTTTTCCTCTTAGTAAAACTCCGGTTAAAACCGGCCGGCTTTCGTCCTGGGCGGCAGCGAAACTAACCAGAGAAAGAGCTTTAATCAGCTCCTCTTTATCAAAAAGAAAAGCTGGTTCTCCTTGAAAAGAAGGAATTTTGGGAAACTCGCTAGCGGAAATTCCGGAAATGTCAGCCTTAAAAGAACCAGAGGAAAGGTGAAGAATGGCTTCTCTAGCTTCAAGATCAATTTTTTCTGGGGGAAGAGAAGAGACAAGTTCAACCAGAATCCGGGCCGGGACAGTAATTTCTCCTTCTTTTTCAATTTTTGCTCCCAAAAAGAGAGAAATTCCTGTTTCTAAGTTAGTGGCTGAAAGTTTTAAGCGACCTTTTTCTGTTTTAAGCAAAACATTTCCCAGAACAGGCAAGGTTGCTTTGCTGGCCACTAATCTTGAAACCGTAGTCAAACCCCGAGAGAGATTTTCTTGCAAAACCGAAATTTTCATTTTGCTTATTTTATCATATTTATATTAGTAGTAAAAGTAGTAGTCTTTGTTGAAAAGTGTAAAAATTTTTGAAAACAACCTTAAGTTTCGGGTTATATTTTTGTTTACACTGAACGCAGTGAAGTGTGGACATTTTTGTTGATAAACCACTGGCTTTTGTGGAAAAGTGTAAAAATAAAGATTTTTATTCATATAGTTTTTGTTTTATCCCGGAAATTTCCACTCTTAAATCCTCATTTTCCGAAAGTAATTTAGTGATTTTTTCCACACCGTGCATGATGGTGGTATGATCTCTTCCTCCCAAAAGCTCGGCAATGGCCATTAAAGGTAAATTTGCCTCAGTTCGCAAAAGATACATTGAAATTTGTCTTGGCAAAACAAATTCTTTTATTCTTCTTGGGCCTTTAAGGTCACTAATTTTTAGGTTGTAATAATTCGCCACCATCTCAATTATTTCTTTTGGTTTTTTAATTTTTTTTCTCTCCCCGTTTTCTATCGCCTTTCCCAAAAGAGACTGGGCAAGCTCAGAAGAAATGGGAATTTTTTTGGCTTCTGATTCACTCTTGAGTCTAACCAAAAAACCCTCAAGCTTTCTGGTTGATTCAATATTTGAAGCCACAACTTGAGCAACATCCATGGGAAGATCAATTCCTTTTTGTCTTGCTTTAGTTAAAAGAATAGCTGAGCGAAGCTCAAAATCAGGAGGAGGGATGTCGATAATTAAACCCCCTTCAAAACGAGAGCGAAGCCTTTCCTCAAGTTTTGAGATTTCTTCAGGAGGACGGTCTGAGACTAAAACAACCTGTCCTCCTTCTTGCATGATAGCATTAAAGGTATGGAAGAATTCCTCTTGAACTGTGGTTTTGCCGGCAATGAACTGAACATCATCTAAAAGCAAAACTTGGGCCGAACGATATTTTCTCTTGAAAACATCAGTTGTTTTTGAACGAATAGCGTTAATTATTCCATTGGTAAATTCCTCCCCCATACAGTAAATAATCTTTTTCTCGGGGTGATTTTTCAAAATCTCATGACCGATGGCTTGCATTAAGTGGGTTTTGCCAACCCCAACCCCTCCCCATAAAAATAAGGGATTATAGGCACTTCCTGGGTTTCTAGCCACCGCCGTGGCGGCCGCATAAGGAAGCTGATTAACCGAGGAGACACAAAAGTTTTCAAAAGTAAAGTCAAGCCGAAGGCTAGCCGCCGAGGCTGAAGGAACAACTTCTTCTTTTTCAAAAAGAGGACCCAAGTCTTTCTTTGTTTCTTTGGTAAGCGCCGAAACCGTAAAAAGAAGACTATTTGAAGACTTAGTTTTCCTATCCAAAATATCTTTAAGAAGGCTGTAGTATCTGGTTTCAATCAGGCTTTGAATATAAGAACTAGGACAACCAATAGTAGCCACATTATTTTTTAAAGAGACAAGCGAGGTTCCGGAAAAAAGGGTTTGGAAAATTGCCCGAGAAACCGAGATTTTTAATTCCTCAAGGACTTGTTGCCAAAGATTTTTGTTGTCCATATTAAAGAAGATTTAGGGGGCAGAAAAATGTTTCTAAAATGATAATACATACTTATCCACAATTGTCAAGGGGTTAAAAATTGATTTTTTTCTTAAGATTTGCTATTTTTAAACCAGAAAATAATCAGTTTCCTCCAATTGAGATAAGCATCAATTTTTCGGAAGAAACTGTTTACAGTTTCTACAGCTTTGGCTCTTTGAGAATTTCATCACTGTCTACCAGCGGTTCTGGTAAAAGCAATTAAAAAGGGAGGTGAATTGTGAGACGGAAGATTTTGATTTGGGGACCGATGGTGGTCATCGGCTTCATTTTAATCTTTTATGCCGTTAAAGCCGAGTCGGTTATATATCTCTTGGTAGGCCTTGGCCTTGGGCTTGTTCTTACGAAAGTTTCCTCCTGGTTGGGTAGACGTACCAGAGGACCGTAGCCCATCCGCCAGCGACTCCGGGGATAAGAAAAAAGGAGAAAAAAGATGTTTAAGAGACGCCATGCCATAGTCAACCTAACTCTCTTGGCAGCCACACTCGCCGCTTTGGGTATCATTAGAATAGCTAGTTCTGTAGCCAACCCAATAGGTTTTTCATTCCATAGCTATCTGGTGATAATGACAACTAGTTTTATTGTCGTAATATGGCTGTGGAGCAGGGTGACCAGGTGGCTGAGCAGGAGACTAGGGTGAAATGGCGATAGCCAAAACTGGAAACGTTTAGAAGGCCGTGACCTGGTTAAGGATCAAGTCTTTAGCCTTAAATCACGGCCTTCATTCTTTTTCAGCCTTGTTTTTTTTTCTAGTTCTTGGTATTTTAAAGATATGCCGAAAAGAACTTATCAGCCGAAAAAATTAAAAAGAAAAAGAAAACACGGTTTTCGTTCAAGGATAAAAACCCGGGGCGGAAGAAGAGTTCTCAAAAGAAGAAGACTAAAAAACAGAAAGAAGCTTTCTGTTTAGAAATTTTACGCATGCTTCCTAGAATAAACCGCTTAATTAAAAAAGAAGATTTTGACAAAGCCAAAAAGGAAGGGAAAAGGCTTCAGGGAGGATTTTTTGGAGTTTTAATTTTAAAGACCAAGAACAACTTTTCAAGATTTGGTTTTATTTTCTCAACCAAGCTGACTAAAAAAGCGACCCAAAGAAACAGAACAAAAAGACTTTTTCGGGAGGGAGTTCAAAAAATTTTGCCAAAAATTCAACCTGGATACGACATAATTTTTTTAGGCAAAAAGGACTCTCTTAAAAAATCTTTTTTTGAGGTTTCTCAGGAAGTTGAAAGAATTTTTCAGAAAGCAAAGTTGATAGAATGAAGAAATTTTTTTTGTTTTTGATTCGCTTTTACCAAAAACATCTCTCTTTTGACTCAGGCTTGGCCAAGCGACTTTTTATTACCGATAAAGTTTGTCGATTTAAACCTACTTGTTCTGAATACTCTTATCAGGCAATTGAAAAATATGGTATACTTCGGGGAGGCTGGCTTTCTTTTCGCAGAGTTTTGCGTTGCCACCCATTTTCAAAAGGAGGTTTTGATCCAGTCAAATGAGTCAGATTTGGAACCTAGTTTTATTTCAACCCCTAGTTAACGGGCTTATTTTTCTATACAAAATTTTTGGAAATTTGGGCGTCGCCATTATCGTCTTAACCCTACTTCTTCGGGCAATTCTTATTCCTCTAACTATGCCTTCAATCGAGGCTTCGAAAAAGATGGCTGAACTTGCTCCAGAACTTGAAAAACTTAAAAAAAGGCATGGGGGCGATAAACAAAAATTTGCCCAGGCCCAGATGGAACTTTATCGTCAGAAAAAAATAAACCCGGCGGCTGGCTGTCTTCCCCAAATAATTCAGCTTATAATCTTAATTGCTTTATACCAGGCTTTTATTCAGGTTCTAAGAATTCATGGAACAGAGGTCATTGCTAAACTTAATGAAGTTCTCTATTCGCCATTACGCTTGCCTCTTGAAACAAAAATTAATCTTTCTTTTTTATATTTAGACCTTTCAAAACCTGATGTTTTTCGTTTTTCGGGATTGCCTTTACCGGGAATATTTTTAATTTTGGCCGCCTTAACTCAATTTTTGTCCTCAAAAATGATGCAACCGGCCTTAAAAACCCAAGAAAAGATTGCTCAAAAAACTGAAGAGAAAGCCGATGATATCGCTACTTCAATGCAGTCACAAATGCTTTATCTTTTTCCCTTGATGACAATTTTAATCGGTTTTACTTTTCCCTCGGGCCTTGTTCTTTATTGGTTTATTTTTTCCGCTTTTCAGCTTAGCCAGCAATATTTCTTAAGCGGTTGGGGAGGTTTGACGCCATGGATAGAAAAATTGAAAAAGATAAGGTGAAAATCACCAAAGAAATTGCCGAAGAAATGCTTTCTTTACTTGGGATTAAGGCAAAGATAGAACTTGAGGAAGATAAAGAAAGCAAGGCGGTTAAAATCCAAATTGAAACAGATGAGCCAGGAATTTTAATTGGCTATCATGGAGAAACCCTCTCGTCTTTACAAATGCTTTTGGGAATAATTGTCAGCAAAAAGGTTGGTGAGTGGACAAGAATAGTTGTTAATATTGGAGATTATCGGGAGCGTCGAGAAGAAGTTCTCGAAAGGATGGCTTTATCTGCCGCCCAAAAGGCAAAATTTTCAGGTGAGCCAGTGATTTTACCTCCCCTTTCTGCCCAAGACAGAAGAGTAATTCACCTTACCTTGTCTGGTCACCCGGATGTTACCTCCGAATCTGAAGGTGAAGGAGAAAGCCGCCGGTTAGTGGTTAAACCTAAAAAGTGAAACTTCATGAATTTTTCTTTTGGCTTTTAGTCTTTTTTTTACCAACCCAATTAGGGAGACATTTTTGGCCAGATTTTTCTTTGATTTTTGGTTTAAGAGTAGACTATCTTTCTCCAACAATTTATTTAACAGACCTTTTGGTGATAGGAATTTTAGGAGCCTGGGCAGTAGAAAAATTCAAAACTACAAAGAAAAATACCAAAATTTCCTGTTTTCTGTTTCCTGTTTTCTGTTTCCTGTTGGCCAATTGTTTTCTTGCCCAAAACCAGGGAGCAGCTTTATACAAATTTCTCAAAATTATTGAATTCAGTCTCTTGGGTTTATATATTGCAAAAAATAGGATTTCATTATCCATTATCCATCATCCATTATCCATTGCCGTGATTTATTCTTCTTTAATTGCCATTGCTCAATTTATAAATCAGGCCTCTCTGGGTGGGCTTTTTTGGTTTCTTGGAGAACGAAATTTCAATATTCAAACTCCAGGGATAGCTTTAGCAGACCTTGGCGGAAGACTATTTTTGCGACCTTATGGAACTTTTTCTCACCCAAATTCAATGGCAGGATTTATCTTAGTATCATTGATATTAATAGCGATAGGTAACAAGCAACAGGTAACAAGTAAAATTTTAAAGTGGTTGGCAATTGGACTGGGTTTCGTTACAATTGTGCTGTCTTTTTCCCGGGCTGTTTGGCTGGTGGGAGCGCTTGAGGGTTTGTTTGTGGTTTATAACCGCTTTGCCCACATAGGCAAAGCAAGGTTTCAAGCTTCCCTGCAAATTGGTGGCAAAGCGGTTGAAAGCTTAAACCAGGAGAAAACCCCGCGTTTTCGGTGCGGGGAAGCTTATAAGAGAAAATTTTTACTTTTTACTTTTTACTTTTTACTTTTTACTATCTTTTTTGTGACCAGCCTTTCTGGAATAAGCGAAAAACCAATTGTGGAGAGAGTCCAGTTAATTCAGGCATCTTTGGAGATGATAAAATCAAATCCAATATTGGGGGTTGGCTTAAATAATTTTATTGTCCGCCTGCCGGAATATTGGCAAAGCGGTCAGATTAGATTTCTCCAACCAGTTCACAATATTTATCTTTTAATCTTGGCCGAAACAGGGCTGGTTGGTTTGGCAATTTTTCTCTGGTTTCTGTTTTTAACCTTTAGAAGACTGTTCCCTGTTTATTGTTTACTGTTTGCTGCCTTAACCGCTATCCTGCTGCTTGGGGTTTTCGACCATTACTGGTTTACCTTGCAGCAAAACCAGCTTTTGGCAACAATTGTTTTTGGTCTGGCCTGGAGTAAAATAAAATCATGAATCTTTTTCAGAAAGTGGCTATAAATACTTTGGTTCAAGGACTGGGAAGAGGCGGGGTGATTTTGGCAACGATTGTTACCACCGCTATTTTGACTCGTTCTTTGGGAATTTCTGGTTATGGAAATTATGTTTTTGTAACTTCTTTTATTTTACTTTTTACCTCTATTTCCGATTGGGGAACAGGAATGATTTCAATTCGAGAGGCAGCCAAAGACAAAAAAGAGGAAGAAAAGATTTTTGGCAATGCTTTAGTCTTCCGCTTTATTTTGGCTTTAGTCTCTTTTTTATTAGTTAATTTTCTAATTAGATTTTTACCTCAATTTAAAACTCTTGCTTTGGCAACCACCATTGCCTCAATTTTACTTTTTCTTCACTCGCTTCGGACTTCCTGTCAGATTATTTTTCAAACCAAACTTCGGTTTGAAAACATTGCCGCAGCGGAGGTAGCGATCAGTTTTTCTTTTTTAATTTTCTTACTTTTGGCTTTAAAATCCTTAACTCTTTATCAAGTTTTGCTTTTTTTAGTTTTTGCCAACTTTTTGGGAACTATCCTGGCATTTTATCTGGCGCAAAGACTGGCTAAATTTGAATTTTCTCCAGACCCAAAAATTATTAAAAAAATTTTCTTTGAAGCCTTGCCTACCGGTGCTCTTCTCTTGATTTTCTCAGTCTATAACAGGGTGGATATCATAATTTTGCAAGCCCTAAAAGGTTCAGAGCCAGTTGGGATTTATGGCTTGGCTTACAAGGTTCATGACAATTTAGTTTTGGGGGCAGCTTACCTCGCCAATTCTTTATTTCCAATTCTCTCAAGATGCGCAGATGAGCGCAGATTAGGAAATAGATTAGCCTTGATTTACAAAAAATCTTTTGACGTTCTTTTTTTAGCCGGGATAATCCTAGTGGTTTTGGTTTATATTTTTGCTCCTTTAATCGTAGCTATCGTTGGCGGCCCGCAATTTTTCCAAAGTGTGCTTGTGTTGCGGATTTTGGTTTTTGCCACTTTTGTTGCCTATTTTAATCATTTGACTGGCTATAGTTTAATTGCCTTAGGTAAACAGAAGGTCTCCTTAATAGTTGCCATTATCGCCTTAGTCTGGAACGTTAGTCTTAATTTAATCTTTATTCCCCGATATTCCTATCTGGCGGCCGCCGCCATTACCATTGCCACCGAAGGTTTGGTTTTAATCTTAACCAGTGTTTATCTTGCTCGGAAATTTAATCTTAAACCGTCTTTTTCTTTTCCAAAAACTTTGGTTGAAATCATTAAAACTCATGGTAAAATCTTTTAACTGTCAGAAATGAAAAAAATTTCAGTTTTTTGTGACGGAGGGGCGAGGAGAAATCCTGGTCCGGCAGCCATCGCTTTTGTGGTTTCGGAAGACGGAAAAATTATTTATAAATTTTCCAAAAAAATTGGCCAGACAACCAATAATGTGGCTGAATATCAGGCAGTAATAGAAGCCTTGAAGTGGCTAAAAGCTAATCAACTAATCAACCAATCAACTAATCAACCAATCAATTTTTATTTAGATTCTCAACTAGTTGTAAATCAACTTAATGGTTTTTTCAAAATTAAAGATGCTAAACTGCGAGACTTAATAATTAAAGCAAGAATTCTTGAGCAAGAAATTAGTGGAAAAATTTTTTACAATTTGATTTCTCGACGACAGAATAAAATGGCTGATACTTTAATTAATCAAAGTCTTAACGCGGTTTCACGTTGGTAAACTTATAATGTTTAAATCGGCAGATTTTCAAGAACCAGAAGATCTTTTTCACAGGGCAGAAAAAATTTTTCAAGAAGAAAAACCAAAACCAGAAAAGAAAAATTTTACTCTTCTTTTTGCTATTTTACTTATTCTTTTAATCTCTTCGCCATTGATTTTTTTGGGCATAAATTTTTCGCTTTCAGCTTTTCGGATTAAACAAATCCAAAAATCAGTTCAAACTTTTGATTTAGTAAGAATGAGGAGTCAGGCAAAAAGCCTGGAGAAAAGTCTTGGCCGAGATATTAATTTTTTGGAGGTTTCAAATTCCCTCTTGGGCATTTTAGGATTTCAGGAAGAATTCTTGAGAATTCAAAACCTTCTTCTTTTTGGAAAAATAACTTCCGAGAGTCTTTATGAGCTGGCAGAAGTATCTTTAGGGGGAGAAAAAATTTTAAAGAAAGTTCTATCTGGCGAAGAAATCAGTCTTGAGGAAGATTTATTGGAGGCAAGCCTCGGAATTGATAAGGTCTATGAAAAAACCTCTTATGCCCAAGGGTTTTTGGACGAATTTTCAGGAAAAGAACCTCTGATTGGTCCTTATCTTTTAAAGGCTAAGAAAAGTTTGCCGAACTTCAGAAAAAATTTAATTATTGCCAGGGAAGTAGTTGATATTATCCCCCAAGCCTTAGGAACGAAAGAAAGGAAAACTTATTTAGTTCTTTTTCAAAATAATATGGAAATTCGCCCCACTGGAGGCTTTATTGGCTCTTTTGGGCTTTTGACCTTTGAAAGGGGTCGCCTTTTGGATTTTGAAATTCAAGATGTTTACTTTGCCGATGGGCAACTCAAAGGTCACGTTGAACCACCAGCAAAACTTAAAGAATTTTTAGGTCAAGCCGGTTGGTATCTGCGAGATTCAAACTGGGATCCAGATTTTCCTGCTTCGGCCGAGCGAGCCGCCTGGTTTCTCGATAAAGAAATCTCAAGACAAGTTGATGGGGTGATTGGAATTAATTTGACCGTGGCTCAAAGAATCTTGGAGAGCATTGGCGAGATAGAGCTTCCAGATTATCCAGAGAAAATTTCGGCAAAGAATTTTTTTGAGAGGGCTGAGTATTTTTCTGAAGCAGGATTTTTTCCGGGCTCAACTGGTAAACAAGATTTCTTAGGTCAGGTTGGAAGAGTTCTTTTTGAAAAAATTAAAAACTCTGATGAAAAAACCTCATTTTTAATTGCCCGCGCCTTTTTGGCTTCTCTTGAAGAAAAAGACATGACAATCTTTTTGAAAGATCCCCTAGAAGCTTCTGTTTTAGCAAAATTTAATTGGGACGGAGGGATAAAAAATGTCAAATGTTCCGCCACAGGCGGATCAAATGTCAAATGTTTGACAGATTACTTGTTTTTGGTTGAAGCAAATGTGGGAGTGAATAAGAGCAATTACTTTTTGAAGAGAAGTCTAGAACAAACGGTTAAGATCGGAGAAGACGGAAAAGTAAGCGAACGCCTAATTATAAATTACGAAAATCAAAGCCCATCAGAAGTTTTTCCGGCTGGAAGATATAAAAATTATTTGCGAATATATGTCCCAAAGGGAAGCACGCTTGGGGAATGTAAAATTGGAAATGAAGAATGCAAAATTGACCAAACTGAGGAGCATCAAAGAACTGTTTTTGGTTTTTTGGTTGAAGTGCCGGTTGGAGAAAAGAAAAAAGTTGAGATTTCCTGGGGTTTACCAAACTTGTTTGAGAAAGGCGAGTATGTTTTGCTTTTTCAAAAACAATCAGGAAGCGCAAGAGACAATCTTAGTTTATCAGTTTCTTATCCAGGAAATCTTTTCTTGATGGAAACCCAGCCCTCTGCCTTGACGGGGCAAGGTTTAATCATTTATAATACAACCTTGTCTCGAGACTTAGTATTTAGACTAAATTTTTTAAAAAAGTAAATGGCAAATCCAAAACTTGAAGCCTCAAAAAGAAAAACGCTTGGAAGAAAGGTAAAAAAACTTCGAAGAGAAGGAATTTTACCCGCCAATTTATATGGAAAAAAGATAAAATCGCAATCACTTCAGATTTCTCTAAAAGACTTTCAAAAAATTTATCAAGAGACAGGAGAAACAGGACTTCTTGACTTAAAAATTGACTCAGAAACCCGGCCAGTTCTAATCCACAACGTTCAACTTCACCCAGTTTCAGGGGAGCCACTTCACGCTGATTTTCGCCAGGTTTCCTTGACGGAAAAAACTGTGGCCACTGTTCCAATTGAAATTTCCGGAGAATCTCCGGCGATTGAGCAGGGAATTGGGGTTTTGATTCAGCCGATTTCCGAAATTGAGGTTGAGGCCCTGCCGCAGGATTTGCCTGAGCATTTGCTAGTTGATATTTCAAAGTTGGCTCAGGTTGATGATCAGGTGGCTGTCTCTGATATTCAAATTGATAGAAAAAAGATTGAAATAAAAGCCGACCTTGGGGCAATTGTTGCCAAAATTGGACGTTTAGAGAAAGAAGAAGTTGCTCCTCCACCACCGGTTGAAGAGGCAGTGCCAGCCGAAGGTGAAGTCCCAGCCGAAGAAGCCGCTCCAGCGCCTGAAGGTGCTCCAGTTGAAGAGGAAGCCAAAAAACCACCCGAGGAAGAAAAACCTGGTAAACCAGAGGGTAAACCAAAAGAAGAGAAAAAGTAAATTTGCTATAATTAAACCAATGGAAGAAAAACCTGCCGAATTACCAATTAGTCCGCAAGAAGTTCAAATTCAGCCCCCGAATTTACTGGATAAAATTAAAACTCATAAATTTAAGATTTTAGGTGGGGTTTTGGGAGTTTTGGTTTTTGTCGGAGCAGTTTTCGGGGCTTATAAACTCGGACAAAGACAAGTTTGGGTAGGTCCTCAACCAACACCTACACCAATAGTAGTTGCTACTCCAACTCCCGATTTAACCGCAAACTGGAAGACTTATAAAAACGAAGAAGCAGGAATCTCTTTTAAATATCCTAATGATTGGACCGCAGAGCCTTTTAATGTTTCTGGATACGCTGCTTATCACGGAATTGCCAATTTAAAAATTAAAGGACGAGAATATGGCCCCGAGCCAGGCACAGTTTGGATAACTTACTGGGACAACCCAGACAATTTAGATCTCAAAGAATTTGAACAAAAATACACCGGCGCAAGTGGCAAGGGACCCGGATTGTATTACATTGAAGCAGAGAAAAGCACAATCTCGGGGGTCGCTAGTTATTATACGGAAAAAGCAGACTGCGAACCAGTGTTTTGTAGCAAATATATTGTTTCTTATAAAAATAAAATCTATGATGTTGCCATCTCTGGATCGGCCTCAATAGAAGAGGGGCAGATTGTTAACCTTATCCTCTCAACTTTTAAGTTTTTGGAGGAGTCTGCTTATAAATGCGTTGAGGAAAGTTCGCTAAATTGCGCCGAGGAGAAAGAATTATCTTTCCAATGTACTGAAGAATATCAAACTTGGGCCAGAGAAAATTGTCCGGGCTGGGAAGAAAAAGTTTATTGTCAAGACCCCAGACCCGAAGTTTGTACGATGGAATGTATTGTTAACCCTCCCTATATTTGTGGTTCAGATGGAAAATCTTATTGTAACGTCTGTGGAGCCTGCGCCGACCTGAAAGTTGACTGGTATGTGATTCAGGATAAGCCTTGCGGAACCTGAGCTACTTTATAATCTCTTCTAACTCTCTCGTTTCCTCGTAATTTGGGTCAAGCTCGAGAGCTTTTTGAAGGTTTTCTTGGGCTTTTTGGCGATTTCCTAATTTAAAATAATAAAGCGCCAAATGAAGATAGCCGTCGCGGTAGGTTGGAGTTTCCGAAACGACCCTTTCCCATTTTTCAACTAATTTTTGAAGTTCTTGGGGGTTTTCTTCTTGATATCTAAGCCAAAGCTCCTCAAACCAGGAGGTGGCGCCTAAAACAGATAGTTCATGGTTGATGGTTAATGATTGAGCGATAGTTAACTCTTTTTCTGCTTCTTTAATTTGATTATTTTTCAAAAACTCTTCTGCCAAAATTAAATGGGCCTCAAAATCATTTGGGTTTTTCAAAACCCTTTCTCGAGCCATTTGAAATTTATCTTTAGGAAGAAAGAAAGAATAAAAAGTGATTAATAAAAGAAGAGCCACCCCAGCCGGCGCCCCCCACTTTTTGGCAGAACGATAAGCCTGACGTTCTCGCAGAGTTCGGATTTTTTGAATTTTGTTTTCAAACCAAGGCTTAAAACCTAAATTTTTCTTTTTGGCCATTTTGCAGAAATTAAAAGACCCTTTTTTCCGGGCAATTTTTGGTAAATTTCTTCAGTAATAAAGGGCATAAAGGGATGTAACAGTTTAAGACTTGTGTCTAAGACCTGAAGTAAAATTGGTTGGGCTTCATTTCTTCTGGTTTTACTTGCCTCAATATATTTATCGCAAAACTTATGCCAGAAAAATTCATAAAGCTCTTCGGCTGCCTGACCTAGTCTGAATTTTTCAATGTCATCAGTTACAGATTTTGCTGTTTTACCTAATTCCTCAAGAATCCAGCTATCGTCGGGATTAAGCGTTGATTTCCACTGATGACCAGACTGATTTTCGCCGATTTGATCAGTGTTAATCCGTTTTGAATCTGCGGGAATCTGCGTAAAAACGAAGCGAGCCGCGTTCCAGATTTTATTGCAAAAATTTCTCATCGCTTCTATTTTTTCTTCAGACAAAGCCAGGTCTTTGCCTGGGGTTGAGCCAAAAACCAGAGCCATCCGCAAAGCGTCAGTGCCATAAACTTTTATGACATCCAAAGGATCAATAACATTGCCTTTACTTTTTGACATTTTTTGACCAAAAGCATCCCGAACCAAACCATGAAGAAAAACAATTTCAAAAGGAACTTTTTTTGTTCGATAAAGGCCAAGCATAATCATTCTGGCGACCCAGAAAAATAAAATCTCATAACCTGTTTCCATCACCGAAGTGGGGTAAAAGTATTTATAATCAGAAGAATCAGGAAAACCCAAGGTGGTAAAAGGCCATTGACCAGAGGAGAACCAGGCATCTAGCGTATCCGGGTCTTGAATTAATTTTTTATTTTTGCATTTTGGACACTGCCTTGGTTTTTTAACTGAAGCAATAATTTCTCCACAGCCTAGTTCCTCAATTTTTGCCAAATCTGGGTTCATTAATTTTTGCAAAGTTGATAAATTTTCTGCCCCGCAGTACCAAATGGGAATTTGGTGGCCCCACCAAAGTTGGCGAGAGATACACCAATCGCGGATATCTTTCATCCACAAAAAATAATTTTTTTCAAATCTCGAAGGGATAATTTTGATTTTTTTACTTTTAACCATAAAGGCTGCTTTTCGGGCAAGGGGTTTGGTTTTGACAAACCACTGTAAAGAAACTTGAGGTTCACTCACGGTTTTGCATCTTTCACAATGTCCAACCGAATGAGTATAATCTTCGATTTTTTCAAGCAAACCTTTAGCCTCTAAGTCTTGGATGATTTTTTCTCTGGCTTTCAAAACCTCAAGCCCAGCATATTTTCCTCCCTTTTGGGTCATTTTATTATCAAAACCAATAACCTGGACTGCCGGAAGTTTATTTTTTTGGCCAATTTCAAAATCGGCTGGATCATGGGCCGGGGTGACTTTAACCGCTCCTGAACCAAATTCAGGGTCAACGCTTTTGTCAGCCACAATGGGAATTTCTCGATGCATTAAAGGCAAGGCTACAGTTTTACCAATCACCTCTTTATATCTTTTGTCCTTTGGGTTAACCGCCACGGCTGTGTCCCCAAGCATGGTTTCGGGTCTTGAAGTGGCGACGGTGATAAATTTATCCTCGTTTTTGAAGACATAGCGAATAAACCAAAGCTTAGTTTTTTCTTCTTTGTGTTCAATCTCTAAATCTGATAAAGCGGTTTGACAGCGGGGACACCAGTTTATGATTCTTTCTGAGCGAAAAATCAAATCCTTTTGATACATTTTGACAAAGGTTTCAAGAACAACCTCTGAAATTTTTGGGTCTAAGGTGAATTTTTCTCGTTGCCAATCACAAGAAGCGCCTAAGGCCTTCATCTGGTCGTACATTGTTTGTTTATTAGAAAGAGTAAATTTAAGAATTTCCTCATAAAACTTTTCTCTCCCTAAATCAAATCTTGTTTTTCCTTCTTCGGCTAGTTTTTTCTCAAAAACAACCTGGGTCAAAATTCCGGCGTGGTCGGCTCCGGGAAGCCACAAAGTAGGTTCGTCAAGCATGCGGTGAAAGCGAACGAGTAAATCTTGAATGGCGACAAATCTGGCGTGACCAATATGAAGGGGAGCGTTGGCATTGGGCGGAGGCATGATGATAGAAAAAG
This sequence comes from uncultured Gammaproteobacteria bacterium, assembly GCA_964353785.1. Classification (GTDB taxonomy): domain Bacteria; phylum Patescibacteriota; class Microgenomatia; order CAYGWK01; family CAYGWK01; genus CAYGWK01. Next base: position 35,059 of record CAYGWK010000001.1, read on the forward strand.
GCTTTTTGCCAATTTTTATTTTTGGAGAAAAAGCCCTGGACTCTTCCCACATTTGATAGATTTTTTTCTCCACTTTTTGCGGCTGGTAAACTTTTTCCATTGAGGATAATTATACTTCACCAGTAATTGTCAGTCCAGGCTCAACTTTAATTTTCTGCTCCGCCAAAGGCGGACAGGCAATAATTGGTTTGAAGTTGAAATAAGCAAAAGAAGAAACGTAGGCAGCATTATCAGTACAGAGCGCAGGAGCGGGTATGAATAATTGATAATTAGATGATTGGATAATTAGATGATTGGATAATTTTTCTCTTAATCTCTTATTTGCCGCCACCCCACCAGCTAAAAGAATTGATTTGACCTTATATTTTTCCGCTGCCCGGATGGTTCTTTCCACCAAAACATCGGTAATTGCCTCCTGGATCTCAAAAGATAATTGTTGAATGGTTAAATGGTTAAATTGTTGATTGGTTTTTAAACTTTGAACCTCGCGAATAACGGCTGTCTTAAGGCCTGAAAAAGAAAAGTCAAAATTTTCCTCCTCAATCATCGGCCTGGGAAGACTAATTCCTAATTCCTGATTCCTGTTTCCTAACCTTACTGCCGCAGCAGCAATCGCTGGTCCTCCTGGATACCCTAGCCCTAAAACCCGAGCGCATTTATCAAAACATTCACCCGAAGCATCATCTCTTGTTCCTCCGAGCCAGCGAAGTTTACCCCGACCTTTGGAGGGGTGATTTTTCATTAAAACCAAATCAGTATGGCCGCCGGAAACAACTAAGGCGATGGCGGGAAATTCCGGTTTTGATTCCAACCAATTCGCATAAATATGAGCCACCAAATGATTAACGGGTATGATTGGTTTTTTCCAAACAAGGCTTAGGGTTTTAGCGGTTTCAACTCCAACCAAAAGCGAACCGATGAGTCCGGGACCGATGGTGACGGCGATGGCGTCAATGTCATCGTGATACGTGATACGAGACACGTGAGACGTTTTACGTATTGCGTTTTGCGTATCACGTATTGCCTCCTTAATTACCGGAATTATGCAGCGGATTTGCTCCCGAGCTGCCACCTCCGGAATAATCCCCCCAGTTTTTTTATGAAGTTCAACCGAAGAGGCGATGACATTGGATAAAATCTTTGTCCCATCCTCTACGACTGCCGCCGCCGTCTCATCACAGGAGGTTTCAATTCCTAAAATTCTCATGGTACTGGTCCGGTGCCTCGCAAAAATATTGCTTGCCAGGGCTGATAGTTTGAATAAAAGGTCCGTTCCTGTAAAACCTCGCCACCTCTTTCAACTTTCCAGTCAAAAGCGACCTTGGCTCCCCAGGCTTTCCAGTCTATTTGTTTAATTTGGCCAGAAGGCAGGGTTGGATCATCTTGATATAAATCAGGCGGTGGAGGAACCTGGTCCCAAACTCGGGATTTGCCAATTAAAGATACCCTTCCGTCCGAGGTTCCATAAAGTTCAAAAACTAATTTTTTATTTTTGGTATCAACCAAAGTTTGAATCAAAATATAGGCTGGAGTATCGTTTTTAAATTTCAAATCCGCAGTTGGGTCCCAAACCGTGGCATCCAAACCTGGAGAAAAACCCTGCTCATAATAAGATACCCTATAGGCATGGGGATGTCTTTCCTCCACAGGTAAACCAGCCGAAAGAACGGCCCGAAACAGGGTTGTTGAGACCTGACAAACTCCGCCGCCGTCGCCTAAAATTGTTCTTCCTTCGCGAATAACATAGGCTTCTTGATAGCCTGTAGCCTGAGAAACTTCGCCCAAGGAACGGTTGAAGGAAAAAGTCTCTCCAGAGGGAATTAAAATTCCATTCAATCTTGAAGAAGCCAAGGTAATATTATGGATTCTTGAGGTAATTGAGCCCCTGAAGAAAGATTCACCTTTGCCCAAAAGCTCCTTAATACCGAGGCTGTTGACATCTTGGGTTTTGACCTGGGGAGGAATTTTTGCAAAAGGAATAGAAAGAGTTTCTTTTTTTGCCCCTTCCTTTTCAATTTTTTCAAGAAGAGACAAAAGCCCGCTTTTTAATTTTTCTTCATCAATTTTTATTCCCTCTTTGGCAGGTTTAAAGATAACCACTTTTCCTTCAGAGAACTGAAAGGCAGCATTTTGAGGAGGGCGATTAAAAGTTGAAGAAAGGTTAGCCGCCACGCTTGCGATTTTCTCTTGGTCAAACCCGTCCCAGGGAGAAACAAGGTCAATTAAATCTTTTTCCATTAAGGTTTGCGACTCTTCTTCAAGGACAAGTTCTATTTTTTTATCCAAAAACTTTTCCGCTCTCTCTTTGGTTTTTTCAAGTTCCGCTGGGGTGAGTTTTGGAGTGGTAAAAATAATTGGCAGGGAAATTGGCTCGCTTGAAAGTTGGACTAAGTTTAAGTTTACTTTTTCTCGAAGAAGTTTTAAGTCTGCCTCCTGGCCATCTTTTCCTGGGTCGATGATGATCTGTTTTCCAGAAAGAAGAATTTGGGGTTCAATAGCGGGAATAAAAATTGCCTGGGAAATTTCTTCTAATTTTTGGCCTAGGGCAGACTGATTAAGACTATAACTTAAAGGGAGATTAATTTCTCCTTTCCAGGCATGCCATTTTTCTAAATAGGCACGGAAAGGATTTTTATTTCTGCCAACTGAATAAGCTGAATTTACATCTTTTTCGATATCATAAGATAATTCAAGTTCGGACAAAGAAATATTCCAGGTCTTGCCTGGAGCGCTAATTATAATTTCATTTGGTTTTTTGGCTTGAATCTCTTGGAAGAGAAAATTTTTGGCTTGGTTTTTGGTTTTGTTTCCCAAGTCTATTCCGGCGACGTTAACCCCTGGATAAATTCGGCCAAAATAGGCAAGATGATAGGCAAGAAGAACAACCAAAGTAAACCCGAGAGCAAAAATTGGGATTAGTTTAAAAAACTTCTTGAAACGAACTTCCATTTTCCTGTATGATATACTCAATTAACTCGAATTTGCAATTCTCGTTAATTGATTATGAACCCAACATAGCTGTTTGTAATATGCAAATTGGAATATGTTGGGTATAGCATAAGAATGGATCAACAAGAAGAAAATATTTCAGAACAAACTCTAGTTTCGGCTGAACCCACACCAGAGACTGTAGCCGTGCCACCGCCAGCCGAGACCCCACCGCCCCCACCTGCTGAAACTCAGGCAAAAACTTTTATTATGGAAGAAGAGGGAGGGGGGCTTTCGAAACTTAAAGGAATCCTGCCAGTAATACTGGTGCTTTTAGTTTTAGTAATCGGCGCTTTTGCTGTTTTTAAATTCGTCCTTCCGAAAATGGCCAAACCCAAAGAAGTAAGTTTGACTTATTGGGGGCTTTGGGAACCAGAAACGGTTATGTCTTCAGTAATTTCTGATTATCAAAAAACTCATCCAAATGTAAAAATAAATTATGTTTTTCAATCACCCAAAGATTATCGAGAAAGACTCGCCTCGGCTTTGGTTTCCGATAAAGGACCAGATATTTTTCGCTTTCATTCAAGTTGGGTACCAATGTTTAAAAATGACCTCTCGCCAATTCCGGCCAAAACTATGGATGCGGCTTCTTTTGAAGCAAGTTTTTATCCAGTGGCCAGACAAGATTTGCGGGTCGGTAATTCTTATGTTGGCATTCCTTTGGAAATTGATACCTTGGCGCTTTTTATAAATGAGGAGATTTTTGAGACGGCTGGCAAAACTCCACCGACCACCTGGGATGAACTTAGAAAAACCGCCATTGAACTGACGACTAAAGATTCAGAAGGGAAAATCCAAATTTCTGGAGCGGCTTTGGGAAGAACGGAAAATGTTGACCACTGGTCAGATATTTTGGCTTTGATGATGCTTCAAAACGGAGCAGACCTAACAAACCCAACTGGAGCTTTAGCTGAAGATGCCCTGGCTTTTTTTAGTATTTTTTCCAAAATTGATGGAGTTTGGGACGAAACTCTACCTTCTTCAACTGCCGCTTTTGCTGGAGGAAAAGTGGCCATGTATTTTGGTTCTTCCTGGGAAGTTTTTGAAATCAAAAAAGCCAATCCCAATTTGCGGTTTCGGGTTTTACCAGTTCCTCAACTTGAGGGAACAAATATAACTTGGGCGAGTTACTGGGTTGAAGGAGTGGCGAAAAAGTCAAAATTCCAGGATGAGTCTTTTGAGTTTTTGAAATATCTTTCCGAAAGGGAAACCCTGCAGAAACTTTTTCAAGCGGAAAGCCAACTTCGGCTCTTTGGTGAGCCTTATTCCCGGGTTGATATGGCAAACCTTCTCTCTGACGATGATTTTGCCGGAGCCTTTATTAAGCAGGCGCCGGCGGCTCGGTCTTGGTATTTATGCTCGCGGACTTTTGATAATGGCCTAAATGATAAAATGATTAAATATTTTGAAGATGCGGTTAATAGCGTTAACGAGGGAAAAACCGCCAAAGAAGCTTTGGAGACAACTGCTTCCGGAGTCTCCCAAATTTTGGCTCAATACGGAATTTCTGCCTCTGTGGTAAGATAGGTTTACAGTGAGCGCAGTCGAACTGTGAAAAAAGAAATTCTTCAAACCTTATCTTATGCTGATGTTTTTGATTATCCTCTTTCAGTTTCGGAAGTCTGGAGATTTTTAATTAGTCAGAGAAAAACCAAAGTAAGGGATGTTCAAAAAGCCTTGGCACGGATGGGCACGGATTTGAAACTGATTAACACGGAAGGGGGTTTTTATTTTTTGCCAGGACGAAAGGAAATTATAGAAACCAGAAGAAAAAGAGAAAGGGAAAGTAGAAAAAAATTAGAGATTGCGGAAAAAGTTGCGGGAATTTTGCGGAAAATCCCCTGGGTAAAAATGATTGGAGTAACCGGCGCCTTAGCAATGGAAAATTCAAATAAAGAAGATGATATTGATTTGTTTATCATTACCTCAAAAAATCGTCTCTGGCTGACGCGCGGGCTGGTGGTAACCTTTTTACGCCTGACAGGTTTGTACCGTCGACCCGGTAAAATTAAAAACAAAATTTGCCCAAACATGCTTCTAGATGAAGATCATTTTGAGGTTCCTAAAAATGAACAAGATTTGTTTTCTGCTCATGAGGTTTGCCAGTTAAAAGTAATTTGGGAGAGAGAGGGAATTTATCAAAAATTTTTAAAGGAGAACCAATGGTCCAAAAAATTTTTACCAAATTGGAAGCCTTAGCCAGATGGCTGCAGTTAAAATATATGGCTTCTCGGAGAACAACCGAGATAGTTGAACCTGGCCGAATTCGTTTTCATCCAAAAGATGCAAGAGTTTGGGTTTTGAGAGAATATCAAAAACGATTAGATAAACTGGAAATTAAATAATGGATATTTTATCTCACGCTCTTTGGGGAGCAACAATTGTTAGAGATAAAGAGCTTTTACCCTTAGTGATTGGGGCATCTGTTTTTCCAGATGTGGGTTGTTTGCCTGATGTCTTTGAGGTTCTGCGTGTCTATTACCAGGATTATAAAAGGGGAGTCAAAAGAAGCTTCAAAGAGCTTTTGACTGACTGGAAGGAAATTCCCTCACGCGCCTCTGCTTTTGGTGTTTATTATTTTTTCCATAGCTTCTTTGTTTGGTTAGCACTTACTGGGGCTTTATTTTTGATAGCCAGAGATTATCTAGTAATTTCAATTTGCTATCTGCTTCATCTTTTAATTGATATTCCAACCCACCGAGAAGCAAGACCCTTCTTTCCTTTTTCTAAGTTTCATATTAAAGGAGTTTATTTTCTAGATGATTGGCGAGTTTTTCTTATTAACATTTTTCTTCTGGCTATTATTAACCTCATAATTGTTAATTTTACTTGATTTTTAGCCTATATTGTGTTAATCTCCGCTTAGAAAATTCCAGTCTTTCTGGATTTAGGCTTTCAGAAAAGGCTGATTAAATATAGTTCTTTGACATCGCTATTTCATTGCCGTTGCCAGCGGTTCTGGTAAAGAAGAAAAAAGGAGGAGGAAGAAGTGGAAGAGTGGTTAGGAGTTGGGGCGAGTCTGGTGGTTTGGGTAGCCATCTACTTCATTGTCATGTTCCTTTGGGTTCCGCGAATCCGTTGGACCAGACATATCAGGTTAAATGAACTGCTCATCCTCTTTGGACTACCGATTCTTATAGGAATAGTCGCAGGCTGGGTTTCAGGCAATTGGGTTATAGGAGCGCTTTTCTTTCTGGTCCCGCCAGTTTCCTTAATAATTGTGGTCTTTCTGCTCCTCGCGGATTTAATCATTCGACCACCAGACGTCAAGAAACCGATCAAGTCGGGATAGAAAAGGAGGAAAGGATGGACCGAGTTATTAGCGGGTTTATATACGTGATTGGTTTCTGCGCATCGGTTGAGCTTCTTTCTATCGTCTTGGGCATTCCAGTTCTCGTCTTGGTCGCCTTGACTAGCGGGATACATTAGAAAAGGAGGAAAGATGAGCCCAGAAGATGTAAGACTGCTAGCTCAGTTTGTCATAGCCCTGTTTGTTGGCCTTCTGCCCTCTCTCTGGATAGCAGGGACTCTAGTAAAGAGCGACGCCGATTATCTCGACCTTTATTACCTGGATCGGGAAAAATGGGAAGAGCAGCGGAGAAAACACTACGGAGGATGAGATGAAATGGCGATAACATTTAGGAAAAAAGGGACTACCTACAGGGGTTAATGACCTATGCAAGGGGTCTCTTTTAATATGGGAAAAAAATTGTTAAAATTGACCTATGCCTCAAGAAAGTTTTGAAAAAGTAATTTTAGAACTTCGGTTGCCAAGAGAATCGGAGGAAACAACCGAGGCAATGGCGGCCTGTTTTTCCGCTCTGGCAAATATTAAATCTTCATTTTTAGACCGACTTTTGGGCAAGGAAAAGCCTTTAATTTTTGAAATTGCTACTTATAATCAAATCATTCATTTTTATGCCGTTTTGCCTTTAGAGTATCAAACCTATTTTGAAAGCCAACTTTCCGCTCAATATCCTAAAGCAACCATTTTGGCTTCTCCTGATTATCTCCCTTCTTGGTTAACTTTAGGCCAGGCTTTGGTCTCTGGACAACTAAAATTAATTTCTCCATTTTATTTTCCCTTAAAAACTTATTTAGATTTTAAAGAGACTGACCCTTTATCCTCGATTTTGGGAACTCTGGCTCGGGCCGAGAAAGAGGAGAAAGTCTTGGTTCAAATTGTTCTACTTCCGGCGGGCAAAGGTTGGCAAAGGGTTGGTTCTTCGGTTTTGCGAAAAGGAGTGACTCTTCCTGATGGAAAAATTTCCTCCCACCCTCAAGAAAAATTAATTGAGCAAAAGATTTCCCAACCAGGTTTTAGGGCGGCCATCCGGCTTCTTGTTTGCTCACCGACGAAAGCCGCCAGCGCCTCTTTGCTTCGCCATCTGGCTGGTTCTTTTGGGGGAGTGGCTTTGGGTGAGGGAAATGCTTTTTCCTTGACAAAACCCTCTTTTTGGCAAGAGAAAAAATTTGAAAAATCAATATTTTTACGAAAACCTGGCTTTGTTCCTAAAAATCAAATCTTAAATACTCAAGAGCTGGCCACTATTTATCATTTACCAAGTATAACTTTGTCGGGAATTAAAAACATTGCCTGGGGAACAAAGCTAACTGGTGAGCCGCCAGACAATTTACCAATTGCTATTGGTGCCACTGAAGAAGAAAAGCAAAAAATTAACTTTTTCGCCAGGACAGAGTTTAAAAATAAACTAATTACTTTTGGGATTAAAAAAGACGACCGCCGACGCCACATTTATATTATTGGTAAAACCGGCACCGGGAAAACAACCTTAATTGCCAATATGGCCATTAACGATATGCGAAATCGCGAAGGCTTGGCCGTGGTTGATCCTCATGGAGATTTATCAGAGATTTTATTAGATTTTATTCCTTCCCATCGTTTAAATGATGTTTGTTATCTTGATCCATCTGACCGAGCCCATCCATTTTATTTAAATCCTTTAGAAGTTAAAGACCCAGAACACCGGGAACTGGTGGCCTCAGGAATTGTCGCCATTTTCTACAAACTTTATTCCTATTCCTGGGGACCGCGCTTAGAGTATATTTTGCGAAACGCGATTTTGACTTTACTTTCAAAGCCAGACTCAACTCTAGTTGAAGTTCCTGAACTTTTAACCAATCGAGATTTTCGCCAAAAGGTAGTTGAGAAAATTGATGACCGGGTTTTGCGGAATTTTTGGACCAAAGAATTTGAGCAAATGTCAGAAAGACTGATGGCAGAAGCAATTTCGCCGATTTTAAATAAGGTTGGTCAGTTTGTCTCCTCTCCGATGATTCGGGGAATTATCGGTCATCCCCGCTCAACTGTAGATTTGGAAGAAATAATGAATGAAGGAAAAATTTTAATTGTTAATTTATCTCAAGGAAAGCTAGGGGAGGACAATGCCGCTCTTTTAGGAGCGATGTTTATTACTAAAATGCAGCTGGCCTCCATGGGAAGGGTTAAAGTTCCGGAAGCCGAAAGGCGCGATTTTTATCTTTATGTTGACGAGTTTCAAAATTTTGCCACTTCTTCGTTTATTAAAATTTTATCCGAAGCCCGAAAATACCGCTTAAATTTGGCTTTGGCAAACCAGTATATTGCCCAGGTGCCAGAAGAGGTCCAAAAAGCAATTTTTGGCAATACCGGAACCTTGCTTTCTTTTTTGGTTGGGGCTGAAGACAGTCAGATTCTTTCCCGAGAATTTGGTGGAGTTTATAAAGAAGAGGAATTGGTGGGCTTAGGGAACTATCAGATAATCTGTAAATTGGCCATTGAAAATTTAACCTCAAGACCATTTTATGCTTTTACTCTGCCTTTGCCCCGTTCGAAAAATCAAAATCGGGAAAAAGTTTTGCGTCTTTCTCAAGAAAGATACACTAAGCCCCTTGAAAAAGAGGCGCCTTTTATTCAGCCAAAATTTCAGCCAAGAGCGATTTTTGGAAGAAAATAGTTTTTACCACGAGAGAGGCGCCGGTTCGATGAGAGAAAATGTAAGTTGTGGGAAATTCCCCAAGGCACTGAGCCACAACCTATTTTTTTTGGCGAAATCCGGCGCCCCAAGCAAGATATTAGTCTTCCGATTGAATGGTTACCTCATAGCAACGTGGTTTACCATTTTCCTTTCCAGGAGGTAGTACTGGTTGATGGTGGATAGTGTTGGTAGGCCGTTGATTGCTACTTGGACGATTCCGTTTTTTGCCTTTATCCTTGCCGGTTTGGTTTCTTGTCTGAGCCCGCAATCCTTTTCCTCCTTTCGGATTTACAGTGCTTACAGTGGTTATTTGGGTCAGGTTCTAGGTAAGGACAATAGATTTTCCTTATCTTACACCAGCCATGACTCCAACCTCTGCGACTCAAGACGCCACCTCCTTTCCGGAAGACTTTTTATATTTTTCTCTTAAAAAAATAAAACCCGCTGCATTCTGCGGGAGAATTCATTTAAGGAAATTATTGTTCTTGAAAAGAACTGAAAAGACTATACAAAAGTCAAAGCCAAATGTCAACTCGGCGTCCCGCTTTGCAGGACTTGACAAGTAAAAAAAATTCTTCTAAAATAGCACTTGCTTGGTAAGATTGCCAAGTTTTTAGATGAAAAAACTTAAGCTTAAACCAACAGCCGGATATATTTTAATTGAACCAGTTGAGGCGGAGAGAAAAACTCCTTCAGGGATTGTTTTGCCGGAAACTCATGAGGAAAAACCCCAAAGAGGAAAAGTTTTGGCAGTTGGCGCAGAGGAAATAACTGATTCTGGACAAAAAAGAATCGCTCCTTGCAAAACTGGCGACTATGTTATCTACAAACAATGGGGCGGAAATGAAGTCAAAATTGAAGGTAAAGAATATTTATTTGTGAAATTTGAAGACATACTCGCGGTAGAAGCATAACTATGGCTAAACAACTTTTATATTCAGAAGAGGCCAGAGAAAAACTAAAGAAAGGCATCGATGCTGTTGCCCGAGCCGTGGGAACCACCCTTGGCCCGAAAGGTCGGAATATTGCTTTAGACAAAAAATGGGGTGCTCCCTCAGTGGTTCATGACGGCGTTTCTGTGGCTAAAGAGATTGAGCTTAAGGACCCATTCGAGAATATGGGAGCTCAATTAATTAGGGAGGCAGCTGATAAAACTAATGACGCTACCGGTGATGGGACAACCACAGCTACCATTTTGACCCAGGCAATTGTTAATGAGGGAATCAAAAACATAACCGCTGGCGCCAATCCGATGGTTCTTATTAAGGGAATTGAAAAGGCAGCCCAAAAGGTGGTTGAGTCAATTAAGAAACAAGCAAAACCGGTTAAAGGTGGTCAAGACATTACCCAAATAGCCACCATTTCTGCCGCTTCTCCGGAGATTGGTCAAAAAATTGCCGAGGCTTTGGAAAAGGTTGGCCGAGACGGGGTAGTGACGGTTGAAGAAGGTAAAGGTTTGACTTTGGAAATTGAATACAAAGAAGGAATGGAGTTTGATAATGGTTACGTCTCTCCCTATTTTGTTACCAACCCCGAGAAAATGGAGGCGGAAATTGAAAACCCCTACATTTTAATTACTGATAAAAAGATTTCCGCTTTAGATGAATTTTTGCCTTTTTTGGAGAACTTTGTTAAAACTTCAAAAGACCTGGTGATTGTGGCTGATGATTTAGAAGGTGAAGCGCTAGCAACTTTGGTGGTTAACAAACTTCGGGGAACAATAAATCTTTTAGCCGTTAAGGCTCCTGGTTTTGGGGACAGAAGAAAGGAAATGCTTGAAGATATTGCTATTTTAACTGGGGGAACGGTGATTTCTGAAGATACGGGCAGAAAATTTGAGTCAATTGAGATTTCTGATTTAGGTCAGGCTGATAAAGTCTGGAGCGATAAAGATAATTGCCGAATAATTGGCGGAAAAGGAAGCGAGTCTGCAATTAAAGGCAGAATTGGTCAGATTAAAAAGCAAATTGAGAGCGAGACTTCGGATTTTGATAAAGAAAAACTTCAAGAGAGATTGGCGAAATTATCTGGCGGAGTGGCCCAAATTAATGTTGGAGCGGCGACCGAAGTTGAATTAAATGAAAAAAAAGAAAGAGTCAAAGATGCGGTTGAGGCAACCAAGGCGGCGATTGAAGAAGGAATTGTTCCTGGCGGCGGGGTAGTTTTATTTGAGGCGGCCAAAGAATTAGACCCAAAACTTCTAAAAGATGTTCCTGGAGAAGGAGACCAGGCAACTGGAGTTAAGGTTGTCAAAGAGGCTCTGTGGGCCCCAATTAAAAAATTAGCCGAGAATGCTGGAGTAAATGGTGACGTTGTCATTCAGGAAATTGAGAAAAAAGAAGCTGGCTTTGGTTTTGATGTTTTGGATGGTCAATATAAAGATATGGTTAAAGCGGGAATTATTGACCCAGCCAAAGTGACTCGAATTGCTCTTCAAAATGCAGTTTCGGTGGCGATAATGATTTTAACTACAGAGGGGTTGATTACCGATATTCCGGAAAAAGAAAAAGAAACTCCAGGAGCGGCTATGCCACCGGGAGGAGAATACTAGTTACCAATTTCTAATTTCTAATTACTAATGATTCCGCCAAAGGGCGGATTTTTTAGTTTTTCTCCTGATGAGATTTGATAAAATTAGTTTGTGGAATTTAGACAATTTCAAAATAAACTTCGAAAATGCTGGATTTGTAAAGAAGTAGTCGGTCCACCCTTAGTTTGGGGGGATAAAGAAGCAAAGATTGTTCATATTGGTCAGGCACCTTCAAGGCTAGCAATTACCAGCCAGAAACCTTATTCTGATAAAAGTGGCGAGAGGTTACGGCGTAAATGGTACCAGATTTCTGATAGAGTATTTTATAATCCAAAGAATTTCTATATTACTGCTATTGCCCACTGTTTTCCGGGAAAAGATAAGAAAGGAGCAGATAAAAAGGCGCCGTTGGTTTGCGCCAAAACTTGGCTTTTAAAAGAAATTTCCTTTTTAAAACCAAAACTTTTTCTTATCGTAGGTAAACAAGCAGCTGAATTTTTGTTTCCTGGCAAAAGTTATCAGAAATTGATTTTTCAGGACCAAATCTTAAATGGAATCAAATGTTTGGTTTTACCGCATCCTTCACCAGCGAATATTACCTGGTTTAAAGATAATCCTGATTTTGAGAAAAAGCGATTATCCCAGATTCGAAAAATAATTCATAAGGTTTTATTTTGATTTTATGATATAATTCCCCCAACTGCCCCAAAGGCAGGTTTTTATGAGAGAAAGAATAAAAATTGATTGCCATGTTCACTCTCGGTTTTCGGTAAAAGATTCTGTTGCTCCAGTTTGGCAGATTGAGGAGGAGAGACAAAGAAAGGCTTTAGATTGTGTAGCGGTAGTTGACCACGACACTATTGCTGAAACAGCACGAGATCTTAAAGAAACTTCTGGATTTCCCTTTATTTTAGGTGAAGAAATATTGACTTCAGATAAAAACAGCCGTGGTAAAAGAATTGAGATTATTGGGTTATTTCTCCAAGAGCCGATTGAGGCAGGCAAGACAATAGAAGAAACTATTTATCGAATTGATGCCCAAAAGGGAATTGTGGTTATTCCTCATCCTTTTGAAGAGTGGAGACATGGTGCCGGTGGGCCAGTCAGCCGAGTAATTATCACCAAATGTCAAGAAGATAGAATTCCAGTGGCAGTTGAAGTTTTTAACGCCCGAGCCGGGAAGAATGATAACTTTTTAGCAGAAGTCCTTTGGCTAGAATTTAAGACTAATGGTGTTTTAGCTACTGCCGGGAGCGATGCCCATAGAATTCCAGAAATAGGACGGGGATGTGTAGAAATACCACCATTCCAAACAAAAGAAGAATTCTTAGAAGCCTTAACGCAAGCAAGAATTCATGGAGAAATCAATTCTCTCGGAACAGTCTATCATCGCTTAATGAATAGAATAGAAGTTGCCATAGGTTCTTCTTTTCAAGACTTAGGGAAACTAGTCCTGGAACAAGTAAGTAACGGTAGCCGCTAAATATTTATCCTTTTTATGATATAATTCCCCCAACTGTCCCAAAGGCAGTTTTATTTTATGGTAGTTGCTCAAGAATTAGATAACCGGCAAATTGAGACTTTGGGAGGTCCGGTAGGCTTAAGTCCAAAATTAATTGAAATTATTCCATTCTTGGGGAGGGAGCTTACCCCCCGAGAAATTGGAGAAATTTTGGATTATCCAAAGAGTACAGTTAAAGGTAGACTGCATTGTCTTTACTTAAAATTTGGAATTACTAGGCCCGACCAAAAATCAAAACTTCTAGATACCATTAGACAAAGAGGATACTTTCAAGAAGAAAAACCTTCCAGACGAATTGAAATTTTAAGATTATTAGGACATGGTTTGACAGATAAAAAAATTGCAGAGAATCTGAGAATTAGCCCCGAAACCGTTAAAAACCACCTTGCTACAATATTTCAATCTTTTGAGGCACAAGATAGAACCCAAGCAGTTTTAAAAGCAATCGATCTTGGAATTTTAACATTAGAAGAGTTAATCGCCGGTTATGACTTAGATCGCTACTTTTTGCTTTCTTTCCGAGAAGAAGATGTCCTTGCTGACATCGCAAATCCTGAAAATACCCCAGGAAATAAGGGAATTGCCAGACGTTTAGGTATTTCCTTCAAGACAGTTAAAAATCATATTGCTAATATTTTGGGCAAGCTAAATTTGTCAAACCGTACTCAGGCAGCAGTATTTTACTTGGTAGCAAAAGAAAAAGGTTTAGTTACTTCTTCGGTAAAACCTCAAGGGGGGAGTTCCGCTTTTATGATATAATTCCCCCAACTGTTTACCTTGAACCGATTATGTCACCAGAGAGAGCACGAATTTTTATTGCTGAAGACGAAGAAGAAGTGATAAAGATTATTGAGAGGGTGTTAATACCCGAAGGACATCAAGTTTTAATTAGAGCGACATCATTTGAGAGCGCGATAAACGTGATTGAAGAAGCCAAGGAAAAAGGAATTAATGTTGCCTTAATTGATGGGTCTTTGTCTGGAGGACAACCAGATTATACCCATGGTTTAAGAATTTCCCAGGCCCTTAAAGCGGCAATTCCTGGAATTAAAATTATTTCCATCTCCGGCCGAGAGGTGAATTGGGCCGATGCCAGTTGCTACAAACCTTTTCGTCTTAATGAATTAAAAGAGAAGGTTCGAGGAATTTAATTTTACTTAACTGGTAAAATTGTTAATGGATTAATATGGCGGTCGTTGTCTAAAACTTCTAAGTGTAAATGGTCGCCAAAAGCCATGCCGCTGGTACCAACTCTTCCAATAACTTGGTCAATTTTAACTTCATCACCAGCAGAAACCTCAATTCTTGAGAGGTGGGCGTAGACGGATTTTAGACCCGAACCATGATTTATAATAATATGGTTTCCTAAAGCAAAACGGTCAAAAATAACCGCCTCAACCTTCCCTTCGGTAATTGGATAAACAGGGTCGCCAGTTAAACCATCAAAATCTAAGGCCGGATGGAAAAGGTGAAAACCTTGGGTAATTTTTACCTCCTCAAGAGGAAAACGAAAACCAGCTTTAGTGGTCAGCTCGACCACTCCTGGAGAAAGAGCAGTGACTTCGGTTTCGGAAATGGTTGAAAGAGCGGAAACTTGGGGCGAAAAAATTGAGGCCGTTAAAACCAAAAGAGCCAAATTTCCCCCCAAAATAGTTTTAATTTTTCTTTTTTCAAAAAGATAGCGGAAGACCCGAGAGAATCGGGAACCAGAACGGGCGCTTTTTAGAGTCTCCAAAAGCCCTTTTTCCCCACGAAAATTTCTCCGCTTGGTCAGGGTGATTTTTAAGCGGCGGGAAGGAAAATTTAAAGAAAAAGATAACATAACAATAAAAAAATCTCTGTTTTGGACAGAGACAGACAAAAAAATTCTCCGAGTTTCCTTGGAGAATTAAAACGAATTATATCAGAAAAAAAGGCTTTTGTCAAGTTTTGAGAAAGAGGTTGATTTTTCCCGAGCCTCCTGGTAGAATACTCTTGCGACCTGGTGGCTGAGTGGCTCAAGCATCGGTCTGCAAAACCGATTACGGGGGTTCAATTCCCCCCCAGGTCTCCATGAAACAATATATTCTACCCGGAATTGTTGGTATTTTAATTCTTCTGGTGATTGGGGCAATTATTAAAGGAGTTTTCTTTAAGCCTGCTAACGCCGCCTTAAAAATAGACTCTATCCCCCAAGCAACGATTTTTTTGGACGGAAAAAATCTGGGCAAAACCCCATATGAAGAAGAAAAACTTTCTCCAGGAGAAAAAACCTTAAAACTTGTGCCCGAAGGAGGAACTTTTTATCCCTGGGAGGTAAAAATAAAACTTACCAGTATGGCCATGACCGTGGTTAAAAGAGAATTTGGGGAAACTGAAGGAAAATCAAGCGGGGAGACAATCACCTTAGAAAAAATTGCTGATAAAAAAACCTCCTCGCTTTCAGTCATTTCTATTCCTGATTCAAGCATGGTTAAAGTAAATGGCGAAGACCGCGGTTTTACTCCAGTTTCTTTGGATAAACTTTCCGAGGGTGAAATCTCAATTTCTCTCTCTGCTTCTGGTTTTAAGGAAAAAACAGTTAGAACTAAACTTACCCTTGGTTTTAAGACCAATGTTTCTCTCAAGTTAGCCGAAAGTGAAGAAGGAGAAGAACTGACTGGCACCCCAACCCCAACCGGAACAGTGACCCCAACCCCAAAGCTTACTCCAAAACCAACTGGTCCAACTGCCACCCCACCACCAAGACCCTATATTGAAATTAAAGAAACTCCAACTGGCTGGCTAAGAGTCCGACTTGAACCCTCAACCACGGCCACTGAAGCAGCCAAGGTTTATCCTGGAGAAATGTATTCTCTTTTGGATGAGGAGTCTGGTTGGTATAAAATTGAGTATCAGAAAGGAAAAGATGGTTGGGTTTCGGGTCAGTATGCGGAGAAGTATAAATAATTGTTAAGGGCTTAAGCCATAAAGAATTAAAACTACTAGAATTCCCCAAATTATAACCGCAGACAAAAGAGGTCTGTCAGAAAGAAGAACTCTTTCCGGTGCTTCCGCCCTTTCTCCCTCATAAATAATTTTCAAATATCTCATTACTCCATAGATAACAATTGGAATGGTTACCATGAGCCACTTGCCAATTCCGGCAAAAGTGAGGGGAAAATAGGCCAAAATTGGAAGAGGATGAATAGAAAGAGGGGGTTCAAAAAAGGTAAAAAGAGCCCAGGAAAGCCAGGTTGAGGAGGCAAAAATAGACAAATAATCATCAAGCAAAGCGGGAGAATAAAGAGCTAGGGTTTTTCGGTGAGAAGAGGCAGTCTCGGCAAGAATCGCCATTTCTGCTCTTCTTTTACCAACTGCCAAAAAAAGGGCCAGAGAAATAACGCAAAGCAAAAACCAAACCGAAAGATGAACCCCAATAACGACCGCTCCGGCATAAACCCTAAGAATAAAAGACCCAGCAATCAGCAAAACATCTAAAATAACCACATTTTTAAGAAAAAAGGAATAGATTATCTGAAGGGCGAGGTAGGAAACTAAAACTAGGAAAAAGAAAAATGAGAAAAAAATTCCCAAATAAAGACTTAAGAAAATTCCCAAAATAGAAATGAAAAAAGCCAAGGGAATTGGAAGGCTGCCTTTGGCAATTGGCCGGAAGCGCTTGAACGGATGGAGGCGGTCTTGGCTAAGATCGGCAATGTCATTTAAAAGATAGCAAGAAGAGGTAAGGATAGTGAAGACAATGGTGGCAAAAAAGACAGTTTGAAATTTCTCAAAGTCAAAAAGGTTTCCCGAGAAAACTAAAGCGGCAAAAAGAGAGAGATTTTTTAGCCACTGTCTTGGTCTTGTCGATCGTGCCAGGTTTTCAAGTAAGTTAGCCACAAAAGTAAACCTCCAATTAAAACTCCAACCATGACTATTGTATAAAATTTTTGTTTTGAGTTCAAATTCAAGGCAAGAATTCCTAAAATTGCGGTTACCAACCAATAGAAAGCGGCTACCTTTCGTTTACTTAAGCCCAAATCTAAAAGCCGGTGGTGAAGATGACCTCGGTCTCCCCAAAAGGGAGATTGGCCTTGGGCAAGTCGGCGGATAATGGTATATAAGCCGTCGGTTAGAGGAAGACCTAAAACTAAAATGGCGGTGGCAACCTTAGCCCCAGAAAGAATCGAAAGAGTCGCCAATAAAAATCCAGCCAGAGTCGCTCCTCCATAGCCAGGCATAATTTTTTGGGGAAAGAGATGAAATGGCAAAAATCCTAAGTATGCTCCGGCGGTTGTGGCCGCTAAAATGGCCACATTCCACTGGGTAATATCTTCGGTAAAGCGAAAAGACAAGAGAGCGATGGTTATGGCGGCAATCGGCACCATCCCCGAAAGTTGACCATCTAAACCCGATGACCAGTTGACCATATTCATACACCAAACAATCCAAAAAAGAGCAAAAAGACAAGATAAAACCCAAATACTTCTTAACTCTCCAAAAAGTTCAAAATAAATTCGCGGTTGAGAAAGATCAATTATGCCACCAAAAGGGTTGGTGATAAAGGCGATGCCAATTCCGGCGCCGACTACAAGGGCAGCAGATAAAAATCCAGTAAAAAGCCGCAAAATTGGGTGGAGGTCGTATTTATCATCCAATGTTCCAATGATAACCGCTAAAGTTGCCCCAGATAAGATTCCCACCAGGTGTTTATCAAGTTTTAAGAAAAGAAGCGAGGTTAAAAGAAGGGCGACTAGAATCGGTATTCCTCCGCCCCGGGGAACAGGATAGGTGTGAATAATTTTCGGATGCTTTCTTTTTTGGGGATATTCAACCAGTCCTGTCTTCCAGGCAGCCTTGATAACTAAAGGCGTAGAAAGAAAGGAAATTAAAAATGAGACAATCAAGGGCAAAAAGAAAATTTGCCAAATAAGCAAAAAGTTCATCTTAGATTGCTAAAGTTATGATTTTTAAAAGGGTCAAAAAAGAAAGAAAAGAAAAAAGAACTATCCCTGTATTGATTATTCTCAAAAGAAGACTCTCAAGACTGTAGAATTTGCCAATCAGGGTAGCGCCAAGGTAAAAGAGAAAGGAGGTTCCGGGCAAAATTAAAAGCTCAAGAGGTTTTCCTAATTGTTCTTCGCCCCAAGGACGGGAATAAAAAAAAGGAACTTGAGGGGGAAGTTTTCCCCAAAAGAGAATTAAAAGGAAGAAAGAGGTGATAATAAAAAAAAGAGTGGTTGTCTTTCCAAAACGAGTAAGTTTATCCTGCTCCATACCTTGTTAAATTATATCATTTTCAAGGAGGACAGGCGGAAAATTTTGGCACCATCGATAATTTTGAAGAGGGAATAATCTCTGGCCAAAATTTCCCGGAGTTTGGGAAAAGGTTTTGTCTCATCCTGAAGGTCAATGATAAAGCGAGGTTTTTCTTTTCCTAAAACCGAAGCAGTTTCTCCAAATCCGCCAAAATCGATAATATGATAGGCGACAGTGTAGCGACCAACTGGAAGGCGCCGAGATAAAGCGTAAATACAAGGAGAATCTCCCCAAATAAAGACTTTTTCATTTTTCTGGGTGTGGAGGGTGAGAAATTGAGCTAGTTGGTAGTCTCTTCCCACCTTTTGACCAAAGTAGGAAAAATATTTTTCTTGGGAATATCTTTTTGTGGCAAAAAGGAGGAAATTTTTATATGGGGAGAAAGGAGAATAAATCCAAAATCGAAAATAGAAAAGAGCCAGGAGGAAAATTGCCAAAGAGGCGGAGAGGAAAAGATGCTCTTTTGTTTTTAATTTTGAAAAGAAAAAGGCTAAAAGAAGACAAAGCGAAGGAAGACTCTGGACCAGATAATGAGGATAGGGCCTGCCAGAAAGGGTAGCCCCAAAAAGAGAAAAAGCAAACCAAACGAGAACAAAAAGAAGGGAATTTCCTATTTCTTTTCGTTTCCATAAGGCGAGACCAACAAAGAAAACCAAGAGACCAAATCTTAGCCGAGGACTATTGCCCCAGGAAGAAAGATAAGGAAGATTTTGGAAAAAAGCAGCGGTTAAATACTGGCTTAGGGCGCCTTGGCTTAAGAAGTAGGCAAAACTTGCTAAAATGGGCAGAAGAAAACCAAGAAGCAGGAATGTAGAATTGAGAATGTATAATTTGAATTTTTTGCGGTTAGTTAGGAAAAATACTAGAAAGACCAAAACGGCGGCAAAATCAAAAATAGCTGGTACCTTAAAAAGGGTGGCCAAGGAGAAAAAAATTCCAGCTGAAAAAAAGACCCATTTAGATTGTTTTTCTCCGCAAAATATCCGCAGGATTCCCGCAATAGTGAAAAGGATCAGAAAAACTTCGGCATTAGCCACTCCGCCTTCAAATAAAGGTATTGAGGAAAAAAAGACAAAAGACAAAGTTGAGATTTTGATAAGTTTTTCTTCTTTTTGGAAAAAAATCTGGGCCAGTTTATAAAATAGAAAAATGGTTGCCAGTCCCCAAAATAAAAGAAGTGCCCTAAACCAAAAAAGATTACCCGATAAGGCGGCTAAAAGATAAAGAAGAGGAGGTTTGTTATCGTGGATTTGGCGATAAAGGACAAGACCCTGTTGAACAGCCTGACCTAAGGTAAGATAAATACACTCATCGCCATAAGAATAAGGCTCAAAAAGAGAAGGGAGGCGTAAGAGAAAAGCCAACCCCAGTCCCAAGATTAGCCACATTGGTATTTTGATGTTTCTTTTTTGAACCATATAAGATAAAGACTATCAAATTTAACCTTTTGTTCCAAAAAATACCCACAAAAATAAGTTTTTTCTGGCTCTTCGCTTGAGATTACCATAATTTTTTCTTTATCAGGGAGAACATTTAGGATATCCTCTTTATCCATCAAGGCCGTGCCAGCATAAAAAGGAAGCGAGCCTTGAGGAACATAAATCGGGGCGGAAAGACCGTAGTACTTAGACTCAAAAAGATGGTGAGCCTTGCCGTTATAATTAATTAAACCAAAGTCTGGTTTTTTATTTTGCTTAACGTAAGTGGCCAACTCTTTAAATGGTCTTTTAATAGGATGGGTGAAATAGTGCCAGTCTATGATGATTAAAGAAAAGATAGCCAAGAAAATAAACAAAGTTTGTAGCTTCGCAATAAAAGTTAAGGAGGCGGCTCGCCTCCGGGAGACTAAAAGCAATACTTGCGGAGGAAGACAATAAAGCAGATAGCGATCATAAAAAATCGAAGATTTTATCTGCGAGATAAAAAAGGTTAAAACAATGGGAATAAAAGCCCAAGCTAGCAAAAATCTGTCTTTTTTCCATTCTCTCCAAGACCGCAAAAGAAAAAGAAAGACAAATGCCAGGAGAACTGCTAGTTGAAGAGGATGAATGTTTGCTCCTAAAAAGAAATTAGAAAATAAGTCTCCGATGGTTTTAAGATTTGGTTTGCCTAGCCAAAAACCACTAGCAACTAAGGAAGTCTGATAATAGAGGGGATAAAGCCAGGGAAGATAGGCAAGACCGATAATAAAATATGGTTTTAAGAAAGAAAAAAGAGTTTGTTTTTTTAATTCTTTCAAAGACCAGAAAAACTGAACAAAAATGACAAAGATTGAGAAGTGATGGGTGTATAAGGCGGCGATGGTAGAAAGAATATAACCGCGTTGGTTTTTTCTAAGGTAGAAATACATTGAGGCAGTGGTAGTTAACAAAAGCAAAGAGTACATCCTACCTTCAAACCCATATTGAAAAAGAAAGGGATTTAAGAAGGTAAAAAGGGCAGCCAGAAGGGCGGTTTTTTTCTCCCAAAGACTTTTTCCTATTAAATAAACAAAGAAACAAGTGGTAAGAAAAAAGAGAAAAGAGAGAGTGCGGATTGAGACCTCACTGGTGCCAAAAATTTTCATCCAAGAATGGAGAAGAAGGTAATAGAGCGGTGGGGAGGTATCGCGGCTGACGATGGTTACAATTTGCCAAATTGGTTTAACAGCTAAAGTGGCGGCCCAAGCCTCGTCTCCCCAAAGACTGGCAGTAAATTGATTCACTGAACCTATTATACTTTTTCGGTAACCCGATACTCAAGATATTTTCCCAGCATAAGTCGAGTATGAGTATCAAGTCCAGGTATAACCCCAAAGACAAAACCCGAGAGTGGCATGAGGATAAATTCCAGAGGAATAAAGATTGCTCGTAATCTTGAAACAAACTGTGGCCTTGGTGGCCTTTGTTTTGAGTCGATTACCAAAATTATTAAAAGGAAAACAAGACAGAGAGTCAAAATTAGACTGGAAATTTTAGGCAGGGTGTAGCCTATAACAGTCCGGGAGAAATCGGGAACAAAAAAGGTAGGAATCATAATTCCCAAGGTTATCCAAAACCAATTAACTGGCATTAAAATATGGTCTTCTAAAAGACGGATAAGCCTGATGGTTTTATCCCAAAAAGGAACCCCAGGGGTGAGAAAATAATTTTTGATAACATAGGGATCATCGGAGACTCCCCAAAACCAGCGCTGATACTGTCTATAGGTATTTAAGATTGTCCGCCAGAAAGAAGTTGATTCGGCCGCATCAGCATGTAAGGGAAGATATATTGGTTCGGCTGAAAGATTCCCTCGAAGCTTATAATAAGCCTTAAAAAAGATATGGTAGTCCTCGGGAATTACGGTTGGATCCCAGTAACCAACTTTGTCTACAAGAGCAAAAGAGGCTGAATAATTTTGGCAATTTATCAAACGGTCAGTTCGGGAAAGGATTGCCCCATTCCAGATAGTTGAGAAAGTGTTAACGACCCTGGTAAAAGCAGGCAGTTTCCAGAAATTGTTATAGAAAAAAACTGCCGGTTGCCAAAAAAGATTATAACGACGAGGTGAGTCAAGAAAACGGAAAGCAAGATAAGAAAAATGTTTTGGGTGAAAGCAATGGTCAGCATCACAACTGGTCAAGGTCATGTAGTTTATGTTATAGCCTCGCTTGTCAACCAGTTGTTTTTTTATCCAGCGGGCGGCATAGTTTTCATTTGAATGTTTGCCTACAGTTTCCCCAGAAGTAAGTTTATGGGAAGTGACAAAAAAATTAGCAATTTTTTTAACAAACGTTTTTTTTAGAATTTTTGCCTTTTTAGGGGCTTCTTCATCCCGAGCTTCGGTAGCCAAAACAACCGTAATTTGTTTTAAAGGAAAATCCTGCTTGGCGATTGAATCAAGCGCCCGCTTTAAGGTATGAAGAGGTTCTTTATAGGTAGTGATAATAATAACATGATGGACCTTTTTCCAATCAGGAAAAATTTTGGTTTCACCAAGCCAATCCATTGCCTGGGAAGCTTTTATTCTAAAAAAGGAAATGATAGCCGTTAAAGCAAAAGTAATAGATTTATAAAACCAAAAAATATCAAAAAGGATAACCAGGTATGCCATATAAAGAGGGATGGCAAAGGAGCCGATAAAGTAAAATAAAATTGTACTCCAGGAAAGAGTTCCGGGCATAATTTCCAAAAGCCGGTGGATTTTTTTATCGTATTTTAGTAAAAGCTTTTTTAGCATTTTGGGTTGTGATTTGGCAGATTTCTTCAAAACTTACACTTCTTAGATTAGCAAGAAATTCGGCGATTAGTTTAACATTTCTAGGTTGATTTCGCAAACCGCGAAGAGGTTCGGGAGATAAAAATGGGCAATCTGTCTCCAAAAGAATTTTTTCAATAGGGGTAATTTTGGCAATTTCTTGTAAATTTTTGGCATTTTTAAAAGTCAAATTTCCGCAAAAACCAATATAAAATCCCATATTTAAAACCTGGTTTAGAAATTCCTTGTCACCAGAAAAACAATGAAAAACACCTCTTGCTTGGTTCAATGTATCGTTACATGATACCAGTGTTTCCAAGACTTCTTGATGAGCATCGCGGCAGTGGATGATTACGGGAAGACCTAGTTCCTGGGCTAATTTAAGCTGGGCCTTGAATACCTCGATTTGTTTTTCTTTCAAATCCGGAGTAATCTCTTTTCTGAACTTTCCCTGATCGACTGGATGAAAATCAAGCCCGCATTCGCCAATAGCGACCACCTTTGGTTTTTGGGCAAGTTCTTTCAGTGTTTCAGTGAACTTCTCTGTGTTTTCTATGTCCTGGGCGTCATGGGGATGAATTCCAACCGCCGCATAAATTTCTGGATATTTTTGAGCCAGTTCTACTGATTTCTTACAAGCCTGAAGATGAGAGCCAACATTAATAATTCTCTCTATCCCAGCCTTTTTGGCTTGTTGAATTACCTCATCTCGGTCTTTATCAAATTCAGGAAAATCCAAATGAGCGTGAGTGTCAATTAACATTTTATTTCTCCAAAACAAAAAAGGCGAAATGCCAACGAAAAGGAAAAGGGTCTCCACGACCAGAATACCATTTATGAGAATATTTAACTTTGAAGCCAAGCCTGGAGAAAATTTTTAGCCATTCATCAAAAGTTTTATTGTTGCGTGGATGAAGCACAGTATTAGCTAAAAATCCGTCAACGATGTTTATCAGAGAATCAAATAGGAAAGTGGAATATTTTTCCCAAGAATTTTTATAGATGTCTTCAAAAACAAAGATGTATTTTTTGGTAACTCTTTTGGTTTCAAGGAGAAGTTTTTCTGGATTTTGAGAGTGATGTAAAACCGCGCGCAAGATTGCACAATTAAAAGAATTGTCTTCAAAAGGAATTCTTCGCCCATCATAAACTGTTATTTTTACTCCTGAAATTGGGAATCTTGACTTTTTAGTATCGATGGCCGTAGTTTCAATTCGGCATTTCTTGTTAAGAAATTTGGTAATTTCACCTCTTCCTGCTCCTATGTCTAAAATCTCATCCTTTTTTGAAACAAAAGGAAAAATTCGTTTTACCCAATAATGGGCGAACTCTAGGTTGTTTTTTCTTTGGTCGTCTCTCATTTATTTATTGCAAGGCAACAAACTTTGTTTATTTTTCCAATAAAAATAAACCCGGTTCCCACTTAAGAAAAAATTTTGAACCTTCTTTTATTTTAAATCCTTTAAATAGATGGTGCCACCAACTCGCGGTTTTTACTGTTATATGAGTTGGGTCGTCAACCGGAGGTTGGAATAAAGTTTTAGTAAAGATTTTATGGAGAACAAATTTTTTTGAAACTCGCTGACATTCTTTAAGAACTAAAACTAATTCAGATTCGAGAATATGCTCAAGCAGACCGATTGAGACAATTAGGTCAAATGAATCGTTTTTAAATGGAATTTTTTCCGTAGCGTCTACTAGTTTAAGATACTTTTTAACTTCTGGGTTAGCCTGCGATAAAGCATAAGGGCTGATATCTATACCCCAGGTATCAATTCCTAGCCGTCGCGTCCAATAAACAAATCTTCCTGCTCCACAGCCAACTTCTAGTAGATTTTCAGGATGGAAGAAAACCTTAATTATTAAAGCCCGAAAAAATGGTTGCATCTTATAGAGCAGATTCCTGACTAAATTAACAAAAGGATTTCTTGAAAACCCTCTTTGACAGGTGACCCTTTCAAAGTAATCTTTATTGTAGGGGATTTTGTTCAAGTTAGATTCTGGGAAAAAGAGGTGGGCCGGATTTAATTTTTGGTCCGGCAAATTGTTTTTGAATTTTTTCAGCGGTTTCGGGAAGGAAAGGTTTGAGTAGATAAGCAATCTCTCGTATTGTGCTAACTGCTTGTCCCTTAACAACTATTTCCCACAGGGCCTTTTTTCCTTCAGAAACAGATTCCCAGGGTCTTTTTCTGTCTATATATTCATCTAGTCCAGAGATGGCGTGCCATAGCAATTCTAGGGCACCGCTAAAATTAAATTTTTCTAATTCATTGGCGACCTCATCAGACAGCGAAGTTTTTCGAAATTCTTTTTCAAATTCTAGATTATAATTTTGTGCCAACCTAGCTATTCTGGCAACTAAATTACCCAAACCATTGGCCAAATCGGCATTGTAGACTTCTTTAAACCGCTGAATTGAAAAATCACCGTCTCTGTAGGCTGGGATTTCTCGTAAAAGATAATAGCGAATTGGGTCGGTGTCGTATTTTTTAACCAAACCAAAGGGGTCAATAACATTTCCTAGGGATTTGCTTATTTTTTGACCCTCAACCGTGACATAACCATGAATAAATTCTTGTTTGGGAATTGCTATTCCCGCACTTTTGAGTATGGCTGGCCAATAAATGGCGTGGAAGCGACTTATCCCTTTACCAATAACATGGACATTAGCTGGCCAGTATTTCTTAAATAACTTTTCATCGTTTCCATAGTCTAGGGCGGTAATATAATTTGCCAAGGCGTCAAACCAGACATAGATTATCTGTTCTGGATCATCAGGAACTGGAATTCCCCAACCATGGGCTCTTTTTACACTTCGAGAAATACTAAAATCCTGAAGCCCACGGCGAATAAATGATAAAACCTCATTTTTGCGAATTTCAGGGATAATTTTTAATTTATCAGTAGAAATTAAATCCTTAAGCCAGTCTTGGTATTTTGAAAGCCTAAAAAAATAATTTTGTTCCGAAACTTCTTCTGGTTTAGTTTGATGCTCCGGACATTTTCCCTCAACCAATTCATCCTCGTCATAAAAAACTTCACAACCAACACAATAAAGTCCTTTATATTTTTTCTTATAAATATCTTTTTGACACTTTTGCCATAATTTTTGGACTCCGTCGATGTGACGCTTTTCGGTGGTTCGGATAAAATCATCGAAGGAAATATTTAAGATATTTTTGAATTCGTAAAATTTTTTAGAATTCTCATCGCACAATTTTTTTACTGGAATTTTTAATTTTTCTGCTGCCTGAACGTTTTTGAGGCTATTTTCATCAGAACCAGACAAAAAATAAGTTTCATCACCAATTAACCGGTGATATCTAGCAATAACATCAGTTTGGACAAACTCAAGCGCATGTCCAATATGAGGAGCGGCATTAACATAAGGAATAGCCGTGGTAATGTAAAATTTCTTGTTCATAAGAGGAATTATACCTTAAAGCCAGGCTGGAGGCAAAAGGAGATTACTTTTTCCTAAATAAACTTTCAATCTTTCCCGTCCATTTGGAAGCCCATTTTTCCGCTTCGATTTTCTTTAAGGCCAGGATATAACCTTTTGACTTTCTGGCTTTGTCAACCGAGGCAACAGTGGCTGAAGAAACCTTTAGATTTTGTTTAATATTCTCATAGCTTCGGCCATGGGTAAGATAATAGGCAACCGCTAATCTTTTTGCCAAAGCAATTGTTTCGTTTTTTCCTAAAACATCTTCAAAAAAAAGGGCAACTTCTTGAGGATTTTTTAAATCAGCAATAAGTTGATAGAGAATTTGAAAAATCTCTTTTTGGAGGTTTTTATTAATTTGTCTTTTTGAGACCTGCATGTAAAGAAAAACCCACTTTAGGCAATTAAAGTGGGCAGTTTGATACTTTAAATAATTAAACCACAAATCCCAGCGATTGTCAATGGCGAGAAAAAAATAATTCAAAAGAAAGAAAAATTCCTAACAGAAGAACTAGGTTTGAAATATTTAAAAGTTTAAACTGCTGAAGGATGGCTATGCTGATAGCACCTAGAGCCAATAAAAATCCTCTTCGGCTGTTGCCCAAGATTAAAGAAAAAGTAAGAAATAAGGAGATAAAAAGCAAGAAGTAAAAAGTAAAAAGTAAAAGATTGGATTCTGGGACAGTAAAAAGTAAGATATAAACCCAGCAAAGCCAGGAAAGGATGGTTAGAAGAAATGAAGGCAGAAAATTTTTCCTTCTCCTCATGATATAATTATATCCAAATGCCCAATGAAATCTACTTAATCGCCGCTTTAATTATTGCTGGTTTAGCCATTGTCTTTTTTCTTCTAAACAAAAGGCTTTCGGAAATCAAAGAAGCGACCAAACCTGACGAGACCTTAAAAGATTGGCTTAAAAGCCAACAAGACCAAAGTCTGTCAATGTCAAAAGCGATAAATGAAAGGCTTGATAACGCTGCTCGGGTAATTGGTCAGGTCCAGCGGAATATTGGAGAGATGTCAGAAATTGGTCGGGGAATGAAAGACCTCCAGGAATTTTTGCGTTCCCCCAAACTTCGGGGAAATATCGGCGAGCAGGTTTTGAAAGAACTTTTAGGCCAAATGCTTCCCAAACAATCTTTTCATCTTCAATATACCTTTAAATCCGGAGTAACAGTTGATGCGGCTATCAAAACTGCCTCGGGAATTATTCCGGTTGACTCAAAATTTCCGATGGAGAACTTCCGAAAAATGTTGGCCGCCAAGACCGAGGAAGAGAAAAAGATTGTTGAAAAGGAATTTGTTAAAGATGTTAAAATCCACATTGATGATATTGCCTCAAAATATATTTTAACCGAAGAGGGGACAATTGATTATGCCTTAATGTATATTCCCGCAGAAGCAGTTTATTATGAAATTGTCAATAACGCCGACCTTTTTGATTATTCTGGGAAAAAGCGAGTTTTACCAGTTTCGCCAATGACCTTTTATGCTTATTTGCGGGCAATTTTGATGAGTTTTGAAGGGCAAAAAATAGAACAAAGAGCAAGACAAATTCTGGCCGCCATTAGAGCGGTTCAAAAAGACTATCAAAAAGTTGATGAAAATTTAGGCGTTTTAGGAAAACATATTCAAAATGCCTACAATCAAATGTCAAATGTCATGGGCGGGTTTACTCTTTTGGGCCAAAAACTCTCCTCAACCCAAGCCCTAGGAACCGGAGTTAAAGAGGAAGAAAAACAACTGAAAATCGGCGAAGAATGAAGGGATTTACTTTAATTGAGCTTCTGGTGGTTATCGCCTTACTGGCGGTATTAGCTGTGATAGTAATCGCGGCCATCAATCCAGTTGAGCAACTTAAAAAAGCTCAAGATGTCTCAAGAAAAATTTATGCCAACGAACTTGCGAGGGCGATTGAAAGATACCAAGCCCGCCTTGGGGAAAATCCAGTTATTAGCCCGACGGCTACCTCTATTACTTGCTCGGAAGTGACTGCTGGAGAGCCAATTTCTGATTTAACTGGGCTTGAGAGTGAACTTTCCTCTTGGTTTTCAGGCCGAGTTAATGAACCAGAAAACAGGCTTTATGTTGGACTATTACCCCATTCTGGTTTGACAAAAATTTGTTTTCAGGTTGAATCAGCCGGAAATATTGCTAGAGCAATTCAGGGAGGTTGCTTTCTTTCTTCAAAATTCTACCTTTGTGTTCCGGAATAAGTGCTTATCAGGAAAGCCAAATAAACCCAGTGAACTACTCCAATTGGTTGGAAAAAAGAAAAAATCAAAAAACCAACCAAAGAAGAAAGAAGCCAACTTTTATCCCTGATTAATTTTTTAAAAGTTCCCCAAAACCAAACAGAGAAAATAATCAGTCCAATTAAGCCCGAGAATAAAGAAATATCAAGAAAGAGATTGTGGGAACGATCGACAACCACGCTTTCAAGAGGTCGATTAATCTGGCGAAATTGTTTATCATAGGCACTAATTATTCCTTCGGCACCATAGCCAAAGATTGGTTTTTCAAAAGCAGCCTTGATCCCCAAATTCCAGATTAACCAGCGATTTTCAAAAGGGGAGATGTTTTTCTCTTGCCAGACCCCAAAAATTCCCAAAGAAAGAATTATAATCAACCCCAAGATTGTCAAAAATTTTTTTCCAGAAAAATTTCTAGTTTTTAAATATCCATATATTAGTCCTTCGGCAAGCAATGCTCCAAATCCTGCTTTTGAGCCGGTGGCAATAATTGCAAAAATAGGCAAGAGAATTAAAAAACAGGGAAAAGAGTTAACAAAAATCGGCAATCCCATGACTAGAAAACCCGCCACCGCATTTGGTTCTCCAAAGGTGCCAATTGGTCTTCCAAAATTTGAAGCGAACCACTGACCTAGAACAATTAAAGATTCAATTAAGATTGCTATACTTATCCACCACCATATTTTTTTCAGATTTTTTGCTCCCTCTCTGGCGGAAAAAACTATCATCCAGATTCCCAGCATCAAGAAGAAAATTACTCCTTGATGACGATATCCATCGCCAATTAAACCAGGAAGAAACCTATTGTTTAAAACAGTACTCAAAAAAAGTAATCCAATCCACAAAAACCAAGTTCTGTTTTCAATTTTCCTAAACTCGCCTTTTGCCAAAAACCAAATTATTAAAAAGAAACTTAAAGCCAAAAAAAGAATAACTTTTGGAAGCTCAAATTTTAAGGGATTTGGCCAAAAAAATAGGGGTAAAAGTACCAGGATAAGTTTTGATAAAAAAGAAGGCATTATTTGACAACTATATAGTAGCAGATATATTCTTAAGATAAGAAAATGCTTGAGAAAATCAGGCTTAAATTAGAAAAAATTCCCTCTGAATATCGTCGTTGGTCTGCTTTTGGAGTTTTACTGGCTCTTCTTTTGGCTTTACCAATAACAGTCTGGGGCCTGACTTCTGGCAGATTTGAGGTTGGAAAAAGAGCGGTCACCAGCGAAGTTACTCCAACTCCAACATTAGGCCCAGGCAAGGTCAGAGTTTATGCTTCTAAAAGCACCCATCCCTTTGGACAACCAGGAATAATCACTCTTTCTTTGGATAACGATTCTAGAAACCGCATAAATCTTATTCAATTATTTATGACCTTTGATCCGAGAGTAATTAATTTTGGAGGGCCGGATGTCGAACTATTAATGAGCGGAGAGGCTACAACTAAGGAGGTTTTCTTCATTTCGGGAGAGAAGGCCCAACTGAGACTTATATATCCGGTTAATTATGATCTAGGTGGCGGCTCAATCGCCAACATCCATTACATGCCGGTAAATATTGGAGTCACTCAGTTAGTTTTTGAGAATGACCTTAAAACTGGTGCTTTGGAAAATAAAGTCACCGCTGTAGGAAGTGAGGAAAATTTAATAAAAGAAATTATTGGTGGTTCAGTAACGATTGTTGCAACTCCTTCTCCAACGTCTACGCCGGTTTGTAAAACAGGCCTCAATTCATTTTCTGTCTATAATTTCTGTCCCGAGGGTTCCAGGAATGCAAGATATGTGTGTTACGATGGTTTCTCGGGAACCCTGGGCGATCCAACAAGTTGCAAATCATATGATGTTTGGAGAAGATACGCGGAAGAGGCTTGTAAAGGACACAGTTCGTGCCCGACACCGACTCCTCAACTTGGTTGTCGCCAGCCTTGCAGTTCGGATAAAAATTGTGCTCCTGGATTCAAATGTGGAACGCCCTGTCCATCGGGACAACTCTGCGCTCAATATCTTTTCTGTTACAATCCCAATTGTCCTTATGATGCAGACTGCACCTGTCCGACGCCAACTCCAACACTGAGACCTTCTCCAACCCTTATACCTTGTGTTCCTGAAGGCCAAACAATGCCGGTTTATCCTGGATATCAATGTTGTCCTGGTTTAACTGCTATCTCCACCGCCAAACCTGATCAATACGGAAATTGTCCATCGCAGCCACCGCTTGGGGCTTCTGTTTGTGCTAAGTGCGGAAATGGAATTTGTGGGTTAGGAGAAAATAAATGTAACTGTCCTAAGGATTGCCTAGCGCTGACTCCAATCATAACAATAATCCCAACTCCGACCCCAACACCAACCCCAAGACCGACACCAAGTCCTACACCTGGTCGTTGTCCAGGAATCTGTCTTCCCAGGATATTTTGTAGATTAATAGGTGGCACTTGTTATTCTGGTTTTAGATGTACTGGCTGGAGAGGGATTTCTCCATGTTGCTGCTTAAGGCCAAAAAGATAATCTTTTAGAGCCTCAATCATAGTCTCCTTCGTGGTATAATTCTACTGATGGCTGAAGAGAAGAAATTAAATAAGGAGCAACTTGAGGCAGTTAAACATGGTGAAGGTCCGCTTCTGATTATTGCTGGGGCCGGAACGGGGAAAACGACGGTTATTACCGAGCGAATTAAGTGGTTGGTTTCCTCTGGGAAAGCAAAACCCGCAGAAATCCTGGCTTTAACTTTCACTGACAAAGCCGCTCGGGAAATGGAAGAACGGGTGGATATTGCCATGCCTTTAGGCTTTATCCAAATGTGGATTTCTACTTTCCACTCTTTCTGCGACCGAGTTTTGCGAGCCGAAGCCTTACATATTGGTCTTGACCCAAAATATAATCTTTTAACCGAGGCAGAAACTATTCAATTTTTACGAACCAATCTTTTTAAATTTGACTTAAAATACTTTAGACCCCTAGGAAATCCTAATAAATTTATTGCCGGCATGCTTCAACATTTCTCGCGGCTTAAAGACGAGGATGTTAGTCCGGAAGAGTACCTTAAATACGCAAATAAACAAATGTCCAATAAACAAATTTCAAATGAGGAGAAGGAGAAGACGCTTGAGTTGGCGAAAGCATATAAAACTTATGAAGAATTAAAAGTTAAAGAGGGAGTGATGGATTTTGCTGATTTAATCTCCAATACCCTAAAACTTTTTCGGACCAGAAAAAATGTTTTAAAAGAATATCAAGATAAGTTTGAATATATTTTAGTTGATGAATTTCAAGACACAAATTATGCCCAAAATGAACTAGCCATGCTTTTGGCGGGCCCGCCTGCCGGCGAGGCAAGCAAGAAAGCAAACTTGACCGTGACCGGAGATGATGACCAGAGTATTTATAGATTTCGGGGGGCAGCCGTCTCAAATATTATTCAATTTCGGCAAAATTATCCCAAGGCAAAAATCGTGGTTTTGACCAAAAATTATCGTTCAACTCAGGAAATTTTAGACCAGGCCTACAATTTAATTCAAAACAATAACCCTGACAGACTTGAGGTTAAAGAAAAAATTATAAAAAAACTTGAGGCAGTCCGGAAAATAAAAGGAGGAAAAATTGGTTTTGTCAAAACCGACCGGGTAGAAAACGAGGCCGAAGCAGTGGCAGAGACAATTAAAAAGCTCCAAGCTTCAAGTTCCAATTTCAAATATTCAGATTTTGCTATTTTGATTAGGGCAAATAATCACGCTGATGCTTTTGTCCGGGCGCTTGCCAGGGCGGGAATTCCTTATCAGTTTTTGGGTCCGGGAATGCTTTTTCGCCAGCCAGAAGTCAAGGATTTAATCGCTTATCTTAAAGTTTTATATAATTTTGAAGATTCAGTGGCCATGTATCGGATTTTGGCCATGGATTTTTTTGAAATTTCTCCTCGAGATTTGGCGGCCATTTCCAATTTCGGGCGTCGCCAGAACCTTTCCCTTTTCGAAGCTTGTGAGCAGGTCGATAAAGTCTTCGTTTCTCAAAAAACTCGGGAAACCGTAGAAAAAATAGTTAAAATGATTCATCGCCATTTAGGCTTGATTAAAAAAGAAACCGCCGGCCAGATTCTTTATTATTTTTTAGAAGATACCGGACTCCTTCGGAAATTGGCTGAATACAAAACTCCGGTCGAGGAACGCCGGGCCCAAAATATTTCCAAATTTTTTGACAAATTAAAAACTTACGAAGTTGAACATGAAGACGCCAGCGTGTTTGTGGTTTCTGATTGGATTGACCTTTCTTTGGAACTTGGAGAATCACCTTTGGCGGCAGACATGGATTGGACTGAAGTTGATGCGGTCAATATTTTGACCGTTCATTCTAGCAAAGGCTTAGAATTTCCGATAGTTTTTTTGGTAAATTTGGTTTCCCAAAGATTTCCGACAATTGAACGAAGAGAGCAAATTCCAATTCCTGAAGCGTTAATTAAAGAAATCTTACCAGTAGGTGATTATCATCTTGAGGAGGAGCGCCGGCTTTTTTATGTGGGCATGACTCGAGCCCAAGATTTACTATTTTTGACTGCCGCAGACTTCTATGGCGAAGGAAAAAGAGAAAGAAGGCTTTCCCCATTCGTCTTTGAGACTCTGGGAGAGGAAGCAATTAAGCGATTGGGGAATTTAGCAATTGAGGAAAAGCAGTTATCTCTCCTGGAGTGGGCAAAACCAGCGGAAACATCCCGAATTATCCAATCATCTAATTATCCAATTAACTACTTATCTTTTTCCCAAATTGACACTTTTAATACCTGTCCTTTGCAATATCGTTATAAATTCATCCAGCGGATTCCTGTTCTGCCCGGAGCGGCGGCTAGTTTTGGAGATTCAATTCATAAAACTTTGCGAGATTTTTATCAAAGAGTAAAAAAGGGAGAAAAGTTAACAAAAAAAGACCTACTTAAAATCTTGGAGATTAACTGGTCATCTCAAGGATACGCCAGCAAAATCCATGAGGAAAAGATGAAAAAGGTTGGGGAGCGGATGCTGTCTGATTTTTATGAAAAATTTGATTCAAAAATTGTTCCTCGCGATTTAGAACAATCATTTATTATCAAAGTTAGCCCAAATCTTAAAATTGGGGGAAAAATTGACAGGATTGATGAAAAAGAAGGAAAAATTGAGATTATTGACTATAAGACCGGCAAGATTTTAGAGCAAAAAGATATTGATAAATCCTTACAGATGACGGTTTATGCCTTGGCCGCCACTGATAAAGGGCTTTACGACAAAAAACCAGAAGAGGTAGTCTTAACTTTTTATTTTCTGGAGAATTTAGAAAAGAAATCAACAAAAAGAACAGTAGAACAGTTAAAACAGGCTAAAAGCCAGCTTCTTGAAAAGGCAAAAGAAATTGAAAAAAGTACCTTTGAACCAACCCCTGGAGTTTGGTGTGATTTTTGCGACTTCAAACTAATCTGCGAAGCCTGGCAATAATTGGATTATAGAATTTTGTGAAACTTTCTGGATATTCAATTTCTTTCCCTCCAAAACTTTTCTTAAAATGAGAAAAACCGAGCCAGGATTTTTGGGGAAATCTTTCGTCATAAATTCCCTCAAAATCAAAAACTTCACAATTTTTTCTTTTTGCTAATTTTATTGCTTCCCAGACAACTAAATATGGAGCAGATAATTTTCGTCCTTCGGGAGTTGAGGCGGCGTGGAAATAATAAGCAGTTTTGTCAGAGAATAAGATTAGGGCACCAGCGAGAGGATGGCGAGACGTGATACGTGATATGTGATATGTAAGAAAGAGATGAGCGTTTTTACCAAAAGCCTGATAAATACTTCTAATTTCTTTGCCAAAAGGAATCCAGAAACCGCGACGAAGGGCATTTTTATGCCAGATTTTAATAAATAATTCGATATCTTCGGATTGTTTGACAATGATTTTATTGCGAAGCAACAAACTTTGTTTATTTTTTTCTGCTTTTCTGATTTCATAGCGAGCATCTTTTTTAAATTGAGCAAAAATTTTTTCTTCAGATTGAGTTAAGTCTACCTGAAGAGTTTTTGTGGGAGAATAATTTATTTGAACAGCAAAGGCATGATATTTTTTAGCAAGACTTTCAAGTTTTTTTGCTGAAATTTTAGATGGTAGTCGCTGGATTTTAATAAAATTACCAAGAATTGGAAGATGGCGAATATAAAATCGGAAGTTTTTTTCTTTACCGACAATCCAGTTGATTTTCTCCATAAAACAGGCAAATTCAGAAGATTGGCGTAAGTCTTGCATGTCTTGTGAGTAATTTGGCTCGGTAACGAATTTATTACTTGGATTTAGAGATGGCTGCCCTGCGGGGCACCAGCTCGCGATTGGGAAATTCCAAAACTCAAGTTGTGTTCTGCGGGATCGCGGCTTGCCACATAAATCCTGCGCAAAAATTGTTACCTCGCCACCTTATTAAACCTTCGCAAAAGTTATATCCTCACCCTTTTTGTTTTATATTGATATTCTTGCTTTTGTTCTTAAAAATATCCAGCGGAATTTGTCAGCCAGATTGTAGAAAGGATAAAGATAGGGATTTAAAACTAAGTCATAAGTGCCGATAAATTCGATAAGCTCGGGAGAGAATCCAAGCTTAAAGCGGTGGAAACCAAACCAGGGATCAGATGGCAGAGGATTAGGTCCTGGAGTCCCCCAAAGGTCAAAAATCTTACATTTTTGTCTTTTGCCAAATTGAATTGCTTCCCACATCATGGCGTAGGAAGGCATGACCTCTCTATGTTCTCGGGAGGAGCCACCATAAGGGTAATATAAAACTTTATTGAAAACAAAGACAATCCAGGTGACTAAAGGCTTTCCTTTATATTTGGCCACCAGGAGATGAGCAATACCTGAAGGATTAAGAATTTCCCACATTTTTCGGTGATACTTGGGAGTATGAGCATAAAATCCTTGTCTTTTGGTTGTTTCTAAAAGAAGTTTTAAGTGGGTTTCAAACGCCTCTGGAGAATTTTCTTCGGTCACGGTCACCCCATATTTTTGAGCGAGCCGAAGATTATAGCGAGTTTTGGAATGCATTGCCGTTATAAATTCTTCATTTTTTTTGCTCAAATCAAGCCAGAAAGTATATTTGGGAAAATTGGGCTTTCCCATCCGACAGTTATTCTCCAAAAGAAATTTTTCAATGTTTTCAAAACCCGAGGCTTTCTGAACTGCCGGCTCCATTTTGACAAAAATGGCATTTTCCTGCCTTCCAATTTTTGCTAAAGACTGAAGCATTGGTTTGTCAGGAAGCGGGCCTTTGGGAAGGTAAATAATTGAATAAGAAGTGTGGGGAATTGGGTGGACGGTTGCTTGATAACCGGAAATTAATTTTTTACCCTCAAAAACTCCAAGTCTTAAGACTTTTTGCCCTAAATTTTCCCGAAACTCTCCCCATTCCCAAGATTGGAGAGGATGAAGAGCAAAAGAATTGAAAGCGGATTTTTCTACATCTTGAACTTCACGAATGAGCATATCTATTCTAATTGTATCACTTAAGATATAATATCACTCATGACAAAAAAGAAAATCTTTTTGGCTTTGGGAATTTTGGGGCTAGTAATACTGTTTGCGGCCTCGGCGATTTTTGGATTTTTCTTTTTTTATAAACAAAGTTTGTTGCTTCGCAATAAAGGAAAAGAAAGGGTAAATCTTCTCTTTTTGGGCGAATCTGGTCCAGGACACCAAGGAGCAACCTTGACCGATACAATAATTTTTACCTCGGTCTCAAAAAAAGGAACAGTTTTGTTGTCCATTCCCCGGGATATTTGGTACCAACCATTACAGACAAAAATTAATTCTTTATATTTTTATGGAGGTTTAGCTCAAGAGGAAGAGGTGATGGGGGAAATTTTAGGACAAAGAATTGATACAGTGGTGTTAGTTGATTTCGACACCTTTGTTAAAACAATTGATTTTTTAGGAGGAATAGATGTTTATGTGGAAGGGACATTTGATGATTTTAAATATCCAATTCCTGGAAAAGAGGAGGATTTATGTGGCGGCGACAAAACTTTTGCTTGCCGATATGAGCATATTCATTTCGAGGCCGGCTTAAAACACTTGGATGGACAAACTGTCTTAAAATTTGTCCGTTCCCGCAATGCCATAGGTGACGAGGGGACAGATTATGCCAGGTCTCGCCGGCAGCAAAAAGTAATTGCTGCCTTAAAGAGCAAGATTTTTTCACCCTGGTTTTTGTCTAAGCCGGGAAATATTTTAGGTCTTTGGAAAGTTTTAAACCAGGGACTTAAAACTGATTTTAAAATCGATGATTTAATTCCTTTGGTAAAAATTTTGGCTACTCCTTCTTCAAGAAAAATGAGTACCTTTGTTTTGGATGGATGGGAGACAGCTGAAGGATATTTATATCATCCTCAAAAACATTCTTCTGGGCAATGGGTTCTTTTGCCTGTTGGGGAAAGCTGGGAAGGGATTCACAGTTTTGTGGAATCAATCTTGTAAATCTTGGTCTTTCCTGATTGAAAAACAATTTCTCCAATTTGAGCAAATTTTTCTTCAGAAATTTTATACTTTTCTCTTTCTTTCTCTCCGACAAAAATATATTGGACGTTATATTTTTTAATTAAATCTAAAGCCTGATCTTTATTCTTTGTTTCATAAATTGCTTGGACTTCGTTTGCTCTTTTTCCTGGCTCATCAAAACTTCCTCGCCAGAGCCATTCATGAACTAACCAGCCCTCAATTGTTGGTAGTCCAGTTAGGGCAGAGACTCGGTTAAAAAGAGTGTAACTGTCTCCGCTTGCCTCTAAAACTACTAGTTGATTCTTAATATTTTTGTTTAACCAGGTAATTGCTTGATAATCATCTGGAGAGGTTCTTTTTAAAAATGAAAGACCATATAAGCCATGATAAATTTTTAAATTACCATAATATGAATTAATGGCAAAGTAGGGATAAATAAAAACAAAAGTAAAAAGTAAAAAGTAAAAAGCAAAAAGCATAAATTTTAAAACTTTCTTTTTTAACGAAGTGAGAATTTGAACAATGATGTATCCTGAAGCGAGAGCGTACATCATAAAAGATTGGTAAACCAGTTTAAACATGGTGTTGGCGCGATGATAAGAGGGAATATAGATATCCTTAACATAGAAAAATTCTGGGATAATGATTAAAAAGGTGGCAACAGAAATAAGAATTAAGATAAAGATGTCAGGAATTTGTAATTGGGAATTAGTGATTCTTTTCTTGAGAACCAGGAAAATAATAAAACTTAAAAAAATTATCCATTGATAACCCCATAAAACCAAAAGTTGCCAGAAAGGAGAGTGGGCATTAACTGAGGCAATTCCCTTAGCGATTTGGGAAAAGGAAAGATTAAAGGGAAGAGAGAAGAGAATACTACCAGTAAGTACCAATACTACCAACCCGCCTGCCAGCGCCTTCGGCGCAAGCCGATGGCGGGCAGGTAAACCAATATTTAAAAATGATTTATAGAAAATTGTTGCTCCTAAAATTGAAAAATAAATCGGAAAATCCCAAGAATTGGTCATATATAAGACGCCCAGGAGCAAAGATATAAAGATATAAAGAGATAAGGAGGGTTTCTTGGACGCAAAAATAGTGAAGACTGTTGCGAGAAATAAAAGAACAAAGGGAATATTAGAGACGTGCCCATGTAGGTCGGAAACCACAAAGGAATAAATAGGAAATTCGTGAATAGTGTTATCGATTGCCCCAAATTTTTCCACAATAAACCGGGTAGCATCAGGATACCAATAAGCGGCAAAATTGAAATTATGGGTTAAAAACCACCAAAAGGCATGAAGATTGCCACCCAGGGTTAATAAAAAGGCAGAGAGTAGACCGCCAATAAATACCAATTTCCAATAATTACCAATTTTCAATTTCAAATGAAATATGAGATTTGATGCCAGGGAGAATGTACCCGTAAAAGTTAGGGCGAAAATGGTAGCAATCATTAGGTTGTAGGTAATAGCTGGATCTATTCCGGAAAGTTTTGTTAAAACAGCGGCCACCAAATGCCCGAAATAATAATAGTTAATGGTTTTTCCGGCCATCCACATATCCAAAGGAGGAAAATATTGACTGCGGAGAATAGAATTAACAAATCCGAAATCCATAAATTTCTCAAGTCCCTCAATATCAGGTTGAAAACCACGGATAAAAGACCAAGAGGTTAGGGCGACAAAGAAAAGAATTTCTTCAAAAAATAAAATCTTCCAGGATTTTTTAAGAGACGTCTTAAACTCTCCCTCGTTTTTCTTAGCCAAAATTATATTTAGTCCTGCCAGAACTAAAACTGTAAGCCAAATAGTTGGAGTTCCGAAAGGAAGAAGATGAAGGCTGCCCAAAAGCCAGACAAAATAACTGACTAGCAAAATGGCAATTATTTTTGAAAATGAATATCCAAGGTCAAAAAATTTTTTGAAAAACCACCAAGTTAGGGGCAAAAAAGCCACCCCTAATCCGAAAAGTAAAAACCACCAAGAAAAAATTATGAAAAAATCAGAAATCATAAACTAAGCAATATTTTAAGACTTTCCACCGGGAGACGCTTTTTATTAGCAAAGATGAGAACTTTAGGGTGGTCGTAGACTTGGAAGGTCTCCTCGGAAGTGTCATCGTTGATGGTTATTCCTAAAAGTGAAGGATAAGAAGAAAATTCGGCAATTTTAGTGTAACCCAGTTCTCCAGCAAATAGAAGTTTATAATAGCGACTGGTTATTGGATATTTTTCTGGCAGATTAATTAAAGTTCCATATAGCCGGCGACTGTTAATGACAATATAATCTGCTTGAGAAAGTTTTTCTGCATAGTAATTAATTTTTTGAATATTGTCTGGTTCATAAATGGTGAGTGCCTCAATTTGGTATTGGCCTGGATTATCTGTATCCAGAGGAATAGGTAAACCATCATCCCAGTGTTCACCTAAGATTTTTGCTCCTTTTGGAATATTTTGATAAATAAAGCGAGAAGCAGCGATTCTAGTGGACTGCCTGGTATAAATAGAGAAAAAAGCCAAGGACCAAAGAAAAGTAAGAGCAAGAAAAAGAGTAAGAGTTATTCCGCCAAAAATCTTAGATTTTTTCCAAACCCCAAAAAGAAACCAGGCAGCAAAAATTGCTAAAAATGGCAAAACTGGAACCATAAAGCGGATAAATTTTGTGTGCCAAGAGCCGACATAGACAAAATAAACAACGGGAAATGAAAGTAAAATAAGCAAAGCTTGTTGTTTCGCAATTAGGAGTTTTTTATCGCGAGTTTTGAGAGCAATTACTAAGAGTAAGATTGCTCCCAAAATCCCCAAAAATGCAACTGGGCCCATTTGCCAAAAAAAGTTTTTAATTTGGAAAAGATAAGGAAAAGTTTTTTCAAACTGGAGAACATAAACAACTTTAAGTCTCCCCAAAACCACTCCAGTTTCATAATTCATAGACTCTAAAAATTTTTGTTTATCTAAAAATGTGTAAGGAGAAAACACAAAAAATGTTAAAAAGCCCACCAGAAGAGAAACTAAAAATCTGAACTGATACTTTAAATATTTAAAGTGGACAAGAATTTGAACAGCGATTGGGATAATCAAAAATGAAAGGGCTGAAATCTTGGTTGCTACTGCCAATCCCAAAATAATTCCTATTTTTAGATAATTTTTAAAAGTTGGGTTTTGAGAGATTTCAAAAGAAAAAATAGAAAGAAGTACAAGCCAGAAAATAAGCATGTTTTCGGTCACGCCAAAATGGGCGGTTTGGATAAGAGAGGGGCAAAAAGCGACAAGGAATGAAGCTAAAATCCCAATTTTCTCATCCCAAATTTTTTTGGTCAAGAGGAAAACTAAAAGAATCGTTAGCGATGACAAGAAGGCGGAAACACCTCTACCGATAAGATTAATGTAAGCCCAATTAGAAACCCAACTTTGGTTTTTAGTTATCAAGACCAAAAAATCGCCAATTGCTCGATAAAGATAAACTGGCAGTCCTCCATAGGCAAAAAATTCTGGGTTAAGTTGGTCAAAAAAGTGGATACGAGAAACCGCTGAAGCAATATTTCGTTCGTCGGGATGAAAGAAATGTCCTTGGTCCCAATTTAAATTATAGAAACGGAGAAAAGCACCAATAAAAGCAACAAGCAATAAGCAATAAGCAATAAGCAAATTTTGACTAGGAATTTTCAATTTCATTGGCGATTTTTTCTCCTAACTCTATGGCATAATTTATTCCTCGGTCCCAGGGATAAAATTGTTGCATGTTGGCAAGAAAGACATTGGGGATTGGGGTTTGAGGCGGAGGAATAAGACTGGAATAGTTTACCGGAATAACGGGTTGGGCATCAAGACTGTGTGACAAGTGACAAGTGACAAGTGACAAGTGATTAAATTTTGGGTTGATTTTCTGAAGATAGGGCAAGAATTCCTTGAAAATTTCCTCTTTGGTCATTTTGAAATAGGGGTGATTTTGGGGATAGTAGCCACCAACATAGAGAAGATGATTTCCACCGTAATATTTTTGGTCAACAAAATTAGTATGTTCAACCACGGCCACAAAAGGAAGACTAGGTTCGTTGATATTCAACCAATAAGTGCCACCGGTTAAGAATTTTTCTTTTAGAACCAGAATTAAATTAAGAGCCCCGAGCATTTCTGGCAGTTTTGTTTTTTTGAAAAATGTTTGGGTTGGAGTAGTAATAATAACCCTGTTAAACTTGTTAAAATGATTTAAGTCATTTAAGGAAGTAATTTCCTGGTTTAGATAAATTTCTCCACCGCCATCTCTTATTTTTTCTACCAACCTGTTAATTAAAACCTGAAATCCGCCCTCAAAATATCCAAGTCTCTGACTTCTTTTTTTGATTCTTGCCCAAAACCAAGACATAGAAATTTTTTCTGCCTGATTTCCAAATTTTCCTAAAAGGAGTGGTTTCCATAAAATCTCAAAAGAGCGTTTTCCATAATATTTTTTAAGCCAGGAAAAAGCAGTAATATTTTCAAAAGATTTCCAGTCGCTTGTTAGTTTTAAATAACTAGTGATTATTCCAGTACGAAGTCTGTTAGGAAATGAGAGAAAGGGAAAAGAGATAAGAGATAAGGGAGAGTCAAATTGAGAAATTTTTCCTTGATAAAAAATTGAAGTTTTTGGTCGAGTGTAAAAAAGTTTGCTGGAAAGTCCAAGTTCGGATATTAAATTCTGGGCTGCCGAATCAGAGGTAAATAGATGATGGAAAAAATACTCCAGAGACCAATCCCAACCTTTTTCTTTAAATCCGGCGGCTAAGCCTCCGGGAAATTTTTCTTTTTCAAAAACAGAAACCTTATGTCCCTTTTGGGAAAGTCTATAAGCAGCGGCTAAACCAGTAAAACCTGCTCCGATAATGACAATTCGCATGGCAATATTTTAACACCGGACGAGGTTTTTTAGAAGGCTAAAACTAAAGCCAGTCCTAAAATTAGAATTCCTCCAAGGACCGCTCCCCAGGTTGGGGCAGAAAAACCTGCTGGAGGAAGTTCGACCAGAGTTGGGGTTGGAGTAACTTCTTCCGTTGGTGTCGGCGTAACTTCCTCAGTTGGAGTTGGGGTAACTGTCCCGGTTGGAGTTGGAGTAACTGTTCCTGTCGGAGTTGGAGTCGGTGTTTCAGTCGGAGTAGGCGTAGTTGTCCCAGTTGGTGTTGGAGTTGGAGTCTCAGTTGGTGTTGGAGTTATTGTTCCGGTTGGCGTCGGGGTGGGAGTGAGCAGAGTTATATTAAAGGTTAATTTGCACTCTGAAATTGGTTCTCTGGCAGGAGCCGGGACCGGAACAGTTGGAGCAACTGGTTGTTTGCCAGCTTGATAGAGTTTAATTGCCGTTATCACCGCGATTGCTCCCAAGGCTATTGTAGCTAGAGCAATTAAGATTAGATACCAATTTTGTTTTAATCTATTCATAATCTACCACCAACCTAAAACCGGATTGTAGACCATCGATTCAACTGCATAACTTCCGGCTGAAGGAATGGTGTACTCGATATAGAATTTGTTGTCGTGTTTTTCGGTTGTCTGTTGCCAAGAGCCGACTACCCCATCAATAGTAATTCTAAAGCGAGCCTTAGTAATTCCCTGGGCATGGGTTGTTGCCCCCCGAGTAGCAAAATAAACAGTTTGGCCAACAGTTAAGGTTGACAAATCTGGAATTTCATTCCAGTCTGTATCGTAAACTTTACAAAAATCGCAACGGGCAGTATCTGGTGGTGGAGGCGTTGGGGTAACTTCCTCCTCACATCCGGTGGTTTTACAGGACCCACATCCCCCTCCGCCGGCTTCGGTCCAGAAAACCTCTATTTGACCGCATTTGTCTGCTCCTAAAGAGAATTCCCTAGAAGTTCCAGCATTTACCACCACCGTGGTTCTACTTGCTTCTTTGGTGCAAGGACAAACACCTGGACCGCAGATATTTTTCTGAACGGTGACATTAAAGTTGGTCCCAGTTTGATTTTCAACCTTGACCTTACCCGGGCCGGTTTCGCTACAACCACTTCTGAATCCCCCTGAACACATTCCATTTGCCCAACAACAGAAAGGATTTCCTTGGGAACTTTTACAACATTGGCCGCCGCTCCCCTCACAGGTAGCAATATCACCAGGAAGACCAGCGCAACCTACCTTAGTGAATCCATGGGGGGAACAATAATTTCCACCAGGAGGTTGAGTAGGGGTGGGAGTGACTTTTTTACATTGGTCATTATTAGAACACTCTGGAGTACATGGTTCTCCCACGGCGCACACCTGATTTACACATTGTGTACCAACGCATTTTTTGGTGTAGCCGGGAGTATTACAGTCCCTACTACTATAACCGCTTTGACAGTAGCCATTGGGAATGTCGCAAATTTTTCCATTAGCACCACAATTTTTATTATAAGCGCAACAAGCAGGGTTGCACCCACCATCAACATCACATTTATCCAAATTGGCGCAGGTTTCTCCGGGTGAACCATCTTTTTTAGTGCATTTTTGGCTAGAAGGTGGTGGTGTGGGTGTTGGCTCTTCTCCTCTTTTACAAATGCAACTTCCGCTATAAGGATCGCCTTCCCAGGCGCAACCGCTTCCAGCCCAAGTCCAACATTCCTTATTGTCACGGGTGGCGCTACAATCCCGGTCGCATCCTGCTGCCTTTGGGGCAAAAACTCGACGTTGAACTAGATAGACAGCACCTGGAACTGAAACAAGAAGAACAAGAAGAA
Organism: uncultured Gammaproteobacteria bacterium; assembly: GCA_964353785.1. Lineage (GTDB taxonomy): Bacteria > Patescibacteriota > Microgenomatia > CAYGWK01 > CAYGWK01 > CAYGWK01. The sequence goes on from CAYGWK010000001.1 coordinate 78,470, forward strand.
TAATTGAAGCCATAATGACTTTTACTCGAGATTTTTTGGGCGGAGTGGAGATGACTAAAGAAGGCTCCTCTGATGGTGGTGGAGATGGAGGAGTTGGTTCGACTGGTGTTTCTGCTGGTTTGGGTGGTCCTTCAGGAGGTAATCCCGGTGGTGGTTGAGGGGGTTCAGTTCCGGGAACTGAAGGAGTAATTGGGGGAACTTGGACCGTTGGTCCACTTGGTTGATTTAAATCATCTGGCATGGGCAAGTATTTTTTCTACAACAAAACCAATCAAAATAAATACTAACCCCATTATGAAGACCGAAAATGTTGGTGTCAAGTACCCAGGACTGGGGACCCCGGCTTCGGTTGCTGGCATGGCGGTTCGGGCCGAAGGAGTGGCAGTTGGACTGGGAGTTAATTTTGGAGTTGGTTCGGGCGTTGGAGTAATCGTTGCTGAAGGAGTGGCGGTAAAGGCCGGAAGTTCGCTTTCTCCGGCCGCCAAAACTGTAAAAGTTTGAGAAATTGTTTTTCCCCCAAGAGTTACTTTAACGGTATGAATTCCGGGAGTTAAATTTGTTGGTGGAGTAAAACTCCAGTCTCCTTGACTGTCAGTCTTTACAGTTCCGGTATAGGTTGGGGACTCAATAACAATTTGAATTGTTTGATTGACTGGTCCGGTCCCTAAAATCTCCGGTTTTTGCGTTGAGATTTTTTCATTTTTTTCAGGGCTTATTATTGCCAACTCAACTGATTCGGTTGCTTCCTTTGCTGGAGCAAGTTCGGCGAAAGAAAACTTAGATGAAGGAGTTGCCTGGACTTCGGATTCTGGCTGGGGAGACGGAGTAGGAAAAACGCTTTCCTCTTCCTCAGGCTGTGCTGCCTGGCGGAAATCATAACTTTTACCCAAGATTATTTCGGGAAGAGGATTGTCGTTTTTGGTGGTGGTAATGACGGTGGCCGTCCCGCGCAAGCCTCCCTGAACAAAAATTTCTTCAACTTGGGCTTCTTTGTCATAGGAAGCAAAGCCTAATAAATCTTCCGAAAGAGCGGCGCTTAAAGGAATAATAAAGCTTCCAGAAGAACGAACAAGGGCGGATTGAGGAGTAACGTTAGCCATTTTAAAATAAACAATTGCTCCATCAGCCGGGGTGTTATCTGAGCCAAGGATTGTTCCCGAGACGAGATCGCTTGGAGGAAAAGTTCCAGAAATAGTTCCGGCAGTGGCTACCTCATAAGGCTTGCCAGAGTTATCAAAAATTTTTCCTCCAGAACCAAGTTTGAAAAAATAAGTAGTTTTTGGTTTCAAATTTTTTAAGGTGACATGGTGGGCTTGAAAAGAACCTGTTGAACCCGAAATTTGGTCTCGGTCGTCAGCAAAAGTCTGGCCCAAAGAAGATGTTTCTCCAAAACGGACAAAGCCCGAAGCCTCTTTTTCAGTGGTCCAAGAAACAGTAAAAGAAGAAGAGGACAGATTGGTAATTTTCATCCCGCTTGGGGTAATTTCGGGAGAGGCTTTTAAGAAAAATACCTGGCCTTTTTGAATAAGGAGCACTCCAGCAAATAAGGAAACAAGGAGAAATAAAATTGCTAAAATTGTGGGAATTTTTTTATCACGAATCATCTTAAATTTCTCCAGACACGGTAGCCTCGGGCGTTGGGATTATTGTTGGCAAAACAAGCACCCCTTCTTTTATTAATAAACGTTTTGAGAGATTTTCAAAAACTTTACTTTCAAGTTCAGGGTTAAGCGGAGAAATTTGTTCTTTTAAAACTTTAGGAACCTCGGCCTTAGTGAAGGCACGATAAGTATCAAGACTAATCCAGGTTAAGGTGGTGATGACCGTTAAAATTGAAAGAAAAAATAAATCTCGAGAAATTTTTGGGCGTTTCATAATTCTTTTTTGGGCAGAAAATAAACTTTTCCTGAAAGATTTAAACTCATTATCTTCTCTTCCTCGCCCTTTCTTTGGGTAAAAGTCAAAGAATCAATTGTGACGATTCTTCTTAACTGTTCCAAAGAGGAAACAAGTTTGGTTAAATTTTCAAAGTTTCCAGTTAGAGACAAGGAAAAGGAAAGCGTATCTGGGCCAGGAACTTTTTTGGCGATTCTTTTCTCCTTTGGTTCTCCAACCAACGTTACCGGCTCAAAAGCCAAAGAAGTGATGGTTAGCTCTTGCTGTTGGACCAAAATTTCAAGTTGGTAAACAATTTGGGATAAAGAAGGCTCAGCCGGCAAGGCGTCGTCGACCAGCGGCAGAGAATTTTCCATAAGAGCGTAATTTGCTTGGGCGGATGCTAAAGCGTTTATTTTAGTCTGAAGTTCGCGGTCAATCTGTTTTTTGCTTTGTTGTTCTTTAACTAAAGAGGCGATGGTGACAATTGTCGGTTTTAAAGCAAAAACTCCAAAAAAAGCAATAGTTAGGAGAGTTAGGGTTAAACCGGTATAGACAACCACCTCTCTCTTTTGGTAGAGTCGGCGGATATCGACAAAATAGTGTTGATAGCGATGATATTCAGTTTTTGGATTAAATGGCACTTTTTTCTCCTCCGCCAATATATTTTGCCGTCAGTGAAAAGCGAATTCCTGCCTCTTCTCCGGTTTTTTTAGATACAGAAGAAAGGGTAACTTCGGAAAAACTTGGAGACGTTGCCAGGCCCGCTAAAAAACTGCCGAGCCCTTCCTCCGAAAGAGCCACTCCTGAGAGTTTTACCGCTTCTTCATCAAAGGAAAAACTAGAGAAGGAAACATCCCCGGGGGTGAGTGCCGAAATTGCTGAAACTATTGAGGTTACCTTAACTTGCCCCTTTTCTAAATTTTTAATCTCGGAAAGTCTTTTTTGCAAGAACAGAAAATCTTGTTCAAAAGAAGAGGAAGAAGCGATAATTGCCTGTTTTTGCTTAATTTGATCGTAAAGGTCAGCAATATCACGATCAAGTTTAAATCGAGAAAGAAAAGCCAAAATAACAACCAGTTCCGTAAAAACAACAATCCAGCGTCCAATCGAAAGGGCCCAGAGTAAAAATTTACCTAGAGGCTTTTTTTCGAACTCTTCCCGTGGTAGAAGGTTGATTTGACTTTTGGGCATGGCTTTTTCTAGTATAGTGAACTTTACCAGACTTTGTCAAAAGCAAAAAAAGTCGTCTCTTAAGTCGCGAGGCTCTCTTTTTAGGGATGACCCCTTTTTTGGCTGCCTGATCAAGAAGACTTTCGGCTGTCCTGACATTCTCCAAGGAAATTTTTTTTCGGGCAAGGGAAAGAGCCGTTTTAACTTTTTGGGAAATCAAAGAATTTACTCCCGCTCGACGGCGGGAAACCCGAAGAGCCTTTTTAGCACTTTTGGTTTGTGGCATTTGAAGATATAATATATCATGCCAGAAGGATTTTGCAAGAGAATGGTAAGAAATATTTTTAAAAACGGAAAAATAATTTTTCTAAGACGACAGACAAATATTTTGTCAGCCGCTTTTGTCATTATGGTTACGGTTTTAGTCTCTGGACTTTTGGGGCTTTTCAGGGACCGACTTTTAGCAGGTAGATTCTTTGGCGGAAGCGAGTGGCAACTAGATGTTTATTTTGCTGCCTTCAGACTTCCAGATATGATTTTTCAGCTTTTAGTGATTGGGGCTTTGTCGGCTGCCTTTATTCCGGTTTTTTCAGAATACTTAGAAAAAAATAAAAATGAAGCCTATCAGGTTGCCTCTTCGATTATAAACATAGTTTTAAGTTTTTTTATCTTTTTGGGGATTTTGATTTTTATTTTTGCTCCAGAGCTTTGTCGGTTTATTGCCCCGAGTTTCTCTCCAGAGAAAATTGTTTTAATGTCTTCCTTGACGCGCCTGATGCTTTTTGCCCAGGTATTTTTTTGTCTTTCAAATTTTTTGACTGGTATAATTCAATCTAATCAGCGTTTTTTAGTTCCTGCCCTCGCCCCTGTTGCCTACAATTTGGGAATTATTTTTGGAATAATTGCTTTAACTCCTACTTTTGGAATTTATGGACCAACTCTAGGGGTGGTTATCGGCGCTCTTTTACATCTTTTGGTTCAGCTTCCTTTAGCTTTAAAACTTGGCTTTTCTTACCTTCCGCTGTCTTGGGAATTTTCTCATCCTGGAGTCAAAGAAATTGTTAGGCTTATGTTTCCCCGAACCCTGGCTTTGGCAGTTTCTCAAATCGAGGCCACGGTGCCTGTCTTTTTGGCAAGTTCGCTTATGGCCGGGTCTTTGACAATTTTTTATTTTGCCCAGCACTTAATGAATCTTCCAGTTGGTCTTTTTGGGGGAACTATTGGTCAGGCGGCCCTGCCAGCTCTATCTCAAAATTCCGCTAAAAAAGATTGGCAGGAGTTTAAAAAAACCTTTTTATCTTCATTTTTTCAGATTCTTTATTTGGTCTTGCCAGCAAGCGCGATTTTACTTATTCTGCGAATTCCGACAGTTCGGCTTGTTTTTGGAACAAGAAATTTCCCTTGGCAAGCGACAATTCTAACGGGAAAAACTTTGGCTCTTTTTACCATCGCTATTTTTAGTCAAAGTATAATTCAAGTTTTGGTTAGAGGGTTTTATGCTCTTCGGAATACCAAAACTCCTCTTTTAATTGGAGCTTTTGGGGTGGCAATCAATGTTTTTTTAAGCGTTCTTTTGACCCTTCGTTTAGGTTTTGGGGTTTTGGGTTTGGCGGCGGCCACTTCAATTGCCAGCTTTATTCATGCAGTTTTGCTTTTTGTTTTTTTAGACAGAAGTATTAGGGGATTTGAAAGAAAAAGCGTTTTTATTCCTCTTTTTAAGATGAGCCTGGCGACTCTGGTGACCGCCGTCTTTCTCTGGATTCCGATGAGGGTTTTGGACCGCTACATTTTGGACACCACCAGGACGATAAATCTTATTATTTTGACGATTCTGGCTAGTTTTATTGGTTTAGGGGTTTATATCCTTTGTTCTTTGATTTTAAAAATTGAGGAACTGGCAGTTTTTATCGGGCTTCTAAAAAGAGTCGGGCAATGGCGAAAGATTCTTTCCGAGTCAGAAGAAATGATTGACTCAACCCGAGCCCCCCAAAGCTAGTGGCCATAACGATAAACATCAACGGTCATCTTTTCCCCGTCGTTACAGCCCACCGAGAAGTTTTGTTGAGTAACTGTTTTTAATGCCCCAAAATCAGCTGTTTGGCGCCACTCTCCACATTTTAAAGGACAAGTCTGATTGGTAACATCATATTTGGTTTCACCTACACTCCAGTTGGCTCCGGTAGAGCCATAACAATAAAGGGAAATCGTGCAATCTCCGCCCCCTCCAGAGACCATTTGAAATTTCATTCGGCGAGACAGATAAGAAACGGAAGTTGAGGAATTACAACCTACGGTGTAAGTTCCAGTTTTAATCCAAGATAAAGTTGGGGTTGGGCTAGGAATTCCGGTTATTGTCGGTGTAGGCGAGGGCGTTGGCAAAGACGTAGGTGTTGGGGTTGGGATAGCCAGGATGAGGTCTTGGCTGGGTGAGGACTCGCTTATAGCAAAGTTGGCCGAAGCGGCTCCGTTCTGGCCTGCCTGAACATCAATCAAAACCCTGTCATTTCCGTCAAAATCAAAAAAAGCTCCCAGACCTTGCTTTCTGGTATTTTTGATATCCACTACCCAGCCTTCATCACTTTTTGTAACGGTTGACATCAAAGCCGATTTGGTGTCGCTATCGTCTTTTTTGAGCCTGACATAGACCAAAGCACCGGAAATTTTATTTCCACCCTGGTCTTTAATAAAGCCATATATTGGACGGGGGTTACCGCTGAGCTCAAGAGTCTTGGGAGTTTTTTGTCCTTTGGCTGTTCCGCCCTTAACCCAACGCTCTCCAGCTGGATTTAAACCATAAAGGTCAGGTCCAGATTTAATCTTAAAATAGTAAGTTGTTTCTGCATTTAGGTTAAAAATGGAAACATGATGAGTAGTTGAAGAAAAATTTTCTCCGCCTCGGTCATCATAAGTAGTTTTATCGAGGTTGTCTTGGTTGGGGCTGTATTTTAGCCAACCAGTGGTTTGGGTAAAGGAATTGTCGTTGCCAAGGTCAGAAGAAGTCCAAGAAACAGAGAACCCACCGCCATGGAGATTGGTAATTTTTACATTAGTTGGTCTGGCTTCGGCTCCGACTGCTTTTTCTTGGTAAATTTGTTGTTGCTGAACCAGAAAAACGGCTACCGGTAAAGCCACAAGGATAAAAAGAAAGACCAAAAGACTGAAAATTTGCTTTCGGGAAAGCTTGGGAAAGTTTGGTTTTTTTATTTCTGGAAATTTCATTTAAAGCGTCCAGGTACAAGCCTTAGTTACATTTATAAAGTAATTTTGTTCATTTTGCAAGTTAAAATTTTCTCCCCCATAATTTTTAACAAAATCCTCCCACCAATCTTTTCTTTTTCGGGAAATTGCTACACTTGTTCCTGCCCCACAATCATTGTCAATATCCTCCAAAGCTGTCTTGGCCGTATAGCCTGAAATATCTGGCCAAGTGATTTTATTCCAACCTGAAGAGAGGCTAAACTTTTTTTCTTGGGGAACCTTGGTTAAAATTTTGGCACTATGGGCAGAAAGACTGACTTTCTTAATTTGAACCGCGTCGTCATAATAATTTCCTCCTAGGTCAATATTTTCGTCTCTGTCGGCGGTAGGGTTGACTAAGACCGTACCATACTCAAAATTTCTTCGATAAGACCGATGATTGGGAATCTTAAAGCCATCAATAGTTGAATCTTGAATGGGTTTTCCCAATTTAACTTGGGGTCTAGTATCTTCTACCATACTTGGAAGTTCCGTTTCTCGGTCGTAGCAGTAACAAAAATAAGCCGAGCGATCATTTCCTGAGGAAATAGCTAAAAGATAGGAAGCAAAGCTGAAATTTTCAACTCTTTTTCTTTCAGTAAGACTTTCATCGAGATTTTTAGTTTTAACCAAGATAATCTGTCCTGGTTTAGTTTTAATTGCATTAATCAAGATACCAACTGCCTCTCTCCAACCTTCCTCCCCGACAGTCCTTTTATTTAAAAAACCATCAAATTGGGCTCCATCTGATTCTGACTTGTCCCAGAAATCTTTAGTATTTTTGTATTCATTCCAATGAGAGGGAATCGGGTTCCAAAGATGAAGTTTTTCCCCAAGGCGTTGTTTTAAAAACTTAAGCCGACCAATTTGGTCGCTAATCCACTCTCCTTGAGTATAGTCTCCACCTCTTTGAGGGTCGGGATCAATAATTGGATGAGGTTGAAAATTAGTCTGGATAACCATCGGGCCAGAAACATCGGCAAATATTCCATCATAGCCTTTAACAAGTTGTTCTTGATACTGTTCCCAGACAAACTCGCGGGTTTCTTGGAGATTTGGTTTAAGAACCTTACAGCTCTCTGCAAGCCAGTGAACAATCTCATTTCCTTTGGCTCTAAGCCACCATTCCGGATGCTCCTCAACTAATGGTCCCCAATTTTCTTGGCCACAAATTGCGCTGTGGCCTTTGTATTTTAAGATTATAAAATTGGGATTTAACTGATGAAGTCTATCAATTTGCTCTTTGGTTAAAGAGCCATTCTGGTCACGATAGACATCATAATGACTAGCGATGTACTGAAGATCAGTATCAGTTAGTTTTTTGGCATCAATCCAGCAAATCCAAGCTCCGCCGGGAATTTCCGGTTCTGCTTGGGCCCAAGAAACAGGAATTGAAGGTTTAATTTGCCAGAGAAGAAAAGAAAACAAGGAGATAAAGATAAAAAGAATAATTTTTCTCACAGGTTCCAATTGCAAGCTTTAGTTACATTTATAAAGTAATCTTGTTCATTTTGCAAATTAAAATTTCCTCCGCCAAAGTTTTTTATAAAATCCTCCCACCAATCTTTTCTTTTTCGGGAAATTGCTACACTTGTTCCTGTCCCACAATCATTATCAATATCAACTAAAGCAGAGGAGGCAGTATAGCCTGAAATACCCGACCAAGTAATTTTATTCCAACCCGAAGAGAGAGAAAAGGTTTTTTTGCCAGTGGCTAGCTCTTTGTAGATATAAAAAAGAGAAGAAGGACTTAAGTCGAGGTTAAGAAGTGATTGTTTCATTCCAGGCGAATTACTCCAGAAGAGAACCTCAACCCCTTTCTCTTTAGCAATTGAATAAAATTTAGGTAGAAGTTTCTCGCTTTCTTCCCAGGTTTGTGACTCTGGATTGAAACTATGACCAGACTCGGTAATCCAAATTGGTTTTTTTAAATCGTATTTTTTAAGAAATCCTTTGGCTTGGTCAATCCGGTTTGAGAAATAACTCTCGTTTCCGTACGAATGAAAATTAAAGACATCAAAATATTGCCCACCTCCTTTTTGTAAAACGAGGTCGGTGAAACCGTTTTCCTTTGCGAACGCGCCCGCAACTCCACCAAACAAGACAGTGGCTTGGGGATCATTTTCTTTAATGGTTTGATAGGCTGTCTTAAGAATTTTGAAATAATAAGTTGAACACTGTTGGGCTCCCTGGTCACAAAATTTTTCTCCACCTGGTTCGTTCCAAATCTCCCAATAATGGACTAAATTGAGGCCAGGTGGACCAAAACGCAAAACCATTTGGCGAACATGCTCTTTCCAGGCGGTCAAATTTTTGGCTGTGTCGACCAAGTTATCTTCCTGGAGTCTGCCTAGTGGTTGAATTCCGTGTTGGGAAAGAAGTAACAATCTTCGCTCTGTTTGTTCATCGGACCCTATTCCCTCTCTTGCCCATTTAACTCCTGCCTCGGCCTGTTTTTGGGTGAGGACTTGCTCGTGCTGAATAATTTCTTGCTCGCTGAATCCTTCAAAAAAACGGCCATTAAAAAACAGGGCAAGACCAAATGGTGAAATTACTGCTTGAATCTTGCTCACTATGATTAAAGAAAATGTTGAAAAAATCAAAGCAAATAAAATTTTTTTCACAGGTTCCAATTACAGTCTTTAGTTACATTTATAAAGTAATCTTGTTCATTTTGTAAATTAAAATTTTCACCCCCGAAATCTTTGACAAAATCTTTCCACCAATTCTTTTGCTTCCTGGCGATTGCCATCGCTGTTCCTGCCCCACAATCATTATCAATATCCTCCAAAGCTGTCTTAGCAGTATAGCCTGAAATATCTGGCCAGGCAATCTTGTTCCAGCCAGAAGAAAGAATAAAAGTTTTTTTACCAGTGGCTAGCTCTTGATAAGCAAAGAAAAAAGGTGTCAGCTCGAGGGTGTCTTTGTCGATCAGAGAACCTGTCCAAAAAACCTTGCTTATTTTAATGGTAACGCCGGGAATTTTAGTTTTTCCTAGGGCAATGTTATATCTTTCTCGCATTATTTCAACTTTTTCTTCTTCAGTTGGCGGCTCGCCTGGCATCCAAGAACCCCAAGGACCTCCCTCGGTAACCCAAACCTGTTTTCCTTGAAGGTGGTAATTTGAATTATTAATCATCCAGTTCATTGCTTTGATTACCTCAACAAATTGATTTGTTGGACCATATTTATGGAAACCTAAAATATCAGTATATTGTCCTGCGCCAATATACTTACCATTTTCATTCTTCATGGCAAAAACTTTACCTATCCAGGTTTGTTCTCCCTCTTCTTTCTTTTCAATTGCTATCTGATCTTTAGCCCAGGCACCCTCAAAGCTTATCCAAGCTACTGCTTGAGGATCAGCTGCTTTAATCGTCTGGTACTTCATTTTGACATCGGCCAAAAATTTATTGGGCTTTATTGCTTCTTCTCCAGAGAGTTCAGGGACCATTTCCCAATGTTTAATTGCCCCATTGCCTTTAGAGCCATATCGTCCCACTACCTCTTTGAGCCATTGTTGAAGATAATTTGTTTTCTCGGTTTCAGATAAAGACTCAAGCCAATCAGGAGTACAATCTCCGCCTGTCCCCAGGTTTGACATAAGTAAAAATCCATAACTTTTAAGCAAAGAAATCTCTTGGTCGTGTTTTTCCCAGTCCAATGGGCCATTTTTCTGAGGCTGGACTCTTCTCCAACAAACAAGGGGATCTCCTCGGGGCGCACCACCCCATCTTATCCATTTGACTCCGGCATCTTTGTAGGCTTGATAGATTTTTTCTTTTTTTCCTGGGTCAAAGCCCCAATAGTTTATAAAATGTTTGCCAAAAGGAGAATCCTCATCGGAAAATTGGGAAAATGTTTTGCTGGGAGACCGAAGCAAAGTAGCCAATAAAATTGTTAATAAAAAGAAGATAAAAACATATTTTTTCATCCAAGATTACTATACCACAAGTTTTTCCTCTTGACAAATTTTAGCAGTCGTGGTATAAAAGTGCTAATGGCAGATTTGACCGAAAGACAGGCAAAAATCTTAAAAACAGTTATTGAAGAGTATATCCAAACAGCTGAACCAGTTGGTTCAGAAACCCTGGATAAAAAATATTCTTTGGGAATTTCGCCAGCCACCATCAGAAATGAGATGGTTGCTTTAACCAAAGCTGGTTTTTTGCGTCAACCCCATACTTCTGCCGGTCGGGTGCCGACACCAATGGGTTTTAAGTTTTATATTGATTCTTTAATGGAAGAAAAGAAATTATCCGTGGCTGATGAAGTGGCTGCCAAAGAGGCAGTTTGGGATTATCGCTTTGAATTTGACAGGCTAATGCGTGAGGTGACTCGAGCTTTGGCTCAAAGAACAAAGAATCTGGCCGTGGCGGCCACCAAAGAAGGCGATGTTTATTCTGCCGGTGTAGCTAATATTTTGGAAATGCCGGAATTTTTTGATATTGATGTCACCAGAAGCGTTTTGGAACTTTTAGACCAAGCCCAAAGACTGGAAAGTTTTTTTGACCGGGCTTTTGGCGAAGACCCAATTCATGTTCTTTTGGGCGATGAGTTTGAGCAAGAATACCTTAAGCCTTGTGGTTTAGTTTTTACTCATTTTGAAGCAGGACCAAAACACTCTGGGGCGGTAGGAGTTATCGGGCCATGCCGGCTTAATTATTCAGAAATTATTCCGACCGTTCGTTATTTTGGTGATTTGATTTCGGAGATTGCTAAAAGTTGGCCCGCATGAAAAAGAAAGATTCAGAAATTAAAAGACTGGAGAATTTGTGGAAAAGAGCCTTAGCAGATTATCAAAATTTAGAAAAAAGGACAGCCGAAGAGAAAAAAGATTTTGTTAAATTTGCCAATTCGCAGTTAATTTTGAAGATTTTGCCAGCAATTGATAGTTTAGAAAAAGCCGAAAAACACTTAAAAGACGAAGGATTAAGCCTGGCTTTAAAACAATTAAAAGAAGGACTTATCCAGGAGGGTTTGGAAAAAATCCAAACTCAAGGGAAAGATTTTGACCCAGAAGAAATGGAATGCGTTGAAGTTTGTCCGGGCGAGGAAGGAAAGGTTCTTGACGAAATCCGCCCAGGTTATAAACTAGGAGATAGGGTTTTAAGAGTCGCCCAAGTTAGAGTGGCTAAAAAAATATGAAACCAATTGGAATTGATTTAGGGACAACTAATTCTTGCTGTGCGGTGATGGAGGGTGGAAAGCCCAAAGTCATCTTTTCCGCTGAAGGCAGGAATGTTTTTCCCTCGGTAGTTGACCCGATTAAGAATTTAGTCGGTGAGGTGGCCAAAAGGCAGATGATTGTTAATCCCAAGTCAACTATTTTTTCAATCAAGCGGTTGATGGGCAGGAGATTCAAGGATGAATCAGTTCAATATGATGCTAAATGGCTCCCTTACAAAATCTCCGAAGGTCGGGATGGCATGGCCGTCGTTGAGGCTGATGGCAGAACTTTTACCCCCCAGGAGATATCGGCCAAAATTTTGCAAAAAATAAAAACTGATGCCGAAGCCTATTTAGGCGGAAAAGTCACCCAGGCAGTCATTACAGTTCCGGCTTATTTTGATGATTCTCAAAGACAGGCAACCAAGCAAGCAGGAGAAATTGCCGGACTCGAGGTTTTGCGAATTATTAATGAGCCAACGGCTGCCTCCTTGGCTTATGGACTGGATAAAAAACAAGCCCAGACCATTGCTGTTTATGATTTAGGCGGAGGAACTTTTGATATTTCCATTTTGGAATTAGGTGAGGGAGTTTATGAGGTTAAAGCGACTAATGGCGATACCCATTTAGGCGGAGATGATTTTGATAAAAAAATCTTAGACTTTTTAGCCGATGAATTTCAAAAAGAAAACAATGTTGATTTACGCAAAGACCCGCAATCCTTGCAACGTCTTCGAGACGCAGCCGAAAAAGCCAAAGTTGAACTCTCCTCAAGCCAGGAAACCGAAATTAATCTGCCTTTTATTACCCAAGGCTCGGCCGGACCACTCCACCTGGTCCAAAAACTAACTCGTTCCAAACTTGAACAAATTGTTGATGATTTAATTCAAAAAACGACAAAACCAGTTGAACTTTGCTTAAAGGATGCTAAAAAGACGACCAAAGATATTGATGAAGTGATTTTGGTTGGCGGAATGACGAGAATGCCCAAAGTTTATGAGACCGTGAAAAATCTTTTTGGCAAAGAACCAAACAAATCAGTTAATCCGGATGAGGTGGTCGCCGTCGGGGCGGCTATTCAGGCTGGAGTTTTATCTGGTGAAGTTAAAGATGTTTTGCTTTTGGATGTCACTCCTTTAACTTTGGGAATTGAAACTTTGGGACAAGTATCCACTGCCTTAATTCCTAGAAATACGACCATTCCGACTTCAAAAACCCAGGTTTTCTCAACTGCCGCTGATAATCAAACCCAGGTTGAGATAAATGTTTTGCAAGGAGAAAGACCAATGGCGCCGGATAACAAATCTTTAGGTCGGTTTATTTTAGATGGGATTCCGCCTGCCCCAAGAGGGGTGCCCCAAATTGAGGTTACTTTTGATTTAGATGCAAATGGAATTTTGAATGTGACTGCCAAAGATAAGGCCACTAACAAAACCCAATCAATTAGAATTACTGGTTCAACCGGGCTGGCTAAAGACGAAATTGAGAAGATGACCAAAGAGGCTGAAGCCCATGCTGAAGAAGACCGGAGGCAAAAAGAACAAATTGAAACTAGAAATATGGCTGACAGCCTGGTTTATACCGCCGAGAAAACCTTAAAAGATGCTGGAGAGAAAGTCAAAAAAGAAGACAAGGAAAAAGTCGAGACGGAGATTAAAAATGTTAAGGATGTTTTAGGAAAAACAGAGGCAAATAAAGAAGAAATTGAAGAAGCGACCAAGAAGCTCTCTGAAGAACTCCAGAAAGTTGGAGCGCAGATGTACCAGCAACAAGGACAAGCCGCCTCCGCCGAAGGCTCCGGCGAGCCAAAGAAGGAAGAAAAGAAAGAAGAACCTGGTAAAAAAGAGAAGGTTGAGGAAGGAGAGGTGGTAGAATAATTTTTCTAAAACATGGGAAATGCAAAAGAAACAGGAAGATTTTTAGGAAATTTTATTCGTCATCCCTGTCAGACGTTGAAGAATCTAGACTGGCAATTTAAAAGGATGATGGCTTTAATTTTTATGGGTGGTTCTGCCTGTGAAACAGGAATGCAGTTACCCACGACTGAGATAAATCCTGAAGAAGAGAAAAAAGAAGGAAAAATAGTTGAATAAAAGTAGGAGTAATAGTTATTAGTGATTAGTTATTAGTTAATTGAGCCCTCGCCAAAGGCGGGGTTTATTTTTGCTAAAATTAGTTTATGACAACAACCAGAGATTATTATGATATTTTAGGAGTTTCAAAGGATGCTTCGGCTGAAGAGTTAAAAAAGGCTTACAGGAAACAAGCGCTTCAGTGGCATCCGGATAGAAATAAATCTCCTGAAGCAGAAAAAAAATTTAAAGAAATAAACGAGGCTTACGAAGTTTTATCTGATTCGGAAAAACGTTCTGCTTATGATCAATTCGGTCATGCCGCCTTCGCCCCTGGCGGGGGCTTCGGCGGCCAAGGGCCTGCTGGGTTTGAGGGATTTCCCGGTGGTGGGCAGACCCGAACCTATCGTCAAGGACCATTTACTTACACTTATACCACTTATGGCGGTGGCGAACCCTTTGAAGGTCTGGGATTTGACTTTTCTGACCCTTTTGAGATTTTTGAACAATTTTTTGGTGGCGCCTCGCCTTTTGGTAGACAAGCCAGAGTTCCTCGCTATGGTTTAACTTTGGATTTTCTAGAAGCAGCCCATGGTTGTGAAAAAGAAGTCTCAATTGGAGGAGAAAGAAGAAAAATTAAAATCCCGGCTGGAGTTGAAGATGGTTCAAGAATAAGTTTTCAAGATTTTTATGTGACGATTGATGTTTCTCCTGACCCGGTTTTTAAAAGAGAAGGCGCAGATGTTTTTGTTGATGTCAAAATTCCTTTAACTTTGGCAATTTTAGGGGGAACAATAGAAGTGCCAACCATTGATGGTGATTTAAAACTGCGCATTCGTCCTGGCACCCAGCCAGGAACCATGGTCAGGCTTCGCGGTCGGGGAATCAAACACTTAAGGGGCTCTGGTCGGGGCGACCAATACGTCCGCCTCCAAATCAAAATCCCGGAAAAATTAACTCGCAGACAAAAAGAAATTTTGGAGGAGTTCGAGGAAAGATAATTTTCTCCAAACAAAAAACCCCAAAAATCCTAATTGTCAGAAAGCCGAGGGGATGATAGAAGGATTAGCTAAGATTTCTTCTAGTTTCTCATCCGTTAATTCCTCCCAAGGATAAACCTGCCATTCAGCCCCTGCCCTTTTTAAAAATTCAATATATTGCTCTCTACTTTCTTGCGGACTAGCAGCAACCAATACTCTTATCCTGTCATGATAACTACTTGGTCTGCCTTTGGGTGAATTTGTTTTAGGAGGGCTAAAAATAGTCAACCCTTTAACACTGACGATGCCATTTACTGCTTCTTCAGAACAATTGGCTAAGTCAAATATGCTGGGAAGAAATGCTATTTTATTCTGTCCATGAGAATGGATAATAACAGATGCAGTTTTCGGTATCCAGACCGAGGAAAATCCATCCTCCATACCCGGAAAACCATACCAACAGTCATCAACCTTAAACAAAACAGCTTCGTGAGAAAATTCTGTGAGTTGGTGAAGAAAAGATACGTTGGGTTTTTCTGAAAGCTCTATAAATTGAGGAGAAGACTCCTGAACAAAGCTTAAATGATGAAAGGCAGCTTCTAAATTTTTAATTGGGATTTCTCTTTCCGTCGACATTCGCCCTATAATATAGAAATTGAAAGAAAATGTCAAAAAAGGAAATCTCTAAACCCTAGTCACTAGACCCTATACCCTATACCCTAATTTCCGTATTTCTCTTTTGCCTCTTTCTTCAGCCTCGGAAAAATGCTTGTCCTGAGGTTACCGAAGGAGTAAAATTAGGGGCAAGATGGGAAGAGCAGATAAAACAAGTGTTGGACAAGAAATCCCCAAATTAATAGACAGATATAAACTAGTTGTTGCTTCGGGTAAATTAGGTAAGTATACGGAAGAAGAAACAAAAAAGGATTTCATTCTCCCTTTATTTAGAATACTAGGTTGGGATACAGAAAACAAAAATGAGGTTACTGCAGAAGAACAACAATCTTCGGGTCGCGTCGATTATGGTTTCTATTTAAATGAGAGGCCCAAGTTTTTTCTAGAAGCTAAACCATTAAAGTCTGACTTGAATAGAGAGGATTATGCAAATCAGGCAGTCAAATACTCTTGGAACAAAGGAGTTACCTGGGCAGTTTTGACTGATTTCGAAAGTTTGAAAGTTTTTAATGCGCAGGTAATAGACAGATCTTTAGCTGATAAACTTTTTTTTGAAATCCCGTTCTCTCATTATCTTGAAAGATTTGACCAACTTTGGCTTCTTTCGAAAGAATCTTTTAGAGAAAATCTCTTAGATAGAGAAGCTGAAAAGGTTGGCAAGAAACTTCAAAGAATTTCTGTTGGTACTTCTCTTTACAAAGACCTCAATGAATGTAGAGAAATATTAACCAATGATCTGCCGCAATGGAATAAAAACATATCCAGTTATCTTTTAGATGAGGGGGTACAAAAATTACTTGATAGATTGATCTTTATTAGGGTTGCAGAAGATAGAGGCATAGAACCGCCAACCCTGATTCCTCTAATTCATGAGTGGGAAAATAGCAAAACAAAAGGCAGTCAGATACCTCTTTATAAATCGATGATTTCAAAGTTTCGTGAATTAAATGAAATCTACAATTCTAATCTCTTTTCAAAACATCCTTTTGAACAGTGGGACGATTATAGTGACTCGACAAAAAAAGTAGTAAACATCCTTTATGGCAAAAGAGGATATTATGAATACGATTTCAAAGTCATCTCTGCGGACGTTTTAGGGAGCGTTTATGAGAATTATTTAGGTTATGTAGCAAGAAAAGTGGAATCACAAAAAAGAAAACAGTTAGCCTTTAATGGTTTTGACGAAACTATAAAAGTAGAAAAAGAGAAGGGTAAAAGAAAAGAACAAGGTATTTACTATACTCCCGATTTTATCGTAGATTATATTGTCAAAAACGCCCTAAAACCGGTTTTAGATAAATGTATATCAATGGGGCAATTAAAAAAAATCAAAGTTTTAGATCCTGCATGTGGTTCAGGTTCATTTCTCGTCAAAGCAATGAATTTAATATATGAAAAATATAAAGAATTTGGCAATGAAGGAGGAACTTATACAAAACTTGGCATTCTTCTTGATAACATTTATGGAGTTGATCTTGATCCTCAAGCCGTAGAAATCACACGTCTTAACCTACTAATAAACTCTCTTGACCAAAGAATAAAACTGCCCAAGTTAGATAAAAATATAAAGAATGGTAATTCTCTAATTTCAGGAACGGATGAAGAATTACAAAAATATTTCGGGAAAAATTTTCGAGACAAAAAACCATTTAATTGGAAAGAAGAATTTCCTGATGTTTTCAAACAAGGCGGTTTTGATGTAGTCATTGGCAACCCACCATATATTGATTCTGAAAGTATGGTTAAAACAATGCCTCAAGAACGGAAATATATCAATAACCATTATCTTTCGGCAAAAGGGAACTGGGATATATTTTGTGTATTTATTGAAAAAGCTTTGAATTTGTGCAGAGATGGTGGTTATCACAGTTTCATTTTGCCTAATAAACTAATATCTGCAAACTACGCACAGGATATTCGCAAGATTCTTGAGAGAAATCGTATTTACAAAATCAGAGATTATTCCAAAACAAAAGTATTTGAGGTTTCGGTTTATCCAATAGTTTATATTGTACAAAAAGCAAAACCCCAAGGCCGGATAGCTATCGAGAATATTATGGAAGTTGACAACCAGCAGAAAGTCGAAACCCACGAGATAGATTATAAAAAATTACAAAATGGAAATTGGTTGTTGGATGAAGATGAAAGTAAACAGGTCGTTAGAGTTCCGAAAGATTCAGACATAACAATCACTTTAGAAAAAATAGCCTTGGTGACTGGCGCAGCGACCGTTGCTGAAGCTTATATATTAAAAGATTTAATCACAGAGGAAAAAGAAAAATACAAAGTAATAAATAGTGGGACTATTGACCGTTTTGAATCTTTATGGGGGCAAAAAGAAATGAGATATTTAGGCAAGACATTTTTAAAACCAACTATTTCGGAAAATGCTCTAAAAAAGGTAGCTCGAAATCGTCTGAATCAAGTAGTAAATCCGAAGATAGTTATGGCAGGAATGACTCTTAGGCCTGAATGTGTATTTGATAAAACTGGTGCTTACCTTGCCGCAAAATCAACCATTGTCATCATGCAGCCCGCTTGTGACTTCCGTGTACTTCTCGGAATTCTTAATAGTAATTTTGTATTTAATTTTCTGAAAAATAGATATAAAGGGAACGTTTTACAAGGAGGATATCTGCGCTTAGGACCGCCGGAAATTAAAGAAATTCCTATACCAAAAATATTACTAAACAATAAAGATTCACAAAAACAACTTACAAAATTAGTTGACAAAATATTGCAGTTAATCAATTTACTACATAAAAATGTTAAAGAGTCAGAAATCTGGCTAAAAATAAAATCAGAAATTGAAAGAACCGACAGAAAAATAGATGAAGAAGTTTATAAGCTCTACAACCTTACGCCGGAAGAAATTAAAATTGTTGAGGGCGGAAGCATATAGATAACATGAGCAATAATAAAAATATAAAACCGGACTTCCATTTTCTTAGTGACGAAGCGCTCAAAAAGCTCAGAGAAGACAGATTTAAACATTTAAGCATCGCCGAAGCACTTAAGGATATTATCCTTAAGTGCCCGCTCCCCTTTACAGTGGGCCTCTTCGGGGGGTGGGGTACGGGGAAGAGCACAATTGCCAATTTTTTGGAGGAGAAACTAAGCGAGTATAAAGATACTATAGTGGTGGTTAATTTTGATGTTTGGAAATATGAAGAAGATTCTTTACGTCGTTATTTTTTGATAAATCTTGTAAATCAGTTAAAAAGACAAGAATCTCTTCCTGAAGATTTTGAATTAATTGAGAGAGTAGAAAGTAGCGTATCGAGAAGCTTCGAAGGGGGGCTTAGAATTAGTTGGAAAAAGGTAGCTCAGTTTAAGTTTTATCTTCTTGCATTCCTTGGAGCAATAATCCTTGGAGGGATCATGACTTGTCATTTCTCTCCTTTTTGGTGTCAGAGTTACCTTGGTGGCATTTTCAGCTTGAGCTTTACAACCTCTGCTATCTTATTTTTATTTCAAGTAGGATCGGAGATTATTACTTCAGAAACAAAAACCTTATCACAGGAGAGATTGAAAGAGCCGCACGAATTCGAGAGAGAGTTTGATCGAATTACGAACGATACAAAACACAACAAGATTGTGATAATTATCGATAATTTAGACCGGTGCACACACGAGAAAGCAGTTGAGCTTCTCTCAACAATCAAAACTTTTCTTGAGCCAAAGGCTAATAACTGTGTTTTCTTAATCCAATGCGACGAAGAAGCAATCAAGAAACACCTAGAGAGTGTTTATCTTAAAACCGAGAACGCAAAATCAAACAATGCTATTTTTAATGCAGACGAATTTTTAAGAAAATTCTTTAACACCTCTATTAAAATCCCTCCATTTATAGACGCTGACTTAGAGGAATATACAGAAAGGTTACTCAGAGAGACAAATTTAGAGGCATTTGACAACAATCCTGACCTCGTGACTGTAATAACTCAGGCGTTTAGGGAGAACCCGCGCCAGATTAAACAGTTCATAAATACACTAATCTCTCACTATTTGATAGCCCTAGAGCGGGAATCGGGAGATAGCCCAATTATTCCAAGTGGAACGATAACGCAGAATGTTGCTTTCCTTGCTAAATTCCTAATAGTCCGTCAAGAGTTCCCTTCTTTCTATAAAACGATAATAGAGGATCCTAAAAATCTGGAGAGATTTCCTACTGAGCCAGTCAGATTGAGAGACTTTATAAATGGAACTAGGATTGTAAAAACAGATAACGCGAGAGCATTCATATATTTTAAACAGCCAGCCCGATATCTTCTTCCAGGGGGAGTTGAGGAAGACCTAGAGATTGCCTTTGAGGATAATAAGAAGGATGATGTAATAAAAATCTTAAATGAAATCCGCAACAAGGGAGTTACTGCTAGTGGCATTGCAAAATTCATCCAAGAGCTTCTCGAGAGAAACAGTGACAAACAGCAAAACCTGATTAATATTATCAATTTAACAGCGCAGGCGAAAAAGAGCCTTAATGTAGAATTTACCAGTAAATTTTATGAGGCTTTAGCAGAAGTTATCGACCAAAAAATTAAGGATAAGATTTACATCTTAGATTTTGACTTTGTTATTTTAATACTCAAAAAGATTCGCCTAGGATTTAGAGACCCAATAGTGTCGCAATATACCAGCATTCTTGCAAGTCCCAAAGATAGTGAATTAGCAAGGGAAATTCCAGATTATCTTAACTTTAAAGCAAAGTTGGCGAAATACATAAATGATAATAGAAAATTATTTAAATCTCAAGAAACAAATATACGCTCTGCACTAGTCAATGTGCACTTTGATAGCTTGTTGATATTATCTGCATTTCAAGAAGACGAATCTTCGATCAAGGCTTTTATTACCCCAGAGGTACTGAACAAATTTATCCCTACAATACTAGACACCAACCTTGGTGTTAAACCTGACGACAAAGAAACTTTATTTGCTAAAAAAGTTAATTTTGTTTTGAAGTGCGAGAGAATAATTGACCAATCGGTGATTGGAACTTTGCTTGATAAGTTCAATGGACTGCTTAATGCGCAAAATCAAGCTCCTCAATCGCCAGAAAAAGAATCTGCAATCTTGGATATTTTAAATAAAGTTGAAGTTACTCTCCGAGAATACAGCGATTTAATTCGAGATAAGTCAAAAACAGACGCTTTATCTGATGTTTTAATTCAAGTAAATAGCATCTTTGGCACTTGGCAGCAGAAGAGTTTATTCCTTCCGTCTTTCTTCCACCTAAAACTCCTTGTGAGTGATACTAAAAAAGCTTTTATCGATCAGACTATCCAGGCTTTCGCACAAAATGCCGAGCTAACAACTATCGAAAATTTTCTAATGAGTCAGGATAAAAAAATTCAGCAATCAATGTTTACAACAATGAGAACTAGCCTTGAAACACGGTCACTCCAAGACAAAGGAGTACTTGACATTACCTGGAAATTTGAGGGAGCAGAGGAGAAGCAAAATTTGCTTGAAAGTTTAATTCACTCCGATAATTACATATTTGCTCTAGATAAATTAGATGAAGAGAGATACAAGATGCAGAACAATAAGAGTATAGTTGGACTTTTATTAACGAAAGCCGCCGAAATTCCAGTGCCACAAAGAGAGCCGGTTTACTTCGCTATCAATCAGATGAGGTGCGCGAATGATCAAGAGCTACGTAAAAAATATATAGAACAATTAAAGGGAATGATTATTGAACAAGATTCCACTTCTCAAGAAAACGCATATAACGCCTACAAAGGTGCTGTGAAATTTTTAGCCAATCCCCTAAAGCTACAGCTTAGTGTTGAAATTGTGGGGTGGCTCAATAGCATTGACACAATAAGCTCCAATTATAAATTTGCACTTAGAGCAGTAATTTTGTCCTGGAGTCAATTAAGTGTTACCCATAAAGATAATGTGGTAAATATAATTTTCGATAAATGGATTGTAAAAAACGCATCGGTAGAGGAAATAAATATGGGCTTTGACATAGTCTATGAGATAAAACCAAAATATGATGATTATAAACCACACTTCGAAATTTTACTGACCCGGTTAGAAGGAGAACAAAACGAAGATGTTAAAAAGGCGATTTTGGTAGGCCTACAGAAAATAAAGACCAGATCAACCAAATTGAGCAAGCCATTTTGGGATAAGATAGATAAGCTCTCTAAAGCTCAAAAATAAGATCTACCTCCTTTTTGAAAACTTAAAATTGTGGCGGTGAGTAAAAATGGCTGAAAAATGTCCCAAGTGCGGTAGTGAGATGCAAATCAGTTTACCAGAGACAAACGTATTAATTAAAAAAATTTTACTAGTAAAAGCTTCTTTTGTTAGCGATTTTATCCATCCAGCTTTAGGAGGTCCCGCAACACAGAGTATAGAACAATGGAGACTGGATTATTTAAAAGAGTTAAAACTAAATAACTCTCTTGATAATATTGGTAAATTCAGAGTTTTTATTACTAGTCTATTATTGAGAGCTAATAAAGGTGAAACAGGGGCGAAATTATATAATGAATTTAATACTAAGGTTAAAAGATTTAAAGATTTAGATAAAAGGAATATTACAGAAGTTTTAAAAGTTTCTGGCTATCGTTTTCCAAATCAAGGAACACAAACCGTTTTAGCTGTTAAAAATTTATTATTTGATAAATATCAAAACAGTTGGAATAAATATTTTAAAAAAGCTAAAGAGAACTACAAAAATAATTTTTTAGATGATTATTTTTTAAAAATAAAGGGGGTTAAATTTAAGGTAAGAGATCTAGCTTTAAGTTGTTTTTTAAAAGAATATTCTGCTAATGATTTCCACGTTGTCGATGTTTTAGTAAGAACAGGATTTATTTTATATGGATATGGTGATTTAAACTTTGGTACCAACCCCACCGATGAGAAAAATTATTTATTTTTGAGAAATCTGATAATCAAAGTTTCTAACCAGACACCCTATTCCCCGGGGGAAGTTGACAGAATTTTTTGGCATTTCGGCCGAGCAATTTGTAAACGTAAGCCAGTATGTAAAGAGTGCCCTATTAAAAATCTTTGTTTGACAGGAACCAAAAGAAACCAACACCGGGTGTTGACTAGCCCTTCGACTCCTTCGAAAAATTTCTTTCAAGATTTACTCCTCTATAGTATAATTTCTATCAATGGAAGAAGAAAGGAATGAGAGATATTGTCTAGAGAGACTTAGATGGCTTCGAGATGAATTTAGTGATGAAATTCCCGAGGAAATACTTAGTGGCGTGTCTCCACAGAAAAATTTTAAGGTGAGGCGAAATTGGTGGCAAGGTGTAGTTGGCACCTTGGCGAATGCCCTTGAGAGAGGAAAGATTACAAATCCAGAAGTTCAAGAAGAGGTAAAGGGATTTCTTGAACATTATACTTCCGAGAAATTTCACGAACAACCATTAACAACCGCCGAAGATATAAAAAGAGCCAATGAGATAATAGATTTGGTTTTAGGCGAGAAAACTTAAAATTGTGGCCCCAAATGGATCAAAAAGTAGATTATTCAAAAATTTATTCTCCAAGTAGATTAGATGCTTTTGATAAGTGCCCAAAGGCTTACCATTTTACCTACCTTGACCCCATCTACAGCAAGATGAAATATGAGCTGAAAAAACAGCCGGAAAATATCTGGAATTTTCAAACTATGGGCAAGGCGATTCATAACGCGATTACTCTTTTTTATCATTCGCCGGTTGGGGAAAGAACCAGGGAGAGTCTTAAGCAATATTTAAGCCAGACTTGGCAAAGTGAGGTGATGTGGAACAAAAAAATGCCTTTGGGAAAATGGGGCGGGTTTGCAAGTCTTGAAGAAGAAAGGGAGTTTTATCGGCAGGCGCTGGAAATGCTGAGCAATTTTTTAAAAATCGGCGATCCTGAGCCGGAAATTGAATACCTACCCACCAGTGATTTTTCTCATTCGATTAATGATTATTTAAGTTTAATCACCCCGCTTTACGATGATATTAGTGTTAGCGGAAAATTTGATTTAATTACCAGAAACGATGATGGTTCTTTAAATATTGTTGATTTTAAAACCGGTAAAAAAGAAGACGAGAATCAATTTCAACTGAGATTTTATAAACTATTGGTCGAGACGAAATTTGAAAAACCGGTTAAAAAAGCCAGTTTTTTCTTTCTTAAAACCGGAAATATAAAGGATTCTGCTATCGAGCAGGATGTGGAAATTATCAAGGAAGAGGTGTTGGATAAAATCAATAAAATTAAAAAGACTGAGGAGTTTATAACTAAACCCGGACCGCTTTGTAAATTCTGCTTATTTAAAGCCTTTTGTCCAGAAAAAGAAAAAGTAAATGAGGTTATAAAAGAGAAAAGGATAGAAGAATACTCAGATGATTTACCCTTTTAAAAGAGGCCACCAACACCGGGTGTTGGATAGCCCTTCGATAAACTTGGTTCGGCTTTGCTCACCACAAGCAGTATAAACTTCCTGAATTTGGTAGAATTAAATTATGAAGATTCAACTTTTGTATATTTTAAATTGTCCTTGGTGTTTGAAAACTAAAAAACTTCTAAGAGAAAGTCTAAGGGAATTGAAAACAGAAGCCAAAGTTGAAGAAATTTTGATTGATTCAGAAGAAAAAGCAAAAAAATATCAATTTGTAGGCTCACCGACGATAAGAATTAATGGAGAAGATATTCAAGAAAAAGTAAACAAAGACAAATGTTTGCCCTGTGAAGAGTTGGCTACAACAGAATTTGTTAAGCAAGAATGCCAGTGTGGATGTAGAACCTTTTTCTATAAAGATAAACAATATCCTTATCCTCCTAAGGAAATGATTAAGGAGGCGATTAAAAAGAGAACTTAAAATTCTGGTTCAACTTCGCCCTCAAAAAATTTATTCAACCCAGGCTGCCACTGCGATTATTCTTCCACCTTCAGTATAATATTCCAGTTTTCCGTCGTGATCGGCTAAAAGTGTCCTTGCTCCCCAAATCCCCGAACCCTTACGGTCTTTTCTGTCGCTTTTAACCTGTTTAGAGTTAAGGTTTGCAAGAATTTCTCCAACATTCTTATGGATAACATCGTCTTCTACCACCAAGCATCCATCTTTAATTTTTATCTTGGCAGTCGTCACTCCCTCTTTTTTTAAACAGTTACCCAAAAGCTCTGAGACCACTATACAAAGCCAAATCCGCTCATCTACATTTATTAAAGATATGTCTCCTTCAACAATAACTTTTGCATTAGGATGATATTCTTTATGAGCTTCGATTATGCCCACGATGGCTGGTTGGTGTTCAACTGCCATAAAGCGAATGAGATTATATCACCTCAGGCGAAAAATTTCTCCCCCTTGCAATTTTCTATATTTATATTTTAAACTGCTTAATTATTAATCTTTAATTCCATGCAAGAAAGAATACGGTATATAAAAGAAATTTCAGTTGGTATAAGAAGTGAGATTGCTGAAGGGATCGATTCGAGGGTGCGCTCTTTGGATTTATTTCAATATCGGTGGGGCCGAAGAATAATTGACTTAAATATAAGGGGAATTGAAGTAGAACCAATTCCTTCATATCTTCAAGAAGGGGAAAGAGCAATTTTGGTGAGCAATTATCCTTCGGTTTCAAAAACCACCAGAGCGGTCCTTAAAGTTGGTTGTCGTTTGCCGGGTGAGGAATCACGACTCAAAGCAATCGCTAGAAAAGAGATTATCACTGAAGCAAATTTGTTCCTTAAGGCGATTGGAGTAGATACACTTGTTTTTCCAGCCCAAAAGGATGAATCTGGTGTTTACAGGTTGGAAGGCGAAGCTCACAAAGAAACCCTGATTTATCTGGGAAAACCAGGTCATGTTATTTGGCTTTCGATGACCGGAGAGACTAGAGGCAATGGTTTATTAGAAGAAGACTTAAGGACTGGGGCAGCGATGTTTTCACTGATGAGCCGAGCTCCAATCGTGCCAATGGGGGTAGTCACGAAAGAAAAAGAAGGGAAAACAAAGGTGGTGAAAATAAGATTTGGTGAGCCAATTCATTTACCCAAGAAAGTAGATTTAGTCGAGTTTGAAATTGGTGATTTATTAGTTGATTATTCAAGACTGGCAATGTGCCGAATAGCAGAACTTTTGCCTTCTGGCCAAAGAGGGGATTTTGAAAAAATTGAAGAAAAACTGATAGAGATTAATAAAAGAATAAAAACTTACCAGTTAAGAACTTAAAATTCTGGTTCGGCCCTTCGAAAAATTTTCCCCAAGATTTGGTAGAATTAGTTAAAGCACAACGAATGAATATCCCTATTTTCATTTTTTGGACTATTGTTAAGATCCTCTTTTTAGCAATTAAGAGTCCATTAAAAATTAATCTCAAAACGATAGCATTTTATTTTAGTCTTGGGTTTTATTCCTTTGCATTTTTATACATTAGTTCAGTCTACATTTTTGGCTCGATTTCCTTTATTTTTCGCTCATTACAACTACGCTCACTTTTCTCTTTAAATGAAGACCTTTTGGTTCTAATTTTGCCGATTGTTAGCGATTTGACGACTGAGTTTGTTCTGGCTAGATTGAAAGTGGGTATAGTTTCGAGGACAAATTATTTTGCTCCTTATTTAAATCGCCTTTTAACCTTTCCGTTTATTGCCCTTTTTTATGAATTATTAATTATCTTTCTTGCTTTTTTGTTTACAACTACACTCTTCCCTTAAAATCCCGCCCGAAAAAATTTCTCCTGAAAAAGTTTGATATAATATAGGATAATGGTTGAGGCAGAGAAAGAAACAAAAGAAACTCCCTATCAATTTTCAACCGAGGAGCGGACATGTCCTAAAGGACTTTCTAAGGAGGAAAGAAGGGTATGGTTTGATGAAAGAATCAGGCTACAACAAGAAGGAATAGAGCATGGTGTCAAACCCCAAAATCTCTACGGTCTTCCATCTAAGCTTAGAGACCTATGGATAAGTCAAGTTTGGAACAGGCATCTTCGGACTCTATCAAAAGAAGATCGGCGAGCCATAAGACAGCAAACGGGACCATCAACGCCAAGACATACTCGCCCTTTTGCTCGAGACAGAAGAGATCAGAGATAGAACTTAAAATTCTAGTTCGACTTCGCTCACCACAAGTGGTTCGACCGCTTCGACTTATGGTATTATGAAAGTATGCTGAAAAGTTGGAACTGGCAAGGATGGTATCAAGCCTTACAAAAGCCTGGCTGGACTCCTTCTGGTTCATTCATTGGCATGATTTGGACCATTCTTTATCCAATTATTTTTGTAACCCTTATTATTGTTTTTTATTGGGGTTTTAAAAAGAAAATTCCTTTTTTGGTTGTTTTACCATTTTTGATTAATATTTTTGTTAACCTGGCCTTTACTCCTATTCAATTCGGATTAAAAAATTTGCCCCTGGCCGCTTTGGATATTTTAATTGTCTGGTTAACAATCATTTGGGAAATGGTTTCTATCTGGCCATATTCAAAAAAATTGGCCTTATTACAGATTCCTTATTTAACTTGGGTAAGCATTGCCACAACCCTCCAACTAACAATTACTTTCTTAAATAGTTAATTTTTCTTCCCGCGAAAAATTTCTCCTGAAAAAGTTTCCACCTTTTTAACTTCCTTTGTTATGATATAATCACGCGAAATGCAAAATGAACTGAGGGAACTATGAAGGAACGTCGGATAAGATCAATTCCACGACGGACTATGCGTGATGTTTTAAGAGAACAAAAAAGGAACGGTTTCCCAGGCAGTTCGGTGAGTATCGGTAGATTGCCCAGGGAAAAATCAAGTAAACCTTTGGTTGCTCCAGAAGACGAGAGAATAATGTGGGAAGTGGAAATCATTGAGGATCATGATGGTGCCGGAGACCTAGGGTTAGTTATACAATTTTCTGATATTAGCTTTATGAACACGCCTGTTTTTGTAAAAAGTAGACATGATTATGGCCCAGATAGCCGTGTTTTTTATTCTCCGGTAGTATATAAAAATAGTCAAGCTGTTTTAATCCTTGCTACCTTTGGGGACATTTTTGAATCTCAAGTTGTGCCAAGGAAAAAGGATGTGAATCCGTTTTTCCAGGAAGAAATTTATTTGCCATCACGGTTAACACTCAAAACACCCTATGACTTTACAAGTATGAAGCCCTCTTACAATAACGGTTTGCTTATTGTAAGTTATAAAGCAAGGATCCTCACACCTTAGAGGTGAAATAGGTTCGCCACTTTTGGCTGTGAGAACTTAAAATTCTAGTTCGCGAAAAATTTCTCGCCAGACTTGATATAATTCTGATTAGTGAAAATTAAGAAAAAGAAACTTGTTTTTGTTATTGGTGGTGTTTTACTTCTTCTGGGTGGTTTTGTTTTGGGTCGGATAAACAATGATAATAAACCTCCCGTTGAGCCAACTCCCACACCATCTCTTACTGCTGAAACTTTTAAAGTTACTCGCGTAATTGACGGCGATACTATTGAAATCGAGGGTGGGGAACGAGTTCGTTATATTGGCATTGATACTCCAGAAACAGTTGATCCGCGAAAACCCATCCAGTGTTTTGGGGTTGAGGCTTCAAAGAAAAATAAAGAGTTAGTCGAAGGAAAAGAAGTTCGTCTGGAAAAAGACATCACTGATAGAGATAAATATGGTCGGCTTTTGCGCTATGTTTATCTTGGAGATATCTTTATAAATCTTGAGTTAGTTAAACAGGGCTTTGCTTTTTCTTATACTTATCCGCCAGACATAAAATATCAGGCAGAAATTCTGGCTGCCGAGACTGAAGCCAGAGAAGCAAAACGCGGACTTTGGGCCGCTTGTCCGATTGTCTCGCCGACAGTTTTGCCCACTGAAGCACCCACTTCAGATTGTGATATTAAAGGCAACATCTCAACTTCCGGAGAAAAAATTTATCATCTTCCTGGTTGCGGTTCTTATGCAAAAACCCAGATAGATGAGAGTCGGGGTGAACGCTGGTTTTGTTCTGAAGAAGAAGCCCAGACTGCTGGTTGGCGTAAGGCTTTAAACTGCCCTTAATTTTTGTTTTATTGATTAATAAATCTCGATGTGCTACAATACCGCTTATGCAGATTTAAATTAATAAATCTGCTTAAGTTTGATTAGTTTTGATTAGTCAAGATAAAGATACCCCATATTTTAACTTCGTATCTTTTTGCTAAATTAAAACAACCTCTCATTTAGGCAGTTTTATTCATTTAAATCACATGACAGACCAGACTCTAAATCTTTGTACAAGATGCGGTAAGCCAAGGATAGTGGTGAAAACCTGGAAAGAATATGTAAAAGGTTCTGTTTTAATTCACACCTCCACCGCTTGTCCTGACCCTGCTTGTCAAAAGATTGTTGACGGAAAGCTTGCTGACCAAAAAGAAAAAAGAGAAGCAATGGAAAAAGAAAGAATGGAAAGAGCCCTGGCCCGCAAAAAATAAAGTTTGACTTCCAAAACTCTTCAGCAATTTCTCAGCTTTTTGGTATAATATCCCTTTGAAATGCGAATTCTTGTTATTGAAGACGAGCATAAAATTGCTAATTCTATAAAAAAAGGTTTAGAGCAGGAATCTTATGCCGTTGATGTTGCCTATGATGGCGAAACTGGTTTTGATTTGGCTTCAGGCGAAGACTATGACGTCATTGTCCTGGATTTGCTTTTACCGAAAATGGATGGGATCAAGCTTTGTCGAAAGTTGAGAAAAGAGGAAAATATCCACACCCCAATTTTAATTCTGACCGCCAAGGGAGAACTTGAAGATAAAGTAGAGGGCTTAAATTCTGGTGCTGATGATTACCTGGTAAAACCCTTTGCTTTTAGCGAACTTCTGGCTCGGATTAAAGCTTTAACCCGCCGACCCAAGCAAGCATTAGACAATATCTTGGGTTGTGATGATTTGACTCTGGACACCTTGACTTTTGAAGTAAAACGGGCAGGTAGACAAATTAAATTGTCTAAAAAAGAGTTTGCTTTATTGGAATATCTTTTAAGACAAAAAGACAAAACTCTTACTAAAGAGCAGATCACAAGTCACGTCTGGGATTATGAGGCGGATATTTTGCCAAACACGGTTGAGGTTTATATGGGTTATTTGAGAAAAAAATTAGGTAAACCAGACCTGATTCAGACCATCAGGGGATTTGGTTATAAAATTGGAGGAGAAGAATAATGTTTAAATCAGCCCGCTTTAAACTGACTTTCTGGTACCTGGTTATTATTACGACAATCAGTCTTACTTTTAGCGCTGTTATCTACAAAGGGGTTACTTTTGAATTTGGAAGAAGGCTAAATATAATTGAGAGAAGATTAATATTTGAAGAAAGAATACCCAGACCTCCAATCGGACCGCAGCCTTTCTTTATCGAAGACTTAGAGGAGGCGAGAAAAAGAGTTTTATTTATTCTCCTTTACGCTAACGGGGCGATATTAATATTTTCTGGCTTGGCAGGATACTTTTTGGCTGGAAAAACCTTAACGCCAATTGAAAAAGCACTGGAAGAGCAGAAAAGATTTGTCGCCGATGCTTCCCATGAGATGCGGACACCTTTAACTGCCTTAAAAACTTCAATGGAAGTGGCTTTGCGGGATAAGAAAATGTCATCATCCGGGGCTAAAAAAGTGATAAAAAGCAATTTAGAAGATATAGACGGACTGCAAACTCTCTCCAACAATCTTTTGAGTTTGGCTAACTTGCAAAGTAATGGTCAGAACTTTGTTTTTGAGGAGGTTAACATCGCTGAGGTGATTAAAAGCGCTTACCGAAAAATTTTACCCTTGGCAAAGAAAAAAGGGATTGAGATAAACTTGAAAGTCAAAAATCAGAAAGTTAAGGGGAATAAGGAAAGTTTAGAGCAAATGATGCTTATTTTTTTGGACAATAGCGTCAAATATACTCCTTCGGGAGGAGAAGTAAGTATTAATACAAAAGCAGACAAGAAGCATTTATCTATTGAGATTAAAGATACAGGAGTAGGCATTGACCCAAAAGACCTTCCTCATATTTTCGACCGCTTTTACCGGGCCGATGCCTCGCGGACAAAAGAAAAAGTGGCCGGATTTGGTTTAGGTCTTTCTTTGGCCAAAAGAATTATTGAGATTCATAAAGGAACGGTTAAGGTCTCAAGCGTTTTGGGTAAAGGAACAACTTTCACTGTCCTTATTCCTTTTTAAGCATTTTCTCAGTTTTCTTAAATAAATTAACACCATGATGCGACTCAAACAAATATTTAAAAACCGTTCTCGAACCGGGCTATTTATTTTTCTGGTGATAATTTTGGGGTTTGTCGGTTGGCGAATTTTAGTGGGGAGACAGCCTAAAACTCAATATCAGACCGCTCAAGCTGAAAAAGGAACTTTAGTCATAAGTATCACTGCTTCTGGTCAAGTGGCGGCCACTAACAATGCTTCAGTCAGCACTCAAGCTTCAGGGGTGGTAGCCAAAGTCTATGTTCAAAATGACCAAGCAGTCAAGACTGGCGATAAAATCGCTGAGCTTGAATTGGACCTTGAAGGAAAGCTAAGAGCAACTCAAGCCTGGGCTAGTTACCAGGGTGCCAAGAATAGCTTGGATTCTGCTCAGGTAACTTTATATACCCTGGATTCGGCCATGTGGGCGGCCCAGAGAAATTTTATGAATGATGCTGTTTCGCGGAGCCTAACTGCAGATGATCCAACTTATATTCAAGAAAATGACAACTGGTTGGCCGCCGAGGCTAAATATAAAAACCAGCAAAATGTGGTTAATCAAGCTCAAACCAGCCTTGCCTCAGCCTGGCTTTCCTATCAGCAAGCCTCGCCGATTGTTTATGCTCCCATAAGCGGTACGGTCACCGGTTTGTCGCTTCAAGAAGGAACAGTTTTGGTGGCGCAGTCCAGTTCTTTGGGTAGTGCCACCAGCCAAAAAATTGCCAGTATAAAAACTAATGCCGCAGCTCAACTGGCGGTTAATCTAACTGAAATTGATGTTACTAAGATTAAGATTGGTAATAAAGCCACGGTTACTTTAGATGCCTTGCCTGGGAAAACGTATACTGGCAAAGTGATCAGTATTGATACTATTGGAACAGTAAGTTCCGGAGTTACCAGCTATCCGGCGGTTATCGGTTTGGATACCGAAACTCCGGGAATCTTACCCAATATGGCAGTTAACACCGAGATAATCACCAATATTTTAGATAATGTTATTCTTGTTCCAAATGGGGCGGTCCAGACGTCCAATGGCCAGTCAACAGTTAAAATCTTAAAAAATGGGAAAGTCTCTGAAGCTGCGGTTGAGGTAGCTGGCTCAAATGACACTCAAACAGCCATTACTTCGGGAGTTTCGGAGGGTGATGTGGTCGTGGTTAGTGTAATTACGACTACCACAACTCAAGAACAAGGGGTATCATCACCGTTTGGCGGTTTTGGAGGCGGAGGCACCTTTAGAATGGATCGTTAATCCTATGAGTAGTAAAGATCCTCTAATTCAAGCAAGTCACCTTTCGAAGGTGTACAAAACAGATGTGGTGGAAACAGTCGCTCTTCAAGATGTGTCATTTCAGATTAGCAAAGGAGAGTTTGTCGCCATTATGGGACCTTCAGGATCGGGTAAGTCTACCCTGATGCACATTTTAGGGGCTTTGGATTTACCAACCAGTGGCACCTATCTACTAGATGGGGAAAATATCGGCAAGCTTAAAGATGATGAACTGGCTGATCTTAGAAATAAAAAAATAGGTTTTGTCTTTCAGATGTTTAATCTTCTTCCAAGAACAACCGCTCTTAAGAATGTTTCCTTGCCTTTGGTTTATGCCGGAGTCCTCAAAGAAGAAAGACTAAAAAAAGCCCAGAAGTTTTTGGAGATGGTCGGACTTGGAGAAAGGCTCAATTTTGTCCCCAGCCAGCTTTCAGGTGGAGAGCAGCAAAGAGTGGCTATTGCCAGAGCTCTTTCAATGGATCCCTCAATACTTTTGGCTGATGAACCAACAGGCAATATCGCCTCGGTTCAAGCAGAAGAGATAATGGCGATTTTTCAGAAACTTAACGACCAGGGCCACACGATTATTATGATTACTCATGAACAAAATATTGCCGAACATGCTAAAAGAATTATTCATCTTCGCGATGGAAAGATTGTTGAGGATGGTAATAAACACAAACAAAGGAGGGTTAAAAGCTAGAAACTTATGGATTTTAACGAACTAACGCTTGAGGCAGTCAGTACCCTAACTCTTAATAAGTTAAGGACAGGTTTGGCTACCTTGGGGATTGTTATTGGTATTGGCAGTGTTATCGCTTTGATATCATTAGGCCAAGCAAGTCAACAGGCGATTCAATCACAGATTCAATCTTTGGGGGCAAATCTTTTAACTGTTCAACCGGGAGCAATTAGACAGGGGGGAGTGTCGGGGGCAATGGGTGGTAGAACAACCTTGACTCTAGACGACGCTAAAGCTATTTCCACTTCTCCAGAAGTGACGACGGTAAAGACTGTTTCTCCTGAATTTGAAAGAAGAACTCAAGTTACCACCGGAGGCAGTAACACTAATACCCAAATTATTGGGGTGACTCCTGTTTATGCCGAAGTTCACAAAGTGGAAGTCTCTTCGGGAAATTTCATAACCCAAAGAGACGTTGACAACATGACAAAAGTAGCCGTTTTAGGTCCTCAAGTTGTGACAAACCTATTTGGCGAAGGAGCAAATCCTGTTGGCCAAACCCTAAGAATTAGCGGGAAAACGTTTAATGTTATTGGCGTCACGACTTCTAAAGGAGGCACAGGCTTTATGAGTCAGGATGATAGAATTTATGTGCCCCTGACGACTGCCCAAAAACAATTATTCGGTGCCAATTACCTAAGTTCGATTGCTCTTGAGGCGGCAAGCTCTAAGGTAATGGTTGATGCCCAAAACCAGGTTGGTTATTTTTTGTTGGCTCGCCATAATTTAGCTGACCCGACCAAGGCTGATTTTTCCATTATGTCTCAGCAGGACATCCTTAATACTGTTTCCTCAACCACCCAAACATTTACTGCCCTTTTGGCCGGTATTGCCGCTATTTCACTCCTGGTGGGAGGCATCGGCATTATGAACATTATGTTTGTGACAGTGACTGAAAGGACCAGAGAAATAGGTTTAAGAAAGGCTTTGGGAGCCAAGAAGAAAGCGATTATCACTCAATTTTTAATTGAATCAGTTATTCTGACATCTGTTGGAGGAATCATTGGCATGTTTGTTGGCATTGTTGCATCATTTATTATCTCTAAATTCATTAATCTGCCTTTCGCTTTATCCCTTCATTCAATAATTCTGGCTATTGGAGTCTCAGGAGCAATCGGAATTTTGTTTGGCTGGTATCCAGCAAGAAAAGCGGCAAATTTACAACCTATTGAAGCATTAAGATATGAATAAAACAATTAAGATTATAGGAATCGTTTTCGTCTTCTTGGCGATAATTTTCATGGGGTGGAGAAATTTATCTGTCTTAAGCGGGAGAAAGAATGTTCTCCTTTCAGACGAGAATCAAGGAGGAACAGGGGAGGAACTCTTTCCTTTGAGTATTGAATCAATGCGTCGTCATGAATATCCTGGAAGCGATTTAGTAATTGAGCAGACGCTAGAGTCTGGCGACAGTTACCAAAGATTTATTGCTTCATATAAATCCGACGGTTTAAAAATCTATGGTTTGTTGACTGTACCTCAAGGAGAAAAACCAAAAGATGGCTGGCCAGTCATTATTTTTAATCATGGTTATATTCCCCCAGAACAATACCAAACAACCGAAAAATATGTTGCATACGTTGACGCCTTCGCCAGAAGCGGTTATATAGTCTTTAAGTCTGACTACCGGGGACACGGTTCTTCTGAAGGAAATCCCGAAGGAGCATATTATTCTCCAGCTTACACCATTGACGTTTTGAATGCTGTTTCAACTCTTAAGCGCTTTAAAGATGTTAATCCTGAAAAAATCGGTATGTGGGGACATTCACTAGGAGGAAACCTGACCCTCCGGGCAATGGTTATATCTGAAGACATCAAGGCAGGTGTTATTTGGTCAGGAGTGGTCGGGACGTATGACGAGCTTTTGACTCGATGGAGAAGAGCAAGGCCATGGCAGCCATCAGACAGAGAAATCGAAGGTCATATAAGTTCCATTAGACAAAATTTGATCGATAAATATGGACAACCAACGGATAATCCACAATTTTGGCATGGTATTGATCCACGCTTCTTTCTTCAAGATATTTCCGGACCGTTGCAACTTCATGTTGGGCTTCAAGATCAAGAAGTCCCCCCTCTTTTTTCAGAGAGCTTGAAGAATGATTTGGAGAACCTAGAGAAGATCGTTGAATTTTATGTCTATGAAGGAGCAGACCATAACCTTTCTTCACCCTCATTCGAACTAGCAATGAAGCATTCAATTGATTTTTTTGATAAATATTTAAAAGGAGGTGAGAATTTATGAAAAATAAAAATCTAATTATCACGATTTTACTATTGGTAATCGTTGCCGGAGGAGCATTTTTTGCGGGGATGAAATATCAACAATCGAAAAGCCCACGCCCTGGTAACTTCCAAGGCAACAGAAGTGGTCAATTCCAACAAAGAACTGGACAGAATGGAAGAGCAGTTAATGGAGAAATCTTAAACGCGGATGATAAAAGCATTACTGTCAAACTTCAAGATGGCTCAAGCAAGATTGTCCTTTTAACCGAGACCACCACCATTAACAAATCCGCCGAAGGCTCAAAATCTGATCTTAAAGAAGGTGAGAAAGTGGCTGTTTTCGGAACCGAGAACTCTGATGGAAGCGTCACCGCCCAAAATATCCAATTGGGTTTGGGGCCCAGATAAAAAAATTGACTTCTTAAAGTTTTCTTGTTAAAATAAAAACTAAGAATTAGGAGTTTTGAGGTGGGAAGAACCCACCTTTTTAGATAATTATGGCCTATATACCAAGAACTGAATTTGCTACTGCCCTCTCACAAGTGGCTACCGAGCGGGGAATCAAACCCGAGGTGGTCTTAGAAACGATTAAATCGGCAATTGTGGCCGCATACCGGCGGGATGCTCGGGAGCAAGGAATAATTATTCCTGAAGAGGAAGAGTTTGAGGTTGAAATCGACCCCCAGTCTGGTGAGGCAAAAATTTTTAAAGGAAAAGGCAAAAAGCGTCAGGATATTACTCCGCCTGGTTTTGGCCGAATTGCTGCCCAGACAGCCAAACAGGTCATCCTTCAAAAAATTCGCGAGGCAGAAAAAACCGCGATTTTAGAAGAATATTCTCAAAGGCTGGGGATGCTTGTTTCGGGAATGATTCTTCGATTTGATGGCCCAAACATTATTGTTGATATTGGTAAAACCGAGGCGGTTATGCTTCCTCAAGAACAAGTCAGAAGTGAAGGCTATAAACTCAATCAGAGACTAACTTTTTATATTGAGGGAATAAAAGAAGGTCCTCGTGGTCAGCAAGTTATTGTTTCTCGAGCCTCAAAAGGTTTGGTTGAGAGGCTTTTCAAAAGAGAAGTACCTGAAGTCTCCTCTGGAGCAGTTGAAGTGGCGGCTATTGCCCGGGAGGGAGGTGCCAGAACCAAAATTGCCGTTTTTTCAAACCAGCCAGGAGTTGATCCAGTTGGCTCCTGCGTTGGTCAAAAAGGAGTTAGGGTTCAACAGGTAATTGAGGAGTTAAATGGCGAGAAAATTGATATTATTCAGTACAGCGAAGACCCGGAAAAATTTATCGCCGCCTCTTTATCTCCAGCCGAGGGAATAAGTGTTAAATTAGACAAAAAAGGAAAAACTGCCAAGGTGACTGTTCCTGATGACCAGCTATCTTTGGCCATTGGTAAAGAAGGACAAAATGTGAGATTAGCGGCAAAGCTAACTGGCTTTAAAATTGACATTGTGGGTGAAAGCGAAACCAAAGAGGAAAAAAGACCTAAGAAAAAAGCAAAAACCATCAAAAGAAAGGTAGCCAAGAAAAAAAGTGAAAAAAAATAAACATTTTGCCCGGCCGCCAATTGTGGCGGTTTTAGGTCATGTTGACCATGGAAAGACTACTCTTTTGGATTTTATCAGAAAAACTCGGGTTGCTCTTCGAGAAGCTGGAGGAATTACCCAAAAAATCGGCGCCTATCAGGTAGAAGTAGACTCAAAAAAAATCACTTTTATTGATACTCCTGGACATCAGGCTTTCTCCAAAATGCGCTCTCGAGGAGCAAATGTCGCCGACTTGGTGGTTTTGGTGGTGGCCGCCGACGATGGAGTTATGCCTCAAACTCTAGAATCCCTGGAACATATAAAAACGGCTAAAGTCCCGTTTTTGGTAGCCATAAACAAAATTGATATTGCTGGGACAGACATCGAGAAAATTAAAAAACAGTTAGCTGACAACGAGATAAAGGTTGAAGGACATGGCGGAGATATAGTTTGTGTTCCAGTTTCGGCTAAAACCGGCCAAGGAGTAAAAGATTTATTGGAAATGATTTTGCTCTTGGCAGAAATGGAGGAGATAAAAGGAAGTTCCCAAGCTCCTCTTGAGGCGGTGGTGATTGAGTCAAAAATGGAGAAAGGTGGACCGGTGGGAACAATGATTGTCAAAAATGGAACCCTTGGGATTGGCGAGCAAATTTTGGTAGAGAATGTTCCTACCAAAGTTCGAGGGATACTTGATGAAAATGGTAAAAATCAAACGTTGGCCCAGCCAGGACAGCCAGTTGAGGTGATTGGTTTTTCCGCTGTTCCTCCAATCGGCGCCAAAGTTACCAAGGCCGAAGGGGCAACCGCAAAGGGGATTCCAGTTCAAAAAACAGAAAAAATTGAAATTCCAGATGAGGCCAAAGACAAACTAAAAATTATTCTTCGGGCAGATTCGAAAGGAAGTCTTGAGGCAGTAAAAGAAAGTCTGCCGGAGAGTGTTTTTGTGGTTTTTTCTGGAGTTGGCAATATCTTAGAATCTGATATTCTTCTCGCCCAAACAATTAAAGCCCAAGTTTTTGGCTTCAATGTCAAGGCGTCTTCGGAAGTTGAAAAACTCGGGGAAACAGAGAAGGTAAGGGTAAAGACTTACAAGATTATTTATGAGCTTTTGGAAGAATTAGAAAAAGAAAGTCTGGGAGAAATTTCTGAAGAAAAAGAAACTTTGGGGAAAGCGGTTATTCTTAAAGAATTCGAGATTGGAGGTTCAAGAATTGCCGGCTGCCGAGTTTTAGAAGGAAGAATAAATCAGGCAGACAGAATAATTCTTCAAAGAGGGGAAAGAGAAATCGGCAAAACAAAGATTTCTTCAATGAAGCACCAAAAAACAGAAATTTCTGAAAGCAGGCAAGGCGAGGAATTCGGGGCAATTTTTTCCCCTCTGCTTGACTTTAAAGTCGGCGATATGCTAATATCGTTTGCGCCTGCCGAAGAGAAATGAAAACTTACTCTTTCGCAGAAATTCAAAGACTTCTTGGTCCGGCCCAAAATATTTTAATTTGTCTTCCCAAAAGCGTCACTTTGGATCAAGCCGCCGCTGGTCTTTCTTTATTTTTAAGCCTGGGAAAAGCTGGAAAAAACACAAATATCGTTTCTGCCGAGCCAATGACTGTTGGCTTTTCTCATTTGGTCGGTCTTGATAAAGTTAGCGATAAAATCTTGGGAGCGAATTTAGTCTTAACTATCAATGCTCCGATTGAAAATATTGATAAAATTTCAACCCAAGATGATGGAAAGCGTCTAAGTTTAGTGATTGCCCCCAAAACCGGGATGCCACCAGTAAGCAAGGAACAAATTATTTTTAATCAAGGAGGAACCGGAACTGATTTAGTTATTACCGTCGGCGCCAGAAGACTTGAGGGTTTGGGAAAAATTTATTTGGAAAATCAAGGAATTTTTCAGGAAAAACCAATCATAGACATCGACAACAACTCCCAAAACTCAAATTTTGGCAGACTTAATATTGTTGACCCTGAGGCTTCTTCTTGTTCAGAAATGGTTGCTTCTCTCATCTCTGGAATGGGTTTTCCGGCTGACGAGGACATTGGTTCTAATTTACTTTTGGGTCTTAAGGAAGAAACCAGAAATTTCCAAGCCGAAAAGGTCTCGGCCGATACTTTTGAGACAGCCGCCTTTTGTTTACGGGCCGGAGGAAGAAGAGAAGTGGTTTCTCCTCCAAAAGAAGAGAAGAAAACCCAAGCGGCCACTCCTTCGGATTGGCTTGAGCCCAAAATCTATAAAGGTTCCACCTTGCCTTAAAAATCTCTTCTTGCGGGAAAAGGGGCCCCTCTGATATAATTTTATTATCATGCCGTTAACTTTAAATGAGAAGAAAAAGATAATTGAGAAATTTGCCACGGTAAAGGGCGATACCGGTAGTCCAGAAGTCCAAATCGCTCTCCTGACCGAGAAAATAAAGAAATTAACTGACCATCTCAAGGACCACAAAAAGGATACCCATTCCCGCCGGGGGCTTTTGGCAATGGTCTCAAAAAGAAGAAGGCTTTTGTCATATCTTTTAAAAAAGGATGAGGATCGTTATAAAAAGGTAATCAAAGATCTTGATCTTCCAAAATAACCTTGTGAAAAAAATTTCCAAATCAATAGAAATTGGTGGCAGGACCCTAACGTTTGAGACCGGAGGCGTCGCCTATCAAGCAAAATCTGCGGTTTTAGCTCGTTACGGAGACACCGAAGTTTTAGCCGCTGTTTGTTCTGGGGCAAAAAGAGAGGATTTAGACTACCTTCCTTTAGATATTGAATACGTGGAAAGACTTTATGCTGGGGGAAGAATTAAAGGTTCCCGTTGGGTAAAGCGAGAAGGAAGACCGTCGGATGAGGCGATTTTAATTGGCAGGTTAATTGATCGTTCGCTTCGGCCACTTTTCCCGAAAGAATATTTAAACGACACCCAAATAACGATTACCGTACTTTCGGTCGACCTTGAGAACAGTCCGGACACCCTTTCGGTTATTGCCGCTTCAGCTGCTTTGGCGATTTCTGATATTCCCTGGGAAGGGCCAGTGGGAACAGTCAGAGTCGGATTTAAGGATGGAAAATGTTTTGTTAATCCGATTAATGGAGAATTAGAGTTTTCCGATTTAGATTTGGTCGTTTCCTCAACCCCAAAAAAGGTAGTCATGATTGAATCTTCAGCCAAGCAGGTTCCTGAAGAGAAGTTTTTGGAAGCAATAAATTTTGGGAAAATGGAAAATTCAAAAATTATTGATTTAATTTCTTCTTTGACAAAAGAGGTGGGGGTAAAGAAGCAAGAAATTGAGAAAGAGGAGAAAGACCCAGAAATTAAAAAAAAGGTTGAAAAAGAAATAAAGAAAAATATCGACCTTATTTTTTCGGATAAAACAGAAAGTTTTGAGGTTAAACAAGCAATTTTGGCAGAGGTCGAAGAAGGAGAAAAAAGAGAGGCTGGAAGAGCTTTTGATGAAATTTTCAAAAATGTGGTTAGGGAAAAGACGTTGTCTGGTAAAAGAATCGATGGCCGAAAACTGGATGAAATAAGGCCGATTGAAATTGAAGTTGCCCTTTTGCCCCGAACCCATGGAAGCGCCCTCTTTTCTCGAGGCCAAACACAGGTTTTAACGGTGACCACCCTTGGTAGTCCCTCTCTTGAACAATTAATTGAAAGCCCAGAAGGTGAGGAAACTAAAAGATTTATTCATCATTACAGTATGCCTCCGTATTCAATGGGCGAGGTTGGAAGAATGACCGGACCCTCTCGCCGAGAGATTGGCCATGGTGCCTTGGTTGAAAAAGCCTTAGAACCAGCGGTTCCCTTAATTGAAAAGTTTCCTTATACAATCCGTTTAGTTTCTGAAGTTTTATCCTCAAATGGTTCAACCTCAATGGCTTCGGTTTGTGGTTCAACCCTTTCTTTAATGGACGCGGGAGTGCCAATTTCCGAACCGGTGGCCGGGATTGCCATGGGATTGGTAGTTGAAACTGATGAAAAGTTTGTGATTTTGACCGATATTTCAGGGACCGAGGATTTCAACGGCGATATGGATTTCAAGATTGCTGGGACCAAGAATGGGATTACTGCTGTTCAGTTGGATATTAAAATTTCCGGACTTGAGGAAAAATTGATTGAGGAAACTTTAAGTCGGGCTCGTCAGGCAAGACTTGAAATTCTTGAAAAGATAACCAAAGTTTTAGCGAAACCTCGAGAAAAACTTTCCCAATACGCACCGAGAGTAGCAGTTTTGCATCTTGATACAGAAAAAATTGGCGAGGTCATCGGTCCAGGAGGAAAAGTCATTAGAAGAATAATTGCCGAAACTGGGGCAACGGTTGATATCGAAGACGATGGAACAGTTAACATCTCTGGGATTAGTGAAGAATCGGTTAAGAAAGCAGTTGATTTGGTGAATGGTTTAACCCGTGAGGTCCGCCCCGGCGAGATTTACGAAGGAGTGGTTAAAAGAATTCAGCCTTTTGGAGCATTTGTTGAGATTCTGCCAGGAAAAGAAGGCTTGGTTCATGTATCACAAATGTCTGAGGGATTTGTTAAAGACCCAAGCGAAGTTGTTTCTGTTGACCAAAAATTAAAGGTGAAAGTGATAGAAATTGATGAGCTTAAGAGAATTAATCTTTCAATGCTTTTAAATGGGGCAAAAAAAGAAAGACAAAGATCTCAACCTCCACGGCCTAAACCTCGATTTTTCCGCCCCCATAAACCAGGCTGGTAAAAATTGTATGGAAAAAACTGAATTTTTTGGCGAAATAGAAAAACTTGAAAAGAAAGTTAAGGAAACTACTCTTCCACCTGAACTTAGAGGGAAACTTGAAGAAGAAACTCTAAGACTTCGAAGATTAACTGGGTCAGCTGGATATACCCAAGAATTTACTCAGGTTTCAACCTATGTTGATTGGCTAACTAGTCTTCCCTGGGCCAAAAGAAGTGACGATATCCTAGACCTTCCCTTTGCCAAAAAAATCTTAGACAAAAATCATTATGGTCTGGAGCCTATTAAGGAGAGAATTTTGGAGTATTTAGCAGTATTAAAGATGAAAAAAGAAAAACCCTCTAATGTGCTCATGCGAGCTCCGATTCTTTGTTTTGTAGGTCTTGTTGGAACTGGAAAAACAACGATTGCTTATTCCATCGCTGAGGCGATGGGGAGAAAATTTGAAAGAATTCCTTTTGGGGGGATGGGAGATCCGCTTTATCTTCGGGGACAATCCCGGGTTCATCCAGATGCCGAGCCTGGCCAGATAATTAAGGCTTTAAAAAGAGCCGGGACAAAAAATCCGGTAATTTTGCTTGATGAAATTGATCGGATAGTTGAGGAGTCTCGGGCAACAATTATGGGAGTTTTGGTTGAACTTTTAGACCCTGAACAAAATATGGCTTTTGCTGACCATTATGTAGATTTTCCATTTGATTTATCCGAAGTTTTATTTATTGCTACTGCTAACAATACCACTAATATTTCAACCGCGGTTTTAGACCGACTTGAGCCAATGATGATGCCTTCATACACCGATGAGGAGAAAATTGTTATCGGTCGAGATTTCGTTTTACCAAGAACAATGGAAGAGGCCGGATTAATCAAAGATAATTTGGAGATAGATGCTGGGGTTTGGCCAAAAATCGTCAGACCCCTGGGTTATGATGCTGGGGTGAGAACTCTGGAGCGGACAATCAATGGTATTTGTCGAAAAGTGGCCAAGATGGTGGTTGAGAAAAAAGGTAGAAAATTCCAGATTACAGAAGCCAACGTCAAAGACTTTCTCCCAAGTTGGTAGTTTAATTAATTAAAGTGGATAAGAAAAAAGATTTAGAAGAATTGGAGAAAAAAATTTCTTCTTGTCGGAGATGTTTTCTTTATAACCGCTTTGCCAAGAGCCCGTTTTCTCAAAACGGGGATGAAGGCAAAGCAAGGTTTCAAGCTTCCCCGCAAAATGGTGGCAAAGCGGTTGAAAGCTTGAGAAAGAAAGCCCCGCACTTTCAGTGCGGGGAAGCTTATAAAACCGCCACTCAAGCAGTTCCTGGAGAAGGAAATCCGAATGCCAAGATTATGTTTATAGGCGAGGCTCCTGGTTTTTTTGAAGACAAACAAGGAAAACCTTTTGTTGGTCAAGCAGGAAAACTATTAGATAAACTACTTTCCGCCAAAGGCGGATCCGCCTCTGGAGGACAATTAATTAATTTATCAAGAAAAAACATTTTCATTACTAATTTGGTTAAACACCGGCCCTCAGGAAATCGTGACCCACTTCCGGCAGAAATTGAGGCTTGTAAAATCTGGCTTGATAAACAAATAGAAATTATAAACCCAGAAATTATTGTTACTTTAGGCAGATTTTCAATGGCAAAATTTATTCCCGAAGAAAAAATTAGTCATATTCATGGTAAAAAATTTGTGGTAGAGTTTAAGGAGAGAAGAACTGTAGTTATTCCCATGTATCATCCGGCGGCTGGCTTAAGAAATGCTAAAATTATGGAAGAAATGAAGGAGGATTTTTTAAATCTGGAAAATGAAATCAGTTAAAATTATTTCTCTTGGCGGTTTTGGTCAGGTGACAAACAATATGTTTGTCTACGAGACCGAAAAAGATATCTTAATTGTTGATTGTGGAATTGGTTTTCCGACGGAAGAGATGAGAGGAGTGGATTTACTTATTCCTGATATTTCCTATCTGGCGTCTAAGAAAGAAAAAATTAAGGGACTTATAATTTCTCACGGTCATTATGATCATATCGGCGCCCTTCCTTATGTTTTGCCCCAACTTGGAAAACTTCCTGTTTTTGGTTCAAAGTGGGCTTTGGCTTTGGCTAAGGAAAAACTTTCTGAATTTGGTCTTGGGGCAAATTTTCAAGAAATATCCGAAGGTAAAAAACTTTTCTTGGGAGATTTTCAGGTCGAATTTATTCAGGTGACTCATTCAATTCCTGAAACGATGCATCTGGTAATCTCAAGCCCAATTGGGATTTTTTACCATGCGGCTGATTTTAAACTTGATTTAACCCCAGTGATGGGAAAGCCGACGGATCAAAATCTAATTAGTCAAGTCGGCAAAAGAGGAGTTTTTTGTCTTGCCTCCGACTGTCTTCGGGCAGAAAGACCAGGTTTTACTCCCCCGGAATCAAAACTTCAAGATATGTTTGAAAGAGAAATCAAGACATGTTCAGGAAGATTTTTTGTTACGGCGATGTCTTCGGATATCTCCAGGTTTAAACAAGCAATTGAGGTTTCTCAAAAACACAAGCGAAAAGTAGTTTTGGTTGGGCGCTCGGTTGAAAAAAATATCGAGCTGGCCTTAAAACTTTCTTATTTAAAATTTCCCCAAAACCTATTCCTGTTGATAAAAGAGGCAAAAAGATTTCCTTCTTCGAGTCTGACTCTGCTGGTAGCCGGCAGTCAAGGACAAATAGGCTCGGCTTTAGAAAAAATTGTTGCTGGGGAGCATGAAATTAAAATTGAAAAAGGAGATAAAATCGTTTTTTCGACTGATTATATTCCTGGCAACGAAGTGGCAATTTACACTTTAATTGACGAGATTATGCGTCAGGGCGGAGAGGTTTCTTATCCAGACGTAACTTCAGATATTCATGTTTCCGGTCATGGGTCTTCATCCGACCTAAAAAAATTAATAGAAATGATAAAACCAAAATTTCTTTTGCCCATTGGAGGAAATTTTCGCCACATGGTCGCCTACAAAAAATTGGCTCAAGGGCTAGGATTTGAAGAAAACAAAATAATTCTTCCCGACAACGGTCAGATCATTAAATTTTTTGAAGATGGCAAGGTTGATCTTTCTGAAGTCGTCGAGGTTAAAACAATAATGGTTGATGCTTTAGGGGTTGGCGATGTTGGCAACGTGGTTTTGCGCGACCGAAAAATTCTTTCTCAAGAAGGAATTGTGGTAGCAATAATTGTTTTAGACCAGGCGACTTTTGAACTTATCGGTGAGCCAGAAATTGTGACTCGTGGTTTTGTCTACGTCAAAGAATCTGAAAGACTCCTTAAAGAGGCAAAAGTAGAAATTGACGCAATCGCTGTCATCTAGACGTAGGTCAG
>CAYGWK010000002.1:0-17515 GCA_964353785.1 uncultured Gammaproteobacteria bacterium
TTAAAGTAATCAGATTTTTTAAAGAATTCTCCAATTTGTCCTTCTCCCT
This sequence comes from uncultured Gammaproteobacteria bacterium, assembly GCA_964353785.1. GTDB lineage: Bacteria > Patescibacteriota > Microgenomatia > CAYGWK01 > CAYGWK01 > CAYGWK01. The sequence goes on from CAYGWK010000002.1 coordinate 50, forward strand.
CAATAATTTTTGGTTCCTGGAAACTATCTTTGGGAAGAGAGGCGCCTTTGGGCAAAAAGTCAAAAAAATCTTTCCTTGGAAGGAAGTCTTGATCAGAAACGCTTTGGAATTTTGCGGGCTTGAAATAGGCAAAATTCAAAGAAATAGTTAAAACAATAAGAAAAGCGGCTAAAAAAATCTCTAAGGTCTGATTTTTTCTGGCGAAGAGCCCAAAAACCGAACCGGCCAAAAGCGACCCACTAAAAGCAGCCAAACCCACTAGCCGCCAAGGAAATTGAGCAAAAGAGAGTAAGGGAATTTTCTCCCAAATAAAGATAGAGTGAGAATGAGTCATAAAAGCCAAAATTAGGAATAAACCGGCCGTTAAGAAAATCAAGCCAGTTGTTCCATCCTTTCTGTTTTTGAGTCGCCACAAGCCAATTCCCCCACTTAAAACAACCAGCCACCAGTGAGGCCAGCCAATCTGAAAAGAGAGACCATCAATCGGGCCAAACCAAGAAGCACCAAAACCCCAGCTCCGATCAAGAAACAGTTGTTTAAGAGTAATAAAGTGGGCGCGAAAATCAAAATAACCAGTGGTCAGTCCGGTAAGATTGACCAAAGAGTTTTCAAACAAGGCAGGCAAAAGAAAGAAAGCGGAAAGAAGAAAACCCCAAAGACCAGCAAGAAAAACCAAAACAAGGGCCAACCGATTAAATCTCTCAAGAGCAGAAAACCAGTAAAATATAAAGATAGATAAAATTGGCAAGGATATCATGGCGGTGATATTGTGAGAAAGAGAAAGAATCGCCAGAGAGAAAGCGGACAAGATTAAAAATTGACTACTTTTTTCCTTTATTAAGCGATAAAAACACCAAAAAACAAAAGGAAGAAACGAAAGAGCGAAAAATTCCGCCAAATCACCCCGAACATAAATATCAAGAGCATGATAAGGAACAAAGATGTAGAGAACGGCGGAAACTATACCCCCCAATTCTCCCCAAAATTCCCTGGCTAAAAGAAACATTGAAAAACCAGAAAGAAGAATTCCTCCCAGAAACAAAAGTTTGATCGAGAAAAGAAAAGAAAAACCCAGAAATCGAAAAATCATCCCTAAATAATAAACGAGGGGTGAATAATAATTAAACATCGGTAGGCCAAATCCTCCACCTAAATCGGGCGTCCAACGGCAAGGTAATTGACCATCAAGAAAACACTTTTCCATCTCAAAAAGACGGGCAACTTGAAGATCATCATGAACAGGAAAAAAGCCACCTCTTAAAAGCGGCCAAAAAGCAAAAATGCTTAAGAACAAAATTAATAAACAAAGTTTGTTGCTTCGCAATAAAAATGGCCAAATCTTTTTTAGTTTAGTCTTCAACATTGCTTTGATTTTAATTGCCAAAATGGAAAAGAAAAAAGAGCCAATATGCTTATAGTGGAAACAATATTGCTTGTTTTCCTAATAGGGGTATCATTCAGTCTAGCATAAATCTGGTGCTTTCCCTCAGATAAACTAAAAGTAGGCAATCCCAAAAAATTGTCATAGGAAAAATCAGTTTTTTGGTCGTCAACATAAATTTCCCAGCCAGGAAAATAAAAGAAAGGTAAACGAACAGTCGCTTTTTGGGTAATTTCAATTTGCCCTTTTTGCCAATTAGTTCCTTTTTGGTAAGAAATTATCTTGCCTTCTCCTTCTATAAAAATCGGCTCTTCTGGCGCTTTTTTATCTGGGGGCATTTTGGCAAAGATGGGAAGATAGTCAAATATACTTATCGTTAACTGTTTTTCCCAAAGTTCTCCAGAAAATTTTTCTTGGTCGGAAATTTCATACCACTGACTAGGACGGAAAAAGCCAGCGTTAAGAAAAATAACAAGAAAAATTAAAAAAGAAGAAAGGAAAACCTTTTTTCTAGAAGCAAACTTAATCACCCCTCCAGCCAAAAGAGAAAAAAGAAAAACTGCGATTACCAAAAACCGCCAGGGGAACTGCAACCAGGCTAAAATCGATAAATTGTTCCAGATAAAACTAGAACGCAGGTGGGTCATAAAGGTGGCGAGGAGGCCGCTGCCAAAAAGAAAGGAAATCACCAGTAAGGTTTTTCTCTTTTTTCTTCTCCATAAAGCAAGAATAAAGACTAAAAAGGCTAAAAGCCAGTGGAAGAGACCCAGGGAAAAGGAAACATCATCGTTTGGTCCCAAAATTGAAGAACTATAGCCCCAATGAGTCGAGAAAAACAACTGGCGCCAAGAAACAAAATGAGCCAGATAATTAAAATAACCCATAAGCAATGTCTCGGTGTGAACGAATTGTCTTTCAAAAATCATCGGCAAAACAAAAAAGGCTGCCAAACCAACCCCCCAAACAGCAGCCAAAAGAAGTTTGGGGATAACTGACCACTTTTTGTAAATAAAAAGTGATAGCAAACTCCAGCAAGCAACAAAAGGCAAAAAAATCATGGAACTAATATTATGAGCAAGGAGCAAACCGCCAATGGCAACCGCCAACCAGATTAGATAAATTCTTCTTTCTTCCTTAAAAAGTTTGTAGATGGCCCAAAAAATCAACGGGAAGAAAACTAAAGACCAAAATTCCCCCGCCGCTCCCCGGTTGTAAACATCCATCGCTCGATAAGGAGCATAGGTATAAAAGACCGAAGAAACCAGTCCTCCCCAATTGCCCCATAAACTCTTTCCTAAGAAAAACATGGTCACCGCTGATAAAAGAAAACTTAAGATAAAGCCGATTTTGACGCTACCTAAGATGGAAAAGCCCAAAAGATGAAAACCTTCCATCACATAATAGGGCAAAGGAGAATAATAATTGAACTGAGGATAACCATAGCCATAGCCCATATCCGGCACCCAGCGACAGGGTATCTGACCATCACGCAGACATTTGTCAAGCTCTAGAACTCTCATCGCCTGCATATCATCGTGCATAGGAAAATAGCCCGGTCGAACAAGACTGCGCCAGGAAAAAAACGAAAGAACGACAGCAAGCATTAGAAAAATTAACTCCTTAGAAAAATACGAGCATTTTTTCATTTAACTTGATAAAAAAGGAGCGAGTCTTGTCCCCTTTTCCCTTTGGCTTTAGGGATTTCCATCACTAGCTTCAAACCAGGATCGTTTTGAGCTCCCATCCGCGATTTATTGGCAACCAAAAAAGTTGGATTTCCTTTGGAGGAACTGTCAGAAAGAGGCTCTGGGATTTTATCAAGTCCTAAGCCTACACCGATGACAGTCACTTTTGGGTCTTTATCAAAATAAATTAAAAGCCCATCAGGAAGTGTTCCAAAAGAACCCTCGGTCCCAACAATAATTTGTTTGTCTGAAGACAGACTTCTGAGATAATCTCTCACCTCGGAAATTCCATACCCCGAAGTCCAGTCTTCAAGATAACCTCTCCTTTCACCCTCTGGTAAGGGTGCCTTTTGTGGGTTAGTTAAAAGATGATAATTAAACTGCAATGCGGGAAAAAATAGCAATCCCAAAAAAACCAGAATGAATTTGAGTCCTCTGACTTTTTCAATTACCCATTCCAAAAAGACAGCGGCAAGTATCAAAAATAAGGGAATAATAAAAAGCACATACCTGGCAGTAAAAACTTTGGCAAATACCATTTGGGCAAGAAGGGGAACCAGAAACCAGATTAAAAGAAGAATCGTTTGCCTGGGAAATTTCTTAATCCCCACCGCTAGGCCGGCAACAAAGGCCAGAATCATTGGAGGAGTTAAGAAAAACCAAAACCATTCCCATACTTGACCGATATGAGGCTTAAAAGGATCAAGGGGGTGAGATAAAATTTCTTGAAAGGAGAAAACATAATCCTTATTCCGGGCCGCAATCATGTTGAAATTTGGACCAAGACGCAAGACGTTGTATATTCCAAATGCAAAAAGAAAGATTACTAGCCAAAGTCCAATCAGTTTAAATATTTGAACTAGGAAATTTTTCTTTCTTGTCAGGAGTAATGCTGTTGAAGGTAAAAGTAAAGCAAAAAAATAAGCTGGAGATTTTGTTAAAAGTGCTCCTCCTAAAATTATTCCAGTTATCATCGCCAAATCAAGTCTTTGATGCCTTATCAGTAAAACTCCAAAATATAAGACCCAAACTCCAAACATTGTCAGAAGAGAATCAACCAAGGCCATCCGGTCAAACAAAACTGCAAATGGGGAAACCGCATAAAGAAAACTAGAAAGTAGAGCTATTCGTTTTGATTTGAAAAGCGCGAGACTAAGTAAAAATGCCCCAAGTATTGTGCCTAAACCAGAAAATATTGAAACCATCCTTCCAGCAACCAATGGGTCGGAAAGTAATTTAAGAAAAGGAATTGTTAACCACATAAATAAAGGCTGTTTGCCATCGGAAAGAGGCAAAAATCGTAAGGTTGGTTCAGTCCGCATTACTTGAGACCATCTGATATAGATCGCTTCATCGCAGAAAATCGGAAGAATAGCCAGATTAATTAAACGCAAAACAAAATACAAAACCACAATCCCCAATCCAGCAAAAATCGTCCATTTCCACTGGAAATTTTTATTCATAAACTCCTTTCCAATCATTTATTTTAACCCTTAAAATTTCAAAAAACATCTCCTTTGATTCTTTCAAAAAATTTTTCTTTTTACCTCTGGCGATATCTTTATCTACCCAAATTACGGGCACCTCCTTAATTTTATATCCGAGTTTTTCTGCCAGAAACAAAAATTCAACATCCCAGGCTCCCACTCGCCAACCCTTGCCTCTTTTTTGAAAAATTGTCATTTTGGCAAAAATATTTCTACCCACATCGGTTCTGAAAGACTTGAAACCACATTGGGTGTCTATTAAGTCTCTAAGCAGTATTACTCTTCTCAAATTTCTGAACCCCCATGATAAAACTTTCCGATACCAGGGAAATTCTTTTCTCTCCTTTCCTCTTGAACCAATAACAACATCAAAACCTTCACTAAAAAGGGGTAAAAGTTTTTCCAACTCTGAAATTGGGGCTGATTGGTCCATATCAGTAAAAAGACAAATTTCGCCTTTTGCTTTTTCTACCCCGGCTCGGATAGCAAATGGCTTTCCTCCGTGAGGATTTTCCAAAAGTCTAAAACCCTCTGTCTTTTTAATAAATTCTTTGATTAACTCTCTACTCTCATCGGTTGAACCATCGTCGGAGATAATTACCTCCCAGGAAAACTTTTGGTTTTTAAGAAACTTATAGACTTCTTCAAGAACTCCTTTTTTAAGGTTTCCAACCTCGTTAAACATGGGAATGATGACCGAAAGGTAGGGTTTCATATTTTGTGTTCAAGTTTATAGACCATTACTTGAAAATCAAAAGTCCAATCTTTCTCTACTACAAATGGTCCAAAAGTCCCCACTTCCCAAAGACCTAACTGTTCCGGGCTTACCCAGCTTTTTTCTTCAATAACATATAAAACATCGATTTTGTCAAAGTTGCCATAATCCTCTGGTATTTTTCCAAAAAGTTCCAAAAAATAACGATAATTCATCGCCAGAAAGTCTCCGGTTGGAGCAACCAAAGCAATGTTGAATTTCCGGTTATTTACATCTTGGGCAATCAAGGAGGCTACCATTTTTCTTCGCTCTATCTGATAATTCGGGCCAACCCCGGAAAAAAGATTTGTTTGTTTCAAGTTAAAAACAAATAAAAATAAAACTATTATTAAAGCAAATATCTTACCAATCTTTTTGGTCCACATTTTGGAAATTACTAAACCAAAAAGCAAAAATGGGGTTGGAAAAATAAAGCCCAAATAATGGTCATAAATCGTCCCCTGGTATAAAGGAATAGTCAAAACCCCTAAAAGCATCCAAAGACCAAGAATGGATAACCCTAAATTTTCAGATTTGAATTTCTTTTTTTTGAAGGCGCAGATAGCGGCATTTGAAGTGGCAAAGAGAAGTAAAATTGCCCCCAGCCAAATTTTTCCGGTTGCCAACAATTTGGTAAATAAACGTTGATAAAGGGAAAAAGGAGCCAGTTTATCAAAACCGACTCCTGCCGAAGCCGCATGTTGTCCTCTTTTAAGGAAGAAATCAATCATTGCTTTGAAATTAACGAAATTATGTCTTATCTCAAACAAAACTTGAGGAGATATCAAGGCCAAAAAAGACAAAACTCCTAGTAAATACCACTTTCGGGAAAGACGAATCTTAAGAATCAAAAAAATCAAAAAAATTGAGCCAATAAAGGCAAAAGCAATATAATGAAGTTGAAAAATTATCCCTAAACTTGTCCCCACTAAGGTAATCCACTTTTCATCTTTATATTTTACTAACCGCCAAAGAGCATAAATTGTCAAAAGAGCAAAAAATGGAACAGGGTTGGGATTCCAGGAAGAACGAGTATGGACGATAATTAAGTGAGAAACTGCGTAAAGAGCGGCAGCCGAAAGTCCTGAAACTTTATCAAAAAACTCCCTGCCCAAAAGATAAACCAAAAAAATACTTAAAACTCCAAAGGAAGCAACCATCATTGCCGGACCAACCGGATCTAACCGAGAAAGCCACAAAGGAATAATCATCATGTAATAATAAATTGGGCCAAGATACAAATTGCCAAAACTAACGGTTGGACCTAAAAGGGTAAATTTGTGGTCAACAATCATTCTTTTAACCACAATCGCGTCTCTTCCCTCATCGCCTAAAAAGGTAGCCTGGTCCCGGATTTGATAAAAGCGCAAAAAGGCTCCTACTAACAGAATCACCAGGAGTAAAACAAACTCAATTTTATTCTCCTTAATCCAGCTTTTTAATTTCCTTACAGCGTCTTTAATTTTTTCCATAGTTTAAAAAGGTCAAGAAAACTTCTTGCTACAACTTTAATATTAGCCCCTGTCTGCTGGCCAAATTTTCTTGGATGATGGGAAACGCCAACTTCGGCAAATTTAAATCCTCGGCGTTTTGCTTTAACCAAAAGCTCAATTTGAGTTACTTTCTCTTCAGCTGTAAGGGGTTGGACTTCTTCAAAGACTTTCTTTTTTATTAATTTAAATCCGCAAGAGTAATCCTTAACATCAAGGCCTAATAGAATTCTGGCGGTTAAATCCCAGACAAACGCGCCAAAACGGCGAATAAGAGAGTCTGCTCTCTTGAGCCTATACCCTAGAATTAAATCCGCCTTATCAGTCAAAGGTAAAAATTTCTCAATTTCTGAAAAATCAAACTGGCCATCAGCATCGCTAAAGGCAACCCAAGAGTATCGACTCTCTGAAAAACCAGATTTTAGAGCCGCCCCATAGCCTCGGTTTGGCCGATGATGGACCACTTTAACAAATTCTTTTTCTTTGGCAAGTTTTTCAGCAATCTCTCCAGTTTTATCAGTTGAACCATCATCAACAATAATAATTTCGTATTTTGAGGCTATTTTAGGCAAAATTTTCAAGGCCAAAAAGGTTGTCCTTTCAATATTTTTTTCCTCGTTATATGCAGGAAAAAAAACCGAAAGTTCAGATAACTTTTCCATCTTTAAAAAAATTATATCATATTTTGTGCTACAATAAGGTCATGAGGAGAACTTGGAAAGACCTTTTATCCCTGGGTCTGGCAACAATTCTCTCTACTCTAATTGTCTGGCTACCGTTTTCTTTAGGTTTAGGCAAAGGGATGCTTACGGTTTTCGCTAATTATGATGGTCCAAACTACTTAATTATTGCTAAAACTTTATATAATAAAACCCAAATTGCCTCCTCTTTTTCCTTGCCTATTCCTCTTGAATACTATCCAGCCCATCTACCTACCTATCCTCTCTTAATCAAGCTTTTTGATATCTTCATTCCTGGCACCTGGGCAATGCTTTTAGTGACACTTCTCGCCACCATTTTGGCGGTCTTGATGTTCTATTTGTTTGTTAAAAAATTCAATTTCTCATCTCGCCCTCTCTTTCTTTCTCTCTTGTTCCTCTTTCTGCCTGGGCGCTTTCTGGTGGTCAGAAGCGTCGGCAGCCCTGAACCGCTCTTTATTTTTGCCATTTTGGCTTCTGTTTATTTTTTTAAAGATAAAAGATACTGGCTAGCGGGAATTTTTGGAGCCTTAGCTCAAATAACCAAAACTCCAGGGATTCTTTTGTTTTTGGCTTATGGCATCTGGCTTATCACACAAGCAGTGAAAACTAAAAAAATCCCCTGGAAGGCTTTTCCGCTTTTACTAATACCTTTGTCTATTATCCCAGTGTTTTGGTTTTATAAAATTCAAACTGGTGATTTTTTGGCTTATTTCCATTCAGGTGATAATTTTCATTTGGTTTTTCCTCCATTTCAATCCTTTGTTACTGGCAGAAATTGGCTTGGAGATTTTTGGCTTGAGGATATGATTTTTATTTATCTTTTGGGTGCTTTAACGGTACTTCAATTAATTAAACTGAAACATTTTGATTTGGCCACTTTTGCCGGAGTATTTTTTTCTGCTACTCTATTTGTCGCCCACCGCGATTTATCCCGCTATTCACTTCCGCTTATGCCATTTGCCTTAATTGCTTTTGCGCCTTTTTTGGAGAAAAAAGAATTCAAAATCGCCTTTTTAATAGTCCTTATTCCTATTTATCTTTATGCCATCAATTTTATTCTCCACAACACCGCCCCCGTCGCCGACTGGACACCATACCTTTAGTTAGTCTGTGGATTTTTGAAGTTTAGAAAGAAAGGGGATTTTCCATGTTTTCCAGATGAAGAGATTATACATGGCGTAGTTATAAGGAATAATGAAAAATCCAATGGCGATAACTAAATAAATCTGCCGCCACTTATCCCCAAAAAGATAAGCCAAAACCCCAACCACCACTCCTTGAATTACCACTGCTCCCAAAGATGTCAAATTAAACTGAACAAATTTCCAGATAATGTTTTTTAGGCCAAAAATTCGCTTCTCGGCAAAAGTCCAAAGATTATTTAAGGTAAAGTTTGAAATGATGGCGATTTCTGCTCCCAAAGCCGCGGCCGGTCCTGGCGGAAGTCCGAGGCGATAAAAAAACTCAAGTCCCAAGGCGTTTAGGATATAACCAATAAAACCAACGATGGCGAACTTTAAAAATCTCTGCGAACGCTCAATTCTAATCCGGGTAGCATTAATAATCGTCTCAAAAATATCTCTAATAGACCGAAGATTAAAACCAAACTTGGTTTCCCCTGCTTGGCGTGTGCCATAAACCGCCGGAATTTCACAAAATTTCGCCCCGGTTTTGGAAAGCTCATAAATCATGGTTGACTGAATAACAAAACCTTTAACATCAAGCTTTTCGAAATTTATTTTTTCAAGAACTCCTTTGACACGAATCGCTTTGAAGTTCCCGGCCAAATCTTTTACTTCTTTAATCCCACCCCAATAGTAATTAACCAGGGTGTTGGAGATAAAATGACTTAATTTCCGAAACCAGTTAAAGTTATCTTTGCCACCAGGCACATGGCGCGAAGGAACGACGACATCATATCCTTCCTCAATTTTCTCAAGCATTTGGGGAATATATTTAGGGTGCCATTGAAAATCAGCATCGTTAGGAATAACAATATCGGCCTTAAGTTTTTCCATGGCGTATTTGTAGCCTTGAATAAGAGAAATTCCCAGGCCTCGAGGGGTCTCCAAAAGATAAAGATTTTTCCTAGTTTTAGCCATTTTTTTAACGATTTTTCCTGTTCCGTCAGGAGAATGGCTGTCAACCACCAAGGTTAAAAATTCATATTTCGGCAATTTTTTAGCCAAATCATCAAGGTATTCAATCATCGGGCCGATATTCTCCTTCTCGTTATAGGTGGAAATAAGATTAACTACCTTCATTACCTTTAATCTAACATCATTTCCTGGTAAAATTCAACTAAATGATAATCGATATCCTCACCTTGTTTCCGGAAATGTTTAAAGGACCTTTTGAAGAGTCAATTATAAAAAGGGCTCAAGGAAAAGGCTTGGTAGAAATTAAAATTCACAATTTAAGAGACTGGGCCAAAGATAGGAGAGGAACGGTTGATGATAAACCTTATGGTGGTGGGGTAGGGATGGTCCTACGCGTCGATGTTATTGACCGCGCCATTGAAGAAATTAAGAAATTAAGAAATAAAGAAATTAAGGGAAGAAAAATAGTTTTGCTTGATCCGGCTGGAAAACCATTTAATCAAACAAAGGCCTTAGAACTTTCAAAACTAGATCATCTGATTCTTATCTGCGGTCATTATGAAGGCGTGGATGAGCGAGTTAGGAAACATTTGGTTGATGAAGAAATCTCAATTGGTGATTATGTCTTAACTGGCGGTGAACTGCCAACCATGGTCTTGGTCGATTCAGTTGCCAGGCTTGTTCCAGGCGTTTTAGAAAAACCCGAAGCAGTCAAATCCGAATCCTTCTCTCAAGGATTACTGGAATACCCGCAATATACTCGACCGGAAAATTTTAAGGGATGGAAGGTGCCGGAAGTTCTTCTCTCCGGCGACCATAAAAAAATCTGCGACTGGCGAAAAGAAAAAGCATTAGAAAAAACTAAAAAACTAAGACCAGACTTGCTTTAAGTGTGTCTGTCAGCGACGACGAAGGCCCCGTAACTTTCTGGTTTAGTCTTGGCCGTAAAGCCGTTACCCGCTACCATCCCGACCACCTCTTTAATCATTTCCCTGGTTGGGCCAACCTCACCAACATCAATATGAATTTCCAAATCATAAGGTGCTAAAGGATAAAGAGAGTTTTTCAAAAGAGGAACAAGATTCTGGGCTAGTTCAAGCGAAGCCAGGGTTTCGGCGTAAATTTTGTCTCGTAAAGAATAAATTTTTTGTTTTTTAGTTTTTGTCCAAAAATATCTTCCGCCTTTCCCATGACGATGAATAACCACGGCCGTAACAAAATCAATTTCCCTTACCCCATTTAGGCGTTTTTCTTGCGAATCGGTGCCAATTACCAGGGTGTAGGAAACCTGCTTATCTTCACCAATAAAACCCACAATTTCCGAAACCACCTTGTCGGTGGTTAATTTCCCTTTTGTTGGACTGATGAAAATAGCCTGCATTAAGCTACATTATAGCAGAAAATATGGTAAAATTAAACCAATGTTAAGGATCAGGGACGAAGGAATAATTTTAGAAAAAACTGACCTCCCTTTTGAAAACAAAGGAGTTTTAAATCCAGCCTGCATTGAAGTTAATGGGGTTACCCATATGTTTTATCGAGCCCTCAACTCTAAAAAAATCTCTTCTATTGGTTACTGCCAAATTGTTAACAACAAAGTTATTAAAAGATTAAACAAACCGATATTGTTTCCCTGGCATAATTACGAAAAAAGAGGGGTTGAGGATCCAAGAATTGTTTTCTTAGATGGCCTCTATTATCTTTTTTATACCGCTTTTGATGGCCAAAATGCTCTAGTCGCCTATGCTGTCAGCAAAGATTTAATTAATTTCTCTAAAAAAGGTTTAATTTCCCCAAAAATTACCTACGATGAGGCAGAAGATATCTTCCGAAATTCTGGTGTAGAAAAGAAATATATTCTTTTTGAACAAATTTATAAAAAAAGGAGGGGACACGATGTTCTTCTTTGGGAAAAGGATGCTTCTCTATTCCCAAAAAAAATCAGGGGTAAATTCGCCCTGATGCATCGAATTTTGCCTGGAATTCAGATAATGTATTTTGATGATTTTTCGGAGTTGACTAATGAGTATTGGCGAAAATATCTAAAAGAGTTAAATCGCTACATAATTATTGATCCCAAATATCAATTTGAAGATCGAAATATTGGCGGTGGTTGCCCACCCATCGAGACGGAAAAAGGCTGGCTTCTTATTTTCCACGCCGTTGAAGATACTAAAATAGGAAGAGTTTATCACGCCGGGGCGATTCTTGTAGATTTAAACGATCCCACCAAGGTGGTCGGTCTTCTTAAAAAACCTCTGTTCTCTCCTAAGAAGCCCTGGGAAAAGAAAGGTAACACCAACAATGTGGTCTTTCCCACCGGTACGGTTTTAGAAAACGGGGTACTTCATATTTATTACGGGGCGGCCGATACCTGCATTGCCGCAAAATCCATAAAATTAAACGATCTTTTGGGGGAACTAACGAAAGAGGGAGGAAATTAAAAGTTCTGATGAAGAAAAATTTAGAGCAGGTTCTAACTCAAAAGGCGAAATCTATTCGCGTTATTTATGTCTCCTCCTACATTCCCCGACGATGCGGGATTGCCACCTACACTAAAGACCTAACTAATGCCATCAATCTTCTAAATCCCTACGCTTTGGCAGAAATAATGGCTGTTAACAGAAAAGAAGAAGTTTTAGATTATCCTTGGGAAGTGAAATTTAAAATCAATCAAGACGATTTAAACTCTTATCTTCAGGCAGCGGATTATATTAATAAGTCTGGAGCTGATTTAGTCTCCCTTCAGCATGAGTTTGGTTTATTTGGAGGACATTGTGGAGAATATATCCTTCCTTTCGTTGAGTCTTTAAAACTTCCCCTGGTAACAACCCTTCATACAGTAGTAGTCAATACCGACAGTGATAAGGAGGTTGTCTTGAAAAGATTAATAAAAAAATCGAAAGCCATAATTGTCATGATGAAAAACATTAAAGAAAAACTTGTCATTGAGTACGGTACCCTGAGAAAAAAGGTTGTCGTCATCCCTCACGGGACTCCGGACTTGCCTTATGAGTCCACCGAAAGGGTAAAGAAAAAAAAGAAATTAACAGAAAGATTAGTTCTGGGTAATATTAACCTTTTATCTTCTGCAAAAGGTATCGAATATGCCCTTAAGGCGGTTGCCTTAATTGCCAAAAAATACCCTCATGTTTTATATCTTGTGATTGGTCAGACACATCCGGTAGTTCTTCAAAACGAGGGAGAAAAATACAGAAATTTTTTAAAACAAAAAGTCAAAAAACTAGGAATTGACCACAATATAAAATTTATAAACGAATATCTGTCGCTGGACGATTTAATTGAGTGGTTACGAGCAATTGATATCTATATCACTCCTTATCTTGATTCCCAACAAGCTGCTTCAGGTGCCTTGGCTTATGCGGTAGGCGCGGGTAAATCTTGTATCTCCACTCCCTACCGTTATGCCAAAGAGGTTCTCTCCGATGGAAGAGGCATACTTGTTCCTTTCCGGAATGCCAAATCAATTGCCCAAGAGGTAATTAGTCTGTGGGAAAATCCCGATAAAAGAAAAGAAATGGAGAAAAAGGCTTACGAATACGGCAGACTGATGACCTGGCCAAAGATTGCCCTTCAACACCTCGACTTATTTAGAGCCACTCTTAATCCCAATGAAAAATAATTCCAAACTTCTTTTAAAAATTAAACAATTAACCACAAAACATGGTATTTACCAACACGCTAAATTAAATTTACCAGACCCAAAGTTTGGTTATGCCTTAGAGGATCAAGCAAGAGCTCTAATAGTTGCTCACGAATTTAAAGATAAAAATCTTGAGGAAATTTATCTTAACTCTATACTTAGAGCCAAAAGACCGGATGGACTGCTTTACCACTATTATTATGAAGACCGCGGTTTTGAGGAAAATAACCCCCCAGGCGAAACTACTTCAGAGCAGGAAGCCTATGGTATAACCATATGGGCGCTTATTTCTACAGGTAACTCTAAAAATAAAAAAGTTAAGGAAATACTAGAAAAACTAGAAAACGATGCTCTTTCTTGGACATCTCCCAGAGCCATCGCCGCTAGCCTACTTGGTCTAACAAACCTTGAGTTGGCCAAAAAACTTCACTGTTTCTTTAATTCCACTGCCCAGGAGGATTGGAATTGGTTTGAAAATTACCTAGTCTACGCCAACGCCATTATTCCCTGGGCTCTCTGGGAGGTTGCCTCAAAAAGAAAATGCTCTAAATCATTGGAAATAGCCGAAAAATCAACTCTTTTTTTAATTGAAACCTGCCAAATTGATGGCCTCCCCGCTCCCATTGGTTCAAACGGCTGGTTTAAAAAAGGGGGGGAGAAACCAATTTATGACCAGCAACCGGTAGATGCCGCCTATATGGTTTGTCTACTTGAAAAAGCTTACTCTGCGACCAAAAATCAGCTCTACCTAACTTGGGCGAAGAAGTGGTGGAATTGGTTCTGGGGAAAAAACATCCAAAAAAAATCCCTAATTGATGAAAATCTTGCTTGCTATGATGCGTTAACTCCGGGAGGGGTAAATTTGAATCAGGGAGCGGAATCTAATATTTGTTTTTTACTCGCCTACCTTTCGGCAAAAAGATTAAAATTTATTTAAATGGAGATATTGCTTAAAAAAATCGATATAAATAAATATCAGATTGAAAAAATTCCCGGTATGAGAGTTGAGGCGATAATCTATCTTAAGCCTCAGATGCTTGAGCAGATAAAAAAAGATCTATCTTTGCTTCAATTGGCCGAGGCAGCCATGTTGCCTGGTATTATCTCTCCGGTTATCGGCATGCCGGATATCCACCAAGGCTTTGGTCTACCAATTGGCGGAGTGATGGCTACCACCGGTTTAATTTCCGTTGGCGCGGTTGGGATGGATATAAACTGTGGAGTCAGGATGATTAGGACTAATTTAAGTTATGATGAGAGAAAATTCTCTTCGGAGTTTTTGCGGACACTAATCCATAGGATTGAGCGAGAAATTCCAATTGGGCTTGGGGGCGAACGAAGAAGTCTTCCACCAAGAATTACCCTAAAGGACGTAGTTTTGGGAGGCGCAGAATTTGTAGTCAAAGCAGGATATGGCACCCAGGATGATCTTGAGTCAACTGAAGAAGGTGGAAAACTTGAAGGGGCCAAGTTTGAAGCCTTAACTCCCCGAGCCCTCAAGCGAGCAGATAGAGAAATTGGCACTTTGGGCTCGGGAAATCACTTTATTGAATTTCAGCGGGTTGAAGAAGTCTACGATTCCCAAATTGCCTCTTTATGGGGTCTTTCTCCAAATCAGATTTGTTTCATGGTTCATTGTGGCTCCCGGGCTTTAGGACACCAGACCTGTGTTGACTATACCGAAATTTTCTGGAACTCTCGGAATAAATATAAACAAAGTTTGTTGCTTCGCAATAAAATGGAGATTCCAAGAAAAGGCTTGGCCGCTTTGCCAATTGAAACTCCGGAGGGACAAAACTATTTTTCGGCCATGGCCGCTTCGGTTAACTTTGCTTTTGCTAACCGCCAACTTATTATGTTTGAACTTGAGAATTTACTAATAGAGTTCTTCCCTGGCATTAAATTCAGTCTCATTTATGATGTGGCTCACAATATTGCCAAATGGGAAGTTCACCAGGGTAAAAGATTGTTAGTTCATAGGAAAGGAGCGACCAGGGCTTTGCCGGCTGGGCATCCCCAGAATCCTAAAAAATACGCTCAAACTGGCCATCCAGCTATTGTTCCTGGAAGCATGGGAACGCCTTCCTACGTTCTTGTAGGCACGCCCAAAGCCTCGGAAACCTTTTTTTCGGTCAACCATGGAGCAGGAAGACTAATGAGCCGGAAAGAGGCTTTTAGGACTATTTCCAAAGACCAATTTGAAACCAGCATGGGAAATATAATCTATAATCTTCCTTTTCACAAAATTGCTGATGAGGCTCCCGGTGCTTATAAAAATATTGAAGATGTGGTTGAAACCCTGGTTGAGGCAGGAATAACTAGAAAAATCGTCAAACTTACCCCGCTAGCAGTAATTAAGGGAGATTAAGCCCGAAAAAGAAGAGACAAAATTACTAAATTTGCCAAAAGAGCGATTAAAACGTACTCCAAGATTGCCCTTAAGTGAAAATCTTCTGAAAGAAAATGATGGGCTGCTCCCCAGAGAACATATAAAATTCCCATTACTACCACCACCGCCGCCTGATATGTCCTGTTAAAGGAAAAAAGAAAAAAGGCGGCCACGGCCAAGTCCAAAATCACCAGCAAGACTAAATAGTGAACAATATCTTCTCTCACAGAATTGCTCCTTGAGTTGATAAAATGATAATCAAAACTACTCCCATTAAAAACATGGTGTGGGCCAGCGAGCGACCAGAAAGCCGTAAAGTTTTTCGCCTAAAGACAATCGCTCCATCCAAAATCATCACCCCCGCAATTATTCCCAAGAGACTGGCGCCTAAATTTTTTGTCAGCAAAAATGGATTAGTCAAAGTCTTCTCTCTGCCGGTTGCTTGAGCCAGAAGCGGTGCCCCTTGGGGAATCCCAACCACTGGAGCAGGTTTTTCTACTTCCATCTGAACCGGAGGAGTGATGATTTCTGGTTTTTCGGCAACCGCAACCGGAGCCACGGGGGTGCCGAAAAGCTGAACGACCAAAGTCGTCTCTGCTCCTCCTATAGTCCCGTCAACCACAGAAATTCCTATTTCTTGATATTTAGGGTTTAAAATATTCTCCCGGTGGGTTGATGAAGCCATCCAAGCCGAGACAACGGCTTCGGGTGAGGAAAAATCCCGGGCGAGATTTTCGCCAGCAAAAAGATATCTATATCCTACTTCTTTAAAAAATGTCCAAGGATCGCGTCCTGAAGGCGAATTATGAGCCCAATAATTGAAGGCAAACATATCCCCGGCTTTTCTTTGAGCCGCCTCATTTAAGAGAGAATTAAATTTTAAGGCTGGGGCGCCAACCTTGGCTCGCTCGGAATTGGTTAACTCAACTACTCTCTCTGGAGAAATTTGCGAGGCAAAACCTAAAACATCGGGCTTAACCAAAAGAATGGTGGAAAGAACAAGTTGAAAAGCCAAAAAAAGAACTGAAAAATAACTCAAAAATTGGTGATGAATAATCTTAGCCCTGAAGTTATTTGATTCCTGGGGTATGAAAAAATGTTTCAAGCGGGCAAGCATACTACCTTATTATAGTAATATTTAAGGAAGAAACTCAAGAAGGATACTTAAGTTAAGAAAGAGGTAAGAAAAGAGGAAAGCCTGACCACTAGTGAACGCAAAGAAGCTAGTCTAAGGCTGGGTAAAGCCCGACGGCGGGACAAAATAATAGCCAGATAAACTCCCAGAGAGAAAATTAGAAGCAATCCCAGCCTCTGTTCCTTAGTCAATCCTTTGTTTGAAGCCATTGCCCCAAGTGTTTCTCCTTGAGGTCCGGCGGCCTGAACTTCCTCGGTTATTCCTGAGACCAATCTACTTATCCCGGCGATGAGAAAGAAACTGCTAGCCGAGGCGGAAATCAAGTTATTGTCCGGTCCAACATGTCCCGAAGCCACGGCTAAAGCGATATAATCGCCTGCTCCTGCCCCCTTTGAGAGAACAAGACCGGTGGTGATTTTAACTCCCTTTCCGGCTTCAATATCACCCAAATTAAAACTTGCTCCACCCATATCTATCCCATCTTTTATCAGACTGATTGTTAGGTTTGTGTCATAAACCCGACCAGTGCCAGGATTTCTAATCGTAGCAAAAAATGTCACCGTGTCCCCTGGTAAAACGTGGGTGCCAACATTATTGCTTTGACTGACCTCAAGCAGCCCTCCGCTCTCTTGGATAGACGGTCCGGAATTGGAAGTGCTTTCAGTTGTTTCTGGTGCTGGT
>CAYGWK010000002.1:17615-122305 GCA_964353785.1 uncultured Gammaproteobacteria bacterium
CTCTTGGATAGACGGTCCGGAATTGGAAGTGCTTTCAGTTGTTTCTGGTGCTGGTGCTGATTCAGGCTCTAAAGAAGGAGAACTGGCAAAAAAACTGGCTCCACCGATGTTACCTTTAAGGACCCCAAAAATATTAATAAAACCAAAAAATCCGAAAGAATTGATTATTGAAGTATTAACAAAATTGACAATTGAGACGATGCTGTAGGCATTGCCGGTGTTAATCGTCGCCTTGCCTCCATTGATAGTATTTCCTCCAGAATTAGCAGTTGAAGAAATATTATTAATCACCCAGGCTTGATTTTTAAGCGAAACATCACCAACACAAGAAGGACAATTCCCGCCTTGACCCGGCTCAAACGAATTAAGAGTCAAATTACCGCCGCCAGCCGCCGGCCCAAAATTATCCCAGCCCAAAAAATCACCCTCCCAGGTTCCAAAAGTATTAACAGATAAATAATAAAAAGTGACTCCAATTAGGCTAGTATTGACGATGTTAACCAAATTAACCGCGCTTTGGGCTGAGCCAGTATTAATACTAGCGCTTTCCGTACTTATAATCGTGTTTTGACCACTAATGGCAGCGGAATCTAGGTTATTTTTAACCAAAGCCTGACTTTCTGTCTGGATCGCTCCGCCGCAGCAAGCGCCTTCGGTTTGAGAAGATGATTCTGGTAAAATAATATTTCCCTCAACATCCCCAAAAATATTAATGGTTACAATCTGGACAGTTGAGTCAACCACCGTGGTGTTAACCTGATTTAAGACAGAGACGGCTGAATAAGCATCACCAGTATTGATAAGCGCCTCTCCAGACCCCTCAATTACATTTTGGCCAGTGTCAGCCGAAGAGATAATATTATTTTCAACATAGGCAGAATTTTCAGTCTCAAGCACTAAAGTATCCACTTCTGAATTATCCACAGTTTCGGTTTCCAAGACTTCTTCTTGAGGGGCTGTTGTCAAATCAACATCTCCTGACTCAAAAACATTCAGAGTCTCGCTGGAAACCTCGGAGTTGACTTCAGTTGAATTGACTGAATTCTCAACCTCAACTACCGACAGAGAATCACCTGTGTCTACAGTGGCAGGCACGGCTTCCGGAGTTGGAGTAGGTGAAATTTCAGGTTCGGCAATTGTGTTCTCGCCAGAAATAGCAGTTGAGTCAACCTCATCTATTACCCCAGCCTGATTTTCCACCTCAACAGGAGCTGGTTCTTCAGCCAAGACAAACAATGGGTTGAGAGAACCCAAAATAAGGAAAAACACGAGGATAACGGCTAAATTTTTCTTTAATTTTTTCATTTTAAAACTTCTGTCCCGGGGGGTACCGTCTGGTACCCCCCTTAAGACAGAAAACAGGCGCTAGATGCCAACCTGAGTGTAGTTAACAAACTGGTCTACAATCGAGGTTGCGCCTGCAGCACCGGTGGAAATTAATCCGCCTTTGACAATCTTCCCACCAATCTCATTGTCTCCACTGTCAGCCTTGGTATAAACCTTGGTTGAGACAAAAGCATGGTTATCAATATCTACCGAACCAGTACATCTCTTGCATCCCAGCACGCTACTATTGACGTCATTAGATACAGCAGCAAGTGCGCCTGCGGCACCGGTGACAATCGTCCCATTTTTGACAATCTTTCCACCAATCTCATTGTCTCCAGAGTCAGCGGTGGTAGAAACCTTGGTTAAAACAAAAGCATGGTTATCAATATCTATACCACCACTCGGCTTAGGATGATAATAAGGAAAACCAGCAAACGCTGGTCCGGCTACGGATAACAGTAACGCTCCGGCGCCGGCTAAAGCGGCTAATTTTCTAAACATATTTATTTTTCACCTCCTTTCCTTATGAAGATTCTAATCAAAAATAATTTTCAACTAAAAAGAGGCACTTTCGTGCCTCCGTTTGCGGTCAGCAGTCCTATAAGAAACCCGCTATGAGACCAATACTTTAACTTATAAAAATAACTTATATTATTTTGGGTTCTTTGTCAAGAGGTAATTTTCACAATTTTAAGCGGTGATTGGTTTTTTTTATGGCTCTTTTGGTAATTTGAGTTACTTTCCCATTCTGAACATATAATTCCACACTTCCCCAACCTTCAAGGTCTTCTAAAGCCTGTGAAAGGTCCTCAAGTAGCCTTTTATTTATTTCTGAAGTTTTAACCATTTAATGAGGCAGATAAGCAGAAGTTTTTTAAAAATAGCCTATTTTCACTGGTTTGTCAAGGGGTAAAGCGAAAAAGGCGGGAAATTCTGGAAAACAAATTTCCCAGGAAGGAAGATATTCTCAAACGCACTCTTTTAACAATCTTTCTTTCTTCAGTCTCAATTTTTTCTTCTGAATGAGAGACAGTTACTGTCGGTGTAATGCTTGGACTAGTCTCAATTTTAACTTCGCCGTCTTTAACCTCAACTTTTATCTCTCCAGGCTGATTGCTTTCCACTTTAACTTCTTTATCATTAACAATATTGGTAATTTCGGTATGGACTTGAGCATTTTCTCCGGAGACTTCAGTTTTAACCACGCTTTCAGCGCTTGAGATAAAAATTGGAAAAAGGGCAAGCGTTAAAAATTTTTTCCTCATTTTTCTGGTTTATGAAGAGCGTTTGCGGAAGGAGTAAACTAAAACTGCCAAAATCATTATTGCTCCAAGACCTGCCAAAATTGCTCCTGTGCCAAACCTTGAGGCCGCTTCGGTCACTCCTCCTAAAACTGAAGGAGCAGCCGGAGCTTCGGTTGGGGTTGGAGCCTCGGTGGCTCCGCCTAAAATCTCTCCCTCTTCTTCTTTAGGCAAGGCAACCATCTCGCCAGCACCAGCTACTCCAGGAGCCGGAGTTGGAGAGACTTCAACATAACTAATTGTTCCCCCATCTCCAGCAAGTCCTGAGGCATTGCCGGCTTTATCAACCGAGCGAAGAGCATAGAAATAATCCTTCCCTATCTCAAGTCCGGTATTTTCCCAAGTTACCAGGGTGTCTTTAGCCCCTCCAACCTCAACCACCAGCGTTCCGCTGTCAGCGTTAAAATTTTGTTCTTTTGAACGATAAACTAAAACTCGCGAGAAATCATCATTATTCGGTGTTCTCCACTTTAATCTATAAGTATTGGAATTAATTCTCTCTTTGGAATACTCACCTGGGCCTCCTGGAGCGGTCCAGTCAACCATGGTTGAAGTTTCGTCTTCAATTGTTTCTCCCTCGCTTGAGGCAACGATTTTGAAATAATATTTTCCTTCGCTACCAATTTCTGTACCACTAGTCTCAACCCAGCTTGTTTCGCCCGAAAGTGGTCCGCCAACAACTCGCCAAACATCTCCTTCTTTGCGGTAATAGAATTGAGCGGAAATAGGCTTGCCATCTATCTGCAAAGCAGTGTAGTAAAGTTTAAAAGTGGAAGTAGTTTTGTATTCGGGCAAATCAGTAATGAAAGCCGTCAAGTTAGCGGCAAAAACTGGCCGACTCCAAACTAAACTAGCCAAAATTGGAAGCAAGATAATCAAAACTTTAAACCATTTTTTGATTTTTTCAAACCTAAATTTCTTCAACTTATCCATATTTTTCAAAGCCAATCCAACCAGAACCATTAGAATTGCCAAAATTAACCAATAAGTCTCTGAACCAGTGGCTGCTCCTAAAACAGCAGAAGTAGCCGCCCCCAAAACGCTAGTTATCGTTGTTCCTCCGATTGAAGCGCCATAGCCTATACCCACTATGAGACTAACCCAAGAATCGGCAAAATCAGTATAAGTCACTTCTCGGTCAGGATGTTCAACCACTCGATTGTATCCCCAGGCGACGGCCACATTAGGATAATCTCCTGTCTCCAAACCTGTGTCAGTGGTGGCCTGATAAATAATCGTCACGACTGCATCAGGATTAAGGTCTCCCAAACTCCAGGTTAACATTTGACCAGAAATGGCTGGCTCGCCAGCACCAGTAGTACTCAAAGCAACATAACTAAATCCGCTTGGTAAAACATCCCGGACCGAAACATTGTGAGCAATAATGTCCGAAGTATTAGTGACCACTAAAGTATAGGTAACCGTTCCGCCAGGAGCCATCGGGATGGTGATATTGTTAGTTTTAGTAATAGTCAAAGTAATCGGCTGAAGTTCGTTAAAGAAATCAACGCTCACCAGTGCTCCAGAAGCAACTATATCAGTCTCGACTGAACTTGGACTGGTTGGATTATATCCTGGCAAATCTCCCAAATCTTCAGAAACTCGATAATGTCCAAGCATTAGATTATCAAAGGTATAACAACCATCTTCGCCGGTGTCACCAAAAGCAACTGGTTGCCATCCCTCTCCACTTTTCTCTAAGGTCATCGTCACCCCGACAATTCCTGGCTCACCCTCATCTTTTTCTCCATCTCCATCATAGTCATCATATTTACAAGCCTTAATTTCTCCCAACCCTAAATTACCGAAAGGTATTCCGTATTTAAGCTGTCCGGCAGTTAGATTCACCTGTCTGCAGTGTATTCCGTCTCTAATAGGACCTGTGGTCGGTTCGGTTTGAACCCAACCATTTTGTAAAGTCTCACAAACATAATAAGTCCCAGGGATTAAAAATTTGAACGTAAAGTGGCCAGGTTCAACATTGCCAGCTTCGGTGGTATCATCTCCGGTTAACATACTCTTAAGAAGATTCCAACTGGAGTCATATAAAGAAATCAGCCAGCCATCCAGTCTTGGCTCACCGGTGTCAAAATGACCACTGTTATCTAGGTCGTTATATTTGTAACTGACAATTATGCCGTTGACATTAACAAAAGTGCAACTGGCGTTATCTCCTGGGGAAAGATTAATATTAATAGTTCGTTCATTTCTTGAAGTCTGACCGCCGGTACAATTAATATTGGTTAGTTGCCAATTAGAGTTTTCTTCGGTAACCGAATAGTTTCCAGGGGTTAAATTATTGAAAGTAATTGAATTTGGTAAGGTAGCATTAGAATCATCATCTAAAGAAAATGAGCCACCAAAATCTCTGGTAAAGTTAAAATCTTGCTCGTGATTGGGAATTGAATCTTTTCTGATAGTGATCGAACCTGTCTGTTGACATTCATAAACATTCAAAGTCAGATTTCCAGAATTATCAGACATTCCGGTTTGATTTTGGTAAGGAGTATCAAACCAATCTCCGTATCGGTCGCCGATCACAAATTGGACATTATCGGTGGCTGGCTGATAATATTTTGTGTAAATGTGGTCGGAATTATGTTCGCCCCAATCAACAACTCCAACACCACTTCCTAAATTCGCGAGCAATGCGTGAGCCGCATAATCAGGTGGCGTTCCGTGAATGCCATAAAGACTGGATAATAAACCGTCGACCCATGTGTAGCCTGCATCTGACAAATAACCTGGTGCACCGGTAGGAATAAACGTCCCCATTGCTTCAAAAAGATATTTACCGCCAGAAGTTACAGGAACACTAATTCCATCAGCATCATTACCATAAACGTCATAAGGTCCGCCGACTTGAACAGGAACCGTGTTTGCCGGGCATGAATGCAACCCATCATAAATTGGAACCAAATTACATTGATAAGTGCAGAAATTTTGACCAGGAATAACCCCGCTGGTCCCATCACATTGTTCGCTCCCATTTTTTACCCCGTCCCCGCAGCGTTGAGCAGTATTAATAAAATCACAGGAAATAATATCTTGATTACTAACATCAATACCGCCGACTCCGTTAGTGATGGCCGAACCCTCCAGTGCTCCGGCTTGATTATGACAAACTGCCGAAACAAACTGATATCCGGGAAGAAGACCTGTTTCTGTTACTGAATGACCAGTTCCAGGTTGAACAGTTACTGCTTCTGTTTGACCATTACTGTCGGTTGTTTTTGAAGTTCCAGCAATATCAAATGTCCAACCGGCTCCCGCTGGATGTTGAAGGTCATCAATGTATTTATTAACGGTAATTGTTCCACCGCAAAGAGCGGTCACTAAATCAGCTAATATTCCTGCCAAGCCTGAAATATCACCGGTGATAACATCAGTTCCGGCGGTAACTGCAGCTGGGGGAGAAACAATTGGCCCGGAAATGGCAATCAAATTAGGTAAATCTAACCCGCCGCTACTTCCTGAACTATTAATGCCAATCGCCAAAATTCTAGTTCCACCTGTTTTAAGAGCATTTGCCGCAACAATCGCATCTTCAAGATCGCTTAAAGGTCCATCGCTTTCTGTTGGATTTCCATCAGTAATAATAACCACCAGTCCGCCGGCTCCAACCATATCATCTGCTTTCTTAAGCGCCGCTTCCCAGTTGGTGTATTCTGTTTTCCAAGTATGACCAATGTCATCAATGGCATCGAGAACGTCTTGTTTAACAGTTGTGGGATTTAGGAAATTGACCACGTTTGTGTCAAAATCAATAACACCAATTTGTGTCGGGGTTGCTGGCATGAGGGTGTTAACCAGCGTTTTTGCAGCATTTTCTACCGTGGTAATATCCGCTTCGCTCATACTATCCGAGCTATCAAGAACCAACACCATATCCAAACCACAGGATCGAGGAAGAGAGGGATTGGGAATAACTTCCCTGGTAACAGTAATTCCATCTCTCAAGGTAAACTTTCCGCTCTCTCCGCTACTGCAACTATCATTTTTAAATGCTCGAAAACTAACATCATAAGTACCAGGATTAGAAGGCGCGGTTATAGTGAAGCTTTCTGTCCAAGTTCCTTTTCCAGTATGATCTGGGGTGTTTACACATTGTTCACTTTCGCCCTCGATTTGATATTTTGTAGACTTCCAATCATTGTAGAGAAGTCCAGAAACTGTCACATTTATCGCAGCGGTGATTGTTGCTCCGGGCGAAACTGTAACATTGCTTCCACCATTCAGTGTTACCCAATTGATGGTTCTTGAGTCGGTAAATGTAGTCGTTGCTAAAACTGTTTCTCCCTGGAAAATTTCAACTTTATACTCGCCAAGAATTCCATCTAATTTATAAGAATAGGTGAATTTGCCTTCGGCATCAGTGGTAACTTCATCGCTTCCAGGTTCAAAACTACCATCGCCTTTAACCACCGAACCATCAGGACGGGTAACTTTAATTAATAAAACTGTGTTTGCTGGGAAATTTTGACCAGAAATAGTGACTGTTTCTTCCGGAGCATAATCGGATTTGTCAGTGGTAATTTCTGGTTTAAGTTGAGCGCTTGCTTGGTCTGTTCCTGAAGGGTCAAGATTAAGACCCTCTTCTGGGACGGTTGGCTCTTGTTCTGGTTCGACAACAGCCAGGGTTGGATCTGCTAATGGTTCTGTTGGCGTTTCGGTTGGAATTACCTCAATTGTCGGGGTTGGTTCTACTGGAAGAGTTTCTGTAACTGTGGGTTCAGGAGTCGGTGTTTCAACTACGGTTTCTGTTTGCTCTGGTGTAGGCGTTGCCTCTTCTTCAGCAAAAGCGGGCTGATATAAAAGAACTCCACTTCCAATTTGGAGAACTAAAGAAAAAATTGAAAACCAGGCAAAAAACTTTTTAAAATTAAAAAAACCTGTCACAGCGTTTGGCAGGTAGCGCTGATTATACTACCCTATAAAGTATGTTGTCAAGTATTTTCACAAAAGTCAACTGAAACTTTCTAAATCAATCAATAACTTTTGCAATCACCACTAACCTTTTTAGGGTGGTGCCAGGAGGGTAACAAGTCTGGAGAGTTAAAGTTTTACCGCTGGTGTGTTCTTTAACGTATTGGCCAAGCATGTCCGGAGAAACAACTGCTTTATCGGTTACTTCATATTTATATCTTTTATCTTTATAAAAAATATCTATCTCGTCTCCTTTTTCAAGTTTGCCGATTAAGAAAAAAACGGCATTATAATGCCCAACATTGTAGAAAGCATCAGTTGAGTGGGCAAAAAGAAAAACATTGCCTTCTCTATCAGGATAAGCCGAACCTTTGGCATGAGCCACTCCTTTTTTCAAAATTGGCAAAAATTCCGAGGGGTTAGTTGAATCTATTTCCGGAAAAATCTCAGCATTAACATTTATTTTTGGAATCACAATGGCAAATTCCCTATCTACTGGCGAAATTGGCCGAATTCCTGATTGGGGAAATTCTTGGTTAACATCCAAAGAATATTTAATTCCGCCCCATTGATTAAATCTATATCCCAGCTCTTCTTTTATCACTGGACCAAAAATGAAAAGAAGAATTAAAAGCGCTCCAATTATTAAAATGTTGCCTGCTGTTCTAATCATATTTTGGCTCAACCCTATCTTTTCCGTTAACTTTGACCCCCAAACCCCAACCTAGGGCATTGGCAACCGCCACCCCAACCCTAAGTCCGGTAAAAGAACCTGGACCAGTTTCCACTTTAATTTCTGTTATATCTTTTAAAGCTTTTTTGTGCTTTTTAAGAATTTGATTGATTAAAGTGAGCACCTGTTGGGATTTATCAACTCCAGTCGGTTTTTCCAAACGGAAGTCATCCAGGCCCACAATCGTCTTTGTGTTATCGCTGGTATCAATATAAAGTAGCATTTTTGCTTATGGCTTATGGCTTATGGTAATTTTACGCTGGTTATTGTTTAAATAATTAAAATGAATATCAATTCTCTTTTTTGGCAGAATTTTTTTAATTTTCTCTGCCCATTCAATAAGGACAATATTGTGAGGGTCTTGCAAAATTTCCTCAAGACCTAAACCACGAGCATCTGCTAGCGAGTTTATCCTGTATAAATCAACATGATATATTCGACCATACTCTCTAATAAAGACAAATGTAGGCGAAATAACTCTCTTCTTGATACCTAGACCCTTTAGAACACCTTGAACAAAAGTGGTTTTGCCACTTCCCAGTTCGCCAGTTAAAGCGATAATTGATGATTGATGATTAATGATTAACTGATTTGCAATTTTTTCGCCCAATTTTTGAGTTTGGCGGGCGCTTTTGGTAAGTATTTCCATATTCCCAGCCAGGCAAGTCCTGCTCCAGAGGAATCAATTAAAATATCCCGTAAGGTCCCGGTCCGTCCGTGAATTAAAGTTTGATGAAATTCATCAGTTGAAGCGTAAAGAGCAGTCAAAAGAAAGGCTAAGGTTGCCACCTCTATCAATTTCATTCGAGAAGTATTCTTAAAGGCTCGGTAAAATAAAAGAAAAAGAATTCCGAATTCAGCCAGATGAATTGTTTTTTTGAAAATAAAATCCCGCCAGTCAATTTTTGAGACGATTGGGGTTGGTCGGGTGGAGAAACCAAAAATCACTACCAGCCAGAAGAGAGCGGGCAGCCAAAATTTAACCAATTTTTGGAATCTCTTCATCCTTTTTTATATTATACCTTCTAATTTTGGGAAGT
This sequence comes from uncultured Gammaproteobacteria bacterium, assembly GCA_964353785.1. Classification (GTDB taxonomy): domain Bacteria; phylum Patescibacteriota; class Microgenomatia; order CAYGWK01; family CAYGWK01; genus CAYGWK01. Next base: position 26,945 of record CAYGWK010000002.1, read on the forward strand.
AAAAGAAAGCCGCCAGAAATTAACAAAAGCAGAGTTCCCAAGCCTATTAAAATTTTTGGCAAAAGATTTAAAGGATTTCTTGAGGTTTCCCCCAAAACTTCCGAACTTGGCGTGGCCTCTTCAGCCGAAGGAGTCGCCTCCTCCAAAACTTCTCCAGTTGGAGTAGGAGTTAAGGTTGGGGTCGGCGTTGGCTTTTTTGTTGGGGTTGGAGTAGGAAGTCCGGGAGTTGGCGTCGGCGTGGAAGTTGACTCTGGAGCCTCCTCTGCTTCTGTTGGGGTAGGAGTTGGAGTGGGTGGAGAACTGTTTGGAGCTCCAGGTGTCCCCTTGTCTCCCTGACCAAAGTCTAAATTTGCTTCTTGCCAATTACTACCTATATTATTATCTAAACTTAGGTCCTTAAGTTCTATTGACGCTCCCTCTGGAGATGGAAAATCTCCATTATAATTAACCCGGTCAATCTCGATATCATTTTCTAGAATAACAATTTCATCACCTGTATTAGCCAATTGAAAGGAACCATAGTCATATTGATAAGAACAAGTAAACCCGCCGTTTTGGCTACTATCTGCGTTCGCGCAAAAAACGAAATAACGATGTGCGGCAATCTCTAAAGGACCCTCATTTGAGATAACATGATTATCCCTGTCGTCATCTTTGATAATCCATCCATTAATATCAATAGGAGAATCGGTATTATTATATACCTCAAACCATTCACCATCAGCGTCGCTAACCACATCCGGATTTTCCATGATTTCCGTAATGATGAGATCGCCGTGCTGTATTGCAGAGATATCTTTCGGTAAAAATAAAAAAATCGCCGAGCAGGCGAGCATTAAAACCAAAAAGAAGGTCCTCATGATTGAAACAATGGTAACAAAATTTAATTTAGATGCAAGTAGTAAGTTTGGATGCCGTCGGCTTGGTCAACCCGAGCATAACGAAGGGTTCCTCCACCGCAGGAAATTGAGCCCCGAAAAAGGGTTCCATCTTTGACTGCTTTGGTGGTTCTTGGTCCGGGATTTTCAAAACTTCCAGAAACCATATCAATTCCCGTATGAGGACCGCCTCCATACCAACCAAGCCGAGACCAAAAAGTATCACCATATTCTTGGGTTATTCGCACTGGTTCGATTATTGGCCAGTCCCAAGAGCCCGAAGGAGCAAAAGAAACAACATTGGTATCAAAAGTTAAAGAAATATTTCTAAGAAAACCAGCCGGATTTTGGTTTTGATCATCTTTGACTACTTCAAAATGTAAATGGGTACCCGAAGAACAAGCCGACGCCCCATAAATATAAGTTCCAATTGTCTCCCCTGTCTTCACTGGTCCAATTTGGGCCACCTCCCCCTGCCCGGCTAAAATTCTCTCAATCGCCGTAGCTTCAGCCCGAGCCTGGACAAGCATTTGCCGAAAGCGCTTCTCATCATTTCTGGTTACTCCCAAAAGATACTCTTTATCTTTCTTCTGTTGGGCCAACAATTTCTTTTGCAATTCAAGTTTTTCTTTTAATTTCTCAATTTCTGTCTTTTGTTCATCATAATTGGTTCGAGTCTCTTCCATTGACAACAAAAGTTTTCGGTCATGAATTTGCATCACTTTTAAATATTTGAAGCGGACAACGAATTCAGAAAATCTTTTTGAAGAGAAAAACAAAGCCAAAGAGTCAGTTGAGCCTTTTTTATAGGTGGCGGCAATTCTTTTACCTAAAACCTGGGCCAGGGCATCCAAAGAGACTTCAAGTCTGCCAATTTTTGAGGTAAGGGTGGCAATCTGTTCTTCAGTCTGACTGATTTTTAAAGAAGTTAATTTTATTTGGCTATCCATGTAGGTAATTTGGGAAGAGAGCGTTTTTTCTGTTTGTTGAAGTTCGGCAATTTTTTTCTCCAACTCTTCAATTTCTTTTTGTTTTGCCTGGTATTGCTCTTGGGCTGTTTGGGAGAAGGAAAAACTAGGGCAAAGAAGACTAGCTAAAAAAAAGATAAAAATAACTATTCCTAACCATTTTTTCATTTAAGATAGCGTCTGGTGGCCAAAATACTTCCCAAAACGCCAATCACTGCCCCGCCAAAGATAAGTCCAAGAAGCAAAAACAGCATAAAAAGGGGACTGACTGGAAGAATTGGAATTCCCGAAAGAAAAGAAACCAAAAGCGGAGTTGAGTAAAGAAGAAGAATATAAGTTATCAGCCAGGAAATAGTCGCTCCCACCAAACCATAAAATACTCCTTCTAAAACAAATGGCGCTCGAATATACCAAGGTGTCGCTCCAATAAGTTTTAAAATTTCAATTTCCTCTTTCCGAAGAGCAATTTTCATTCCAATGATGACCAAAAGCACCAGAAGAGAAATAGTTGCCAGAGCCAGCGTTAGGCCAACCCCAATTTTTCGCAAAGCAGAAGTCCAAGCCGAAAGAGAAGAAATAACATCTTCTTGAAAAATAACTTCTTCAACTTGGGATTCGTTTTTCAAAATTTGGGCAACCTCACTTAAATCTGAAAGTTTAGTGGCCGAAACTTCAACTGAGGCAGGCAAAATATTGGCGGTCACCATCTCCAAAAGCAGAGGGTCTTCTTTGTTTTGCTCCCGATAAATAGCCAAAGCTTCTTCTTTTGAGACGTATTTTATTTCAGAAATTTTTCCAGTGGCTGAAAGTTTTGCCTTTAAGTCCTCAACTTGTTCCATTTTTGTCCCTTCCTTAAAAAAGGCAGTTACTTGAGGACGAGTCTCAAACCAATTCAAAATCGCTTGAGAGCCAGCCGCCAGCAAAATAAAAATGGCAGCAATGGTGAAGGTTAAACTCATAACCAAAATTGCCGCCAATGCCTGGTAAGGCGATCTTCTTATATGTTGCCAGGAAACCTTAAAATGTTTTTTCATACAGGTTCGTATTTCCCTTCTTTTTCATCTTTTAAGACTTCTCCTTTATCAATTTTTATCACTCTTTCCTTGAGTGAGTCAACAATATCAACATTGTGGGTAGCCATGATGACAGTTGTCCCCATTTTATTTATCTTTTTTAAAAGTTTAACAATTTGCCAAGAGGTGGTGGGGTCTAGATTTCCGGTTGGTTCATCGGCGATTAAAATCTTTGGGTTTGAAACAACGGCTCTGGCTAAACAAGTTCTCTGAAGTTCTCCACCAGCAAGTTGGGCTGGAAAAAGATTCTCTCTATCCAAAAGACCAACTAATTCCAAAACTTCTTTGACTGTTTTTTCAATTTCTTTTTTTTCTTTTTTCCCCACGTCTAAAGGTAGAGCAACGTTTTCAAAAACCGTTCTATCTGACAAGAGTTTAAAATCCTGAAAAACCACCCCTATTTTTTGCCTTAAAAAAGGAAGTTTTGCCGGAGAAATTTTTTCAAGGTTTTCTCCCAAAACCTCAATTTTTCCTTCAGAGGGAGACATTTCTTTAAGAATAAGTTTAACAAGAGTAGTCTTTCCTGCGCCTGAAGGTCCAGTAACAAAAACAAATTCTCCAGGTTTCACTTCAAAAGAAACGCTTCGGAGAGCAACAATGTCGCCAAATTTTTTGGTCACGTTTTCGAATTTAACCATCATTCAAGAATTTTTACCCTACCAACATCCATCAACCAGGCTGCTTTCTGACCTTTGAAAGTTTCCCCCCAAACTTGAACTTTTTTGCCAACGAATTGATCAAGGTCAATAATTGAGGAAGTTAAATAAGCAGTTTGGGATGGTCCTCCTTCCCGAATTAGTTTATGGGTTCCCTCGCCATTGAGTCCTCCCTTCTCGATTACCCCAGTGGCCGTGTCTTTGAAAGTTTTAATATCCGGGGAACCCACCTCTTTTCCTTCCTGAACTGTTCCAGGAGCCATAGTTGGACTGGCTACTTTTTTTGACAGAAAAAATCCTGTCAAAACTCCAGCACCAATGATGGCCACAACCAAAAGAACGGGAATCAGTTTCTCTGGGATCCTCTGGATCCTCTTTTTTTGAATCTCGCCAGTTGCTTCCATAATTCACCTCCTTTACCCTTTATCTTACCAGCAATCGCAGTTCGGCGTCAATAAATAAATCAATTTCTCCATCTAAAACTTTTTCCGTCTCTTTAACTTCTATTCCAGTCCGCAAATCTTTAACCATCTTATAAGGATGCAAAACATAAGAACGAATTTGATTTCCCCAGCCAGCAATTTTTACCTCGCCTTTAAGTTTTTCTTTTTCAATTTTTACTTGGGATTGTTGAAGGGCCCAAAGTTTAGCCCGAAGAAGCGAAAGAGCAATTTTTCGATTTTGTTCCTGATAACGTTGAGATTGAGAAGTGATGATTATCCCGGTTGGTTTGTGGCGAAGCCGGCAAGCAGTGGAAACTTTTTGGACATTTTGTCCTCCTTGAGAAGAAGCCCGAAAGAATTCCCAAGACAGGTCATTTTCAGAAATTTTAATCTCGGGTGTTTCCTCAATCTCAGGTAAAACCTCAACCTTGGCAAATGAGGTTTGCCTAAGCCTATCAGCATTAAAAGGTGATTGGCGAACTAAACGGTGAACGCCTGCCTCTCCCCTAAGATATCCGTAGGCATAAGGGCCATTGACGGTAATAATTACGCTTTTGACCCCGGCTTCCTCTCCAGGAGAAAAATCCACCACATCGCACTCCCAATTTTTTCTTTCGCAGAATCGCAAATACATTCTCTGGAGAACCTCTGCCCAATCCATCGCCTCCACCCCTCCTTGACCGGCATGAATTGATAAAATGGCATTATTTTTGTCGTAAGGTCCAGAAAGAAAAGTCTTCAATTCAAGTTCGGCCAGCGTTTTTTCATCCGGAGACAAATCCAGCATTTCCAAATTCTCAATCGTCTTTTTCAATTCTGCCAATTCTTGGGTTTTGGTCCGCGCCAAAGTTTGGTCTTGCCAAAAATTCGGTTCTGCCATTTCAGATTCTATTTCCGAAACTCTCTTCTTAAGACCCTCAACGTCAAGTTTTTTCTTAAGCGTTTCTATTCTGCTTTTCAAATCAGAAGTTTCCATGTTACTTGGGACAGATAAGATTCTTAACTTTTTGGCTTTCTTCTGAAGGCAAAAGAAGTATATCCGAAATTACTTCTTGGGCGGTTTTGGGTTTTCGAGGAGAAACAATGGTGGAAACCCCAAGAATTTTATTTAAATTTGTCAGCCCGGAAACCATTATCTCTCCGAAAGCCCCTTGACGCTTCTCTTGAGAAAAAAGTGTTTGAATTTTGTTTTTATCGGCTAAAGCAGCAATAATAACCAAATCAAATAAAAGCATTAAAACCATTCCCAAGAAAAATCCAAAAACCGCTCCTCGCATTGAGATTTTAAAGATATGTTCCCGAACGTAAGCCAAAAGGAGAATAAAGATAAAGGCGACAAAAATAACAATTACCAGTTTTAAATAAGGAGATCGGCTTGCCTTCTCGGAAAGACTAAAAAGCAAAAGATAAGGGTCAAATGAAAATTTCATTTTATTCGATTATTTCTTCCTCCTCCTCAATTATCGATGAGCCGGCTCCGCCAGAGGAGGTTTGTTCTTCAGTCAGTTTAAATGTCGAACTTATGGTATCAAATGCCTCATTCCAGAAATCTAAATTAGGTGCCTCAAGATAATATAAAATTCCACTATCAATCACCAAAATTAAATTTTTAGTATCATATTTAAAACTTTCTCCTTTCATTCCCGAAAGGGAGATTTCTTTTTCAGAAACCAATTTCCCCTCCTGGGGATAATTTTTAAGCCAGGCCTCAATTGTGGAAAAGTCGGTATCAGTAATTTTAACAATCATTTTTTCTTCAGGATGGCTCTTTGACAAAAGCTCCAAAGAAGAATAGGTATTGGGGTCGGAAACATCCTTTTCAACAATCCCCAAAGTTTGGGGATACTGGAAGGAAAAACCGGCTTCGTCTTCATAAAGAAGTTTGCCAGTCTCGGTTTCCGCTGGTCCACCTTCCCCTGGCAACGGACTAACTAAAGATTCTGGTTTTCGGGTCTTTAAAAAAACCAACATGCCTAGAACGAAAAGGACCGCAATTCCAACTCCTAAAATTACAATGTTTTTCTTCTTTGACATCATACCTATTTTAAGTATATCATATCCTTAATGAAGAAAATTATTTTTCTTTTCACTTTTACTCTTTTACTCTTCCATTCTTTTACTCTAAATGAAGTGTTCGCCAAAAAGAAAATTGTCCGCCGGGGAACGTCTTCGGCGATTACAACTGGCTCCAGGCTGGTCATCAAACCCAAACTTCGAAGCGACAGACGAGCCTTGATTGTTAATTTCTCAAATTTGGGAGTAGTCTCCTCTTTTTCTTATGAGCTAAATTATGTCTCAAACGGAATTCCCCAAGGAGTGGCTGGAACGGTGACGCCCAAAGGAGAAGGAAGCACCCAAAGAGAACTTTTATTTGGAACCTGCTCGCGCAACGTCTGCCGCTATCACACCGGAATCTCGGAAATGAAATTTGTCGTCACCTCAACTCTAAAATCAGGAATAAGAGTCAGAAAAACCTTCAGGGTTAGAGTTTAAAATTATCCATACTTCGGATAGCAACATTTTTTGTATTTTTTGCCAGAGCCGCAGGGACAAGGGTCGTTCCGACCGAGTTTCTTAGCTGCCTTGACAGGAGTAACCCCGGTCATGTCAGAGGTATCAATATTTGTTTGAATGTTTTGCGGTACAGTTGGAGCAGGTTTTTGAGCCACCTGAATTCTGAAAATTCTCCGGACTACTTCATAATCAATTTGCCTAACCAGTTTTTCAAACATAGAAAAAGCCTCATTTTTATATTCAACCAGGGGGTCTCTCTGTCCATAACCCCGAAGACCTATCCCTTCCCGCAGGTCATCTAAAGCATCCAAATGGTCCATCCATAAATGGTCGATTGAGGAAATATAGGCAAATTTTTCAATTTCTCGGGAAAGCTCTGGCCCAACCTGTTTTTCTCTTGACTCATACAAATCAGAAACCATCTTAAATAGGAATTCGCTTATAAGATTTGCCTGCCCGCCAGCGCCAGGCTTTGGCAGGCGGGAGATTTGAGATTTGAGATTTGCTTGCGATTTATCATCAAAAGGTAAAATTTCGCAAAATCCTCGAATAATTCCTTCATGCTCAGGTTCAATAGAAACTAAATTTTCGATGTCTCCTTTTACTTTTTCCAAAATATCATCTTTAAGATTTTCCCCAGATAAAACCTTTTTTCGCAGTCCATAAATTATTTCTCTTTGTTTGTTAGCCACGTCGTCATATTCAACCAAATGTTTTCGGGCATCAAAATTAAAACCTTCAACTTTTACTTGGGCTTGCTCAATCGCTTTTGAGACCATGGCGTGTTCCAAAGGCTGATCTTCAGGAAGTTTGAAGGCAGTCATAAGCCGCGAAACCTGCTCGCCCCCAAAAATCCTCATCAAATCGTCATCTAAAGCAATAAAAAATCTTGAAGAACCCGGGTCTCCCTGTCGACCCGACCGACCGCGAAGTTGATTATCAATTCTCCGGGCTTCGTGGCGCTCGGTGCCAATCACATGAAGTCCTCCGAGTCTAACTACCTCTTCATGTCCTTTTTGCCAAATCTTTTCTTCTTCTTCCCACTCTCTTTTTGGCAATTCCCATTTTTCAAATCTTTTTCCTCCTAAAACAATATCCACTCCTCTTCCAGCCATATTAGTGGCCACCGTAATTGCTTTTTTCTTTCCTGCCTGGGCAAGAATTAAAGCCTCTTTTTCGTGATGCTTGGCGTTTAAAACTTGATGGGGAATTCCTTTATGAGTTAAAAAATCAGAAACTATCTCATTTTTTTCAATTGAGGTTGTTCCCAGCAAAACCGGCTGACCGCGCTTGTAGCATTCTTCAATTTCCGATACAGTCGCCGCGTATTTTGCCCGACCAGTTTTGTAAATAACATCTGGAAAATCTTCTCTTATCATTGGCTTATTAGTGGGAACAACAATGACATCAAGACTATAGATTTTGTGAAATTCCTCGGCTTCAGTGGCGGCGGTTCCGGTCATTCCCGCTAAGACCTCATACATTCGAAAATAATTTTGAAAAGAAATGGTGGCCAGGGTTCGCGACTCCTGTTGAATTTGGACTCCCTCTTTTGCCTCAACCGCTTGATGAAGCCCTTCAGACCATCTCCGTCCAAACATTAAGCGTCCGGTAAACTCATCAACAATCACCACTTGGTCTTCCCGCACCACATAATCCTTATCCCGATGAAATAAGGTCTTGGCGCGCAGGGCATTTTCAACGTGGTGAATCGTCTCAAAATCCTTCTCATACAAATTCTCCACCCCTAGCATTTTCTCCACTTTCCGCAGTCCATGGTCGGTCAAATTGGCGGTTTTTAATTTTTCATCAATAGCAAAGTCTGTATCCGAAGAAAGTCTTTCTATCAGTCTGGCGAAGTCGTAGTATTTTTTGGTTGGTTCAGTATCCGGAGCAGAGATAATTAAAGGAGTTCTCGCCTCATCAATTAAAATCGAGTCCACCTCATCAACAATGGCAAAGTAGTGCCCGCGTTGAGCCATCTCTTCCACTCTTCCGACCATATTATCCCGAAGGTAGTCAAAACCAAACTCGTTATTAGTTCCGTAAGTAATATCAGCCAAGTATGCTTCCTGGCGACTGCAAGGCCGAAGATGGGAAAGCCGCCAATCAGTGGCATTTTTGTCAGTAAAGGTGGGGTCAAATAAAAATGCTTGCTCGTGAATAATACAACCAACGGAAACTCCCAGTAAATTAAAAATTGGTCCATTCCAACCAGTATCTCGGCGAGCCAAATAATCATTAACAGTTACCAAATGAGTCCCTTTTCCAGACAGCGCTCGAAGATATAAAGCGGGAACCGCGGATAAGGTTTTCCCTTCTCCAGTTTTTTGTTCAACTGCTTTTCCCAAGAAAAGAGAGATGCCAGCCGCCAATTGAACATCAAAAAGCCGAAGACCAATAGTCCGCTGGCCTGCTTCTCGAGCTAAAGCCATGGCTTCGGGTAAAATTTCTTCAAAAGATTCTCCAGAAGAAAGTCTTTCCTTAAAATTTGCCGTTTTAGCGGAAAAGTCTTTGTCTTTAAGTTTCTTTGTTTCTTCCTCAAAAGAATTTATCTTTTCAACTTGAGGGGCAAGGCGCGAAACTTCTTTTTCGTTTGAGTCCAAAATTTTAGAAAAAATCTTAAGCATACTTTTAAATTATACCTTTTTAGCCACTAAAAAACCAGCGCTTTAAGGCTGATTTTTTAGGTTTGGAGATCTTCAAACAATTTACTTTCTTCTCTTTTTTTTCCTTTTGCGGGCCATGGGCAGAATCACCTCCTTTATAAAAATCATGAAATAACTGCTTCGTCTTTGTCAAGAAAAATAACTTGCCTTAAAAATATCATTTCATCCTGATAGTTCGGCACAAAAACAATTTATTTGTTTCTATTTTTTTAGCCTCAATTTTGGGAAATATTTTTCTTAATTTTTTCTCAAATGTATTAGTTTTTTCTATTTTCTCTGAATAGTACAATCTGTTAAAAATCGCTACCCCATCTGGAACCAGAATTTTTTTAACCGCTTGAAGAAATTTATCTGTTTCCGCACTGGCTGGCACCTGTTCTCCCAGATAAAGATCAACCAGAATCATGTCGAACTTACGTGTCACGTGTTGCCTGTCACGTATCACGTTGGTTGCATCACTAATTTTAATTTCCAGATTTGAAATTTCTGTCAACCCAAAATATTTTTCTCCCAGTCTTATTATTTCTGGGTCGATTTCAATTCCGACAATCTTCGCCCCAGGGTAAAACCTGGAAACCAGCTTTGCCGCTGAACCAGCACCCAAGCCAAGAATTAGACATTGCTTGATTGCTAAATTGCTAAATTGCTTAATTGCTTTAAACCAAATCTTCTCCACCGCTTCTCCAGACTGCGTCAGTTCTCCAACAACCAATCTTTTTTTGCCAAAAATATCCTCCAAAACCTGAATTTTTCCATTAATTGAAGAATAAACCTCCTCCAAAACCGCATATCCCCGAAAAAATTTTTGAAGAATTTTTTTCACTTCGGAGAAATCTTTTTAAAGCCTGTATATTTTTGAAGAACTTTAGGAATCAAAACCGAACCATCCTTTTGTTGATAGTTTTCCAAGATTGCCAAAATCATCCTGCCAATAGCAAAAGCGGTGCCATTTAGCGTATGAACAAAACCAGTCTCTTTACCATCCTTGTATTTAATATTCAACCTCCTTGCCTGATAATCAGTTGTTGTTGAGGTCGAGTGGGTCTCGCGGTATTTGTTTTGCGAAGGAATCCAGCAGTTAAGATCGTATTTTCTGGCTGCAGGATGACCTAAATCTCCAGTGCACATTTTTGTAATCTGGTAGGGAATTTCTAATGCCTGAACTAATTTTTCCTCAAGACTTAGAAAGTATTCGTGCTCTTTATCTCCGTCTTTGGGTTTTGTAAAAGAAACCATTTCCACTTTATCAAATTGATGAACGCGGAAGATTCCTCTGGTATCTTTTCCGTAAGAGCCTGCTTCTCGCCTAAAACCGCTTGATAACCCAACGTATCGTTTTGGCAACTCTTTATGCTCTAGGATTTCATCCATGTGCATTGGGCCAATCGCCTGTTCAGCTGTTCCCACTAAAACAAGGTTGTCTTTCTCGAAAACATACATTTCTTCTTCTCCTCCATGTTCTAAATATCCCATTCCTCGCATTGACTCTTTTTTAATAAATTCAGGAGGGATAACTGGGATAAAACCCTCTTTGGTAAGGATATCAAAGGCAAAATTTATAAGAGCAAATTCCAGAATCGCCGCTTCATTTTTTAAATATCCAAATCGTGTTCCCGAAACCTTTCCGGCTCTTTTGATATCAATAATGTCTAGCAATTCGCCTAATTCGACGTGGTCCTTTGGTTTAAACTCGAATTTCTTAGGTTTTCCCCAGGTTTTAACGACCTCATTCTCGCTTTCATCTTTCCCAACCGGAACATCGGAAGCAGGAAGATTTGGGATTTCAAATAAAAGGTTTTTAAATTCTTCCTCAACCGCTTTTAAATCCGGTTCCAGTCGGCGGAGCATTTCTTTAATTTTCTTTCCCTGTTCAATGTCATCTTTTCCAAGTTTGTTTCTTTCCTGGCGATATTTTTCAATCTCCGCAATTAACTGTCTCCGAGTTTCATCAACCTTTAGAACCCGATCAACTACACTTGGGTCATAACCTTTATCAGAAATTCCTTTTTTTACTTTTTCTGGATTATTCTTTATAAAGTTAATATCAAGCATCGTTTAAACCTACAATCCCAGCTCTTCGCTGATTCCCTGCATTGCAGTCAAACTAATTTTAACAAATTCCTCCAAAGAAATCCCCAATTTTTCTTCGCACATTTTTATTTGTTCTCTTTTCACCCCGGCGGCAAAGGCTTTTTGAGGGAATTTTTTCAAAACTGATTCCACGGAAACTGAAGAAAGTTTTTTATCCGGCATAACCAGGGCGACGGCGACAATAAAACCAGTTAATTCGTCACAACAATATAGCGACCATTCTAAATTATTTTTAGGTTGGTTTTTTCCAGTATGTTCAAAATTGTGCGACAAGATGGCGGAAATAATTTCTGGGTCTTTCTCTCCAGTCTCTTTTAACCATTCCACTGCCAAAAGGGTGTGTTTCTCTGGATTTTCTTTAGTTTTTTCATAATCTGAATCATGAAGTAAACCAACCAATCCCCATTTTTCTTCATCCTCTCCAAATTTGCGCGCCAGAGCCCGCATCACCGCTTCAACCGCATAACAATGCCGTCTTAAATTCTGATTTTGCATATTGGTGTGGAGTATCTCTAACGCTTTTTCTCGAGTTATCATACTGCCTCTTTAAATCTCTTTATCAGAAAATTTTTATCCAGCGAAAGGAGCAACCAGGCGGCTTTGGGACCGGAAGTTTTACCAGTTAAGACGAGATAGATTGCTGAAAATGCTTCGCTTGAAGACAACTTTTTCTCTTTTGCCAAATTATAAAGCGCCTCTTGAAATTCTTCTGGTCTTTTCCAATCCACTTCAATTAATTGAAGTACTCCAGAAAGATAATTTTTTTGCTCTAGAGATAATTTTTTTGCCTCTCTTGGTAACTTTTCCACGATTTTGAAAACAAAATCCGCTGGCGCATAACCATCAAGCCAGATTTTGGCGTATTTTATTCGCTCTTCCAAAACTTTCTTGTCAGCATCAGGAAATTGCTTATAAATATCAACTCCTGGCATCTGAATGAATGAAGCCACGTCTCTAAATCTAGGAAATTTAATTTCTTTTTCGGGTACTTTTCCAATTTGAGAAAGTTCAAAAAACCTGTCCCTATTTTTGGCGCAGCGGTCATATTCGTCAAACAAATCAGGAATTGTCATTCCGCCAGGGTCGAAATCAATTGCTCTCATTGGTGGCACACGCACCATCAAAAATCTTAAAATCTCCGGAGGTAAAATTTCTGCTATTTCGCGAGCCGAAGCCCCTAAGCCTTTTGAAGAAGACATTTTTCTTCCGCCAATTAAGAAAAATTCGTAAGGTATAGGGTATGGGGTTTTATAATCAAGAATTTCTCTACATACTGCCGAGGCAATATCATGAGAACCACCTTTTGACATGTGGTCTTTACCTGCTCCCTCAACCGTTACTCCGATTACTTGCCATTTAACTGCCCACTCAACCTTCCAAGAAATTTTTCCTGTTCCCCCAAAGGGAGAAATTTTTCCTTCATGTCCGCAACCTTTCGCCCATTCAACCAGATTTGGCAAACAACGATAAGAAACTTTATTACCGTCCCACGCATAAACTTTAGTTGTTCCCACTTTTCCACATTTTTCACAGATAACGCTAAAAGGAAACCAATCTTTGGGTAAATCGGCCCCAGCTATTCTCTTATAGATCGCCCGAATTTTTGAAGCATTATCAAGACACTTTTTTATTCCTTCATCCATTTTTCCAGATTTATAAAGTTTGGAGCTCCAAATAATTTCCGGAGTTGAACCGAGTTTATTAAAAACTTCTTTAAACTCTAAAGCATAAAATTCAGCAAAACTTTTAGCTCCTTCTCCTGGAGAAGGAACCTTATTTAGGGGAAAACCCATATATTTTTTGTATGTTTCCTTGGGTAAATAAACCGGAAGTGAATCCATCGGATCGTGGTCGTCAAAAACGTAGGTGTATTTTGCTTTTATCCCGGCATCCAGTAAGGCCTTGTAAGCCAAATCGTGAATAATCACTCCTCGGAGAGAGCCAACATGAATTCGTCCCGAGGGAGTCTTCATATCATCAACCCACTGAAGACCAGAAGATTTAAGTTCAGAGGAAACTTTGTCTGCCCAAAACATGGCTTAATAATAACTTATGGGGAAGATTTATTCAATCTCAAGAACAGTGTAGATTAACTTTCCAACCGGAGCTTCAACTTCAACCTTATCCCCAACCTTTTTACCCAAAAGAGCCCGACCAAGGGGTGATTCGTGAGAAATTTTTTGACTGGATGGATCTGCTTCCCACTCACCCACCAAATGAAAAATCCCTTTTCTGCCGTGAACTTCAACCGTGACTCTGCATCCCAAACCTACCTGCTTGTGACCTCCTCTGTCTTCACTAATCAACTCTGCTTTTCCTAAAACCTGTTCAAGTTCAGAAATTCGGCCATCAATATAAGATAAGTCTTGTTTTGCCTGGGTATAATCGCTGTTTTCCACTAGTTCTCCGACGACCCTGGTTGCTTGAAGTCTTTCAACCGCTGTCGGTCGCTTGACGCCAGTTAGCGCCTCATGTTCTTTTTTGAGGTTTTCTAAACCCTCACGGGTTAAATATACTTTATCTTCATCCATATGACCCTTAAACAAAAAATCACCTTTTGGGTGTGTTTTTGGGCAAGAGAGGTTTTTCTCTATTTCGGCATCATACAACGAGAAGAAAATTTTGTCAAGTCCCAAGGTAAAGAGAGTGAACTACCGTTTCGTTGTTTCAAACCCTGGAAGAATTGGGACTATGTTCTCAATAGTATAATACAAACATATGAAACGTCCGGCTCTATTAACCCTTTTTTGCGTAACTGTTTTAGTTATTGTTTCCACTCTCCAGTTAAATTATGCCCTCAGAACCCATCTTTATTTTTCTCAGGATGATTTTATGTCAATTGCTTGTTTCTCTAACAATAGTTACCTAAGTGTTCTTTCCCAATTTATTAGGTCAGGAGATCTTATAGTTCCGAAAAGAATGATTGGTAACCTTTTGGGCTATTTGAACTTTAAAATTTTACTAGACTTATTTTCTGTCAACCCGCTGCCCTTTATCATCAATGATCACCTTTTCCACTTGGCCAATATTTTACTTATCTTTTATCTGTCATTTAAATCAACGAAAAATAGGTGGGCTTCGTTACTGATAGCGATAATTTTTAATAAGTATTATTTGTTTTATTTTTCTAATATGCATGAATACTTGGTAACCTTTTTTTCCTTACTTACTTTTATACTATTTATAAATTTACCACGTCGTTTATATCTGTCTTTAATAACCTTTATTTTAGCCCTCCTTTCAAAACAATATGCCCTTGTTGTCCCCCTATTTCTCTTATATTACTCATTTTATTTTCGTAAAAAACTCTTAAAAAACAATTTCCCTTTTCTTATCGTGGCGCTAGTCTACTTATTATTTCAACTGGTTTTTTATTTAAAAACCGTCCATGTTTGGGTCAACCCTACCTACGAAACAAGATTCAATTTGGCTTTAATTTTCAAAAATTTAAATTTTTATATTAGCCCCTTATTCTTATTAATATTATCCTTATTCCCTATATTTTCTCGAAAATATCACAGTTGGTGGTTGGAGTTAATTTTTATATTAAGTCTATTTCCTGTTTTAGTTTTAGCAAACCGGCGTGACTTATATTATTTTTATTATCCGGCAATGTATCTTTTATTGTACGTTGTCGTTAATCTGCCAAAATCTATTACGAAGCAATTACCTGTCTTTATTTTAGTCATCTTTCTTTTTGGTGGCCGACAAGCTTTCCCCATCATTGCCCGGCAGGATTACCCAAATTGGGAACTAGTTTCTATTAATAATTTACTTTTTACTATAAGAGAGGAGCTTAAGTCTAAACCACAAATTGCAACAATTGATACGAAGAAGCTAAATCTTTACCGAGATGCCCGTTCTGTCTTGGAATATAAAACCTTGCCGATTTTTTTAGGATCTCCCTTAAACCAAGAATATACTTTTAGCTACAATTCCCAAACCTCAACCATTACCTGCGTAAAAAAATAGCCTCGGGTGACCCTGCCCGGATTCGAACCGGGGTTTGTAGGATGAGAACCTACTATCCTAAACCGCTAGATGACAGGGCCGGTTACAGGGTGGATTTTACTCTATTTTTCCCTTGAAGACAAGATTTTAGGAAGGAAGATAGACTGGAGCAAAACCTTTAAGGCTTTCTCTTTTAGGAAAGATTTTCTTTTCTTTCTTAAGATAAAGAGCAACCCTCAAGGCTTCCTCAAGGCTTGAGACAAAGACAAATTTAATATCTTTTTTGACTCTGGAAGGAACGTCTTCCAAATCTTTTTTATTTTCCTTTGGTAAAACTATCACTTTAAGTCCGGCCCGATGAGCGGCAATTACTTTTTCTTTAACTCCGCCAATCTCCAAAACCCGACCCCGAAGAGTTATTTCTCCAGTCATCCCTACTTCCCGATGGGTGGGAATTTTTGTTAAGGCGGAAACCAAGGCGGCGGCCATGGCCACTCCGGCCGAGGGTCCATCTTTTGGAACCGCTCCCTCAGGAACATGAATATGAACATCCAAATTTTTGGCAAAATTTTCTTTAAGACCCAGAGTTTTCCAGTGACTGCGAGCAAAAGAAAAAGCAGCTTGGGCTGATTCTTTCATTATATCTCCCAAGTGACCAGTCAGAATGAGTTGTCCTTTACCGGGCATTAAAGCCACTTCAATGAAAAGAACGTCTCCGCCTGCTTCGGTCCAGGCCAGACCAGTCGCCATTCCCACTTCATTTTTCTTTTCCGCCAAAGCTGAAGTGTATTTTTGTGGTCCTAAAAACTTCCGAGCCTCCAAAATTCCAACTTCTCCTTTAACTTTTTTCCCTTGGGCTTTTTTCTTAGCTACTTTTCGTAAAATCGTTGCCAACATTCTCTCAAGTTCCCGAACTCCAGCCTCTCTGGTATAGCGACGAATCACCTCGTAAAGTGCCTCATCTTGAATTTTTATTTTTTCAAGCCCGTGAGCCCTAACTTGTTTTGGCCAAAGAAATTGCCTGCCGATATGAAATTTTTCTTCCTCGGTGTATCCTGGGAAACTGATGACTTCAAACCTGTCCCGAAGCGCTGGCGGAACAGTATCTAAAATATTCCCAGTGCAGATAAACATCACCTCTGATAAATCAAAAGGAACCTCAAGATAATGGTCCGAGAATTCTTTATTTTGTTCCGGATCTAAAGCCTCAAGAAGTGCCGCCGAAGGGTCTCCTCGAAAATCAATGCCAACTTTATCAATTTCATCAAGCATAAAAACTGGGTTTCTGGTTCCGGCGTTTCTCACTCCTTGAATTATTCTTCCAGGCAAAGCACCAACATAAGTTCGTCTATGTCCCCGAATTTCTGCCTCATCCCGAATTCCCCCCAAAGAAATCCGAATAAATTTTCGTCCTAACGCCCTGGCGATTGATTTTCCAATCGAAGTCTTTCCCACCCCGGGAGGTCCAATAAAACAAAGAATTGAGGGAGTCCCGACCTCTTCTTTTTTCTGTTTCTTGCTCTTTAATTTCATTACCGCCAAATACTCAACCACCCGCTCTTTCACCTTCTTTAAACCATAGTGGTCTTCCTCCAAAATTTTGGCGGCTCGGCTAATTCCGGTATTGTTGGGGGTGGCTTTGTTCCAAGGCATCAAGATAACCCAATCAAGCCAATTTTCAATGTAAGGTCGTTCTGGAGACATTGGCGGCATTTGGGCAAAACGAGAAAGTTCTTTCTCAACTTTTTTTCTTACGTCCGAAGACATTTTAGCCTGGTGGATTTTTTGCCTTAATTCTTTGACCTGCTCGTCTTCTTCACCAGTTAACTCTCCAAGTTCTTTTTCAATTGTTCTTTTTCTTTCGCGTAAAACCGCCTCTTTCATTTCTTTTTCAAACCGTTCCTGGGTTTTAGAGGTAATTGACCGTTCAAGTTCTAAAACCCTCAATTCTCGAGTCAAATATTCACCCACCTTTTTAAGTCTGTCTCCAACGACAGCCATTTCCAAAAGCGCCTGTTTTTCCTTGGCTTTTAAGTCTAGAGTTGAGGTAATTTGGTCAGTCAGCTCGGCCGAAGAAACCCCGGAGGAAAGTCTCATCAAAACCATGATGTCAATTGGTTTTCCTAAATTGAAAGCCCGACGATATTCAGAAATCAAATGATTTGAAACTGCTTTGACTTCTTCTGTTTCTTTAATAATTTCTGGGATTTCTGAAACCTTGACTAAAAGAAAAGGGACATTTTGAACAATTTCTTCAAGCCTAATTCTAGCCAGTCCTCTGGCAATAGCAATAGTTGTTCCATCTGTCTCCAGGATATTTTCCAAGGAAACTAAGGTTCCAACCGGGTAGAGATCTTCTTTTTCTGGTTCAGCCACTCGGGGGTCTTTTTGGGTAAAAACGGCTAAAAATCGCTCAGGAGAGCCAGTAAAAGCGGCCTTAACGGCGCTGTTTGAGCGAGGACGACCGAAAGTTAAAGGAAATTCAGTGTAAGGAAAAACGACGCTGTCTCGTAAAGCCACGGCGGGGATAATTTTTGCTGATTTGTTTACCATGTTTTTTAGCAGTCTAGCACATTAAGTGCTAAATGTCAAGGGGCGAAATGAATTGCTTTGCAATTCAAACGCCCCGCACCCGCCGACCAATCTTGGCACGAGGCGTGTACGAATAGTACTGAAAAGCCGAGTGCGAAGATAAGGCGGGAAGAGGGTTATTCGTGAATTATAATTCTTGTTCCCGGGTTATCTCCAGTTGACCTAACTGCATTTAGATTATCAACCGAGGGAGTTGTCCAGTAAAAAAGTTTTTCCGCTACTGGCGTGGGTAAATTAGTACATCCATGACTCATGGTTTGACCAAAGTTATTGTGCCAATAAGTTCCGTGAAGCCCAAAACCATTCTGATAATACATAATATAAGGGACGTTTGGAAGGTAATAATAGGTATGAAGAGCGCGACTTCCCCCAGACATTTTGGCATACTTAAACTTAGACCAGATTCTGTACTCGCCTGTCGGTGTCCTGGCCCATTTTCCAGTAGAAACCAAGGATTCTAAAAAAAGTCTCTCCCCTTCCCAAGCCCGAAGTTTTTGTTCAGATAAATCAACCTCAATCCATTTTTCCTCGCCAGTTGCCTCTCCCAGAACTTTTCGTTCGTTTGGGGAAAGTTCCCATCTGGCTGCCAAAGGGGCAGAAATTTCTTTTCCCTCAAAATAAGCCTGCGTCTCCCCAAACTGGAATCCTCCAGTTCCTTGACAGTGACAACCAGGTTTTTCAAGCAAAAATTTTTGGCTAGACAAAAACAAAACCAAAATCGCCAAAAACAAAGCCGAGGAAAGAAGAATTAAGAAAAATCCTTTTTGTTTCATTCTAAATTAATAATATCACGAACTGGCAAAATATAGTATTATTGATATTGTATGGACTCTCAAACCAGCACCTACGAGAAACCATTGTCAACAACTTTTTTAAGACAACTGCTGATTTACTCTGTAAGCTTATTTTTACCCCCTCTGGGAATTTGGCCTGCTATTAAATATTTGCGTCAACAGGATGAAAAATCAAAAAAGATTGGTTTAGTAGCGCTTTTTTTAACCATAATTTCAATAGTGATAACAAGTTGGTTAACTATTAGTTTCATAAACTCATTCAACAAAGAACTTGGTAACCAGCTCAATCTTTACCAAGGTATAGAGTACTAATATTAGCCTCGCAAGGGGAAATTGTCTTCAGGGCATACACGAGGGCCAAATATAGGTTTGACCAAGAGATAAAATAAAAGCGGCTGTCTGGACAGCCTCCTCAGCATTGAAACGCAGGTCTGGGTTGATGTCTTCACCTAATAAATTACGGTACTTAATCCAGGTACTCGACGTGAATTGATAAAGTCCGGCGTAGCTAAGATTTGTTGCCAAGGGATTGAATCCGGACTCGCAAACAGCAATATATCTTAAGACATTCGGGTCAACGCCATATTGTCCTGCAAATCTTTCGATAAAACCATTTATCTGCTCAGAGCTAACCGATGATTGAGGAGTTGGGGTTGGCGTTGGTTTGAGGGTGGGCGTCGGCGTGGGTTTAGGCTTGGGCGTAGGAGTTGGAGTATTCGTTGGTTCTGGAGTTGGAGTTGGCGTCAAAGTTGGAAAAGGGGTCGGAGAAATAATCGCAGATCGCTGAGAAAGAATGTCTCCTTCCGAAAAGATATTTTTTTCAAAAAGGAAAATTCCCCCGCCTCCGATAAGAAGACCTACAAAAACCGACATAAAAAAAGCTTTCCACACCTTAACACCATATTAAAGCATTGTTTAGGAAAATTGAAAAGTGGAAAAAATTGTCTTCAGGCTCAAAATTTGCTAAAATTAATCTGCATTTTATTGGAGAGTCGTCTAACGGTAGGACAGTAGCCTCTGGAGCTACGAATCTAGGTCCGAATCCTAGCTCTCCAGCAAAATCTAGGTTCGCCTGCCCCGCTGAAGCCGAATGCTAAACTTTTGTGGGGAATCCTAGTCCCGCAGCAAATGAAAGATAAGATTCTCAGAAAAATTTCTAAAGTTGATTATCTTCGAGAGATATTATTACGTCACAGAACTGAGTATAAAAAAATACTAGAGATAATAACCAAGCGCAACCTCACGCATAAAAGGGGTATTGGATTCTGGTCACTTACCAGAATGATTTTCCCAGTTATTGAAACCGTTGCCGATGTTGTCGAAAAGGAAAAAGAAAAATTTCTTAGTGAGGAACTGGGAGTCCCTTTTGGATTTGTTGTTTGGGAAATGTATCGCAATTCACTGATGCATACTGATGAATTAAGGTACATAGTCTATAAAAGGAAAACAATTTTTTGGTCAATTCAATTAGGAAATGAAGATATTGGCCACCTAATTACCAAGCAGACTGATTCAATGTATGCTGCAATACATTTGAGTATTCCTAAACTATATAGAGATTTAGAAACATTTTTAATATCAGAAATTTCCAAAAACGACAAGTCGATTATAAATGTTCAAGTTGGTAGTTACTTTTCGAAAAAAAGTAAAGGAATTCTATTAAAAGAACTCAAAGAAATACATTCAAAATATTAGCTATGAAGAAAGTTATAAGGATTAATTGGGTCCTGACCGACACGCCCAGCCAAGACGGGCACCCAAGTGTAGCTGAATTCCATCAATCAATTCCATGTCAATAAACGACGCGGTAACAATTCCAGAAGAGATAAAGATTCAAATGCAAATGCAGGCGTACCTCGACAGAGCGATTGATTATTATATTTTTGCACGCAAGGCAGTTATGCTTGGTGTGTTACCCGTAGGCGGTAGCTTGTTTCATATAGCGGTGGAGATGGCGCTACACTGCGGATTATCAACTAAGTATTCCCAGACTGAACTTGAGAAAAGATTCTTGCATCACGAACTTCCTTATATGTGGTCTGAGTTTAAAACAACTTTTATAAGTACTAAACTTTCTAAGTTTGATAAATTCGTAAATCATCACCGGCAGTGGAAAGAATTGAGATATCCGAAGAGTAAATCAAAAGGATCGATAATCTTTTTTGGTCGTACTAAACCTGATCCTGAAGTTATGAAGAGAAATATGGCGAATTTTCCTAAGAGCAACATTCAAATAGAAATAAACCTTGAAGACATGGATGAGTTTATGACCGCTTTAATTCTAGCAATTGGTATAAACCCTGACCATATTAAACTCCACCTTCAACACAACGCTGAGTTGCAGAAACTTTATCTTGACGAGAATGTTCATCCATTGTTTAGCGCCGATACAAAGGTTAGCTCTACTACTCTCTTACAAAGGCAATGATGGGAAATAACATGAATAAAAAAATTAAATGTCAAGAATGTAATAGAGAATTCACAAATATGACCACGCATTTAATAAAAGCGCATGGTCTAAGTAAAAAAGACTATCTTCTGAAATATCCTGGAGCCAAAATAGTTTCAGATACCTTTCGAGAATGGCAGAGAAATAGAATGAAAAAATTATACGAAAGTGACAATGTTGGTTATAGAAAGATAGCTGGTAGTAGAACATTCGATTTTGTTAAAAATAATAAATTAAGATTATTACTCCAAAGAGACTACCAATCTGCAAAAAAATGTTTACAAAACGAATTATGGAAACCCGCAATCATTCTTTACGGTTCTCTAATTGAGGCAGTTTTAAGAGAGGCCACAGAGACAGAAGATTTCAAGTCTGCGCTAGATAAGGCGCTTAAAGAAGAAATAATTTCCGACACGGAATTTCATCAAATACATGTCGTGAAGGACTTTAGAAATTTTGTCCATTTACATAAAGAGCTATCAGAAGGAGGGGTAAGGGTAATAAGTGACTATTGGGCAAGAACCCTTTCCGAAATATGCGAGTCGCTTATAAAAAGATTTAGAAAAGTGGGGAAACTATAAGGATGAAAGGGTCCTAGACCAGCCTGCTCAGCAAAATAAAAAATCCTTAAGTATCTACCTATCACACACCGGGCTATGATATAATAAGTTGCCATAAAAAAATATTTCTATGCCAAACTTAGATGAACTTCTTAAAGAAAGAGCCGAAAGACAAAAAGAGTCAGATGAAAGATGGGAAGAATTAAAAAGACAGAGAGTAGAAGAAGAGAGAAAAGATCAAGAATATTTTGATCAACAAGTTGCACCATATGAAGAGGCTTTTAGGGTAGCAGGCCTTTATATTGATTTAAAGGCCTTGTTTCATCATCTTGACACTCAAGGTGCCCCACCACGGGTTGATGAAGTTATTCACATAAGAGCACATCCGGAAAATGATTATTTTGTTTATTCCTCGATGCAACCAAAAGATAAAACACTAAGCACTGTTATGTCTGCAATGCTTCGAAGAGAACTCAGAGAATACCATAGAACTATTATCGGTTATGGATTCAGGATTGACTGGAATTATCATTCTATAGATATCCTATCGGAAATTGATCCTACGAGTGACCAACAGATATTTGTTATAAAAGAATATCAACTCGATGTGCATCATGACCGCCTCATTCCCAATCGGCCATTGCGATCCTTCAAGACTCTTGAGCCAGATGCAATTCGACAAAAACTTTTAAATATTATTACTTAAATACACCAGTGACTATTCTAGTCTAGGCCAGTCTGCTCGGGGAATTTTTATTCCAATATTCTTAAGAATTTGAGAATAGCGAAAAAGATTACCACAATTTGAGGCAGTTTTGAAGTGTTGACAAACTACCATCGCGCGTTGATACTTTTAATTTATAGTGTTATATTTTAATCATATGAAGAAAGGGAGGTGGAAAAAAATGCATGATACTGCCGGTGCGGGCGCTGTTTATGGCTTGGGTTTAGTCGGCGCAGTAGTCTATTACATCCAACATGCAAAAACATTTGGGGAAGGAGTGCTTGGTTTCCTCAAGGCCTTGGTCTGGCCTGCCATGCTAATATATAAACTTCTGGAATTTCTGAAAATGTAGACACTTTTACGGGACTGAAAGTTTCTAGCCCGGCCTGCTCAGCACGAACAAAGGAGATCAATTATGGAAAGAACTACAATAAGTCAAATATCGGTTACAGAGCCGAAAGAAAAAGAAAGTAATCTTGATGAATTGTACATAAAACAGGGACTAACAAATAATCAAGTTGAGCAGTTAATCTTCTACTCGAACACGGACAAAGAAGTCCAAAGATTCACTTCTGACCCAAAACGCTTCAAAGATAAAAAAGCATTCGAAAAATGGAGACAAAAAGGTAGGATTATTTACACCATAACAGACCTTGAGGATAATTTACTTGGAATTATCTGGTTTGGCGAGGAACCCTTACCTCAAAGAGAATTTACCCAAACCTTTAACCCTCAAGAATTCGGGATTACTTTTGCTATCAGAATTTATGGAGAAGCCAGAGGTAAAGGTCTAGCAAGAAAATTTATGACCGAAACTTTTAAACACCTTATGAGCTCTAGTGTTTACGAAAAAATGGAGAATAAAGGAATCTGGCTAGAGACATCCATAGATAATACTCCGGCTCTTAAAGCCTATGAGAAATTCGGCTTCAAGCAAATCACAAATCCAAATGAGAACCAAAAGATATTAATGATTCTTAAAGAATTTTAATCGCCGCCTTTAGTCGTTTTAGTGTTTCTTCTTTTCCTAAAATTTCCACTGAATCCGTAATTGGGGGGGTGATTTTGGAACCGGTGATGGCGATGCGAAAATTCATAAAAAATTCTCCTGTTTTCCAACCTTTCTCTTTTACTAATTCCTGAAGTGTTTGTCCCAGATTTTTCTTATCCCAGGTTTTGAGTTTTTCTAAGACTTCAAGGGCTAAAGATAATTGTTCTTTTGCCTCTTTAGTAAATAATTTTTTGTCAACCCTGGGCTCTTTGAAAAAGAATCCAGCCAGAGCAGGATAATCTGAAAGTTTTGTCAGTCTTTCCTTGACCAAAGGAATAGTTTGATTAATTAAATTGGGGCTGGCTCCTTTTGGAGCAAATTGTTCAATTAATTGAACTAGTTGGCTATCAGACTTTTTTCTAATATATGCTCCATTTATCCAGTCAAGTTTTTCAAAATTAAAAATTGGAGCAGTCGTCACCACTCTTTCAAAACTAAAAAGTTTTATAAATTCCTCTAAAGGAAAAATATCTTTTTCTTTTGGATGAGACCAGCCTAAAAGACAAAGAAAATTAACTAAGGCTTCGGGTAAATATCCTTGGTCTTTATACCAAGATAAAGCGACCGGGTTTTTTCTTTTTGATATTTTTGACCGGTCCGGATTTCGCAAAAGTGGCATATGGGCAAAAAATGGTAGTTTTTCTCCTAGAGCTTGGTAAAGGAGAATTTGTTTTGGGGTATTTGAAATATGTTCTTCAGCCCTGATGACATGAGAAATTTTCATGGCCAAATCATCAACCACGCAAGCAAAATTATAAGTCGGATAGCCATCAGATTTAAGCAAGACAAAGTCTTCGATATTCTCATTTTTGAAAATAATTTTTCCCCGAACTAAATCATCCCAAGAAGTTTGGCCAGTTTTGGAAACTTTGAGACGAACCGCTCCCTCATCTTCGTAGGCTTGTTTTTTCTCCAAAAGTTTTTGACAAGTTTTTTTATAAAGAGAAAGTCGCTCCGATTGCCGATATGGTCCAAAAGGACCGCCAACATCCGGTCCTTCATCGTAGAGTAAACCAAGCCAACGAAGACCCTCAAAAATTGCTTTTTCCGCTTCGGGGACATGACGCTTAACATCAGTATCCTCAATCCGCAAAATAAATTTGCCTTTAAATGCCCGCGCAAAAGCGAAATTAAAAAGAGAAAGATAGGCGGTGCCAACATGAGCAAAACCGGTTGGCGAGGGAGCAATTCTTGTCCGAACTTTTTCCACTTCACCTTGATTTTAACACAAGCGAAAGTTATACTCAAAATATACCTGCCATGGCCACTTTAACCGTCACTGCCTACTACACCCGCAAAGGAATAAAATACGGAGCAATTTTTTTTGTTGGGTTTTTGATTTTTCGCTTTATTTGGGGAGTAACCACGGCTTATCTTCGCAAAATTCATCCTCCTCCCCCGCCTCCACCAACGGTTTCTTTTGGTAAATTGCCAAAGATTGATTTTCCTAAAAGGGAGGGGTTTCCAACTCTTTCTTTCAAACTTGAAACAATCCAAGGAACAATCCCCACCCTTTCCTCAATTGGTAAAGTTTATTTTTCGGTTAAGCCCGGAGCCACTCTTCTTTCTTTAGACCGAGCCAAAGAGACCGCCAGAAAAATGGGTTTTAGCTCCGCGCCCCAAGCTTTGTCCTCGCGAGTCTATCGTTTCTCCACCCAGACGGCGCCGCCAACAACCTTAGATATAGACATCGTTACTGGAAATTTTAGGCTCCATTACGATTTTTCAAGCGACCAATCTATCTTTGTTGAAAAAAAGCTACCTTCAAATGACCAGGCAATTTCGGAAAGCAAAAGTTTTCTCCAAGGAGCCGGACTTCTAGTTGAAGACCTGGCGTCCGGAAAAGCCGAGGTTTCTTATCTTAAATATCAAGCACCAAATTTGCTTTCTGCCATCTCTTTATCCGAAGCAGACCTTGTTAAAGTCGGGCTTTTCCGCCAAGACCTAGATAGCTTGCCAGTTTTGCCAGAAAATCCAAAAGAAGGTTTAATTTATTTTATTTTCTCCGGAGCAAGGGAGCGAGGAAAAAGAATTGTTGAGGCAAGTTATAACTACAACAAGGTTGAAAAAGAGAATTTTTCCACCTATCCTTTAAAATCGACGACAGTGGCCTGGCAAGAACTTCAGGGAGAAGGGGGATTTATTTCAAACTTAGGAGAAAACACTGATGGCAAAATTACTATTAGAAAAATTTATCTTGCCTATTTTGATTCGCCCCAAGCACAAAATTTTCTTCAGCCAGTCTTTGTCTTTGAAGGAGACGACAACTTTGTTGCCTACGTCTCGGCGGTTGATTCTAAGTGGGTGGAATAGACCAACTAAAATTTCCAAAAACCCAATCTAGCAATTTTTCTGTTTCCCCAAATCTGTCCTGACTTCCCAAGACAACAGTAATAATTTGTTTTCCGTTTTGCTCATCAAAACCAACCAAACATTCTCCAGCGGAAATCGTCCAGCCAGTTTTAATCCCCTTAAGACCAGGGACACTTCCCAGAAGAACATTGATATTTGAGATTGGATGGACAAATTTCTTATCATAAGAGTAAACAACAACTTTTTTGGTAGCGACAATTTTGGCAAAAACAGGATTTTGAATGGCAATTTTAGCCAGCCTGGCTAAATCAGAGGCGGTGGTAAACTGTCCCTCTTCGTCTATTCCGGTCGGGTTTGTAAAATGGGTATTTAAAAGACTTAACTTTTTGGCTTTTTGGTTCATCTGGCTAATAAAATTTTCTCTCCCTCCAGGATAATTTTGGGCTAGGGTTTCGGCCGCATCATTGGCTGAGGCCACCAAGAGAGCGTAAAGGAGATTTTCAGCTGTCAGTCTTTCTCCTTTTTGAAGTTTAATATCTTGACCTTCAGAAAAAACCTCTAAAACTTCCAAAACTTGGTTTAGTTGATAGAAATCTAAAGCGACTAAAGCAGTCATTATTTTTGTGGTTGAAGCTGGTAAAAGTTCTAAATCTTTATTTTTTTCATAGATTATTACCCCAGAAAAAACATCAGAAACCAAAGCCGATTTTGCTGAAAGAGAAGGCGCTGGAATGCCAGTTTTGTTTTTGGGGAGAGGTACCGGCGGGGAAATAACAAAATGAGAAGCGAAGACTTTTGGTCTCTGCCAAGAGAGTCTTAAATTATCATAATAAGTTTGCCCAGGAAGAAAGAAAATAATTAAGAAAGTTAAAAGAAAATCAAATCCCAGTATTTTTCTTTTCCACAAAAATTTGAAGAATTTTTTGAGATTTCTTAACTCCCTTGAAATCTTTTTTACGGGGCTCATTTCTTCTTCGTTGAAAGCCTGATGTCAACTCTTTCCATGTCTCTGGGGAACGGTGTCGCCTCGCGAATATTTTTAAGCCCTAAAATCTTCATCACTACCCTTTCCGCTCCTATGGCAAACCCGCCTTCTTGGGGCATTCCGTATTTGAAAACCTCAGGATAAATACCAAAGTTTTTTGGGTCATTTCCCCACTTTTTAATATTTTCAATCAACTTGCCGTATTCATTGATTCTTTGACCACCGGTAATCCACTCCAGTCCCCGGCCAAGCATATCAAAACTTAAAGTATGTTCTTTATCTTTAGGGTCAGGATGGGTATAGAATGGACGCTTTTTAACTGGATAATGGGTAACAAAAACCAACTCTGTCCCTTTTTCTTCCTTGGCCCACTGACAAATTTCTTCCTCGTCAGCTGGTTCAAGATCTGGTTGTCCCCGATTATCTCTTTTGGTTCTTTTGTAAATAATTTCCTGCGCCTCCCTAAGTTTAAGCCGAGGGATTTTCTTCCCAACCAAAGGAACAGTTGCTTTATACATCTTTAATTGTTCCTGACAATCTTTTTTAACTACCTTGAGAATTTCTTTAATAACATATTCAGCCGTGTCCATTAAATCTTCCCAGGAATCAATAAAAGCCATCTCTGCATCAAGACTGGTGTATTCTGTTAGATGGCGAGTGGTCACGCTTGGTTCAGCCCGAAAAGCATGGGTGACGGTAAAAACCCGCTCAAAAGCACCAAGCATCATCTGTTTATAAAATTGAGGGCTTTGACCAAGATAGGCATTGTAATCAAAATACTTTACCTGAAAAACTTCGGCCCCACCCTCGGCAGTTGCTGGAACAATTATCGGCGATTCATACTCGGTAAAACCAATTTTCTTTAAACTTTTTCGGAAAGTATCAACCACCGCCTCCGAAACCTCAAAAATCGCCCTGGCTGATTTATGTCTTATGGTTAAAGCCCGGTGATCAAGAAGGGTTGGTAATTCCACATCAAGCCATTCTTTCCCCATATCTATCGGCAGGGTCGCGGACTTAGAAAGAATTTTTATTTTCTCTACCGCAATTTCAACTTCTCCTGTAGGAATCTTGGGGTTAGTCATCTCTTTCGGTCGTTTTCTAACAGAACCTGTAACCTCAATTGCATCTTCCGGTCTTAAATCGCTCATTTCGTCCCCCCCGACCACCTGGACAATCCCAGACCTATCCCGCAAATCAATAAAAACTAATTTCCCATGGTCTCGGCGAGTTTGCACCCAACCACGAAGCAGAACTTTTTCACCAACTTTTTTAACCGTTTCTGAAGTGAGCGTTCTTTCCATACTCCCAATTATACTTTATAACCAGCCTCTTTGCTAGAGCGAAAATGTTTCAAGATTTCTTTTTTGGCAACTTGAGTAACCACAAAAGAGAGCCAGTCGCGCGAGGGACCTTTCTTTTTTTCTGAAGTCAAAATCTCAACCATATCTCCACTTTTAAGTCTTGAGTCTAAGGAAACCATTTTTCCATTAACTTTTGCTCCGACCGCCTTATCTCCCAACTCCGTGTGAACTGCATAAGCAAAGTCAATTGGGGTCGCTCCAGCAGGCAAATCAAAAACATCACCTTTTGGGGAAAAAACAAAAATCCGGTGTTTCAAAGCATCAAATTTTAAGGCTTGGAGAAATTCTTGGGAACCAACAATTTCTTTTTGCCATAAAACAAGTTGCTTAACCCAGGAAAGTTTCTCATTGGGAGCAAAAACTCCGTCTTCAAGCTTTTTGTCCGAGACGCCAGCTGTTTTTAGATGTCCATAATACCAGTGAGCGGCAATTCCATTTTCTGCCTCTTCGTGCATCTGGTAAGTTCTTATTTGAACCTCAATAATTTTTCCTTTTGGACCAAAAACCGTGGTGTGGATTGAGCGATAGCCATTTGGTTTAGGTTGGGCAATAAAATCACTTACTCCCCTGAACGGAACCGGTTTCCAAGTTTTGTGAACTACTCCTAAGGTAGCGTAGCAATCTCGAACCGAGGAGACTAAAATCCGCAAAGCGACTAAATCATAAATTTTTGAAATATCTTTCTCAATTTCCGGACGCAAAAGTTTTTGCCATAAAGAATATAAATGCTTGGCTCGACCCGAAACCTCTCCTTTAATTTTTTCTTTTTTAAGTTCTTCCAAGATTTCTTCTTTTGCTTTTTCAATTATTTCCTCTGCTTGATGATAAAAAGGCGTTGAGAAACTTTTAACCCAAACATAATCTTGGGGGTAAATGTAAGGAAAAGCCAAATCTTCAAGTTTGCCAGCCATCTCCTCAATCCCCAGCCTTTCGGCTAAAGGGGCATAAACCTCCAAGGTTTCCTTAGTAATTCTTTTTTGTTTTTCTAATGGTAAAAAGGCAAGGGTTTGCATATTGTGATAACGGTCAGCCAGTTTTATTAAAACAACCCGTAAATCGTGGGCCATTGTCACCAACATTTTTCTTAAATTCTCGACAAATTCTTCTTCTTCCGAACCCCGAAGTTTTAGTTCACCAATTTTCGTCACTCCGCTAACAAGCTCGCCAACTTCTTCTCCAAATTCTTTTTCTACAAACTCGGGAGAAACACCACCATCTTCAACACTGTCATGTAAGAACCCTGCCTCAATCGAGGTTGAATCAAGTTTCCAGTCAGCTAAAACCAAAACAACCGAAAGTAAATGTCTTAAAACTGGCTCACCAGAAAGACGAACCTGTCCAGAATGAACTCCAGAAGCAAAGTCAAAGGCTTTTTTTATTTTTTCAAAATCTGCTTGCGGATTATAATGTTTAATTTTCTCAATTAATTTTTTAAATTCTTTCTCCATCGCTTGCTCTTAAATCTTTAATTTTAAGTTGTAATCTTTTTTCTTGGTTCCATTGGTCACAAATTAGGTTGTAGACCAAATCAACCTCTTCATTCGGTGAAAGCTCTTGAAAAATGTTTCCCATTCTAAAACCAATGGCGTCAAAGGTGACAGGTGACAAGGGACAAGCAACACGTAATTTGAGATGCTGATTTCCATTGCCAACAGTTTTGGCATCTGAAACAATCAAATTTCGGCTTAAGAAAACTGGTTCGGGGTTACCAAAACCAAATGGTTCAAGTTTTTTTAAATTTTCCCAAAGGTCAAAATTTATACTCTTAAGGTCTAATTCTAAATCAATTTTTACAACTGGAGTTAGTTTTTCTTCATCAAGCTCTCTTTCAGCAATTTTCTCAAGTCTTTCTCTTAACTCTTCAAGTTTTATTGTTTCAACTGAAAACCCAGCTGCCATCGGGTGTCCTCCATGAGGACCTAAGATATCGCTACAGGCCCTTATCGCTTCAACCACATTAAAACCATTAATTGACCGGGCTGAAGCCCGAGAATATTTTTCACCTTTAGCAACAATAATCGCCGGCCGATAAAACTCTTCCGCCAATTTCCCTGCTACCAACCCAACAATTCCTTCCTCGTAAGACTGGTGAGAAACAAAAATTAATTTTCCCTTTCCCCCTTGAGTAAGCCACAAATCCCGAGCATGAAGAGTCGTCTCTTCTGTTAAAAGTTGGCGCTGTCGATTGTGTTGGTCTATTTTTTTAGCCAATAAAACTGCTCTTTCTTGATTAGGAGTTAAAACTAGTCGCAGCGACTCTATCGGGTCCTCCATTCGGCCGGCGGCATTTAAACGGGGTCCAATGATAAAACCGATTTCATAGGTGCCAATATTCTCTGGTAATATTCCAACCACTCTGTAAAGTTCCCGAAGCCCGGCTCTTTTTGTCTTCTGGACCTCCGGCAGCCCATGATAGACAATAGAGCGGTTTACCCCGATTAGGGGCATCACATCCGAAACTGTACCAATGGTCACTAAGTCAAGACCCGGTTCTCTCAAATTTTTTGCCAAAAACCAGGAGACTCCCGAGCCAGAGAGTTTGGTCGTATGAACAGTCGAGAAGGCTTTTGGTTTTTCTTTTCCAGGTATGTGATGGTCGGTGACAATAACATCAACACCGAGTTTTTTGGCATGTTCAACTTGTTTTACGGCAACAATCCCCTGGTCAACGGTAATTATCAAACTTACTCCACTTTTCCCAAACTCCTCAATTCTTTCGACTTTTAGTCCATAGCCTTCTTCTCGGGTCGGGATAAAGGGCATAACTTTGGCTCCAAGTTTATTTAATGTTTCCCATAAAATAGCGGTGGCACAAACTCCGTCGGTATCATAATCACCATAGACGATTATTTTTTCTTTTTTTTTAATTGCCTTTTTAATCCGCCCGACAGCTTTGGAAAGTTGTTTTGGATTGATGCCTAAATCTTTAGCAGTTATTTTATAAGGATCAGGAGGGTTTAAAAATTCTTTTATTTCTTTTTTTGTTTTTATCCCCCGATTTTTAAGAAGGATCTCGATAATCCTGTTTTCTTGTTTCTTGTCTCTTGTTGCTGATAATACCATCCATTTTTTCATAGCGTGATATAATCATATCAGGATGAATCTTGAACTTCCAGAGTTTGTTCGCCAAATTTTTGAAAAATTCCAAAAAAAAGGTTTTGAGATCTATTTGATTGGAGCCGGTAGTCGCAATCTCCTGACTGGTAAAGAAATTGTTAATCCTGATTTTACCACCAACGCCACGCCAAACGAAATTCAAAAGCTCTTTCCCAAGAGTTTTTATGACAACAAATTTGGAACGGTTGGGATGAAGATTGACGATCAACTTTATGAGATTACCACCTATCGCTTAGAATGGGGTTATTCAGATCGGAGGCATCCGGATAAAATTCTGTTTGGAAAAAAACTGGAAGAAGATTTAGCCAGAAGAGAATTTACCATTAGTGCGATTGCTATTGGATCAACAAGGACTAAGAAAGGTTTTGAAATTATCGATCTTTTTGGCGGACAAGAAGACTTAAAAAATAAAGTCGTCAGGGCGGTTGGCGATCCAAATAAAAGATTTTCCGAGGATGCTCTGCGAATGATGCGAGCAATTCGTCTTGCAACAGAGCTTGGTTTTACCATTGAACCAAAAACCTTCCAGGCAATTCAGAATAACGCCACTTTAACTGGCCAAATCGCCAAAGAACGGGTAAGAGATGAACTCTTTAAAATTTTAAAAAGTGATTTTCCCGCTGATGGCGTAATGCTTTTGCGAAATAGCGGGCTTCTAGAGCAGATTATTCCCGAATTAGTTAAGGCTTTTGATATTCCCCAACAATCTCCAAAAAGGCATCATATTTATGACGTCGGCACCCACAGTATTTTATCTTTGAAACATTGCCCTTCGCCTGACCCATTAGTCCGCTTGGCGGCTCTTATCCATGATTTAGGAAAAGTGGCCACCTTCAAAAAACAAAAAGATGGAACGATTACTTTTTACAATCATGAATTGATTAGCACCTCAATCGCTGAAAATTTAGCCGGTAAATTAAGGCTTTCTAAAAAAGAGAAACAAAAACTGGTTACCTTAGTTCGTTGGCATCAATTTACCTGCGATGAACGTCAAACCGATTCGGCAATCCGTAGATTTATCAGAAATGTTGGTAAAGAAAATTTAAAAGATATGTTAGACCTCCGGGTTGGCGACCGACTTGGGGGTGGAGCCAGAGAAACATCTTGGAGACTTGAAAAATTCAAAAAAAGACTGGTTGAAGTTCAAAAACAACCATTTTCTGTGACCGATTTAAAAGTTGATGGCAATGATGTAATGAAAATCTTAAAAATTGGTTCAGGACCAACGGTTGGAAAAATTTTAGAAACTCTTTTTGCGGAAGTGGTTGAGGACAAAACAAAAAACAAAAGAGAATTTCTTCTCAAACGAATAGGAGAACTTGGCAAATCTCTAGGTTAAACTGGTTTTTGGTAGGCTTCAAAAGACGCGGCTACGGTTGGATTAGCGCTTCGTAAAAGTTCAAGAACTTTGGTCCTAATATCGGCAGTTTTTACGATGTTATTCACCGCTGTTGTCTGCGCCCAGGTTTCGGCCTGACTGGTAATACTTTCTGCTTCCGCCTCTGAAGCCCCTGACTTAATAAGCCCATTTTTTATTTTATTTCGGTCAAAAGGTTCAAGACTACCGTCTTTTTTTTGAGCTTGAAGATTCATTTTCTCACCTCCTTTCAATAATTCTTATTTTATCAGATTTTTAGAAAATAAAAATGAGAGCAGAAGAAGGACGAAGAACAATTGGAACAATTGGGAAATAGGAAAAAGGTTTTTCAAAAAGTTTTTCACCAGTTGGTGTCCAAATTTGATGACAGCCCGGTTTTGGGGGAACTACAATTTTCTCCTTTCCTTCATTCCAAACAAAACAAGCTGAAGGTCGTCCTTGATTAGAAACATTGACTTCAACTAAGCCCAACGGTTTTTTAACCAAGTCTATTTCGCCTACAAGTAATCGCTGGCATAACAAAAAAGCAAAAAGTCCTGGTTTGGACTTAAATTCTTTGAGAGTTGAGAAAGATAAAGCATTTTCATTATTAGGTCCGGCATAGGCACAATACCAAGCAGATAACTCAATTTTCCCCTGTTTTTCCAAATAAGCGGCAGTGGCTAAATTTTGAATCACCAGGCGAGCCTGTTGGTCTTGGGTAAGATGAGCACCAATTGGTTTGCCTAATTCAGAAATCACTACCGGTAGGCGGGAAAGACCATATTGATTAAGAATTTGCTGATAAAGACTAACTCTCTCTTCGATTTTTTCACTGGTATCATAAAGGTTAAAAGCCAAGCCATCAATTTTGCCTTTCATTTCTTCTTTGCTTAAAAATTCTTGCAAAGCCTCCCCTTTACCATAATAAGCCTCCTGCCAAGGAAAAACTAAACTTTGGGAGCTGGTGGTTTTAATTTTCTCATAAGCAACAAGATAAAGTTCTTTATATTGGTCCAAAGAATTTCTCCAAGGTGAATAGGGAGTATTAATCTCATTACCGATGATAAAAGTCCTGGCTCCTTGAAAATATTCGGCGATTTTTTCCATACCTTGTGTCCAAGATTGAGAATCATACTCATCGGGCTTATATGGGATTTCGACCACCAAAACTACCTTTTGTCCCCGTTTTATCGCCTCTTTAAGACCAGATGCATAGCCGTAAATATCCAACTCTCCCTTTTGAATGTCTCGATAAGGAACCGTCATCACCAAAGATTCTTGGGGATGATGAAAACCAATGCTTTGACCCACAAATCTATCGGGAATGCAAGAGAGATTGACGGCCGTTATTTTAGGGTTGATTTGAGGATAGCATCCAAGAATCTCTTCAAAAGGAAGGGTTTTTGGTTGAGATTCTTCGGGAAAGAAGGATTCTACAGGTGGCACAAAAAATGTCGCCGCTAAAGCGCTTAATTTTAAAAATTCTCTTCTGTTAATTTCTTTCATAGCTGGCGGGCAGATGGAACATATTTTATCATATTATAGGGACTGGGGCTTGACATTGGTGAAAAAGGGGATATAATTTCTTTTAATGAAGAAAATTGGAATCGGATTGGTAATTGCAATCTTGCTGATTTTCATAAATCCAGTTCGAGCAAATGCTCTCGACCTCAGTCCATATCTTAAATTCAAAATTCCTGCTGGTCTTTTAACAACAACTCCCACCCCAACACCGACACCGACTCCTACTCCAACTGTTGGACCAACTCTGACGCCAACACTTAGCCCAACTCCGACCGTGGCAGAAGAAGAGACAACTGAAGAAGAGGTGACGGCTGAAGAGGAGGCAGTTGAAGAGGAAATTACTCCAACTCCTACTCCCGCCCCAGTCGTTTCTCAAAATATTTGGCAATTGGCGACGATTGGTTTGGCCGCTGCCATTATCGGTGGAATAATCGTTTTTCTCCTGGCAGGTAAGAAAAAAGAAAAGAAAGAAGAAAAAGAAGAAAAACCTGAAGAGGAAGAATAAATTACTTCTTCCTTCTCTCCTCAATCTGGCTCCAGAGAACTAACAAAGGTGCGGCGGTAAAGGTAGAAGAATAAGTTCCGGAAATGGTGCCAATTAAAAGGGCGGCCACAAACCATTTGATTGTCGTTCCTCCCAAAAGCAAAAGGGCAATTAACATAAAAATAATGGTTAAAGAATTATTCAAAGACCGCGAGAGGGTCTCTGTCACCGCTTTATTGACTAAATCCGAGAAAAGTGTTTGAGGAAATCTTTTTTGCGACTCCCGAATTCGGTCATAAACAACGACCGTATCGTGAACCGAGAAAGAAAGAATCGTCAGCATGGCGGTCACAAATAAAGTATCAATCTCAACGCCCAAAAAATGTCCTAAAAGAGAAAAACTTCCCAATAAAACAAGAGAGTCATGGAACATAGCCAAAATGGCACAAATTCCAAATTTGGCATTTTTAAAAGCCCAGGCAACATAACCTAAAATAAATCCGGCCGCCAAGACAATGGCCACTGCCGTTTTTATTAAAAGTTCTCGACCCAAAATCGGACCAACAGTTTCAAATCGAAGTTCTTCTGGCATCTCGGCAAATTTTTCTGCTAAAGCGGCTTTAATGGTTGAAGCATCATCTTTGGTAATAGGGGCTAAGCGAAAAAGAAAAGTATTTTCACCGGAAGATTGAACAGAGCTAACCTGAAAATTAGATTGTTCAACAGTCTCTTTCAATGATTGATGATTAATGGTTGATGATTGATGGCTGAATTTCAGTTCGAGCAGAGACCCGCCGGTAAAATCAATTGAAGGTCTAAGTCCGAAGAAAACTAAAGAAATTATTCCTGGCACCAAAACTAGGGCGGAGAGCAAAAAATATAACCATTTAAATTTCATAAAGTTAATCATGTTGCTATCTCCTTCCCTCGGTAAAACACCCTAAGTAATGTTCTGGTGACAACGATTCCGGTAAAAAGAGAAATAAATATTCCCAAGCCTAAAGTTAGGGCAAAACCCCGAACCATACCCGAGACATTTAAGAAACTAAAATTAAAAGGATTAAACAAAATAAAACAAGTAATTAAAGTACAAGTATTGGCATCCCGAATTGAATCCCAAGCCCGACCAAATCCAAGTTCCATGGAAACACCCAAGGGCTTGCCACTTCTGATTTCCTCTTTCATTCTCTCAAAAATCAAAATATTTGCATCAACCGCCATCCCAACTGAAAGAATAAATCCAGCAATACCAGGAAGAGTAAGAGTAACAGGTATGAGTTTATACAAAGCCAGAGTAATTAACCCATAAATTATCAAAGCTAAATCCGCCAAAATTCCCAACCTCCCATAATAAGCTCCCATAAAAAAGACTACCATTAAAAGTCCAACCAAGCCGGCTTTAAGACTTTTTTGAACTGACTCCTGACCCAAAGTGGCGCCAATATTTCGCTGTTCAATAATTTTAATGGGGACAGGGAGGGCTCCGGCATTAAGTTTAATTGACAAATCTTTGGCCTCATCAATGGTAAAATCTCCCCTGATGATGGCATCTCCTGAAGTAATCGGCTCTTCAACCACCGGCGAGGAAACCATTCTCTGGTCTAGGAAAATCGCTACCAGTTTACCCACATTTCTTGAAGTGATATCAGCAAATTTTTTTCCGCCTTCAGGAGAAAACTCAAGACTAACCACTGGCTGTCCAGTATTTTGGTCAAACTGAACCTGAGAACGCTTTAAATCTTTACCAGTTAAGTCAGTTGGGATAAAACCGGCTGAGGGAGTTGCTTCTTTCTGCTCCCAAAATTCAAGTTGGGCGGTTGAACCAATTAAATCAATGGCTCGGTCGATTTCTTTTATTCCTGGCAACTCGACAATTAAACGATAATCTTCACCAGTTTTTGAGGTTTGAATTACTGGTTCAGAAACTCCAAAGAAATTAACCCTTCTCTCAATATTATTTTTGGCGGCCTCAATGGCTGACTGGCGGTCTTCGGCAGGGATACCTTTAACCTCTGCCTGAAAAACCAAATGCGTTCCCCCAGCCAAATCAAGCCCTTGTTTGATGACCAGTTCTCGTTTTAAAAGAGTTGGTCCAGGAGGAATATCAATAAAAATTGAAGCAATTGTCAAAAAAATAATAAGTAAAAGGAGCAGTCTTTTTTGTTTCATTTTTTCTGGCGGTGGAGAAAGTTTTCTGAAAGAGGAAGCTGTTTGGCGCCTTTAAAAATATAAATTATTTTTCCTTTATCTTTCTCAAAGACAGTTTTGACTGGATCGCCAATTCTTATCCCTAAATCCTTAACAAATTCTGAAGGAATCGTTAAGGCAGCCGAATTTCCAGTTTTAATTACTTTTTGCGCCATATGTTAAGAAACAAGGTCTTGCTCCTCACCAATAATCATTATTTTTGAGGAAGATAAAATTCCAAGTAAAAATGGATCTCTTCTCTCCCGTCGAAAAGAAAATTCTTCGTTGGTCATCACTGTATAATTTATTTCCTGGTCTCTTTTTTGCTCTTCGGCTTTAATTAAAGCCGCCAGCTCCGGTAAGACTATTTGGCCAACAACTAGAATATCAACCTCATTTTTCTCCCTGGGAATTCTTTTAACAAATTTCCCGGAAAAAGAAACAAAAGAAACTTTGCCAATTTTTTCTTTATTTTTTAAAATCTCTCGGCCAAGACCGGTAGTTTTTGAAATAATGGCTAAAAGCTCATTGTAGAAAAGATAATCTTTTCTAAACCAATAATAGAGTCTGTTTCCTCTTGGTTCTTTTTTGACCATGCCTGAGGCTTCCATATGAGAAAGCTCACGCCTGACGGCGTTTATTTCCTCGCCTGTTCGGCGGACCAATTCTCGAACATGATACATCTCTCTTGGGTCAGAGAGAAATGTTTCCAGCAGCTTTACCCTAACCTTCGAAATTAAAAGATCGCGAAGTTCCATAAATTTTTTGGGGCAGGATTAGTAACTAACTTCTTGTCCGGTGGGCAAAACTTCAATCCAAATTTGTCCTCGATTAAGTTTTATTTCTTTCCCTTTTTGGTCTTTAAAAACCATTCTCCCTTCTCGGTCTTTCTTATTCCAGGTTCCCTCTAAAACTTGACCATCTTGAAAAATAAGTGTCTTCCCCGAACCTTTGGTGCCGTACAGAAGATGAAGGTTTCCTTCATAGCCATCATTGGCTCGCGATTCTTTCATAAAAGCAATAACAATTACTTTTCCCCGAATTTCCGTCTCATCATTTCTATCTTTCTGAAGTGTTCCTCCATTTATCCTTTTATAATCGTTGGTGGCCGGATCATATTCCCATTTAACATCATAATCCGAATAGCCTTTCCAAAAAGAAAATGATGGGCTTTTTGTTCCTCTTTCGCCTTCCTTAACATCATCCTTAAATTGCCATTTGACAAAATTTTTATCCCAAGAAACTTTATCTTCGTCAACACTGGTTAAATTTCTTTTCTCAGCCATCTCGTATAGTTTGTCAGTGGTTGAATACATCGTATGCTCGGTAGCTACCGAGTGTCCGAGTCGCTCATAATCACGCCAAAAAGTGGGAAAACCGATTGAAAATTGATTTAAATCATTTCCTTTCCTAAGCCATCCATAATCGCCAATTTGGCCCAAAGCATTGGCTTTCCCTGGAGTATTGGCCCCGCCAACATGGACATATAAAGGAAAATCTCCATATTCTGAAGCAAAGTCAAGAAAATAAGTTCTGGCTGAGCGAATCGGTCCAATTTGGATATCCAAAGCTGAGGCGCCG
The DNA here is from genome assembly GCA_964353785.1 of uncultured Gammaproteobacteria bacterium. Lineage (GTDB taxonomy): Bacteria > Patescibacteriota > Microgenomatia > CAYGWK01 > CAYGWK01 > CAYGWK01. The sequence goes on from CAYGWK010000002.1 coordinate 65,273, forward strand.
CAGTAAAAAATGGCTAAAAATCGAGTGATTCCTCCTTCGGCCACTGCCTCGTAAACTACATCCGCTCGAGAAATTCCTGATTCTGGGCGGCATTCTTGGTGATTTTCAATCATTACAGTTAAAGGTCGGCGCTTGCTCCAGATGTCTTTTTCTGCCTTAGTAAACATCTGTCCATTTAAAGGACATTCCTCGGTTTTGGGAGCCGATAAATCAACCCTGAATTTACTTTCTCCAGAGGGGAGTGGCGAAACAATCGAGGTAGTAGGGACCTTTAAATAAGAAAAAGTGGCATAAGAAATCCCAGTTGACAGAAGATAAAGACCAACTCCGGCTAGTGTCAAAAGTATTATTTTTTTCTTTTCTCCAACTTTTTCCATATCAGTGTTTTTGGGCTTTTCCAATTGCCTCTTTCTCTTCTTTAGAAAATTCGTAACTCACCGGCTTCCCGCTTTTTACTGGTTTGCTATAAATTCTTGTCTGGTCCCGACTATGCAAACTTGAGATAACAATTCCGTCGTCCCGACCATCCAAAAGGGCTAAAGCAAAACTGTGACTGCCACCGGTATCAGAAAACGGATTAAATCTTACCAAACCTGTCTTCTGAACATGAAATGTCCCATCTTTCTCCAGTCCCTCAATTCTTTTTAAAAGTTTATCAATTCTATCAGTACTTTCTTCTTCCTCTTTTAAAATCTTCTCCAAAATCGAACCCAAGTCTCCTTTAGTCACTCCAGTGGTCAGTTTTCGATAATGGGAAACTGCCCGAAAAAGAAAAAAAGACAAGGCTCCAAGCCAGATAAAAAGTGCTCCAAACAAAACTAAGAGAATTTCTTGATTGAGTAACATTTTACCACATTATTTTATCCCTCTTGCCTGCCTTGTGTCAATATGTTAATATGCGAATACATTCGAATGTCTAAAAAAACTCGCCAGGAAAAAATAATTGCCGACCTGCGGAGGAAACTTCAAACGCAAATGACGCAGGTGAGCAAACCCTCGATAGAACTTCCAGAACCAGAGAGAAAATTAACTGAACATGTAAAAGTGGAAGGCGCTCAAGTCCCAGAAATTCAGGTCTCTTTAATTAAAAAAGACTTGACAAAAACCCTAATCTTGACAATACTTGCAATTAGCCTTGAGCTTGTGCTATACTTCTTAACCAGGGTAGGCAGATTCTAAAAACTACCCAAAACTTTAAAAATTTTCTGCCCAAAGAGAGGAGGTGACAAAAATTTATGGCAACCATGTACTGTGTTAAGTGCCGCGCCAAGAAAGACGTCGCCAATCCACAGAAGGTGACGATGAAAAATGGCAAGCCGGCAATGAAAGCCTCTTGTCCAACTTGCGGCACAACCATGTTCAGGATTGGTGCTGCGTAAACTGCCTAAAAACACCAACTCTCTTTGGTATCAAAGAGAACTAAAAACCCCGCTCCATCTAAGGACGGGGTTTTTGTGAACAAGGAATCAATCTAGAAATTTTAAGCCGAGCATTATGCCGATTCCCAAAAGCAAACCGAGGAGTTGGACCAGAGATTTTTTGAGATTTACTTCTTTATGAAGTTCGGGAATAAGGTCTGAACCGGCAATATAAATAAAGCCGCCGGCGGTAAAAGGAACTAGATTTTCCGACAATCCAGAAATTCTTGAGCCAAAAATCAAAACAAAGACTGCTCCCAAAATTGCCACCAAACTTGAGCAAAAATTAAAAAGCAAGGCTTTTTCTTTTGAAAATCCTCCATGAACCAAAACTCCAAAATCACCAATCTCTTGAGGAATCTCATGAGCAATCACCGCCAGCGAAGTTGCCATCCCTAAAGGAAAACTTATCAAAAAACTTCCGGCGACAATGGCTCCATCAATAAAGTTATGAAGACCATCGCCTACCAAATTCATAAAAACAACTGGATGAGGATGGTCTTTTGAGGTTGGTACATGGCAGTGTCGCCAGGCGATAAATTTTTCCAAAACAAAAAATAACAAGACTCCAGTTAAAACTACCAAACCCGCTCCAAGACCAAACCCTTGATTTTTGGAAACCTCCGGCAAAAGATGGATAAAAGTATCTCCCAAAAGTCCGCCGCAAGCAAAAGAAACTAAAACCAAAAGGGCTTTTTCTGTCTTTTCCTTTCCCAAAGCAAGGGTTAAAACACCAACAAAAGAGGCAAGACTGATAATTGCCACCGAGGCAATTGAGTAGAACCAGACTGCAATCATTTTTTAAACTTGTTCTTCTTCTGTAGGCGGCGTGGTCGTACCTCCAGGTATAGGTGTTTCCGCCGGTGGCGTCTCAGCTGCTGACGTTTCAGTTGGTGCTGTTCCAGTTGGTCCGGCTCCAGTTGTTGGTGGTGTCGGTGCTGCCGGCTCTGAGACTGGCGCTTGCCAGACAGGCATTGTGCTCATGTGTTGGTCAACTTCTACTGCTACTTCCTCGCGAGTTTTTCCCGGAGACTGCTGCATCTGGAAATTAATCATTCCTTCTCTAACTTCCTCTTTTGTTTTTAGATTTCCACTCTCGTCAGTACAATATTTGCAATAAGGATTATCCGGCTTTCCTCCGCCATGATCGGCATCGGTGGCCATCGGTATTCCGCATGATTGGCAGTTCATAATTTTTCACCCCCTTCTTGCCCGCCTAAAATCGCTGCACGAGGCGTGTATGAATAATACTGAAAAGCCGAGTGCTAAGATTAGGCGGGTCTTATTCCTTCCAGTATAACATTTTTCAACTTTCCTGTCTTGGTCGATATTGTAAAGCTTCGGCGATATGGCTAGGAGAAGTCTCTTTTTCACCTGCCAAATCAGCAATAGTTCGGGCAATTTTAATTATTTTAAAATAACTCCTGGCAGTTAAATTCATCTGAATTGTTGCCTGACGAAGAAGATTTTGACACTCAAGCGAAAGCTTACAGAAGCGTTTAACGTCCCGAGTGGTCATTTCTCCATTTGAGACAATTTTTGTTCCCTTAAATCTTTTGGTCTGAACATCTCTGGCTTTCTGAACCCGCTTTTTAATTGTTTTTGAATTCTCTGTGTCCTCCGTTTCTTTCTGTGTTCTCTGTATTACAAGTTTATCCACCTTCACCGCTGGCACATCCAAATGCAAATCTATGCGGTCAATAATTGGTCCGGAAACTCTTTTTTGATATCGTTGAACTTGACCGGGAAGACAGGTGCAGGGTTTTACCGGGTCTCCTAAATATCCACAAGGACAGGGATTTGAAGCAGCCACCAAAATAAATTTTGCCGGAAAAGTCAAAGTTCCAGCCGCCCGGGAAACAGTCACAATCCCATCCTCCATCGGTTGCCGCAAAGCCTCGAGAACACTGCGGGGAAATTCGGGAAACTCGTCCAGGAAGAGAACGCCTCGATGGGCTAAAGAAATTTCTCCAGGGGTAGGATGGCTTCCGCCGCCAATCAGTCCTATCCGGGAAGTGGTGTGATGGGGTGAACGAAAAGGGCGATATTTTATGACCGATTCACCTGGGGGCAGGTTTCCCGTCACTGAATAAATTTTGGTTACCTCAAATGCCTCCCTTTCGGTCAAGTCAGGCAAAATCCCAGGGAGGGCTCGGGCCAACATGGTTTTCCCCGCTCCCGGAGGACCCTTCATAAAAACATTATGACCACCTGAGGCAGCAATTTCCAAAGCCCGCTTAACATGCTCTTGTCCCCGAACATCAACCATATCAAATTCAACTATAACCTGGGAGGTAATTTTGGAAAAAGGAGTATGGGGGACAGGTTTTATTTCCTCTCCGCCTTGCAAATGATAAAAAAGTTGCAAAAGAGAAGAAACTGGATAAATTTTAAGACCTTTGATAACCGAGGCTTCTTTGCTATTTACTTTTGGTAGAAAAATTCTCTTAAACTTTTTCTCTTTTGCCAAAAGAGCCATGGCCAAAACGCCGTTGGTATGCCGAAGCGAACCATCTAAAGACAATTCGCCTAAAACTAAAGCGTCTTTTAAGTCTGCTTTAAGTTGTCCAGAAGCGACCAAAATCCCTAAAGCAATGGGCAAATCATAAGAAGGACCCATTTTGGGTAAATCTGCCGGCGCCAGGTTAACGGTAATTCTTCTTGGAGGAAAGTCAGCACCAGAATTTTTTAAAGCCGACCTCACTCTTTCTTTGGCTTCCTCAACTGCTTTATCCGGAAGACCAACAATAGTGAAGGATGGAAGTCCGGCAGAAGCAATATCAACCTCAACCTCAATAGGAACCGACTCCAAACCAACCGTCGCTCCAGAAAAAACCCGGGCAAGCATTAGAATCCATTATTCCAGACCTTCCCCGAAATCTCAAGAACTTTATCTTAGGTAACGACAAAAAAGAGGAGGAAAAGAAGAGTAAAGAAAGCTAACCACAAAGTGGTGTAAATAACCAGTTTTAAGGCCTCAAGCGTCTTTTTCTTTTCCCAGAATAAAATGAAAGGATAGCCTAAAACTAAAAGAGCAGAAATTATAGCCGAAACAACAAAAAGGACCAAGACCATTGCTGGTCCCAAAGGAGTAAATACTGGCCCAAACCACTCTTCTCCCCGCCAGAAAAAGAATCCAATTAAAATACAATAAACCACTAAACCTAAGGCTTGTAAAAAGGCAATAAAAGGCAAAGAAAATTTTTTCTCTTTAAAGAAATTCTTCATCGCGTGATTAATTTACTGGTGGTCTCGTCCCAACATTCGGGTACCATATCGGTTGGGAAATCATAAGGTTCAATTGTCGAACAAGGGATTGTTCCCTGACCATCAAAAACGATTATCCACTTCCCTTTATCATTATATCCCAACCACATCGCTCCACCGATTTCTCCAGCAAATTTGACTCCTCCTGAAGCATGGGTACCGGTGTTTTTGCTAATCGTTACCTCAACTTCAGCCAGAGGTTTGCTGTATTTTTGGGCAAAAGCCTCTTTGATTTGCTCAAGAGCGGATTTTGTTTCTTTTGGTGTTGGAGTAGGCGTTGGTCTTAAGGAAACGGTTGGTGTGGGCATCGGTCCAACCGAAGGCACTTTTGATTTATTGGTCCACCAAAAAATCCCACCGACGAAAACCAAAACCGCCAAAATTATGCCAATCAAAAAAACGCTTGTCTTATCCATATCTTTAGATTATAACATAATAACATTTTTAATTTTTCTTTGCTGCTCTTAGTTTTGCGCTGTCGGCGCGAGGATTTTGAGAAATTTCTTCTGGGGTTGCCATGACTAGTTTTTTGGTTAAAATTTCTACTAAACCAGATTTCTGCCACTCCAAAAACTGATGCTTAACAATCCTGTCTTCAAGCGAATGAAAAGAAATGACGACTAACCTACCTCCAGGTTTCAGCGACTCCAGCGCTTGGGGCAGGGTTTCTTCTAGGGTAGGCAGTTCTTGATTTACTTCCATCCGCAAAGCCCGAAAAATTTTTGAAGCCCAATGGCCTTTTCTTGAAAAACGATAATCTGGCGGAGTAGCCCGACGAATTAAATCCAAAAGTTCTCCACAAGTTTTAATTTTTTTCTTGTCTCTCTGCTTTATAATTTCTCTGGCAATTTTTCCTCCAAATGGTTCCTCGCCTAATTTAAAAAATAATTCTCTTAATTTTTTCTCCGGATAAAAATTGACAACATCATAAGCCTTAAACTGTTGCGCCGGGTTCATGCGCATATCTAAAGGAGCATCCTGACCTTTTTCTCTTAAAGAAAATCCTCTCTCTGGAGCATCAAGTTGGTGCCAGGAAACTCCTAAATCAAAAAGAATTCCATCTATGCCAGAGATCCCAAGATTTTGCAGAATATTTTTTAAATTTACAAAATTATCATTAACCAAAATCATCTGATCTTTAAATTTTGCCAGCTTATTTTTACTTTCCTTAATCGCCTCTGGGTCGCAATCGATGCCAACAAGTTTTCCGCTGGGACCAATTCTCTCAAGGATTTTTTCCGCATGTCCTCCACCGCCCAAAGTGCAATCCACAAAAATTTCTCCAGGCGAGGGATTTAAAAATTCAATTGTTTCTTTAGGCAAAACCGGAATATGGAAGAGAGTATTCATAAAAACTAACCAGATTATATTTTATATGATAAACTAAAAATAGTGAAAAGGTTAAACTTTTTAAAGATAAAAAAATCCTTTTCTGTCCCTGTCGCCTTCGGTCTCCTATCAGCCGTTGCCGTATTCCTTATTTTCGGCTTAAAAACTGAAAAAATTAGTCTTGAACAAAGACTAACCTTAATTTCTGAAGAATTAAATGTTTTAAAAAACCAGGACCAGTATTTGGAAAATAAAAAACTCGAAGAAGAGATAAAAAATATCCAAAAAACCTACAATCAAGCTGTCCAAACTTATGAAAAATTATTAGACCTTAAAGGGACTGGCCAGAAAACAGAGAAATTAGATGAATTGTTTGCTGGCGCCTTAAATCTTCTCTCTCAGAAAAACTACGCCTCAGCCGAAGCCAAACTTACTGACCTTACCAACCAGATCGAAAAGGAAAGAGAAAGAATTGCTACCTCTTTTAAAATCCCTACCAATGTAACCGAAACAAATACTCCTCCTCAGGGAGGATATCAGCGTCAAAAAGTCAAAACCGAGATAGGCGATTTCATGGTTGATATTATTTCGGCTGACCTTAACCTGACCCGAGTTATTGTTGATACCGCCTCGGATTCGGACTGTGCTAACGATTGCCCGGTTTTGCCTTTGGCTGACTATGTTTCAAGAAACGGTGCCTTTGCCGGAGTTAATGGTTCTTATTTTTGTCCAGCGACTTATCCTTCCTGCAACGATAAAAAGAATGCTTTTGATACTCTTTTGATGAACAAAAACAAAAAATATATTAATTCTGGCAACAATGTCTACAGCACTGTTCCGGCGGTTATTTTTTATGGTAATACCGCTCGCTTTGTCAGCCAATCTTTAGAATGGGGCAGGGATACAGGCGTTGATGCTGTTATCGCCAATCACCCTCTTCTTCTCTTAAACAGCCAAATAAAATTCACTGGTGACGGCGAACCAAAGCAAGGCAATAAAGGAAACAGAAGTTTTATCGGCACAAGAGGAAGCACAGTTTATATCGGCGTAGTTCACAATGCAACCGTGGCCGAATCTGCACGCGCCCTTCAGGCTCTTGGTCTTGATAATGCCTTAAATCTTGACGATGGTGGCTCAACCGCTCTTTGGTTTGGGGGCTACAAAGTTGGTCCAGGTCGCAATATCCCCAACGCTGTCTTACTTGTCAGAAAGTAATTAAACTAGAAGAATAATTATTCCTAAAACTAAACAATATATTCCAAACCAGAAAAATTTGGCAGACTTAAGAATTTTTTCTAAAAGTTTCAAAGAATAAAATCCGACAATGCCAGCAATGACCATTCCCCAAAGTCCCTGGATTAGTTCGGTTTGAGAATAAACCAGAAGATCGCCTGATTTTAAAACCAAGGCTCCTAAAATTGCCGGAATAGCCAGATAAAAAGAAAAAACAAAAGCAGTTTCTCTTTCCACCCCCCGCCAAAGACCAGAAACGATAGTTGAACCAGAACGAGAAATTCCTGGAAGAATCGCTACTGCCTGGAATATACCTACAAATAGAGCATCCAGCCACTTTAATTGATTAAAGTGCCTATTTGGCTTTTTTACCCATCTTGCCGAAAATAGTAACCCAGCCGTAAAAAGAAACGCCAGTCCGACTGCTTTAAAAGAGTCAAAAGCCAGTTCTATCTGTTTCTCAAAGAAAAAACCGACCAGTCCGGCTGGAATGGTGCCCAAGAACACCAACCACAGAATTTTGGTTGATAAAATCTGCGCTAATCCTTTACGAAAATAAAAAATGATTGCTCCTAAAGTCCCCATATGAAGAAGAATATCAAATAAAACTGGGGCTTGAGAAAAACCAAAAATTTTCTGTAAAACCACCAGATGACCACTTGAAGAAACTGGCAGAAATTCGGTTAATCCCTGAACTACCGCCAAAATTATCACCCTTTTAGCATCCATTCCTCAATCCTCACTTCTTCAATTTATCGTACCAATCGCCAAGAATTTTAGCAATAATATCTTTTGCTCCAAGCCCAATTGCCAAACCTATCGCCAAAACGATTGTCCAGGTCAAGCCAGTAAAAAAGGTTTCCACCAGTCCCTGGGCAATTTTAAGTTCGGAAATGGCCGCAAAAAAGGCAACTATCAAAACAACCCAACGGGAAAGTTTGCCTAATGGCTTGGCTGCCTCGTGGTCAACTGTGGCCAAGGCTCCTTTAACCAGTCCCTCAACTAAATTGGCGACAAAAAATCCAACAGCCAAAATCAAGGTTGCCGAAACAATATTGGGAATATAGCCAAGAAATCCGCTCAAGACTACAGAAACAGTGGTTAAGCCCAAAATGTCAACTGCAGCAATAAAGAAAACCAAAACTATAAACCACTTTACAAAAGCGCCAATGAGTTCAATCGTCGTTAGTTTTATCTCCGCCTTTTTCCAAAAAGCCTCGACTCCTATCTTTCTGACTGCTTCTTGAAAACGAATAAGCGTAAGAACTCTCTCAACAATTTTTCTGGCCCAATGAGCAACTAAAAGACCAACAATAAAAACAATAAGGGCTCCAAAAAACTTTGGCAAAAAACCAATAAAAGAGGACCAGATTGGTTGCCAGGCTTCAAGAAGAGCCTGCTGCCAGGTTAGCCAAAAGTTCATTTTTTCACCTCCTTTCTCTCTAAAGATTACTATTTAATTGTGGAAAATTTTTCCGTGTTTGTCAAATTTCTCCATAAAAATTGTCCCCCAAAAAGGGACAATTTTGTGCTTTTGGGAAACCCGTAAGCCAGATTTTGTTTTAGGTAATCATCAATCTAGCGCTCTCAAACCTCGACCCTTGGGAAAGCATCCTTTTACCCCGTCAAACGGGGCAAGCGGGTCTTTCGGAGATTGCAGCGGGGAGGGTTGCCTCGTTTCACTCCCGCCAGAGGCGGGACTCGTCTCTGTGGCCCTATCTTGGTCCCGCCTTTAGGGCGAGACATCCTGGTATTAGTCAGGACACCCTGCTTTCTGCTGTCTGGACTTTCCTCACTAAAAAATTGAATAATTTTTCAGTGCGATTACCCAGTCTCCCAAAAGCAAGAGAATTATAGCAGATTTAAGCAAAAATTACAAGTTTTGGAGGCGTTTTGAAGTAAAAATTTCTGAGGCGGCGACCTGAATAACCAAAACAATAGGAACCGCCAAAATTGCTCCTGTTACACCAGCTAGTTTAAATCCGATCGCCAAAGATAAAATCGTTACCAACGGATTAAGACCAACAACTTTCTGCATCACTCGGGGAACAATGAGGCTGTTTTCAATTTGTTGAATTAAAAAATATAAGGCGACAATGGCCACGCCCATAAGAGGGGAAATCGCCAGCCCCGTTAAGACTGCAGGAATAGCAGAGACAACTGGTCCAATATTGGGAATAATCTCTAAAAGTCCAGCCAAAATTGCCAAAGGCAAGGCAAATTCAATACCCAAAAGCCGAAGTCCAACAAAAGACAAAACTCCCACAATTGTCATTAAACTAAGTTCTCCCCTCACCCAACCACCAAGTCTTTTTTCAATCTTATTGATAAACAATTCTGCTTCTTTTTCTTTACCCTCGCCAAAAATAACTAAAAGATACTGGTTGAGGTTTTTCCGCTCAAGCAAAAGATAAAAAGTAATCACTGCCAAAGCCAAAAGAGCAATTAGATTTGAAAAAAAGCTAATAGTCAATTTTAAGATATTGGCTGGAAGAGCCGAAAGATTGGTAAATTGAGTGGCAATTATATTTGGGTCAATTCCAAATCCGCCAAATTGTTTTAAGAAAACGGCTGTTTTACTGATAAATTCGGCAGTTTGATTAACCAAGGGAGTAATTATGGCGGTCAGTAAAGTCCCAACAGAACCAAAGAAAATTAAATAAATCAAAAGAATGGCTAACCAGCGGGGAAGGTGCCACTTTCCAAGTTTATCGACCGCCGGATTTAAGGCAGACATAAAAATTAGAGAAACAAAAAGGGCAACAATAATCTGGCGGATTTCGAACAAAAGCCAAAGACCGATTAAGAAAAAAACGGTAAAAATTATCGTTCGGTGAGAAATTTCAACTTTTCTCGGCATCTGAATAGGAATTATACCATGCTTTAATTAACTGCTCAACTTTTTTTTGCCAGCCCCGCCGCGTAATATCAAACCGGTGAATTTTTGGGTCTCTACGAAACCAAGTCATTTGCCTGCGGGCATAAGCATGTTCATCAAACTTCCATTTCTGGACAACTTCAGCCAAAGATTTCTTGTCTTCAAAATACTCTCTCCAAACCCCATATCCCATGGCCGTCATTGCTGGCAGGTCCCAAGCACACCCTTGTTTTAGGAGTTTTCTCACTTCTTTTTCTGCTCCCATTTTTATCTGCTCGTTTATTCTTTTATCAATCCGTTGGTAAAGAGTTTTATATGGCGCCTTTAAACCAATAAATATAGGGTTTAGGGTATAGCGTCTAGGGACTAGGGCTCGTTTTGGAGTTTTACTAGCCAGTTCTATTGCTCGAATAAGTCGTCTTGGGTTTTTTCGGTCTGAAGCATTCATTGAGGCTGCTTTTTCTGGATCAATTCTGGCCAACATTTCGAAAAGTTTTTGGACAGACAAATCCTGGAGTTTTTGCCGAAGTTCCCAATCTGGAGGAACGCCTAAAGTCTCAATCCCATCAACTAATCCTTTGATATAAAATCCTGTTCCGCCCACAATAATCGGCAATTTTTTTCTTTTCCAGATATCAGAAATTACTTTCCAAGCCAAATTTACATAATCTGCCACCGAAAACTCCTGGGCAGGAGTCACTACATCCAGAAGCCAGGTTCTTATGCCAGCAAACAAATAATAACCAATTTGAAATTTGAAATTTGAAATTTGAAATTGTTTAGGATTTAGGATTTTGAACTTAGAATTTGCTGGCAGGTCTTTCCCAGTCCCGATATCCATTCCTTTATAAACCTGTCTTGAATCCGCGGAAACTATTTCTCCATTAAATTTCTTTGCCAAACGAAGTGCTAACGACGTTTTCCCAACGCCTGTTGGTCCGCAGATAACTAAAAGTTTGTTCATGATTTTTTGTTTATTAATTCCTCCAAAATCCTCCATCTTCGTTTTTTCTCCTCTGGAGAAACATCATCTTTTAATTTAAAGGCAACGGTGCCGGGGCGGGGCGAATAGCGGGCAATATAGGCTTTAACAAAGCCAACTTTTTGACAAAGTTTGACTGTATTTTCAAACTGTTTTTTTGTTTCTCCAGGAAATCCAACAATAATATCGGTTCCAATTTTAATATCGGGAATTTGTTTTCTAATTTTGGCAGTTAAACTAAGATATTGTTTGGCTGTATAGGGTCGGTTCATCTTTTTTAAGACTTTGTCATCTCCTGACTGAACTGGTAAATGAAGATATTTTTCTATTTTAGGCAGTTTAATTGATTGAATTATGTCGTCAGTTAGATCCCAAGGATTGGAAGTTAAAAAAGAAATTTTCTCAAGCCCAGGAACTTCGTGCAACCTGCCCAAAAGTTTGGCAAACGATGGCTTGTAGGAATTAACATTTTGCCCAATTAAAGTAATTTCTTTGTATCCCTGCTTAACCAATTTTTCTACTTCACAGATAATCTCCTCAAAAGGTCTTGATTTTTCCCGACCCCGAGCATAAGGAACAACGCAATAAGAACAAAATTGATTACAACCTTCCATTATCGGCACCAAGGCAGTCTTTTTTTCTCCTCTCACCGAAGGTAAATCAAAAGAATAATCTTCCATTCTTAAAAACTCATCAACTCCAGGCAATTTTTTTCTGAGAGTAGTAATCCCATACCGCAGCATACAACCAGCCAAAACGACCTTTGGTCGTTTAGCGCATAGCGCATAGCGCATAGTAATATTTTTAATTAAGCCGAACACTCTATTCTCGGCGGATTCGCGAACAGAACAAGTGTTGATTATCACTACATCTGCTTTATCAAGGCTCTGGGCAGGCTGGAAACCTTTTTTCTGATAAAACCGAGCAATTCTCTCCGAATCCGCCTCATTGGCTTGGCAGCCGAAAGTTTTAATAAACAAAGTTTGTTGCTTCGCAATAAAATATTTCTTCATTGCGGATAATTATATCACGGTTTGAGGCTAACTGGAAGCCGAAGAATAGCGGGTAAGGGCAAATTTCCAGAATTTTAAAGAGGCAAAAAGAAAAATACCAGCAATTAGAAACGAAAAAACCACCCATGGCCAAGATAAAAGTCCCATTAAGGCTTTGGCGGGAAAAGTCACCAAAACCGCCACTGGAATAACGACTGTTAAAACTGTTCGCAAGGGTTCCCGATAAATATCAATTGGTATTCTTCCCATTCCCGCTAAATCTCGGTAAATCCAAAGTATATTATCAACTTCAGTTGTTAAAACCCCAATTGCTAAAACGGCAATATGGAAAGCCAAGCCAAGAATAAATGAGGAGATTGTCAGCAATAGATAAAGAATCGCTCCTCCTAGGGTTACAGTAACATACCCCTTTACCAGAAAAATTATTATATAAATTATTAAAGCAACCAGAGTTAAAAAATCATAAATATCTGTTCTTTCTGAAAGACTCCGAAATAATGGATTAATCGGCTTAACCAAAACTAAATCGAAACTTCCAGTTACAATTTGCCCTCGGAAATTATAAACTCCTCGAAGGAAAAACTGGAGCGAAATATCAATTAAATTAAAGGTTAAAAAGAAAAAGACTGCCTGATAAAGACTATAACCTGCTAAAGTTTTGGTTTTACTAACTAACAAAAATAAAAATCCTAAAAAGAACAAAAATCTTAAAACTTTACCGGTAATAGCAAAAACAGTTGTAAACCGATTAGAAAGGTCAATATTAAAGGAATAAGCCGTAAGTTTAAGCCAAACTTTTAAATATTTTTTAAAATTCATTTTATCTTCCCCAAGCCGCATAATTTTTAACTCCGAGACGGAACATTAGTTTGACTGACTGATAAAAGACAAAAATCCAGAAAACAGAAACTGCCAAACCAGATAAAATTTCCCAAGTAGTTACTTTTCCTAAATAGACGTTTAAAGGAAAAAATAAAAGATAGGAAAAAGGCAAGATTCGTAAAACATTAAAAATACCAACTGGTAAAATGTCCAAAGGAAAAAGACTACCGGCAAAAAATTCAATAATAATAGTGGCTAAAAACCTTGGTGGCCAGACATTTTCTGGAGTCCAAAAGGTAAGTGTCGAAAGTAAAAAGGAGAGATAAAAATACAAAATTATTCCTAAAATTATCGCTATCAAAGTAAACATTAAAATCGTTGGGTCTCTCTGAATGATAACCGGTGGCCGAAGCAAAATAAAAATTAAAGAAACCTCAATCGTTGAGAAAAACAGATTTAAAATTTTATCGGAAACATCTATGGTAAACCAGCATTTTAAATAGCTTATTGGCCTTAAAAGAGAATTGGAGATATCGCCAGAGGCAATCTCACCAGCCACATCAATACTCCTTGAGGAAAGAATAAAAGAGCGGATAATTGAAGTTCCTAAAATATAAGTTAAAATTTTTGCTTGGTCGTAACCAAAAACTGTTGTTCCTTGAGGAACAACGGCAAACCATAAAAAATATAAAACTAAAAGTTGAATAAAAGCCCGAAATCGCCAAAGCAAAAAATTCAATCGATAGACAAAATATCCCTCAAAAGTAATTTTTAAAACTTGAAGATATTTTCTCCAGCTTTTCATTATTCTTTCTTGCCGGTAAAAATCTGGCGGATAATGTCTTCTATGGGAATTTCTTCAATATTTAAGTCAGCCACGGGGAAATGGTGAAGAAGTTCGGCCGCAGCCGAATTTGAAGCTTCTCTTGAAACCAGAATTCGGGCTTTGGGAAAATCAAGTTCTTTAACTTCCCCGATTTCATCAAGTTTTTTAAGGTCAAATTCTTTGGAAAAGACAACTGACAAAACTTTTTGGGGAGCGAATTTCTCGACAATCTCGGATAACTTCCCATCAAAAATAATTTTTCCTTTATCAATAATAATAACTCTTTGACAAAGTTCTTTAACATCACCCATATAATGAGAGGTCAAAAGAATAGTTGATTTTTTCTGGCGATTATATTCTTTGATAAAATCGCGCATTTTTTTCTGCATCACCACATCAAGGCCAATGGTCGGCTCGTCTAAAAATAAAACTTTGGGAGAGTGTAAAAGAGCAGCAATCAGTTCGCATTTCATCCGCTGTCCTAAAGAAAGTTTTCTTACCTGAACTTTCAAAATATCTTCAACCTCAAGTAATTTCACTAGCTCGTCTAAAGTTTTTTTAAATTGCCCCTCTGGAATTTCATAGATTTCTTTATTTAATATAAAAGTTTCCATCGGGGGTAAATCCCACCAAAGTTGGTTTTTTTGACCCATCACAAGAGCAATTTGTTTTAAAAACTCTGCCTTTCTATCCCAGGGAGTAAAACCTAAAACAGAAATTTCTCCCAGAGTTGGATAAAGAAGGCCAGAAAGACATTTCAAGGTCGTCGTTTTCCCGGCTCCGTTTGGACCAATAAATCCAACCAGTTCTCCTTCCTCTATCTCAAAAGAAATTCCGTCAACCGCCTTGACATCCTTATATTTTCTTTTGAATAAAGATTTAATTGAACCAAAAACTCCCGGTTCTTTTTCGTGGACCTGATAATATTTCTTGAGGCGAGAGACCGAAATTGTGGACATCAAGAAAAATTATATCACCCTTTGATAATTTTGCGAAGGGAGCGGCCTGGAGAAAAACGAGGAGCTCGATGAGATTTAACGATTTTTTTCTCACCCGTTTTGGGAACAATAACCGCTTTATCTTTAACTGTCACTACTCTAAATGTTCCAAATCCAGACAAAATTACCTTTTCTCCTTTAATTAGGGCTTTTTCAATCTCCGACAAAAAATTCTCAATCGCCTCCAAAGAGGCTTTTTTGGTTAAGTGGGCTTTGCGGGCAACAATCTCCACTAATTCGCTTTTTCGCATGGCCATACTATTTAAATATAAAAATTAAAATTTGTCAAGATGCTTCCAATCATTTAGCTGTTTCTGTCGCTCTCGTTTCCCTAATTGCCACCACTTTAATTTGACCGATTGCCCTAGCTTCTTCTTCAAGTTTCTCGGCAATTTTTTTGGTTAAGGCTGGAAGTTCGCTATCAAGAACCTCTTCTGGCTTAACTATAACCCGAATCTCTCCTCCTCCCTGGTAGGCGGCTACATCCGAAACTTGAGGAAAGCTTTTTACCAACTCCTCAATATGGGTCATTCTTTTAAGATATTCTTCAATTGGCTCATAACGAGCACCCGGACGGCTACCTGAGGCGCTATCGGCAATCCAAACAATGGCCGACTCAATCGAGGAAAAAGGCTTGTCCTCATGATGTTCGGCAACAGCCGCAATCACCTTCTCGGAAATCCGGTATTTCTTTAAAAACTCAACCCCAAGTTCAACATGGGTACCCTCTTCTTCAGTTATAACTTTGCCAATATCATGAAGAAGGCAACCCAAACGGACAGTATTTATATCTGCTTTAAGTTCCAAAGCAATGGCTACCCCAATTTTTGTTTCCTCAATTGTGTGCTGGGCCAGATTTTGACCAAAGGAGAATCGGTATTTATACTTACCAATTGTTTTTATTAAATCTAGGTGAAGGTTATAGACTCCGACAGAATGGCAAATTTTTCTTCCTTCCTCAAAAAGAATGTGCTCCATTTGTTTTTTGGTTTGGGAAACGAGTTCTTCTATTCTCCCAGGTTGGATTCGGCCGTCACGAATAAGTTTTTCCAAAGAAATTTTGGCAATTTCTCTCCTTATTGAGTCAAATGAAGAAATCCGAAGATCTAAGGTCTCGTCAAGTTCAATTTCAACCCCGGTCGCCTGTTCAAAAGCGCGAATATTTCTTCCTTCTCGGCCAATAATTCTCCCTTTTATTTCCTCATCCGCCAGCCTTATGGTTGAAACAGTATATTCAGAAACCCAATCAGTTACCCCATGCCTCATTGCCTCAACCAAAACCTCTTTGGCAATCTCTGCGGCAGTGGCTTTAATTTCATCCTCTGCTTCCTTAATTTTCCGGGAAATCTCGGCGGCTAACTTTTTCTCTGTTTCCTCAAGAACAAGTTTCCTTGCTTCATCCTTTGAAAGGCCTGAAGTTTTCTCCTTTTCTTTCTCAAGTTCTTCTTCTTTCTTTCGCAGTTCTTCTTCTTTTTTTACCAAATAAGAAGCCAGCTCAAGCTCGCTTGTTTTTTTCTTTGTTTGTCCACCAAAAATAGGCATAAGTTTTCGACGAGAGAAAGGGGACGATGAAGAAAACGCTTTTTAAGCGCTTAAGTCAGGAAGAATTTTTGAGAATCTGAAATTCATGATTGTTTCTTTCATCATCCTGAATTCTACTTTCGTCTTGAAAGAGATTATACTACTTTTCCAATTTTTCGTCAATGATTTCTTTTACCGTCTCCCAAGAAAAGCCTCTTCTGGCTAAAGCGGAAGCCAGTTTCTGTTTCTGTTCAAGGTGAGAATAATGTTTTAGTGATTTCAATTTTTTTTCAGCCACCTTTTTGGCTAAGTCGTGCTCACTAAATGGCTTAATGGCTAAATTGCTTAATTGCTGGTCAATAATTTCTCGCGTGACCCCTTTTTGCCGCAACTCTAGGGCTAATAATCTGGTTCCAGAAGGTCTAAAGGTAGTTCTTTGCTCAATCCACCATTTAGCAAATTCTTCATCATTAAGATATCCTAAGTGTTTTAATTTCTGGTATATTAATTTTTGAGTTTCTTCGCCGACTTGTTTTTTCTTAAACCAGTCTTTGAGTTCTTTTTCTGAACGGGGACGGTAGGAGAAAAATTTTAAAACTCGGTCATAAACTTTGACAAATTCATTTTCCTTAACTAATTTTTCTATTTCTTCCTGGGAAATTTCTTGGTTAATCTTCAAACCTGATTTAACCAAAGTATCAGCATCCAGCCCAAAAGAGAATCTTCCATCAACATAAATATTAAATCTCTGTTTTCTTCTTTGGGGTTTAATATCAGTTATCTGTGGCACTTTATTGCAAAGCAACAAGCTCTGCTTATTCTTCCGAAGTCTCTTCGCCGATTTCTTTAGGAACTACTTTTTTGCCGGACTTGACCGTTTCCCAAATTTTCTTAGTGATCTCTCCGGAAAGCTTTGGATTTTCCTCTAAATATAACTTGGCTGCTTCTCGTCCTTGACCTAAAAGTTTCTCACCATATTTTAAGAACGCCCCCGATTTGCCAATTATTCCCATTTCTATCCCTACATCCAAAATTCCTCCGCTTTTTGAAATTCCCCCAATATTCATGATGTCAAATTCGGCGGCTCTAAAAGGTGGAGCAACTTTATTTTTGACTACCCTGGCTCGGTGGCGAGAACCAACCACCACTCCTTGCTGGTCTTTAATAGTATCAATTTTCCGGGTATCAATTCTCACCGAGGCGTAAAATTTCAAAGCCATTCCCCCTGTAGTTACCTCGGGATTGCCAAACATCACCCCAATTTTATGGCGAAGTTGATTGGTAAAAATAACCACGGTTTTTGATTTGGAAATTGCTCCAGTAAGCTTGCGAAGCGCCTGACTCATCAATCTTGCCTGAACTCCAATCATGGCGTCTCCCATTTCTCCTTCAATTTCGGCCCTGGGAACCAAAGCGGCAACCGAATCAATGGCAATAACATCAATTGCACCAGAGCGAACCAGGGTTTCGACTATTTCCAAAGCCTGCTCACCAGTATCTGGTTGAGAAATCAACAAATCATCAAGTTTAACTCCAATTGATTCTGCCCGGAGAGGGTCTAAACCATGTTCGGCATCAACAAAGGCGGCCGTTCCCCCCATTTTTTGGGCTTCGGCAATAATGTGAAGAGCTAAGGTGGTTTTTCCTGAAGCCTCTGGTCCGTAGATTTCGCTAATTCTCCCTCGAGGAACTCCACCAACTCCCAAAGCCAAATCTAAAGCAATTGAGCCAGTGGGAATAACTTCAGTCATCATTCGACCAGCCGGCTGCTCACCCAACTTCATAATCGAACCCTTACCATACTGCTTTTCAATTTGCTCCATGGCAATTTTTATTGCTTCAAGTTTTTGATTGGTAGCCATGGCGTTTTCTTTTTATCACAATTTTTGCTAAAATACAAGCAAGAGTTTTTCGGAGAGTGGCGCAATTGGTTAGCGCACCAGGCTGGGGGTCTGGGGGTTGGGGGTTCGAGTCCCCCCTCTCCGACCAAAAGATTATCTCTTCGGGCTCTGTTTCTTCCTTCTCGCCTTCCCGCCCATACCCACCTTGCGGCGTTCACGGGTCCGAGAATCACGAGTAAGAAGTTTGGCTTTTTTAAGTACTGGTCTAAAATTTTCTTTGTCAAGTGAGGCCAACGCCCGAGAAAGACCGTGAACCACCGCCCCAAGTTGGCCATTTTTTCCTCCACCAGAGACCTTAATCGTCGCATAATATTTACCGGCTGTATCAGTCAATTCAAAAGGACTCGTGTGTGCAACTCTGGAAACCTCACTCGGAAAATACTCTCCGATGGGCAGGTTATTAACTAAAGTTTCTCCTTTACCTTTATATAATCTTATCCGAGCAATAGATTCTTTTCTCCGGCCAACGGCATGGATAATTTCTGGTTTTTCTACTTTTTTTGTTCTTGGCATATTTACTCTTTGAATTTATCTTTATAAGGATGCTCTTCTGCCGCAAAGACAAATAATCTTTTAAGCATTCTATCCCTTAATTTATTTTGGGGTAGCATTCCGGAAACGGCGTGGATAATGATTTTTTCCGGCTGTTTCGACCGAAGTTCTCCAAGAGAAACTGCTTTAAGTCCTCCTGGATATCCAGAGTGGCGAAAGTATGTTTTTTGTTTTTCTTTCTTGCCAGTCACCGCCACATGTGCCGCATTTATCACCACCACAAAGTCTCCACAATCCAAATAAGAGACAAAATAAGGCTTTTTCTTGCCAATTAAAAGTTCGGCAATTTCAGTAGACACTCTTCCTAAAATTTTCTCTTTGGCGTCAACTAAATGCCATGCTCGTTTGATATCTTTAATGCTTGGTGAATAAGTTCTCATCGTGTTGCAGGTTTTTCCTTCGGTTTCTTAACTTCAGGCTTTTCTTCGACTCCTTCCATAAACTCTATTTTAACCATCATCGCCTGGTCTCCCTCTCTTTTTCCCAAACGCAAGATCCTGGTAAAACCACTTTGGCGCTCCTTAAATTTTGGGGCAATTTCATCAACTAGCCTTGAAACTACTTTTTTATCTTGTAAAAAGGCAATTAAAAGCCGCCGGGCTGACAGAGTCTGCTGTTTTGCTCGAGTAACTAATTTATCAACTAATTTTTTAATCGCCTTAGCCTTTGCTTCGGTAGTTTTAATCTCGCCATGAAGGATAAGGGAAGAAGTTAAATTTTTAAAAAGGGCTTTTCTCTCGTTCCGATTGCGCCCCAATTTTTTCCCAGAAACCCGATGCCTCATTGTGGAAACTCAACCCCTTTTTCCGAAAGAGCGGCTTCAATAATTTTAATTGATTTAGTACCTAAATTTTTAACCTTGGAGATATCCTTCTTTGAAACAGAAACAAGATCCTCGATAGTCTTATAACCGGCTTTCTCCAAAGCGTTAACAATTCTTGTTGGCAGCGCCAATTCCTCAACCATAAGCTTTAAAACCTCTGGGGAAATTTGGACTTTTTCTTCTTCTTTAACTTTTGGTTTCTTCGGCTCAACAATCTGCTCAAAATAAGGAATGATAGTTTTTGCCGCTTGTTTGACCGCTGCCAAAGGAGAAATTGTTCCATCGGTTGATACTTCTAATATAAGTTTGTCAAAATTAGTCATTCTGCCAACCCGAGTTGCCTCAACCCTAGAATTTACTCGGACCACTGGAGAAAAGAGAGCATCTATTGGGACTGTTCCCAAGGTCTCGGATTTTCTCTCCTCAAAAGGAGAATAGCCGTATCCTTTCTCAACCGTCATTTCAAGTGAGACTTTTGACTTTTTATCAGCCAAGGTCCCCAAAACTAAATCTTTATTAACAACCTGAACACTTGCCGGAGTTTTGATTTCTGAAGCCTTAATTTCTCCCGGGCCTGAAGCCTCAAGTTTAATTTTGACTTCTTTGTCTCCACCATAACGGATTCTTAATTTTTTAATATTTAAAATAAACTCAACTACATCTTCCTTAAGACCAGGGATGGTGGTAAATTGATGGCGAACTCCAGCAATCTTAACAAAAGTAACCGCCGCCCCAGGGAGAGAAGTTAAAAGAACCCTCCGTAAGGCATTCCCAACCGTTAATCCATAACCCTGTTCTAGGGGTTCAAGAATAAAAACTCCTTCTGTTGGAGTTTCTTTTTCGGTTTTAATTTGAAAAATAGGTTGAGTCATAATTACCGTGAGTAATATTCTACTATCAATTGCTCTAAAATTTCACCTTCTCCCTCTTCTCTTTTAGGAAGCCGCTTTACCCTGCCAACCGCTCCCTTTCTCTCAAACCACTCAGGTATTATAACATTTTTTTGAGCTAAAATCTCTTTGATTTCAGGAATTTCAAAAGCCTTAAGTGAGAGGGTTATTATCTCGCCCACCTTAACTTGATAAGAAGGAATGCTTACTTTTTTATCATTAACCAAAACGTGGCCATGAGAAACAAGTTGTCGGGCAATTGAACGTGATGGGCTAAATCCCAACCGAAAAATCGCATTATCAAGCCGTCGTTCAAGCATCCCAAGTAAGGCTTCACCAGTTACTCCTTTGAATTTTCTCGCCTTTTCAAAATATTTTTTAAACTGCCGCTCTCCTACCCCATAGATTCTTTTTGCCTTTTGTTTCTCCCGAAGTTGAAGTCCATATTCTGAAGGCCTTCTTTTTCTCTTACTTCCCACCATTCCTGGAGGAACTGCTCCTTTTCTCTCAATTGGGCATTTTGGGCTAAAACATCTTTTCCCTTTTAGAAAAAGTTTTACTCCTTCTCGGCGACAAAGCCGGCATTTTGCGTCAAGATATCTTGCCATTAGACTCTCCTTTTTTTCTTTGCTCTTGTTCCATTATGAGGAATGGGGGTGATATCGGCAATTAAATTCATCTTAATCCCAGAGGCGCGAATTGCCCGAAGAGTAGCGTCTCTACCTGGACCTGGTCCTTTAATATAAACTTCAACTTCACGCACACCAAGCTCCAAGATTTTTTTGGTAAGTTTCTCCACTGTGGTCGTGGCCGCAAAGGGAGTAGCTTTCTTGGTTCCCCGAAATCCGGCGCTTCCGCAAGATTGCCAAGCAATGGTATTTCCCAAAAGATCGCAAGCGGTCACTAAAGTATTATTGAAGGTGGCGGTCACATAAATTTTTGCTTGCTCAGTTAATTTTTTCTTTTTCGTTTTTACTTTTTTCATACCTTAGTAGCCTCCTCGGTTGGCTTTGGCGACGGTGGGGTTGGGGCGGTCACTTCTCCTGTCCTGGTCAAAATTTCTTTTTTCATGGCGCCAATAGTCACCCTTTTGCCTCTTTTGGTTCGGGCATTAGTTCTGGTCCGCTGTCCCCGAACCGGAAGGTTTCTGGCATGCCTTACCCCCCGGTAACTTCCGATTTCCTTAAGCCGTTTGATATCTTCGCTCACTTCTCTACGGAGTTCACCCTCAATTTTAAGGGTTTCTAGGACTTTTGAGATTTTGGCAATCTCCTCACCAGTTAGGTCTTTTGCTTTCTTTGTCCCGTCTACGCCAGCCTTTTTAAGGATTAAATCCACGTTTTTTCTCCCTACTCCATAAAGGTAGGTTAAAGAAATCCAAGTTGGTTTTTCCTCGGGTATATCAACTCCAGCGATTCTTGGCATAAATAATCTTATCCTTGCCTTTGTTTGTGCCGGGGATTTGAACAGATAACAAAAAGCATCCCCCGCCGCCTGACAATTTTGCAATTTTTACACCTTTTTTTGACTGATGCTTGAACTTTCATACTATTTATATCGAAAAACAATCCTTCCTTTCGTCTCATCATATAGGGTGACTTCTACCTTAACTTTGTCTCCAGGCAAAATCCGAATATGGTTCATCCTCATTTTTCCAGAAAGATGACAAAGCAAAATTCTTCCATCGAGAATTTTTACCCGAAAAAGGGTATTGGGCAAGGCTTCAACTACCTCGCCATCATGTTCAACTGTTCCCTGGTGTATCATCTGGTTAAAACCAAAGGACCGCCAGCGGTAACCGCTACGGTCTCTTCAAAAAGCCCGGCTATTTTACCATCTTTTGTTTTAATTGTCCAGCCATCAGAGGTTAAAACCACTTCTGGCAAGCCAAGATTATAGATAATCTCAATTGCCAACGTCATCCCTTTTTTAAGTTTTGGTGTTTTTTCTACTTCTCCTTCAAAAAAACAAGGAATTTGGGGTTCCTCATGAAGTTTCCTGCCAACCCCGTGCCCTGTCAAAGCCCGCACCGGAGAAAATCCCGCCTTTTTAATTTCCTCCTCAATCACCTTGCTTATCTGCCCCAAATAATTCCCGGGTCTTACCATTTCAATCGCCTTCTCCAGGGCTCTTTTTCCCGCCTCCAAAAATTCTTCGCTTTTCACTAGCCACTTGCCACTACCCACTACTATCGTTGTCGCTTTATCGGTGTGGAATCTCTGATAAAAAATTCCTGCATCAAGACTCAAAAGATCGCCCTCTTTTAGTCGGTAACCGCCAGGAATTCCATGAACCACTCCTTGATTGATATTAATACAGGTGCTCCAGTGGTATCCTGGAACCATTTTAAACGATGGTTTCCCTTTTTCTTTTTTAATGAGCGCTTCGGCTTGCTCATCAAGCCTTTTAGTTTTAAGTCCTGGTTTTGCCTCTTTTAAAACCTGGTCAAAAACTCGGGCCAGCCTTCTCCCTCCCTCTCTCATAATTTCTATTTCTTCTTCGGTTTTTAGCGGAATCATTTCTTAAGTCTTCCTAAAATGTCTTGGTGAATTTCTTCAATTGGCCGTTCCCCCCAAACCGCCAACAAAATCCCCTTTTGCCGATAAAATTCTAAAACTGGTTCGGTTTGATGATGATAAATTTCTAACCGCTTTTTAATTAATTCCGGAGTGTCGTCTTTTCTTTCCCTCTTAAGTAAACGTTTCATATTCTCCTCGTCGGAGACATCAACGTAAATCACCATATCTTGAGGAAATTGAAAATCCCGAGCCTGAGAAAGCGATCTCGGAAATCCGTCAATCACCACTCCATTTTTATAACTTGGAGATTTTAGTTGTTCGCTTATGATATCAACCGTCAGTCTCCCCTCAACCAAACTTCCAGTTTCCATTGCCTCCTTAATCTTTCGTCCTCTTTCTGAGTTTTCTTGGGAAAGATAATAAAGTAAGTCACCTGCCTCAAGACAAGGAACGCTAAGAAACTCCGCTAAAAGTTTTGCCTGGGTTGATTTACCAGAACCAGGTGGTCCCATGATTATAATATTCATTTAATATCCCTCCAAAAACTTTTCGTAACCTCGCATTTGAATCATGTTTTCAATTACTTTAACTGTCTCCAAAACCACCGAGACGACAATTAATATTCCCGTTCCGCCAATGGTTAAAGTCGCCACCCCAGTCATTCCTTGGGCAATCGAGGGCAAAACGGCGATAAGTCCCAAAAAGATGGCCCCGGCCAAAGTAATTCTAGTTAAAATCCAATTTAAAAAGTCTGCCGTTGGCGGTCCAGGACGAATTCCCGGAATAAACCCTCCATATTTTTTAATCTCGTCAGCAATTTTTGTCGGATTAAAAATAACCGCAGTGTAAAAATAGGTAAAACCAACTACCAGGAAAAAGTAGGTAAGATTGTAGATAAAACTTCCGGGGTTAAAAAGAGTAGCCAGCGAGCGAGCAATTGTGGAGATGGTTGGGTTTGGAACTTGCTCTAAAAATCTGCCAAACATTGAGGGGAGCAAAACTAAAGAGATGGCAAAAATAATAGGAATCACCCCGGCTTGGTTAACCCGTAAAGGTAAATAGGTGCTTTGACCGCCATACATTCGGCCACCCCTTATTCTTTTAGCATATTCAACCCGAATTTGGCGCGAAGCCTCATTAACAATAGTAATTGCCCCAATGACCAAAACCGCCATTACCAGAAAAACCAAAAGATTAAAAAAGTTTTGGGCTTCAAAAGTGGCCAAGGTCTGACCTAAAGCCACCGGAAATCGACCAACAATTCCGGCAAAAATAAGAAGAGAAATCCCATTGCCAATCCCCTCTTCTGAAATAAGTTCTCCAAGCCACATTAGAAAAATCGTTCCACAAGTCATCGTCGTCACCATTGAAAGAATTTGTAAAGGAGAAAGACTCCCCATTATTCCTTGATTTTTCAAAAGGGCATACATTCCCAAAGCCTGAAGAGCGGCCAGAGGAACAGTCAAAATTCTGGTGTATTGATTAATCTTTTCCCGACCATATTCTCCTTCTTTTGAAAGCTCCTCAAGGCGAGGAAAAACCATCGTTAAAAGTTGAAAAATAATCGAGGCGTTAATATAAGGATTAAGCCCTAAAGCCATAACCGAGAAATTTGCCAGAGTGCCGCCAGAGAAGATATCTAAAAGTCCTAAAAACTGACTTCTTTGAAAAAGAGCTCGCAAAGAGGCAAGATCAACTCCAGGAACAGGAATGTGGGCCGCCAGCCTGAAAATGACAAAAATTCCGGCAGTAAAAAGAAGTTTCTTTCGAAGATCTGGAATTTTAAAAGCGGTGGTCAAGATTTCAATAATCTTATTCATTTCTTTTTCTGGGAAAGTTCCACCTTTCCCCCTGCTTCCTCTATTTTTTTCTTTGCCCCTTTTGAGCAGGGAAGTAAAACTTTTAGAGGAATATTAAGTTTTCCCTCACCTAAAATTTTAACACCTAATGCTTTCCCATCTTCAAGTTTTATTATTCCTTTCTCGCTCAAGGTCTTAACCGTTACTTCTTCTTTTGGAGAAAAAAGATTTAAATATTTAAGGTTAACCACAACTGATTTCTTTGAAACCGGTTTAAATTTGCCTTTACCCCTAAGCAAGGGCAGTCTTTTAAGAAGAGACTTTTTAATCTTTGTTCCTTCAAAAAGAAGAGGCACTTTTCCTCGAGCCTTCTGGCCTTTGGCACCCCGACCGACGGTGTGACCACCCTTACCAGAACCGATTCCTCGGCCAATTCGTTTCTTCTTTTTCGTTTTAATTTTAGGGAGTTTTTCTAGTTTCATGGCTTTGTAACCTCTTCAGGGCTTCAAAAGTGGCATAAACATTTGAAGCCTGATTTCGAGTTCCTAAAATCTTAGAAACTATATCTTTAATTCCGGCCGCCTCAACAACGGAACGGACCGCCCCGCCGGCAATCACCCCTGAACCTTTTGGGGCAGGCTTAAGCAAAACTTTGGCTGCTCCTAGTTTAACAAAAATTTGGTGGGGAATAGTTGTATCTTTGAGGGAAACAGAGATTAAATGTTTTTTAGCGTAATTTGTTCCTTTTAAAACTGCCGAGGAGACATCAGTCGCCCTACCTAAACCAACGCCAACCTTTCCCTTTTTGTCCCCAACCACCACCAAAACCGAAAAGGCAATTCTATTTCCTCCTTTTGTTTTTTTAGAAACCCTATTTACCTGAACTACTTTCTCCTCAAACTCTTCTTCGGTTTTTACTTCTTGGGAAATTTTTGGTTTTTGAAACATCGTCAGAATTCTAAACCTCCTTCTTTAGCACCTTCGGCTAAGGCCTTAACTCGACCATGATATTTAAATTTTCCTCGGTCAAAATGGACCTTCTTAATTCCAATCTTTAAGGCTTTCTCGGCTAAAAGTTTTCCCACAAGTCTGGCTTTCTCCATTTTAAATTTCTCTGTGTTTCTTGTTTTCTTTTGTGTTTCCTGTGTTGCAAGTTTCTGATCGCTTGCCGAAACCAGAGTCTTGCCCTTTTCATCATCAATGACTTGAGCATAAATATATTTATTTGAACGAAAAACTGAGAGTCTTGTAAGTTTTCTTTTCACTGGTTTTCTCCTTTCGTTGGAACGCCAATTCCCGCAATTCCAACCTTAACTTGCTTTCCAGGTTTAAGTTTTACTGTTTCTCCTTCGTAGCGAATTCCTTTTCCTTTATAGGAATCTGGGGGTTTAATCCCCCTAATCCTGGCGGCCACCCGTCCAACCAAAGCTTTATCTGCTCCTAAAACTTGGATTTTTTTCTCCGAGACAGAAAAAGAAATTCCCGGAGGTGGAACAACCTCAATTGGATGAGAAAAACCCAAAGACAAGGAAAGTCTTTCTCCAGAAAGAGCAGCCCTAAAACCTGTTCCTTCAACCTCTAAGGTTTTTGACCAACCTTCTTTTACTCCTTTAATCATGTTAGCAAGAAGATTGCGAATTGTTCCTTGAAGGGTTTTGGCCGCTCTTGACTTGGTTTTTTGAGAAACCAAAATTTGATTTCCTCTAATCTCAACTTTTATCTCCGAGGGCAACTTTTGGGAGAGTGAACCTTTTGGTCCGCTCGCCTGAACTTCTCCGTCTCTCGCCTCAACGGTTACTTCTTGGAGAATTTCTATTGGTTTTTTTCCGATTTTTGACACAATTTTTCCTTTACCAAACTTTGCAAATAACTTCTCCGCCTAAATTTTTCTTTCTTGCCTCCTTGTCAGTCACGAGTCCCAAGGAGGTAGAGATAATACTTATCCCAAGTCCCCTCGATAATTCTTTTAACTTTTTGGCTTTAAAATAAACCCTAATCCCGGGCTTTGAAATAATTTTCACTCCCGCCATAGCAGGCTTTTTATTTTTATAAGCCAGCTCTATATTTAAGATTTTAAATTTTTTCTCTTTCGGTTTTTCAACTTCTACTTTTGCTAAAAAACCTTCCCGAGCCAAAATTTTTGCCAATTTTTCTCCTAAACTAAAATAGGGAAGTTCAATAGTCTTTCGTCTTGCCAAATAGGCATTTTTTATTCTTATTAACATATCAGAAACTCTATCGGTCATAGTTTTTTACCAGGAGGCCTTTTTTACCCCTGGCAATTCTCCTTTATGGGCAAGTTCTCTAAAACAAAGTCGACAGAGTCCAAAAAGCCGTAAATAGCCCCTTGGTCTGCCACAGAGAGCACAGCGGTTTCGAAATCGAATTTCGTATTTTAATTTTTTTAAATTTTTTTGTTTGATTACTTTGGATTTTTTGGCCATTTACTCCCCCTTTCTAAATGGTGCACCTAAAGATTCAAGTAAAACTTTCCCCTCTTCATCTGCTTTAGCGTTTGTGACAATTGTTACTTCAAGACCAAATATTTTTTCAGTTTTTGAAAATTCTGCTTCGGGAAAAACCGAATGCTCCTTTATTCCAATTGTATAATTTCCCCCTCCATCAAAACCTCTTTCAGAAAGCCCGCGAAAATCTCGAACCCTCGGCAAAACGATAGAAAAAAGTTTTTTTAGAAAATCTGCCATTTTCTTTCCTCGTAAAGTCACCATCAAACCAATTGGTGCCCCTTTTACAAGTTTAAAACCGGCAATTGATTTTTTGGCCCGACAAACTTTTGGTCGCTGCCCGGTTATTTTTGCCAATTCCTCTGAAACCTTGGTAAGTATCGCTTCATCGCGAGGGGCCTCTTTTATCCCCACGTTAACAACTACTTTTAAAACTCTAGGCTTTGTCAAAATATTTTCTTTCTCCATTTTTAAATCACCTCTTGGCATTTTTTGCAAATCCTTACCTTTCCGTCTTTTAAAATCTTAAATCCAACTTTAGCTGGTTTTCCACATTTTGGGCAAATTAAAACTACCGATGAAGAGGATATTGGAACAACAATATCGACTATTCCTCCAGCCTGACCTCCTTTTTGAGCCCGGGCGTGCTTTTTATAAATATTTATCCCAGAAACCAAAATTTTTCCTTTTTTGAGAAAAATCTTTTCAATAGTTCCCTGCCTATCTTTATCTTTTCCTGTAGTAATTTTTACCTTATCGCCTTTTTTCAATCTCATACCAACTCCTCTGCCAAAGAGGCAATTTTTGAAAATCCTTTTTCTTTGACTTCCCTGGCTACTGGTCCAAAAATTCTTGAACCCAGCGGATTTCTATCTTTATCAACTAAAACCGCGGCGTTATCATCAAAACGGACATAGGAACCATCTAATCTTTTGAATTCTTTTTTGGTTCTGACAATTAGGGCTTTGACAATTTGTGAGTCGGAAACTACTCCACTTGGGTTAGACTCGTCAACCACGCAAGTGACCACATCGCCAATTTTGGCAAATCGCCTTTTAGTCTGAATTACCCGAAATCTTTTTGCTCCGGTGTTATCGGCAGGAACTAAAATTGAGTGTAATTGAATCATTTTTTAATCACCTCTACTGTCCTCCACCTCTTAGTTTTTGAGAAAGGCCTGCTTTCCACAAATTTAACCTCATCCCCCACTTTTACCCCCAATAGATCTTCAACATGGTATTTTTTGGCAAATTTTACTCTTTTTCTGTAAAGAGGATGAATTTTTTGCCTTAAAACCAAAACAGTGGCTGTTTTTGCCATTTTGGCGGAAACAACTTTACCTTTGAATTCTTTCATTTTTTTTACCCGCTGTAGCTTTAGCGATGGCGGGCTCTCCTTTTAAAATTTCTTTTTCTTTAATTATGGTTAAAATTTGGGCTATCTCATCTCTTTTTCGGGCCAGAGCTTTAACATTTTTAGTTTTTCCGCTCGCCAAGTCTGTTCTTAACTTGACTAAAGAGAGCCTTTCCTCCCCAAGTATTTTTTCTAACTCCTCTTTGGTCTTCTCGTGTAATGCTTTTATCTCTTTTCTTTTCATAATCATAGATTTTTGCTGACAAAACGAGTTTTCAGAGGAAGTTTGTCAGCCGCTCTACCTAGGGCTCTTTTTGCTTCCCCAAAGGGAATACCGGAAACTTCAAAAATTATCCTTCCGGCCGAAACTGGAATGACAAAGCCGACAACCTCCCCTTTGCCTGAACCCATCCCCATTCCGGCGGGCTTTTTGGTAATTGGCTTGTCGGGAAAAACTCGAATCCAAATCTTTCCCCCTTTGCGAGTGAAAAAAGAAATGGCCCGGCGGGATGCCTCAATCTGCTTCTCGCTAAGTATTCCTCTTGAAACCGCCTTTAGACCAAATTCACCAAAGGCAATTTCCGAGCCTTTTTGGGCTAAGGATAAAAGTTTCCTTCTTCGAAATTGTTTTTTATATTTTTGTTTTTTTGGTTGAAGCATTACTCTCCTTTATATATCCAAACCTTAACCCCAATATATCCAGACCGGGTCAAGGCGGCGGTTTTGGCAAAATCAATATCTGCCCTAATCGTTGATAAAGGAAGTTTTCCCTTAACGAATCTTTCTCGGCGGGAAATCTCTGCTCCAGCTATTCGGCCAGAAAGAACAATTTTTATCCCTTTTGCCCCAGCACTCATCACTCTTTCGATTGTCTTCCTAATCACCCTTCGGTGGGGAAAACGTCTTTCAAGTTCGCTGGCAATCCGGGTGGCAACCAAAATAGCGGAAAGTTCAGGGTCAGAAACCTCAACTACTTCAATCTGAACATTTTTTTCAGGTTCAGGTAAAGAAACGAGGGGGATTATCATTTTTTTCAACTCCTCAAGCCCCGAACCTCCCCGACCAATAACTACCCCGGGCCTTGAAACATGAATGGTAATTTTCATTTTATGGATTAACCGATCAATGTTCACCCCGACTATTCCGGCTAATTTTAACTTTTCAAATAAAAACTTCCGGATATGCAAGTCCTCAAGCAAATTTTTAGGATACTCTCTTTTGCCGGCAAACCAAGTTGACTGCCAGGATTTTTTTGTTCCGAGCCTGAAACCAATTGGATTAACCTTTTGCCCCATTTTTTTTACCTTTCTCCACTTTTTCCGGTGCTTCCAAAACAATCATAATATGACTGGTTCTTTTTTTAATTGGGTGAGCCTGGCCCCTTGAGACTGGTTGCCATCTTTTATATATCGACCCTTCGTTAATTTGGATTTCTTTAATTTTTAAATCCTCCTCGGCAAGATTAAAATTGTTTTTGGCGTTTGATATTGCCTGTTTTAAAGTCTCCTTAAGAACTTTCCCTTTTTTCCCTGCTTGAGAAAGAAAAATAAGGGCCAATTTTGCTTTTTGGCCACAAATTTTTTCTGCGACGAGGCGCAGTTTTTGCGGGCTTGCTCTAACAAAACTTGAGCGAGCGATAATTTCCATTTAAGTTTTCTCCAAAATTCTCTTAACAACTTGACCGTGGCCTCGAAAAGTTCGGGTTGGAGCAAATTCACCAAGTCTGTGTCCAACCATCGCTTCGGTCACAAAAATTTCTTTAAAATCTCGACCGGTATGAACCAAAAATTTCTGGCCAACAAACTCGGGTGGAATTTGGCTCGCCCTTGCCCAGGTTTTAATTGGCTCTCTCAAATCTTTGGTTTTTTGAGCCTGAACTTTTTTTAGTAATTTAGGGTCTACGTATGGACCTTTTTTAGATGAACGAGACATATTATGCTTATTTCCTCCGATTAATAATCAATTTATCGCTATATTTTTTCTTCTTTCTAGTTCTCTTTCCCAGGGTTGGTTTTCCCCAGGGAGATTTAGGGCCAGGCATACCAATTCCAGACCGACCTTCTCCGCCTCCATGAGGATGGGAGTGCGGATTTTGAGCTGTTCCTCGAACTGTTGGTTTTATTCCCATATGTCTTTTTCTGCCGGCTTTGCCAAGTTTTCTGATCTTCCAGGA
The DNA here is from genome assembly GCA_964353785.1 of uncultured Gammaproteobacteria bacterium. GTDB lineage: Bacteria > Patescibacteriota > Microgenomatia > CAYGWK01 > CAYGWK01 > CAYGWK01. The sequence goes on from CAYGWK010000002.1 coordinate 96,035, forward strand.
AAGACCGCTAACCTGACCAATGGTGGCGAAACATAAGAGGGGAATTTTTCTTGTCTCTCCAGAAGGAAGTTTAACCACGGCAAATTCTTCCTCTTTAGCCAAGATGGTGGCGAAGCTGCCCGCAGACCTTATAATCTGCCCACCTTTCCCCGGAGTAAGCTCAAAATTGTGAATTGGAGTTCCAATAGGAATTTTTGCCAAAGGCAGGTGATTACCAATTTTTACTTCAACCTCGCTACCTGAGACTACCTCATCCCCAACTTTTAGTCCTTCGGGAGCCAGAATGTAGCGTTTTTCTCCATCTTGATAGTTTAAAAGAGCCAAATTAGCGCTTCTATTTGGGTCATATTCAAAGGCCAAAACCTGGGCTGGCACTCCAATTTTTTCTCTCTTAAAGTCCACCTCACGCATGTATCTTTTTTCCCTGCCGGCTTGATGACGAACTGCTAGCTTTCCAGCTGAAGCCCTGCCGGCCTTCTTTTTAAGAATTCTAATTAAAGATTTTTCAGGTTCAGTTTTAGTTATCATTTCTTTTCTTCCTTCTTGCCGGTTTCAAAAATATCAATTTTTTGCCCTTCAGCGACTCTGACAATGGCTTTTTTAAAATCAGCCAACCGATATCTTTTCCTGGTTCGCATAGCGCGCCTGGTTTTTCCTTTAACAATTGCTGTTCTGACTTTTTCTACCTTAACCCCAAAAACTTCTTCAACTACCTTGGCAATTTCTCTCTTCCTGGCTTTTTTATCTACCATAAAGGTGTATTCCCGAAAACCCGAAGCTTCAAGTGACTTTTCCGAGATTATTGGTTTTTTTAAAATTAATCCTTGGTCCATTTTTCCTCCAAAGCTTTAAGTGTCTCTCTCGATATTAAAATTTTTCTGGCTTTTAAGACCTCATAAGTGTTTAAAGATTGCGCTTGAATCATCTTCAAAAAAGAAATATTTCTAATCGCTTGGTTTACATTTTCAGTTTTTTCAGAGAGAACAAGTAAAATATTCTTTTTTTTATCAGGAACAATTTTCTCAAGCATTGAAACCACCTCTTTTGTTTTTTTTGCTTTCTCCAGTCCTTCAACCACAATTATTTCTTTATCGTGCGCTTTGGCGGATAAAGCAGACAAAAGAGCAGTTCGACGCATTTTCTCAGGCATTACCTTTTTATAATTCTCTCTTCCAGTTGGCCCATGAGCCCGGCCACCGCCAACAAAAATTGGAGCAGACCGCGCCCCATGGCGAGCCCGACCCGTTCCTTTTTGGCGGTACCACTTGGCTTTGGTTCGCTTGACCTCGCTTCTGGTTTTAGTTTTTGCTCGGGCTTCTCTTTGATTTGAAAGAAAAACTCGCACCGCTTGGGCCATAAGAGCCGGGTTTGGTTTTGCCCCAAAAATCTTTGCGGGCAGGGAAATTTTTGGTTTTTTTGTTCCTGATAAACTGATTACCTCTGCATAAATCATGTTTGTTCGCCAACCTTTTTAATAATTAGAAGTCCCTTTTTTGCTCCAGGGACTAAACCTTTAACTAAAAGTAAATTCTTCTCCGGGTCAATTTCAAATACGCTCAAGTTTTTAATTGTCACTCTCTCTTGTCCCATTCTTCCCGCCATTTTCTTCCCTTTTAAAACCCTTCCTGGGGTGGTGGTTGAACCAATTGAACCTGGGGCTCTTTCTCTGTCTGATTGACCATGAGTTCGCGGCCCGCCAGCAAAACCCCATCTTTTAACCACGCCAGCAAAACCTTTTCCTTTTGAGATTCCAGTGACGTCAACAGTGTCTCCAGGTTTTAAAACATCCCCAACCTTTATTTCGTCTCCAACTTTCAGATTAGCATTGATTTCTTCCTGATTAGCGGAGACTTCTCGTAAAAAGCGGGGAATAACTTTTAACCCCGCTTTTTTGATATGTCCCAAAATTGGTTTTAAGGTTTTCTTTTCTTTTCTTTCGCCAAATCCAAGCTGAACCGCCCCAGGTTTAACCTCAACCACGAAACAGGGACCAGCCTGAATTTCCGTTACCGGAATCCGCTGGCCGTCGCTTAAAAATTTTTGCGTCTGTCCTAATTTTATTCCTAAAATTGAATTAATCATTTCTCTGTTTCAGGCACCAAAAAAGGTGCCGCTGGCACCCTCTCAAAAACTTGTGCCAAGCCGAAAAATTACTCTTTAATCGGGTGAAATCACCTCCATTTCGATTTGGAAATATTATACAAAAAGAAGCAATAAAATGCAAATCAGGCTGATTTACATCTTAATTTCAATATCAACCCCGGCTGGAAGATCTAAATGTTGAAGGGAGTCAATGGTTTTTTCCGTGGGCTCTAAAATATCAATTAAGCGCTTGTGGGTTAGAATTTCAAAATGTTCTCGGGCGTCTTTGTCAGTATGAGGTGAGGTAGTAACAGCAATTAATTTTCTATCAGTAGGAAGGGGAATTGGGCCGGAGATTTTTGCGCCGGAGGAAAGGGCCGCCTCCAAAATTTTGGTAGCAGCCTCATCTATAACCCTGTGGTCGTAAGATTTTAAACGTACCCTAATGCGCCCCTTTGGCATTTTTAAGCTACAATCTTTGAGATTACTCCAGCTCCAACCGTGTGTCCGCCTTCTCGGATGGCAAACCGTAGACCTTCTTCCATGGCTACTGGCTGAATAAGTTTAATTTTCATCTTGGCATTGTCTCCAGGCATAACCATTTCAACTCCTGAGGGCAGAGTGGTCTCTCCAGTCACATCGGTGGTTCTGATATAAAACTGGGGTCGGTACCCTGTGAAAAAAGGTGTATGTCTTCCCCCTTCCTCTTTGGTTAAAATGTAAACTTCGGCTTCAAATTCGGTATGGGGAGTGATTGTCCCCGGTTTTGCCAAAACCTGACCCCGTTCAACATCCTCTTTTTCAATTCCCCGGAGAAGTATCCCAATATTGTCTCCAGCCTGACCCTCATCCAAAGATTTTCTAAACATCTCTATTCCGGTAACAACTGTTTTCTTTGTCGGTTTTATTCCCACAATCTCAATTTCATCATTTAACTTTACTTTTCCTCTCTCAACCCTTCCGGTCACGACCGTCCCCCGGCCTTTAATTGAAAAAACATCCTCAATCGGCATCAAAAATGGTTTATCCAAATCACGAGTTGGCGTTGGAATATTTTCATCAACTGCCTTCATCAATTCCAAAATGGCTTTTTCTGCTTCGGGGTCTTTCTCGAGGGCTTTTAAGGCTGAACCTCGAATAATGGGAACTTTGTCGCCTGGAAATTGATATTTAGTCAAAAGTTCGCGAATTTCCATCTCAACTAAATCCAAAAGTTCTGGATCATCAACCATATCAACCTTATTTAAGAAAACCACAATCGCCGGAACGTTCACCTGGCGAGCCAAGAGAATGTGTTCTCGGGTTTGGGGCATTGGTCCGTCAGGAGCAGAAACCACCAAAATGGCTCCATCCATCTGGGCCGCTCCGGTAATCATGTTTTTGACAAAATCTGCGTGCCCTGGACAGTCGATGTGGGCATAATGGCGCTTATCTGTTTCATATTCGGAGTGGTGGATATTGATAGTTACCCCTCGCTCTTTTTCTTCTGGAGCATTATCAATATCGTAGAAATCCAGGGCTTTGGTTTTGTTTCCGGACTGCTTTGCCAGAACATGGGTGATAGCCGCAGTTAGGGTTGTTTTTCCGTGGTCGACGTGACCAATTGTCCCGATGTTTAGATGGGGCTTGGTTCTTTCAAATTTTTGTTTTTTTTCTTCTGGCATATTTTTGACTTAAAAAAGAGGTCTAAACCTCAATTCTTTTTTGTATTTTACAGATTTATTTTACTCCTGTCAAGACCTCTTGGCAAGTAGCTGTTCTTGAATATTTTTGGGGACTTCTTCGTAATGAGATGGTTCCATGTAATAGGAGGCTCGGCCTTGAGTTAAGGAACGCAAAGTGGTGGCATAACCAGGAATTTCCGCTAAAGGAACCAAGGCGGTAATCACTCTGGCCGTCCCTCTTGTCTCTGAACCCAAAATTTGGGCCCGACGAGAAGATAGGTCCCCGATAACTGTTCCCATAAATTCATCAGGAGTGGTCACCTCAAGCTTCATAATGGGCTCAAGTAAAGTCAAATCAGCTTGCTTTACCGCCGACTGTAAAGCCATGCTACCGGCGATTTTAAAGGCAATCTCTGATGAGTCGACTTCATGAAATGTTCCATCATACACAATCACCTTCATATCAACTAGCGGGTGACCAGACAGAACTCCATTTTCCATTGCCTCTCGGGCTCCTTTTTCAATTGCCGGAATAAATTCTGAAGGGATGGCTCCACCTTTAATTTCTGATTTAAATTCATAGCCCTCGCCTCTTCCTTTTGGCTCAACTCGCAAAAAACAGTGTCCATATTGTCCCCGACCTCCGGTTTGCCGGATATACTTTCCTTCAGCTTGAGCTACTTTTTTAATTGTTTCCTTATAAGCAACCTGGGGAGCGCCGGTTTCTGCTCCGACACCAAATTCCCGCTTCATCCGGTCAACCAAAATCTCCAAATGAAGTTCTCCCATCCCAGAAATTATAGTTTGGCCAGTTTCAAGGTCAGATTTAATCTTAAATGTTGGGTCTTCTTCGGAAAGCCTACCTAAAGCATAACCTAACTTTTCCTGGTCGGCTCGGGTTTTTGGTTCAATCGCCAAAGAGATAACTGGCTCAGGAAATTTGATTGATTCCAAAAGAATAGGATGAGCGGGACCAGCTAAAGTGTCGCCAGTGGTGGTTTTAACCAAGCCTATGGCGGCCACAATTTCTCCGGCAAAAACTTCGGAGATCTCCTCACGTTTATTGGCATGCATTAAAAGCAGCCGGCCAACCCTCTCCGGTTCATTTCGGGTCACGTTTAGGACATTTGAGCCTGATTTTAAGGTCCCTGAATAAATCCGAAGATAAGTCAGTTTTCCAACATGGGGGTCGGTTTGGATTTTAAAAGCCAAAGCTGAGAAAGGCGCCTCATTTTTAGGCTCGCGGGTCTCTTCCTCATTGGTCTTCGGATTTATTCCCCGGACTGGCGGAACATCCAAGGGAGAAGGAAGAAAATCAACCACTCCATCCAAAACTGGCTGAACCCCCTTATTACGAAGGGCTGAACCACAAAAAATAGGCACAAGTCTTCCGGAAATAGTTGCTTTCCGCAAGGCCATCTTTAAATCCGAAAGTGGCGGCTCTTCACCTTTAAGAAATTTCTCAATTAAAACCTCATCTTCAGAGCAGATTTCCTCAACAAGCTTTGCCCGAGCCTCGTTTACTTCTTTTTCCATCTCTTGGGAAATTTCTATCTCCTCAAACTTGGCTCCAGTTTCATCACTTTGCCAAACTAAGGCTTTCCTTTCTAAAAGTAGAACTACTCCTAGAAAATCTTGTTCTTTGCCGATAGGTAAGGTTAAAACTGCTGGTTTTGCTCCAAGGCGATCTTTAATCATCTCAATCGTTCGAGAAAAATTTGCTCCAAGTTTGTCCATCTTGTTAACAAAAACAATCCTGGGAACATTATATCTTGAGGCTTGATGCCAAACAGTCTCTGATTGAGACTGAACCCCCTCTTCGGCATCAAAGACAACCACCCCGCCATCTAAAACCCGAAGTGAGCGTTCAACTTCAGCCGTAAAATCAACGTGACCGGGGGTGTCAATAATATTTATTCGGGTATCTTTCCAAAAAGCGGTTACTGCTGCGGAAACAATGGTAATCCCTCGCTCCCTTTCTTGAGCCATCCAATCAGTTACCGTTGTTCCCTCATCAACGGTCCCAAGTTTATAGGTTCTTCCGGTATAAAAAAGAATCCGCTCGGTAGTGGTGGTTTTCCCAGCATCAATATGGGCAATGATGCCAATATTACGGACTTTCTCAAGCGGAACAACTCTTTCTTTGGTAATTTCAATTTTTGGTTGTTGTTGAGCCATAAAGTTATTTTACCATTTTTAAGCGTACAAAAAACTGCTCCATTTCGAAGCAGTTTCGCTTCAGAGAATAGTTTAACAGAATTTTGCTCTCTTTTCAAGAAGACTTATTTTAACTCGAAGACAACGGTAACAACTTTACTAACTGTTTCCGTTCCAGGTTCGACAGGCGAACCTCCACCTCCACCTTCTAAGGCCATTCGAAGGACAGTTGGCTGCTGATAACCCTCGGAAACAGATAGTATCTTTCCTAATTTTCCTCCACTTGAGGTAGCAATCGTTTCAGCTTTTTTCCGGGCATCTTCAATTGCTTCCTTAAGAAGTTCTTCTTCTTTTTGTTGACCCTCCTCCAGAGAAAAATTAGGTCCAGAAACATTGGTCGCCCCACTTTTCACCAGTAAATCAGCTAAAGCCGAAGCTCGATCAACCTCTCGCAGGGTGATAGTTATCGAATTATTTACCCGCCATTGCCCTGGCCGGCTTTTCTGTCTTCCTTCCTCATAATAAGTCTCCTCCTGTTGATAAACGCTTAGGTTTTGAGTTTTTATATCTTCGCTTTTGATACCAAATTCCTTAACCGTTTTAATAATTGCCTCTATTTTTTTGTTAACTTCCTCAATAGCCACATCTTTATTGTCATTAACAGCACTTACCCCAGCGCTAAAAGTAGCAATCTGGCTTTTTTGTTGCGTTTGGGCTTCTCCAAGAACAGTTATCGTCTTCCCAGGAATAATGGAAATTTTTCCCCAATTAATTTGGTCCCAGGGAATGAAATAAACACTGGCGAGAAGAATTCCACTTAAAATTAATACCCCGAAGAAAAGCTTAAAACCACCAAATTTATTATTCATGAGTAAAAATTAACTAATGTTATCTTAGCGAGCACCAGGGGAAGTTGTCAACCACCAGGAGTTTACCATCTAAAGTGGGCGAAGGCTTTATTCGCTTCGGCCATGCGGTGAACATTTTCTTTTTTCTTCACCGCTCCGCCAGTGCCGGCGGCGGCATCTTCAATCTCCGCTGCCAGTTTTTCGGCAAAAGTATGAAATTCTTTATTGGAACGAGCTAGGGCAGACTGAATTAACCAGCGAATAGCCAGGGCTTCCTGTCTTTCTCCTCGAACCGGCGCTGGCACCTGATAAGCCGCTCCCCCGATCCGTCTTGGGCGGACCTCCATTTGCGGCTTAATATTCTCTATTGCCAAATTAAAAACCGAAATAGGTTCCTTTTTAGTTTTCTCCTTAAGTAAATCAAAAGCCTGAAAAATTTCCCTTTGGGCAACTGTCTTTTTACCTGACCTCATTGTCCGGTTTATCAACTTCGTCACCAAGACTGACCCAAAAAGTGGGTCTGGGGAAATTTTTCTTTTTTTAATCCTCTTTTTGCCCCTCGGCATTTTCTCCTCCTTCTGCTTTTGGCTCTTCTGTTTTTGGTTCTTCAGCAGCCTGAACTCCGACAGTTGCCCCAACCGGAGTTACCGCTCCGGAAATTTTAGTTCCGTAGCGAGAACGACCTTTCTTTCGGCCAACTACTCCAGTGGTATCGTATTTACCTCGAACAACGTGGTATTTAACTCCAGGCAAATCTTTAACCCTTCCTCCTCTGACTAAAACGATTGAATGCTCGGCTAACTCATGGCCAATTCCTGGGATATAGGCAGTAATTTCTTGTTTGTTGGAAAGTCTAACCCGAGCCACTTTGCGCAGGGCCGAGTTTGGTTTTTTAGGAGTCATGGTTTTGACCAACAAAACCACACCCTTTTTAAAGGGACTTTTTACCTCCTTCATCCGTCTTTGTCTAGCATTAAAATATTTTCGCAGGGCGACAACCCGAAGTTTCTTTTTAATTTTTTTCCTGCCTTTTCGAACCAGTTGATGAATAGTTGGCATAATTACGAAAATTTCCAAATCCTAATTTCTAAGTTCTAAATAAATCCAAATGACCAAAATTCAAAATTGTTTAGGATTTAGATATTAGTGCTTAGAATTTTACCACAATTTAGGTTCACTTTTCAATCTTTGCTCTCTCTGGAAGAACAGGGATAAGTCTTCCAATAATCACATTTTCTTTAAGTCCCAAAAGTTTATCTTCTCTCCCCTGAACCGCCACATCTGCTAAAACATTAGTTGTCTCCTGAAAAGAGGCGGCCGAAAGCCAAGACTCGGTATTTATAGCTGTTCTAATTAGCCCCAGAATAACGGTTTGGCCAGTCGCTGGTTGTCCACCACCTTTTTTAATTTGAGAATTTTCTTCTTCAAAACGAACTTTATCCACCAGATCCCCAGGCAAAAGAGTCGTCTCTCCCGAAGAAGCAATTCTTACCTTCTCGCTCATTTTTCTAACAATTACTTCAAAATGTTTGTCATGAATCGGAATTCCCTGAGATTCATAAACTTTTTGAGCTTCAGAAATTAAATATTCTTGAGCAGCCTTAAGTCCGCGAACTTTCAAGATTTCTCTGACATCCAGGGCGCCTGAGGCAAGTTGGGTTCCTGGAGATACAAGTTGTCCATCAGAAACCCAAAGAGTTGAGGTCAAAAGAATAATGTATTCTCGCTCCTCAATCGGCTTCTGACCAACACTTCTAATCTTTATTTTCCAGCCATCTTCCGTCTCGCTTGTTGAGACTTTGCCAGAAATTTCCGAAAGTGGAGAAAGAGTCTTTGGTTGTCTTATTTCAAGCAGTTCTTCAACTCGGGGAAGCCCTTGAGTCACATCCAAACCAACCACTCCACCAGCATGCTTGGTTTTTAAGGTTAACTGGGTTCCAGGTTCACCAATTGATTGGGCGGCAATTACCCCAACCGGTGTTCCCACCTCAACCATTTTTTTATTGGAAAAGTCCCATCCATAACAGGCACGGCAGATTCCGTAATGGGTTTTGCAAGTTAAGGGCGAGCGAACCATGACTTTCTCAATTTTGTGACTCTCCAAGAGTCCAATATTTTCCTCATTTACCTCCTCTCTCTTTTTCAAGATTACCTTTTTGGTCTTTGGGTCTTTGATGTCTTCGGTAAGGATCCGTCCCAAAACCCTGGTTAAAAACATCTTCTCTCTTTCTCCTTTTTTTTCAATTTCTATCCCTTCTTCTGTTCCACAATCCTCTTCCCGAACGATAACATCATGGGCAACGTCAACTAGCCTGCGGGTCAAATAACCAGCATCTGAAGTTTTAATGGCGGTATCAGTTAAACCTTTTCTTGAGCCTCGAGCCGAGGTAACATATTCAAAAACTGAAAGCCCTTCTCTGAAGTTTGACTTTGTTGGCAAATCAACTATCCTTCCCAAGGGATCAACCACCAAACCTCTCATGGCGGAGAGTTGCTTAATCTGATCTCGGGAAGCCCGGGTTGCCCCGGAATCAACAATAATTCTTACGGATGAGTCTTGAGGCAAAATTTCCCAAGTTAAATCAGCTAAGGTTTCGGTTGTCTCCATCCAGATCTCTCGAGTAAGTCTCTTTTTTTCCTCCTCAGTAATCAATCCTTGCTTGAAGTTTTCCTCAATTTGGGCAACTTTTTCGTTTGCCTCCGAAATTATTTTTTGTTTTTGGGGATTAAGTAAACAATCAAAAACCGAAACCGAGACACCAGAAATAGTGGCCATCGTAAACCCCAAATCTTTTAAGTCGTCAATTAATTTGACTACTTCCTCGGTTGAACAAATCTGAAGTGCCCGGGTAACCAAAGCCTTGATTGTCGTTCCCCGGACGACATCGTTTAAGAATCGCAAACCTTCGGGCAGGATTTCATTAAAGATAATTCTACCAACGGTTGTTTCAGTCAATTCTTTACCCATTAAAACCTTAATTTTTTCCTGAAGGAGAAGTCCTCCTGCCTGATAAGCAAAGATTGCTTCTTTTGGATTTCCAAAAATTTTCATCTTTTTCTCATCACTTTTCGGTAAGGCGTAGGTAAGATAGAAAATTCCCAAGGCCATTTCCCGATTGGGAACGGCAATTGGGGAACCATCAGCTGGTTTTAAGAGATTTTTATCAGGCATCATTAATTTTTCCGCTTCCTCTTTTGCTTGAGAAGATAAAGGAACGTGAACCGCCATTTGGTCACCGTCAAAATCAGCGTTATAACCAGCACAGACGCAGGGATGAATCCGGATGGCATTTCCCTCAATCAGAACCGGATAAAAAGCCTGAATTCCAAGTTTATGAAGAGTTGGCGCCCGATTCAAAAGAACTGGATGCATCCTGGTTATCTCCTCTAAAATATCGAAAACTTCCGGCGGGCGATGTTCAAGGATATTTTTGGCTGATCTTACATTTGGGGCAATTCCCCGCAAAATCATTTCTCGCAAAACGTAGGGTTTAAACATCTCCAAAGCTATTTCCTTAGGAAGACCGCATTGAGTAAGTTTTAACTCTGGCCCAACCACAATCACACTTCTTCCTGAATAATCGACTCGCTTGCCCAAAAGATTTTGCCTAAACCTTCCTTGTTTTCCCCGCAACATATCGGAGAGAGAACGCAATGGCTGAGTTATTCTTCTTCTTTCTCTTGGGCTCCGAGCGCTTGAATCAATCAGAGCATCGACTGCTTCCTGAAGCATTCTTTTTTCATTTCTAAGAATTATCTCTGGCGCTCCCAGATCAATTAAGTGTTTAAGTCTATTATTTCGATTTATGACCCGTCGGTACAAATCATTCAAATCAGAGGTAGCAAATCTTCCACCTGAAAGTTGAACCATTGGCCGAAGATCCGGGGGAATAACCGGTAAAATCCGAACTATCATCCAGGAAGGATCAATTCCCGTTTTTTTCATCCCCTCAACCAAGCGAAGACGCTTGGCAGCTTTGAGATGGCGCTGGCCAGTGGTTTTTAAAACCTCCACCCGAAGTTCGGAGGCCAACTCGTTTAAGTCAATCTTTGAGATTACCTCAAACAAGGACTCGGCTCCCATCCCAACTTCAAAAAAGGAAGAGGCTTCATATTGACTAAGTTTTAGATGCTCATCTTCTGTAAGCAAGCTTAAATTGCGAAGAAGTCTGACTTTTTCGATCAAATTTTGGTAGAGCTCTCTGGCTCTTTCCTCTTCTAAAATTTGTTCATCGCGAAAGCCTTGAATACCTTGTTTTGTTTTAAGGTCCAGTTCTTTTAAGGCAAGTGAAAGGCTATCTTTGCTTTTAATTTTTTTCTTTGTTTCCGATTTTTGTTTCTCGGCTTCTTTTTTTAGTTGTTTTATTTTCTCCTCTCTCACCTTTTTAATTTCTTTAAGTCTCTCTTCTCGACCTTTCTCGAGTCTTAAAATTGCCTCTTTCTTGCCTTTTGGATCAACCCCTTTAATAAGATATTGGGCAAAATAAATAACTTGTTCCAAGGCCTTGGGAGTCATATCTAAAAGCAAAGAAAGTTTAGAAGGAGCGCCCTTAAAAAACCAGATATGAGCGCAAGGGGCAGCTAGGGTAATATGGCCCATTCTCTCTCGCCGCACCCGAGACTGGGTAACCTCAACTCCGCATTTATCGCAAATAATTCCTCGATATCTTATCCTTTTATATTTTCCACAATAGCATTCCCAGTCTTTAGTTGGACCAAAAATTCTCTCGCAGAAAAGGCCATCTTTCTCCGGTCTTAGAGTTCGATAGTTTATTGTCTCAGGTTTGGTGACTTCGCCTTTTGACCATGATTTTATCTCCTCAGGTGAGGCTAAACTTATTTTAAGTCCTGTAAAATCAATAATGTTTTTAAGTTCCACTTTCGGTTTTTACTTCCTCAACTTCCATTGGGCTTGAGGCTATCCCTAATTCTTTTCCTTCGGCAACAACCTCTGCCCCGGCTGCCTGAGCTAATTCTTTTGCCTCTTTGGCGACTTTTTCTTCGCTAACCTTTTCTTCTTCTTTTGCCTCAATTACTCCGGTTGGGATGACCGACAAAGACAAACTGTTCAATTCTTTAACCAAAACTTTAAATGATTCAGGAATTGAAGCCTGAGGAATATCTGTTCCTTTAACAATTGCCTCAAAAGCTTTTCCACGACCCACGACATCGTCTGATTTAATGGTGAGCATTTCCTGAAGGGTATAGGCAGCTCGGTGGGACTCAAGCGCCCAGACCTCCATTTCTCCCAGACGTTGTCCACCCATCTGGGCTTTTCCTCCAAGGGGTTGTTGAGTAACCAAGGAGTAAGGACCAGTTGAGCGGGCATGAGTTTTATCCTCAACCATATGGATTAACTTCATTATATAGGCAATACCGACCACTACTTTTTGGTCAAATGGTTCACCTGTTCGACCATCGTAAAGGGTCATTTTCCCATCAATCGGAAGGCCGGCTGCTTTAAGTTCTAGACAGATTTTCTCCTCGGAAGTTTTCTCAAAAACAGGCAGAGCAAAAGTTTTCCCTTGCCGGCAGGCCGCCATCCCTAAATGCGCCTCCAAAAGTTGTCCCAAATTCATTCTTGCCAAAACCGAAAGGGGAGAAATAATAATATCAATTACTGTTCCGTCTTCAAGGTAAGGCATATCTGCCTGGGGAACAATTTTTGAAATTACTCCTTTATTGCCGTGTCTTCCCGCCAGTTTATCTCCAGCCACTACTTTTCTAATTTGGGCAACCTTAGCAATTACTTTTTTGTTGGTTCCTGGCTCAAGTTCGTCTCCTTTTTCTTTATCTAAAATTTGAACATCAATGACGATTCCTCTTTCTCCGTGGGGCATCCTAAGCGAGGTGTCTCGAACTTCTCGAGCTTTTTCTCCAAAAATTGCCCGAAGTAATCGCTCCTCGGCTGTCAGTTCAGTTTCGCCCTTGGGAGCAATTTTTCCCACCAAAATATCATTCGGACCAACCTCTGAGCCAACGACGACAATTCCGTCGATGGCTAAGTGAGCCAAATCTTGTTCAGCCACATTTGGAATATCCCGAGTTAATTCCTCCGGTCCAAGTTTGGTGTCAACAACTGAGGCTTCATGTTCCTCAATGGTAATTGAAGTTAGAACATCTTCCCGGACAAGCCTATCGGAGATAATAATCGCGTCTTCATAACCCAAACCTTCATAGGAGCAATAAGCAATAAGTAAATTTTGACCAAGAGCAATTTCACCATTATCAGTGGCTGGACCATCAACCAGCAGATCTCCTTTTTTAACTTTCTCGCCAATCTCAACTTTGGGTTTTTGAGAATAACAGGTTGAGCCAGGATTTGTTCGCATAAATTTAGTCAAGAAATAAACCTCGTTCTTCCCTTCAATTTTGACATCTTCATTTTCTTCCCTTTCGAGCTCTTCCCTCTTTGGTTTTTCTGAAAGTCTGACAATTATTTTTTCGGCATCAACATAAATTACTTTTCCGTCATGTTGGGCTCGGATAACCCTTTTCATTGCCGAAGCGACAGTCGACTCCATCCCCGTACCGATAATTGACGAAGAGGGTTTAACCAAAGGAACAGCCTGACACTGCATGTGGGTTCCCATCAAAGCCCGATTAGCTTCATCATGAGCCAAAAAAGGAATAAGCGAGGCTGAAGTACCAACAATTTGTCGAGGCAAAAGGTCCGTGAAAGAAACTACCTCAACCCGCGCTTCTAAAAATTCTCCTTTGTACCTTACCGGCACCCAAGAATCAAGGATAAAACCATCTTTGTCAATATCTATCCCCGAATGAGTTATATAGTATTCTTCTTCATCATCTGCCTGAAGGTAAACAACTTCCTCGCTTACCCGCATTTTAATCTTTCCATTTTTTTCAACTCTTTCAACCTTTTTATAAGGAGTCTCTAAAAACCCATATTCATTAACCCGGGCATATAAAGCCATATAAGTAACCAGGCCGATATTTGGTCCTTCCGGAGAACGAATTGGACAGATTCGACCATATTGAGAGGAATTTATGTCGCGGATTGAAAAAGAGGCTCTTTCTCGGGTAATTCCTCCGGGGCCCATCACCGAAAGTCGGCGGAGATTATCTATTTCAGATAAAGGGTTAGTTTGGTCTAAAATTGTTGAAAGTTGATTTGAGCGATAAAACTCATTAATTGAGGCAATCACTGGTCTGGCATTAACCAATATTGTCGGAGTCGCCAAAATATCTGTTCCAACCAAACTCATTTTTTCCCTGACTGCTCGCTCAAGCCGCAGAAGCCCAGGCCGAAAAGCCGCCTGGCAAACTAGCTCTCCAACCCGCCTCACTCTTCGATTGGCTAAATGATCAATATCATCAGTCTTACCCTCACCACTTTGTAACTTTATAATGTAAGAAACAGCCGCAACGATATCTTCTGGTTTTAGCACCCAGTTTTCCGGGATATTCGGGATAGAAAGCCCAAGACGCTTATTTAGTTTATAACGGCCAACACTACCCAAATCATACCTTCGGCCGTTAAAAAACATATTAAAGATAAGCTCCTGGGCATTCTCTAAGATGGCTGGTTCCCCTGGTCTCATTTTTCGATAAAGTTCAAGCAAAGCTTCTTCTCTTCCCTTGGTAGGATCCCGCTCGATGGTCGCCGTAATATAGGAAGACTGCTCTTTTGAAAGAGCGGAAAAACGAGAGAAAATTTCTTCGTCTTCCCCTATGCCAATAGCTCGAAGAAAAGTAGTGACGGCAAACTTTCTTCTTCGATCAATCCGAACTGAAATAACATCGTTTCTGCCAACAAAAAATTCAAGCCAAGAACCGCGGATAGGACGCACTTCAGCCATATAAAGCATTCTTCCGGTAACCGGATCGATTTCACCCGTAAAATATACTCCAGGAGAACGAACAAGTTGATTAACGACTGCTCGATCAATTCCATTAATGACAAAAGTGCACTCAGGTGTCATCTGGGGAATATCGCCAAGAAAAACTTCTTGGGCGACCTTTTTTCCAGTTTGTTTATTAGTCAAAGTGGCTTGAATTTTTAAAGGGGCGTCGTAAGTTAATCCTTTTCTCCTTGCTTCGGAGGGGCTTCTTGATGGTTTACCAAAAGAATATTTTCCAAATTCTAAAACCCAGTTTTTGCCAGTAAAGTCTTCAATTGGGGATATTTCCAAGAGGGCTTCCCCTATTCCTAATTCTTTAAACCATTGCCAAGAATCACGCTGGACAGAGGTAAGATCCAACAAGGGAAGATTGGGGTAGGTTTTACCCCAAAAAATCCGAGGAGGGGTCTTTTTCTCTGGCATTATTTTTATGGACGACAAAAATTGGCGTATAAAACAATACGCCTATTTTTATAGACTTAAAATATTAATAACACAATTTTTTTATTTTGTCAAGACCCCTTGACAAACTCACCAAAAATTGATTAGTATCAAAGAGGATGAAAAAAGCAATATTAATTTTTCTTCTCTTATTTTTGCTTGCTCCCTCCCCCGCTTTAGCCAAATTTCCTTTTCTGCCAGGTGTCCCAGAAATCCCAAGACCAACTATTTCTCCCTGGCCAACCTTTCCCAGGCCAACAATCACCAGAACGCCCATTCCTACCAGGATGGCAGAAATTAAAGCAAAACTTACCGAGAAACGCCAACGACTCATTCGTCAATTCTTTACTCGTATGGTCAAGCGACTTGAGGCGGCCATTACCCGATTAGAAAAATTAATCTCCAGAATTGAATCAAGGTTGGCAAAACTTGAAAGTCAAGGCGAGGATGTCTCCAAAATAAAAACAGAAATTGAAGATGCAAAAACAAAACTCACAGGAACAAAAGCAGATTTAGAAGAGGCAAAAACAAAACTTGAAACAGTCTTAGAAAGCGAGGATCCAAAAGCGGCTTTTGCCGAGGTTAAAAATTTGATAAAAGGAGTTAAAACTCAATTAATTGGAGTTCACCGAATTTTAGTTCATGTAATTGGTGAAATAAAAGGCTTGCGTGTTGGCCAAATCACACCAAAACCAACACCGACACCAACCGCCATTCCAACCATATGAGACTTAAACTTAAAAAAGAAAATCGGTTTTTAATAATTTTGGTAGCAGCCCTTTTAATAGTTGGCCTCGTAGGAATTTATCTGACCAAAAAACCAATAACTCAAATCCCCGAAGACACTCAAACGCAGAAACTTGGGGTTCAGGAAAAATCTGATGAGACTTCTCTAATTGAAAAAGACCTCAAAGATACCGACCTCTCCGACCTTGATAAAGAATTAGAAGATATCGAAACCGAACTTTCGGGAATTTAATCTTAATGAATAATCCTTCACTAATTCTTCCTTTTCGTTTTGCGTTTTCGGGAATTTGGTTTATAGTCAAAAAAGAAAGAAACTTAAAAATTCATCTTTTAGCAGCAATTTTAGTAATCCTCGCCGGAATTTATTTTGGTATTTCCAGACTTGAATGGCTAGTTTTAGTTTTAGTTATTTCTTTGGTTTTGGCGGCCGAGATTTTTAATTCGGTAATTGAAGAAATCTGTAATCTCTTAAAGGAAAAATTAAATCTTGATTATAACCAAACTACTCTTATTCGTAATTTCTCCGCTGGAGCGGTTTTAATTCTGGCTATTGGGTCGGTGATTTTGGGGCTAATAATTTTTCTTCCCTATCTATTTCCCCACTAATTTCCTCACCAGTTTGATTCTCCAAAAGAAGAAAAAACCGAGAAAGATAAAAATTACACCCCAGATTAAAAATCCAAAATATCCCTTTGGATAAATAACTGAATCCAGGAACGAGAGGATTTTTAAACCAGTTGGAGTTAAACCAGTCTCTAAGAAGCCAAAAAAATTAATTTTGTAAAACATGGGGTGGAAAATTAGAAAGATGCCCAGAATTAAAAATAATGTTCCCAAAACCGCTTTTACATAGCAGAAAAACTCGTACCAAAGATTAGGATAAGGGTCAGAAAGCCTTAAAATTTTTTTGATAATCTTCACTGGCTGAGTAAATATTTTGAGATATTTTCTTCGTGTTCTTCTGAAGTTTTGGCATAGTGCATATTTCCCTGACTGTCAGAAAGATAGAACCAATAATCGGTTTCAGCGGGATTTAAGACCGCTTCAATTGCCGCTAAACCAGGGTTACAGATTGGTCCAGGCGGAAGACTGGGATAAAGATAAGTATTATAGGAAGATTTTATTTTTAAATCCTCGCGGGTTAAATTTTTTGGCCACCAGTCAATTGAGTTGTGAGTTGTGAGTTGTGAGTTGTGAGAAGCGACGGCGTATTGGATGGTAGCATCGGCTTGTAGGGCCCAGTCCTTCTCAAGTCTTTTTAAAAGAATTCCGGCCACAATTGGCCTGTCGTCTTTAAATCTTGCCTCTCGTTCCACAATTGAGGCTAAAATTAAAACTTCTTTTGAGGGTAAAGGGGTCTTCTTTTGAAAATTTTTGGTAAAAATCTCCACAATTTTTTTGGCGTCGGCATCTTTGGGGATAAGATAAGTATCAGGAAAAAGTTTACCCTCTAAATTTTTTGATTCCTCTAAGAATTCTTCTTTTGAGAATTTTTCCAGCCCTGATTCGGAAAGTTTTTCCGCAATTTGCTCCCGCCTTAGACCCTCAATGATAGTAACCCAGCGATCTAAAGTCCCGTGGGTTAGTTCTCTGGCGATTTCCAAAGGCACCATTTTTGGATTAAGCCTAAAGTCTCCGGCTTGAATTTTTCGGGTTATACCTTCTTTGGTAGACAGGATTTGAAAAGCCAAAGAAGAACGAACCAAATGTTCATTTTCTAGGCGCTGGCTAACTGAACCCAAACTTTCTCCTTTTTCAACCACAAAAATCTTCGCCTGGCAATCTTTTTGGCAGGCAGGAGAGGTTGCCCAAGACCACCACAAACAAGAAACAAGAAACAAGAAACAAGAAAGAAGAATAAAAAATAATGTTTTTCTTTTCATCTGTGTAAATCCGTGTACCCGAAGCAAAATTCGTGTTAATTCGTGTTATTCTAAACTTCTTCAAAGAGAGCTCGGCGGTATTTTTTAGTTTTTGGGTCGAAAATGTAAATTCGTCCGCATTTACAGACCACTTTCTCCAATCCATCTTTTCTCTTCTCTTTTTTCCCTTTCTCTAAAGGAATTCCACAACCAACACATTTTCCCTGGGCCAGAAGCCAGGCTTGAACCGGAGCAATAATTTTTTTAAACATTTTTAGAGTTTAAATATTCCTGTAAAATCAAGGCAGCAGAGATAGCATCCTCGTCCTTAACTCTCTTGCCTATTTCTCTCATTTTAGCAATCGCTTCTTTGCTCGTCAAGGTTTCATCCTGAAATTCAACTGGAAGACCAACCACCCTCTTAAGTTCTTCTCCAAACTTTTTCTGTTTTTCTGCCATCTTTCCTTCGGAAACACCAACCACAATTTTTTCAACCCCCTGCTCTTGGCAAATATTTGAGATTTGAGATTTGAGATTTGAGATTTTTATAATTCCCAAAGGTTCAGCCAGCGCTCCTTCAGAGATTGCCAATCCTGCCTTGGCCAAACCAAAATCTACCCCTAAAATCTTCATATTTTCAAAAGTCTTGCTTTTACGGCCAGTCGGCGAAGATATGTCCCAGGGGGAACGCAGGTAATCAGGGTTAAATAGGAATCATCATACCTTTGCTCCAAAATTGAAATGTCCGAAGGGGAAACCTCAATCATCTCTAAAATTACATACTTATAGCGAACGCCATCAAAGTCAACAATAATCTCGTCTTTAGGTTTTAGTGTCGGCAAGGTTGAAAAAATGGTCAAATAATTTTTGGAGTTAAAGAATTGGGGCAAAACTGAATGACCAAAGACGACCGTATTACCAAATTGCCCAGGAAAAGCGGTTCCTTCATATTGAATAAGACTTTTCTTCAAATCCTCTCCGCCAATTTGAACTATAGCATCGGAGATTTTAAGTTTGGGGACAGATAAGGTATAGTGGGTAATTTTTGAAGGTAATGGAGGAAGTTTTGGCGCTTCGGGAAACCAGTTTGAGACCTGGGTATAATCAACTTCCTCTTGTTCTCCCAAAACTTCTTCCTCGGGTATTGGCTTTACAACTTTTGGGAAGGAGGGAGAAACAAAGAATTGATAAAAGAAAATTGGAACGGTGGCGCTACCAATTAAAACTAAGCCAATCAAAACAAAAACGACGGATAGAAGTTTCTGGTTAATAGCAAAAGTTTGAGACTTTGAAGTTTTTTTAACATATAGATAGTGCATTTATTCTTTACTCCTTATTTCCAAAGTAATTTTGTCCTCACGTCTCGGCAAAGTTCCCAAAAATCCCGGAAACTTCGGAGAAATAAAAATTTCTGAGTCAGCAAAGCCAGAAATTGTGGAAAAATATTTCCTGGCTAAATCTGGATTTTTTCCTCTAATGTTTTTAACAATTTCTGTTTTATCTAACCTCGGTAAAAGATTGGCGTGGATTGAGGTTTTAAAAAGGACACTCCCATCTTCATTTTTCTCTTTAATTTCAAACCGAGCGGAAATTTCTTCTTTCTTAAGTTCAAAATCTTGAGGAATTTCTCCGGCCAAAATTTTCTGGGAAAGATTGGTAAAATCATCTTGACTAAAGGCTAAACCTGAAACTTTAACAGTTAATTTTAAACCTAAGGTCTGAGACTCGTCGCCAACTTTATGATCAAAAGAAACCGAAGTGGCCGAGGTTGAAATTGCCTCTTCAATTAATTTTTTACCAGGGGGAGTTTTTACTAAAAGTCCACTTTTGGCATTTTCAGCAAGCTCGCCAGAAAGTTTCTCTTGAAGGTTTTTCTGGTCATCTTCAGAGACTGCCTGAATTTGCCGGCTGGTCCCGCCAACAAATGAAGACTCATTCTTGGCTAAATACGAGGTTGTCGGAAAATCTTTAAAAGAAAACTGGGAGTTTGAAGCTAAATTATATTGAGCGCCGATATCAACTGCCGTAGCCCCCACCTTTGCCTCACCCCATTTATCTACCCCGGTTGCCAAATCTGGAGTTTTTGAAGCTACGGTAGTTTCTCGATCCAGGGTAAACTTAAGATTACCAGGGCCAACAATCACCGTTCCCTCGGGAAAGACCTTTTTGGCATCCGTCCGATTATAAACTATCACCTCGCCTCGGGCAGGCTCGCCGACTGTTTTTTCTCCAGTGGCAGGAGCAGTTTTTTCTCCACTTGCCTCACTTTCAATAATTTGACCTGGTAAAATCAAATTTTTTTCATCTAAAACTTCTTGGTTTGGATCAACTGTCAGTTCTTCTTCTTTTTCCAAGACTTGAGGAGTAATAAAAATTGTTACCTGGGCTTTGGGGACATTCCACCAAATTACCCCTAACCCTGCGAGTAAAATCAAAAATGTTATTCCTGCGCCTATTCCTAAAAACGGCCCACCAGGGAGAGGTGGCAGAGAGAATCTAGGAATTCTAATGTTGGATAACTTTTCTTTAAAAACCGCCAGAATTGGCCTGGGTTTTGGTCTTTCTTCAGCAACAGGCACCAGCTCTTCTTCAACTTCAACTTGGGGAAATTCTTTAGCTATATCTTCCCCTTTAACAAAACCCAAATCTACCACTTCCTCCTTTACCTCCTCTGGTTTTTCCTCTTCTGTGCTAATCTTAAACCCTAAGCTTTTAGCCACCTCTTTTCCGCCGGCCAAGGAAACAGCGGTAATGTCAAAATCGTAAGGCAAAATCTCAATTTTGGGAAAATGCAAAAAGGGGAGTTTTTTCCCTTCAATTTGAGGTGTCTGCCAAGGAAAACTTATCAAAATCTGTCTTGCTTCCTCCATTTCTTCGCTATTGAAAAGAAGTATTCTTGATGGCAGGGTTTCAATTTCCGAGAATCGCAAAAGCCCTTCATAAACATCAGCTCCGAGATTTTCGCTTCGCAAAACTTTCTCTACCTTCTTAATTTTCCCGACTTCAACCACAGCCAGATTAATCATTTTTTTGCCTGGACTAATCAAAATTACTGAGGGGGGTGCTCCTTCGACTTCTTTGAGGTGATGGTTTAAAGCATCAAAAGTTGAGACAAAACCAACTGGTTCAAGGTCTAATTTTCGACAGAGTTCAGAAAGTATTTCTTGCTTCTCTGGTTTTATTTTGTCATCGCTGGTCCAATCATCAGGCAGACCAAAAATAACTTTTGAAGGTTCTTGCCCTTCACCAACAAAGCGTTCTGAGGCAGTTGATAAACTTTTGTCAACGGCAACAGTTAACTC
This sequence comes from uncultured Gammaproteobacteria bacterium, assembly GCA_964353785.1. Lineage (GTDB taxonomy): Bacteria > Patescibacteriota > Microgenomatia > CAYGWK01 > CAYGWK01 > CAYGWK01. The sequence goes on from CAYGWK010000002.1 coordinate 117,000, forward strand.
TTCAACTCCATCTTCCCAACTTTCATAACTTCCTAAAGCAACAACTCCTGTTTTTTCCTCTTCAACTGTCCAAATGGCGCTTTTAACCCCTTCATCCCAAATTTGCAGAGCCCAAAAATACTCTTTTTTTTTCTTTTCTTCTGGATGGGTTATTTTATCGATAATGTTAGGCAGTTCCATATTTATTCTAAGACGGCGTAGATTCGCCGAATCCCAGCACCGGCTCCTTCTTCTTTTATAATCTTAAACTTTCCAAGCTTGCCTGTAAAGTCAACGTGTGGTCCGCCACAAACCTCTGTTGAAAAATCTCCAATTGAATAAACCTTGACTTTCTCGGTGTATCTTTCAGTAAAAACTGCTATTGCTCCTTCTTTCTTGGCTTGGTCAAAACTCATCATTTCCTTTTTAACCGGAAGATTTTCTTCTATTTTCTGGTTAACCAATCCTTCCGTGTTTTTCAGTTGCTCTTCCGTGAGCTTCTGTGCATTAGGAAAATCAAAACGAAGCCGCTCGCTGGTAATATTTGAACCTTTCTGTTCAACATGGGGTCCAAGGACTTGGCGCAGAGCAGCGTTTAAAAGATGAGTGGCGGTATGAAGTCTTGTCACTTTTTCTGACTGATCCGCCAATCCACCAGCAAATTTTTTCTCCGCCCCAGCCCTTGAAATCTCCTGATGCTTCTTAAATTCTTCTTCAAACGCTTTTTTATTAATTTTCTGCCCTCTTTCTTCGGCAATCTCCTTGGTCATTTCCAGGGGAAATCCATAGGTTTCATAAAGATAGAAGGCAAGTCTGCCATCAAGTTTTTTATATTTTTCTATTTCTTTAAGTCCCCGCTCCAGGGTTTTTTTGAATTTTTCTTCTTCCAAGGTCAAAGTTTCCGAAATCAGCTCTTTTTTCTTTTCTAGTTCTGGATATTCTTCTCTCATCGTCTGAATCACAGTCCCAGCGACCTCGGGAGTGAATACTTTAATTGCCTGTCCGCCTTTGGCGGAAAGTGTTTTTCCGAAACGAATTGCTCTCCGAATAAGTCTCCTTAAAACATATCCCTGTTCCACGTTTGAAGGAGTTACACCATCAGCAATAATAAATGCGGCTGCCCGAAGATGGTCGGCAATAATTCGCATTGGTTTTTTGTTTTCTTCATCCTTATAACTTTTACCAGAGAGCGCTTCAATTGATTGAATTATTGGCTTGAAAAGTTCTGTTTCAAACACCGTTTCTTTTTTTTGAAGAACCATAGAAAATCGTTCCACCCCTGCTCCGGCATCGATGCTGCAGAAGGGCAACATTTGATAATTTCCTTTCCCGTCGCGATTATATTGGATAAAAACACAAGCATTCCAGATCTCTAAGAGTCTATCCCGATTATAAGTATTACCTATCATCACAGAACCTTTTTCTTCGCCCAAATCATAAAAAACTTCTGTGCATGGCCCACAAGGTCCTGTTGGACCAGAAACCCAAAAATTATCATCCATCCCAAGTTTGATAATTCTCCTCTCGGGTATTCCAAGTTTGTTCCAAATTTCAATTGCTTCAGTATCTGGAGGTAAATTCCCGGCTCCAGTAAAGACCGTCGCCCACAGCCTTGCTGGAGCGAATCCAAATCCCTTAACTAAAAGATCCCAAGCAAATGTCAAAGCTTCTTTTTTGCCATAATCTCCGATTGACCAATTCCCCATCATTTCAAAAAATGTTAGTGTTCCAGCGGAGATACCCACTTTTTCTATATCCTCCATCCGGACACATTTTTGAATATCAACCAGGCGTTTGGAGGGCGGCTCCTCCACTCCTAAAAAATAAGGCTTGATTGGAGCCATGCCCGAATTGATCAAAAGAAGCGTCGGATCATTCTCAGGAACCAACGAAAAAGAAGGGATGAGTAAATGCCCCTTCTTAACAAAGAAATCAATAAATTTTTTCCGAATTTCCTTTGAGGTCATTTTGAGGAAAATTATACTATTTAGGAGAGTCTTTTACCAGACCGAAGAAAGAAGCGACGGGATGGAGATTCTGAAGACGGTTCTTCTTGTTTTTCCTTGTTTTCTACTTCCTCTTTCTTTTCCTCAATTTTCTTTATTTCGGTCTTTTTTTCGCCAACAAACGCTTTTATAAATTCTGCCAAGGAACGAAGTCCTGAAGCTAAGTCAGAAAGTCCAGAGATTGGCTTGGCCACTGACTCGGAAATAAGTCCGGCGTCATCTAAAATTTTGTTTATCTTTCTAACTGACTGCCGAAATTCTTTAAGAATTAAAAAAACTTCAAAACCAACGATTGAGAGAATCGTGGTTAAAACTAAAACCGTAACGACTAAAAGAATTTGAGTAACTTCCATAGGCAGGCTACATTAACACTTTACAATTTAGGGTTTAGAATTGTCAACAGTTATTTTCTAGAAATTTTCGTATCTTACTACTACTTCTTCGGTCTTCTTTTTACCTCGGCGGGAAACTGCCTCAATTTGAAATTTATTTTCTCCGGGCGAAAGGGTGACTGTTTTTTCAAAAGAGCCATCACTTCCAATTTCTGCCATCTCTCCGTTGACAAAAACGACGGCATCACTTGAGGTTTTTCCCTGAATATTTATCTCTTCGACTTTGACAATTTCTTTATTTTTAGGTGAATAAATCTCAAGTGGGGGCGAACCCAAAAGACCAAGAAGTTGAACAGTTAAATAGCTGGCAATAATCAAAAATAAAATGCCGATTGAAACCACCACTGTTAACTTGGGTGTCCAGGCAAGTTTTGGTTGAGATAAAGGTTTATAAAGTCCCCGGGGTAAAATTTGTCCTTTTTTATCCTCAATAAAATCCCGACGAAAAACAGCTAAAATATCACCTGAGGAAAGCCCAAGAAACTCGGCATAATTTTTAATGAGCCCTTTAGTTACCGTTGCTTCGCTAATTTTTGAAAAATCATTTTTTTCTAAAGACTCAAGAAAGCGAACTTTTATTTTCGTCGCCCCTTCGACTTCGCTCAGGGCAAGCTTTTTTCTCAATCTTTCATTTCTTAAAATCTCACCAACAGTCTTCATGAAGTTTCTTTTCCAGGAGTTAAAAATTCTTCCGGATTTCTAATTAAAACCTCTCTCGGTTTTGAACCTTCGCCCGGACCAACCACGCCCGCTTCCTCAAGCTGATCCAAAATCCGGGCCGCCCGAGCGTATCCAATCGAGAGACGTCTTTGAAGAAGCGAAGCCGAGGCCCGATCATATTGACAAACAGTCCGCAGCGCCTCCTCAAAAAGCTCATCTTTCTCTTCTGGCTCTCCCCGTTCACCTGGACGCCTAATAGTAACTGGCATGGTGGTAACTTCCTCGGTGTAGGCAGGAGCGGCTTTTTTTCGTAAGAAATCAATTAGTCGTTGAATTTCAGGCTCTGAGACAAAAGCTCCTTGAATTCTGGTAGGTTTGGCTTGATCTGGAGGAACATAAAGCATATCTCCCCGACCCAAAAGTTTCTCGGCTCCTGGGTGATCCAAAATAACCCGTGAGTCGACCATTGAGGAAACGGCAAAAGAAATCCGACAAGGAATATTGGCTTTAATCAGCCCAGTTAAAACGTCAACTGAAGGTCTTTGAGTTGAAATAACCAAATGAATTCCGGTTGCCCGAGCCATTTGGGCAATTCGGCAAATTGCATCTTCAACTTCAACCGGAGCAAAAAGAATAATATCAGCCAACTCATCAATAATAATAACAACATAGGGCATGGCGGCAAAACCGGAAAGTTCATTATAGGAATCAATATTTCTCACCCCAGTCTCAGCAAAGAGTTTATATCGGTGGTCCATCTCTGAAATTGCCCATTTTAGAGCAGATAAAACTTTTCCAGGCTCAATAATAACCGGCGTTAGAAGATGGGGAACACCGTTGTATTGAACAAGCTCAACTCTCTTTGGGTCGACTAAAATAAGTTTGACTTCATTTGGAGTAGTCCGAAAAAGAAAGGTGGCGATAAAAGAATTAAGAAGGACTGTTTTTCCACTTCCGGTGGCGCCGGCGATTAAAACATGGGGCATTCGAGCAATGTCAGCCACCACCGCTTCTCCGGAAACATCAAGTCCTAAACTGACTGTCAGTTTACTTTTAGCATTTTTTAAAACGTTTGACTCAAGCATTTTTTTCAAGGTAACAAATTCAAGAGAGCGATTTGGGAGCTCAATACCAACCATAGATCTTCCTGGAATTGGGGCTTCAATTCTAATCTGCCCGTGGGGGGCGGCCAAAGCCAAAGCTAAATCATTTGACAAAGCGGTAATTTTAGAAAGTTTTGTCCCCAAGGAAACCTCCAAAGCATATTGAGTAACTGCCGGACCCAAATTTACCTCAACCACCCGAGCAGAGATTCCAAAAGATTCCAAAGTTTTCTCAATAATGGCGGCGTTGGCTTTAATATCTCCCCGGTCAGCCTTTCCCCCAACTAAATCCTGAAGAAGAGTTAAGGGCGGATATTCCCAAATTTTGGTTTGGGCCGAAGAAATCACTGAAAGTCCAGGAGCAAGTTCCTCTTTTGGCGGAGTTTTAGCCGGTGAAGCCTCTTGAACCCGAAGGGCTGGTTTTTCTTCTAACACCTTTGGACCTTTGGTTTTGGGTAAGGCAAGAAAGAAACCCTTGGCGCTTTTTAAGAAATTGATTAAAAAAATGACCACTTGATCAATTGAGGTATTAAAAAGAACAATAAAACCAATTAAAATTCCACCAACTAAAACCAAAAGCGCCCCAGCCGAGGTAATCATTCCCGCGGTCCCGAGCCAGATTTCTCGACCCAAAACTCCGGCTTTGGAAAGTCCAAGAAAAGAAAGCATAAGAAGTATCGCTCCAACTAAAACATGAGGCTCATTTACCGGAGTCCTAAGTTTGGTCAGCATTAAGCCGGCAACAGCCAAAATAAAAGGGAGAAAAATTGCTCCCCAACCAAAGAAATACAAAAGAGAACTATTTAACTTGATAAGAACACTTCCTTGTCTTAAAAAAGAAAGAATTATCAATCCGGAAAGAGAAAGAAAAAGAATGCTTCCAACCGAAAAGATGGTTGATTTTTTAAGACGAACCCGAAAAGAGCGACGTAAAAACCGTCGCGAGGGAAGTCGCATTGGCGAACCTGGCAGGATCATTAAGATTAATTATACTCTGCCCCGCTCAGCGGGGTCAAACTTTAATAACCTGGGTAAGAATTAGCGGCCGGCGGCCAGTTTTTTGGAAGAAAAATTTCTCAAGATGCTCCTGAAGATCACCCAAGACAAAACGAAATTCTCTTCTTCTTGTCCTCCACTTTGCTAAAACTTTTTTTATTTCTACTTTT
>CAYGWK010000003.1:0-105404 GCA_964353785.1 uncultured Gammaproteobacteria bacterium
AATGGAATCAAAACTCAAAACTCAAAACTCAGAAATTATCTATGATGTCGCCATCCCAACTCACCGGGGAGATCTTAAAATGGAGGAGGACTTAATTGAGGAAGTCGCCAGAATCTACGGATACAACAATTTTCCAAAAACTTTGCCTTTAGGCGAAACTCCTGTGGAGAAAATCCCATTTTTTAAAGACTTTTCTCTGGAAGAAAAAATAAAACAAATATTAGCAGGTAGCGGTTATTCTGAAATATATACGTATAGTCTTATTTCAAAAAGGGCTCTGGAAAACATCGGTTTGGATCTAGAAAAAGCATTAAGAGTCTCCAATCCAGTTTCCGGGGAATATGAATATTTAAGACCAAGCCTTATTCCTAATCTACTTTCTGCTTTTTTGTTAAATCAGCCAAACTTCTCCGAAATTAAACTTTTTGAATTTGGAAAAATTTATCCAGAAGAAAAGCTGATGCTTTCGGGAATTGCAAACTCAGATTATTATCATGTTAAAGGAATATTAGAACTAATCTTTCAAGAACTAGGAATTGAAAACCCGACTTTTAAGCCGTATGTTAAAAGAGATATTTTGTATCATCCTGCAAAAACTGCGGTTATTGAGACAAGCAAGGCTCTCTTGGGAACAGTTGGAGAGGTAAATCCTGCAGTTTTAACAAAAGCAAGAATTAAAGGAAAGGTGGTCATCTTTGATCTTGATTTTGAACTGATTTCAAAACTTACCAGGGTGGTTAAAAAATTTTTCCCTATTCCTGAATTCCCTCCAATAATTGAGGATTTGGCTTTTGTTGTTTTGCCAAAAACCTTTGTCGGCGACCTAATTCAATTAATTAAAGCATCTAGTTCAATTATTCAAAGTGTCAAACTTTTGGATGTTCACGAAAACACTCGAACCTTCAGAATTATCTATCAGCATCCTAAAAAAACTTTAACTGATAAAGAAGTAGGAAAAATAAGAAAAAAAATAATTGAAACGATGGAGAAAAAGTTTGGAGCAAAAATTAAAAGTTAATTATTTTTACATTTTTCTAATCATTCCAGCTTTACTTTTGACCTCTTCTGTCTCTGTCCTGCCAACTATAAAGCGAATAATTTCTGCGTTCTTATCTAAAAGACCGGGGTATTCTTCATCTACCTTTTTCAAAAATTCAGGCCACGTGTTAGGATTTTCTCCAAGCTGGATTAACCTTCTTATCGTATAAGCTTCTCTTAGAACTACTTCAGTACTGTCCCTAAGATTCTTCAGGCTAATACCAAGATGAGATTCAATTGTATGCTTCCAGTTATCCCAAGTCGGATAAGGGCCAACCAGTTTGCCTTTTTCTCTCTCGGAACCAGAAGGATGAGGTCCACCTCGTTTAAGTCTTTCTCCCATAACTTTGCCGAACAATTTTAATGGTATCTTCCTAAAAAATCAAGATATCAGACTGAAACAAACTATGACGGAGTTGGAGTGGGGGAGAGGGTTGGAGTAGGCGTGGGCGAAGGCGACCAGTCCCAGGGAACGTTAACGCCTATTTTTATTTCTCTTTCTCCTTCATTTCCTTTGCTATCCCGAGCCCTGGCTTTAATAGTGTAAGTTCCGTCAGGCAGGGTAAAATCCCGTTCATAAGGAATACTGGTCATGCTGGCTTTATTTTCTCCATTGACATAAATCTCCACTAAAACAATCTCATTCAGTGAAACTGGCTCAACTCTAACCCTGAAACTTGAGCCAACTTGGGAACGGTCTTCTGGCTCTAATATTTTGACCTCAATCTGGTTTTGCGATTCACAGTATTCAGTTGGCGAATGATACCTTGAGTCTGACTGGCTGGTTAGCCATTCATCAATTCCTTTCTGCCATTTATTTTCTCCGCCAGGTCCGGCTGTCGGATCATCCTCTTTGAAGACAAAAAATTCTTTTTCATCATAGTCGCCCCTGGCGATATCAATTGGAGTTGCCAGTTTTCCCGAAGATTTACAAAGTTTAAGTTTAACATGAACCGGGTCTTCTCCAGCTGGCTCTGTTCCTTTGATAAAATACTCAACCCGAGAGGGGAAACCGTCGTGGGCTCGAAAACCTGAAACTGCATCTACTTCAGCAGTAACGATTCCTTCAGGAATGGCAAAGTTCTCTTTCGGTTTACTTTTCATTGCTTCAAGGATTATCCTTCGCCAAATTGGTGAAGCTCCCGAAACTCCAGAGGCAACCTCTTTCATTTCTGAGTTATCATTATTACCCACCCAGACGCCAACAGCAATGTTTGGTGTCCAACCAACCGTCCAGTTATCTTTTTTATCATTGGTGGTTCCGGTTTTGACTGCTACCTGGCGGTCAGAGAAATAAAGATAAGAGCTTGGCCCAAAGGTAAGCAATCTGGCCTCGTTGTCAGATAAAATATTTGAAATAAGATAGGCTTGTTCCGGAGTTATCACCCTTCTTCCAGAAATCGCCTTATGCTCCTCTAAGACCTTACCTTCCCGATCGGTTACTTTTAAAATGGCCGTTGGCTCAACCTTAAGCCCTCCATTAGCAAAAGCACAGTAAGCAGAAACCATATCAATCAGTCTGATTTCTCCTCCTCCCAAAGTCACCGAGAGACCAAAACGATTGAGATTTTCTGTGGTCGGTTCCAAGGTAGTAAAACCCATTTCATAGGCTTGTTCAAGCATATCTCGAAGTCCAACCTTGGCGAGCATTTTAACGGCAGCCAAATTAATCGAACTTCCTAAAGCAAAGCGTACTTGAAGTGGTCCATGATACTTACCATCGTAGTTTACCGGAATATATTCTGGTTTATCTCCGCCTGGAAATGAGGTCTTAACATCCATAAGTAAAGTTGAGGGAGTATAGCCTTTTTTAAAAGCAGTTATATAAGTTACGGGCTTTATGGCCGAACCAGGCTGGCGCAGGGACAGAGTGACGTTAACTTTGCCGTCATAATTTGGGTCATCATAATTTTTTGAACCAACCATAGCCAGGATTTCTCCGGTTTCAGGGTCCAAAACCAAAGCCGCTCCGTTGGTTATATGAATTTTTTCAACTTTTGAGATTTCTTCAGAAACAATTCTTTGGGCTTCTTCTTGAAGCTCAAGATCAAGGGTAGTGACTACCTGAAGTCCTCCTTGTTCAACCATTCTTGCTCCATAACGATCTTCAAGGAGTTTTTTAATATACATAACAAAATGAGGAGCCTCAAAACTTGTACTTTTCGGAGAAAACTTGACATTATCAATTTCTTGAGCAGCCGCAAGTTCCAAATCTCGAGTGATATAGCCATCTTCTCTCATTCTTCGTAAAACCTGTTCGGCTCGCCATTTATAAGCTTCGGGGTCTTCTCCAAAGGGAGAATAAGCTGATGGTCGTTGGGGCAGTCCTGCTAAAATAACCGATTCAACCAAGGTTAGTTGGGAAACTTTCTTGCCAAAATATACTTCAGCGGCTGCCTCAACTCCCCAGGCTGTCCCTCCATAAGGAGCCTCGTTTAAATACATTTGTAAAATCTGGTCTTTGGTATATTTTCTCTCAATCTGAACCGCTAAAATAAATTCCTTGATTTTTCGAGTTAGGGTTCGCTCCGAAGTAAGTAAAACATTTTTCACTAATTGTTGGGTTAAGGTTGAACCCCCTTGAAGTCGACGGTGAACGACAATGTTGTAGACTGCCCTAAGCCAGCCTTTGGGATCAAAACCTTGGTGTTTATAGAAATCTTTATCCTCAATAGCAATCGTCGCCTGGCGCAAATAAAGAGGAACCTCGGAAAGCTCAACCGGAGTTCGGCGTTGGGTAGCAAAAACATCATATAAAAGTTTTTCATTACGGTCATAAATTTTAGTTGAGAATCCTTCTTGGCGAACCACCTTTGAAGGCTGGGGCAGCTCCCTGGCGTACCAAATAAAAAGAAAAGCAATGATAAAAGTCAAACCAACAACCGCCAAAAAACCAAAAAAGGCAAGATTTGAAAAAAGGCGAACCCTTGAGATCCGACGATAAGAAGAATAAGGGCTAGATGCAGAATACATTCCAAGCTGAGAAAATCTTTTCTTCCAGAGCCTTTTCCAAGACATACTTGAATTATAACAAGGGCAAAATATATAATCAAAATCAAATGGACGAAGTTGAAGAAGTTTTAACTCGGGGAGTAGAAAAAATCTATCCTTCAAAAGAAGAACTTGAGAAAGTTCTGCGTTCGGGTAAAAAAATAAGACTCTACCAAGGGTTTGATCCCTCCATGCCCAATCTCCATTTGGGTAATATGGTTGGTGTTCTTAAATTAAAGCAGTTTCAAGATTTAGGTCATGAAGTCATTTTCTTGGTGGGTGATTTCACCGGCATGATTGGCGACCCAACTGACAAATCTTCAACCAGAAAACCTCTAACCCGAAAACAGGTTTTGGAAAATTCAAAAAACTGGAAGGAGCAGGCAGGAAAAATCTTAAATTTTGGCGGCAAAAATCCAGCTAAAATGATGTTTAACAGCCAGTGGAACGACAAAGTGAGCTTCAAAGACCTAATTGGGATAACTTTTAACTTCACTGCCCAGCAGATACTTGAAAGGGATTTCTTTCAGCGAAGACTTAAGGAGAAACGACCAATTCATCTTAATGAATTCCTTTATCCTGTCGCCCAAGCGATTGATTGCGTCAAGATGGATGTCGACCTAGAAATTGGCGGTTCTGATCAGACCTTCAATATGCTTTGTGGAAGAACTCTGATGAAAGCGTTGAAAGGAAAAGAAAAGTTTGTCTTAACCACCAAACTTTTAGTTGATTCACAAGGAGAAAAGGTTGGCAAAACCGCTGGCAACGCCCTCTTTCTGAGTGCCTCACCAACTGATATGTATGGAGGGGTGATGTCTTTTCCAGACGAGGCGATTATTCCTGGATTTGAACTTTTAACCGAAGTTTCCATGGAAGAAATTGAAAACGATAAGAAAGCCCTTAAAGAGGGTAAAAATCCGATGACGCTTAAGAAAAAACTAGCCAGAGAAATCGTTAAGATGCTTTATTCAGAAAAAGAAGCAAAAGAAGCCGAGAAAGAATTTGAACGGGTTTTTCAAAAAGGAGAGGAACCAATAGCGCCGACGCACAAAAAAATGTTAAATGGAAAGTATACCCTTGCTGAGCTAGTTTACTATTCCGCGTCAGCTACTAGTAAAGCTGAAGCAAAGCGATTAATAGAACAAGGAGGAGTTGATGTAGATGGAGAAAAAATCCTTGACTCAGAGGCAGAAATACGAATCGAAAAAGGGGAAACCAAAGCCTTGAAGGTGGGAAAAAGAAGATTTCTCAAAATAGAAGGAGCATGAAACTTTCAAAAAAACAACAAAAATTTTGGACCATAATTGTCGTTGTTGCCTCGCTGGCGCTTATTTTAACCTCATTTCTGCCGTTCTTAAGTACCATCTTTAGGTGATATAATTATCTTCAATGAACTTATCTACTCCGGTCTCTGACCTTCATATGGTCGGGCCGGTCTTTGCCAAAAGGCTTTCAAAACTTGGTATTAACACTTTAGAAGACTTAATTTATCATTTCCCTTTTCGTTACGACGATTTTTCCCTGGTTTCCGAAATCTCCAGAGTTCAGCCTGGAGAAACTTTAACCATTAAGGGACAGGTTGTTTTAATCAAAAACGAGTACACCAGAACTGGCAAAAAAATTCAGAAAGCCCTAGTTTCTGATGGGAACGGAAAAATTGAAATCACTTGGTTTAACCAACCATTTTTGGTCAAAACCCTAAAGATTGGGGAGTGGTATAGTTTTTCTGGAAAAATAGATTGGTTTGGCAGAACAATTGTTATGGTTTCTCCAGAATACGAGCCGCTCAAATCATCTACCATCCATACCGGTCGTCTTGTTCCAGTTTACCCTGAGACTTACGGACTCTCCTCAAAATGGTTAAGGTCAAGAATTGCGCCGCTTTTGGAGCAAACCTTACCAGCCATTGATGATTTTTTGCCAGATGAGATAAAAAAACAATACAATCTAATTTCTCTAAACCAAGCAATCTCCTGGATTCATTTTCCAAGCGACAGGATTCAGGCTGAAAAAGCCAAAAATCGTCTTGCTTTTGATGAACTTTTTTTAATTCAATTGGCTGCTCTCGAAAGAAAAAAAGATTGGCAAAAAAAATCTCTTTCTCATAAGTTTTTTGTTGACCAAGAAAAAATCCTTGAGTTTTTAGAAAAGCTTCCTTTTGAGTTAACCGGCGCCCAAAAACGAGTCTTGAGAGAAATTCTTTCGGATTTAGGCAAAAACAAACCAATGAATCGGCTTTTGGAAGGAGACGTAGGCAGCGGAAAAACTGTCGTTGCTGCCGTTGCCATATACGTTGCTTTTCTTAACGGTTTCCAATCAGTCCTAATGGCGCCGACAGAAATTTTAGCCTTCCAACATTTCCAAACTTTGAATCAACTTCTAACTCCTTTTGGGGTCAAAATCACTCTTTTGACGGGGAGCAAGAAACAAGAAACAGGAAACAAGAAACAGGAAACAGATGTCTTCGTCGGCACCCATGCCTTAATTCAAAAAAGGGTCAAATTTGAAAAACTCGGGCTGGTTATAATCGACGAACAACATCGTTTTGGAGTAGCCCAAAGAGGAGAATTAATCAAAAAGGGTAAATCTCCCCATGTTTTGACCATGACCGCCACTCCCATCCCCAGAACCATTGCCCTAACACTATACGGAGATTTGGATTTGTCTTTTTTAGATGAGATGCCTCCGGGAAGACAAAAAATAAAAACCTGGGTCGTTCCGCCAGTAAAAAGAGAGGCTGCTTATGGCTGGATTAAAAAACACGTCAAAGGAACTGATGAGCAAGCTTTCATAATTTGTCCATTGATTGAGGAAAGCGAAACACTAAATACTGTTAAGGCTGCCACAGTTGAATTTAAAAACCTTTCCCAAAAGATTTTTCCAGATCTTCGTCTTGGGCTTTTACACGGAAGGTTAAAAAGCCAGGAAACAGACAGGATAATTGAAAAATTCCGAAAAGGAAAACTCGATGTTCTAGTCTCAACCCCGGTGGTTGAGGTTGGGATAGACATTCCCCAGGCAACGATTATGATGATTGAGACAGCCGACAGATTCGGCTTGGCCACCCTTCACCAACTTCGGGGAAGAGTTGGTAGAGGGAAAAGGGAGTCTTTTTGCCTTCTTTTTACAGAAGTCATTGAGGGAAAAGCAACTCAAAGACTTAAGGCCATGGAAAAAATGTATATTGGCTCAGAACTTTCAGAACTTGATTTAAAACTTCGGGGGCCAGGAGAAATATATGGAACCGTCCAGCATGGCTTTCCGGATTTAAGGGTGGCTTCTTTTTCTGATTTGAGGCTAATTCAGAAAACAAGAGAGGCGGCTGAAAGTGTGATGGAACAACCCGATAAATATTTCCCCTTGAAAACAAGGCTGAAAAAATTTATAATAAAGGCTATCGAACCAAATTAAGCAAAGCTTGATGCTAACGCATTAATATGACACCCTTACCGAAAAGAAGACATTCAACTAGGCGTCAAGGAAAAAGAAGAGCGTCAATTTCCTATTCGCTACCTAACCTTGTTATCTGTCCTAACTGCCGCCAGTTAAAGCCTGCTCATCAGGTTTGCCCAAAATGCGGATACTACAAAGATCGGCAAGTCGTAAAAATAAAAATTAAAAAAGAAAAGAAAAAATGAAAACTCCTTTTGATCCCAGACACCAGAAAAGAAGAGAGGCGGTTCAGACCCTTTTTGCCTGGGGGTTTAAAGATGGAAAAATTGAAAACGAAGTTGCTTCAAAAATAATCTCGAACCTTGGGAAGATTGATAGCCTGATTACCAAATCCGCTCCAGAATGGCCAATTGACCAAATAAATAGGCTTGATTTGGCAGTTCTCCGGCTAGCCATCTTTGAGCTTCAAATTGCCAAAATTGAGCCGCCAAAGGTAATTATCGATGAGGCAGTGGAACTGGCTAAAGAATTTGGCAGCGAATCCTCACCTTCCTTTGTCAACGGAGTTTTAGGCACGGTTCTTAAGAAAGCATCAAAAAAATGAATCTTTCTGACTTAGAAAAAAAGCTAGAAATTTCTTTTAAAAATAAAAACCTTTTACGAGAGGCTTTAACTCACCGGTCTTACCTAAATGAACATCCTGATTCTTCTCTTTCTTCTAATGAGAGGTTGGAGTTTTTAGGAGATGCCATCCTTGAATTTCTCATCTCAAGACTTTTGTTTGAACAATTTCCCAACTTTTCTGAAGGGATTTTAACCGCCTGCCGTTCCAAAATTGTCCGCACCAAAACTTTATCTTCTCTTGCCAAAGATTTCTCCCTTGGAGAATTTTTATTCTTATCAAAGGGTGAAGAGGAGGGAGGAGGCAGAGTTAATCTCGGGCTTTTGGAAAATGCTTTTGAAGCCCTGCTCGGGGCTATTTTCCTCGACCAAGGAATGGAAAAAGCGGACCAGTTTGTTAAAAAACATTTTCTTCCCTTACTTAGAGAAATTAAACCTTCTGAACTTAAAGACGCCAAAAGCTTACTTCAGGAACTTGCCCAGGAAAAGGAAAAAATCACCCCAACCTACAAGGTTATCTCTGAAATCGGTCCTGACCATGCTAAAATATTTACTGTTGGAGTATTTTTGGGAAAGAAAAAAATTGGTGAAGGAAAAGGAGTCTCTAAACAGGAGGCTGAGGAGGAAGCAGCCCAAAAAGCGCTAGATAGATATGTCTCTTAAAATTCGTTTAGCCAAAACAAAAACTGCCCGGGTTTTTCGGATAGTGGTTGGCGAGGCCCGCTCCAAAAGAGACGGTAAAACTATTGACATCTTGGGAAATGCCACCCTTTCCGAAACTCCCCAGGTTAAAATTGATAACCAAAAATATCAAAAATGGCTTTTAAAAGGGGCAAAACCAACTAAATCTGTCCAAAAATTACTTAAGTGAAAAACCTTTTGGAATTTATCATCAAATCCTTGGTTGACAAACCAGATAAGGCAAAGGTCGATTTATCCGAAAAAGATGGGGAGATAATTTTAACTTTCTCGGTTAATAAAGAGGATATGGGTAAAGTTATTGGTAAAGATGGAAAAATTATAAAAGCAATAAGAACTATTATCCGGGCACGAAGCATTAAAGAAGGAAAAAGGGTCGAGATAAATTTGAAGGAAGGGCCTTAGAAAGAAAATGGGTTTGTCCTGCCAACTACCGGAGGAAAACTTACCGGTGGAAGGAAGGAGTAACTCGAGATTTCTCCCAAAACTTTTTCTTCATCAGATGTTAGCTTGGGAACAGGAGAATCTATGGCTCCCAAAGTTTCAGGCAAAGGCAGAAAGTAACTTTCTAAAGTAAGACTGGTGGTGACAGTTTCTCCTGAAAGTTCAATTTTCACCTGATTCAAGGAGACTAAAGGCAAAGTACTTTCAATTTTTTTAAAAAAGTTTAAAACCGAATCAAGGGAACCAGTTATTTCAAGTTTAAAATCAAGTTTATCTACCCCAGGCTTTGCCGAAGCCGTAGCCGAAAGTTCGCCGGGAGAAACCTGAAGGCTTTCAATCGCCGCGCCTGTTTCAGTCGCCTGAGTACGGAGACTGGTCATTACCGCCATAACATTCTTTTTGTCAGGAATGGCTTGAAGAGAAAGGGTAGTTCTTTCCGAAAGCTCGAATTCATTAAGAGTTTTAAGGTCTGCCAACTTTGCCTCAAGTCGGCTAAATTGGATTTTTTCTTGATCCAAGGCTTTTTTGACTTCAAGAACATCTCTGGTTTTAGGAATAATAAAAGACCAGCTTATAAAAACCAAAAAAATTCCAATAAAGATAAATAAAATTCTCTCATATCTAAAAAGCAATTCTGAAAGAGATAAGTTTTTCATTTTTAAAAAGCAATTTCTAAAGAAAAAGAATATCCGCCAGTTTTGGTTCGAGAAAGAGAGTTCAAATAAACCCAAGAAAAATCAGTTTCTTTTTTAAGTTTTTCCAAAAAATCTGCCATAACCAGAGTATTGTTCGCCTCTCCAGAAAGGCTAATTTTACCTTTGGAAAAATCAAGTTCCTGAAAGGAAACGTCCGTTGGAGCAAGACTTAGAATTTTAGTAATAAGGCTCGCGTAGTTTGCTCTCCCTTTAATAATTTTGCCTACTTCACCAATTCTTCCTTTAAGAGCAAGTTCTAGACTTTCCTTTTTTTGTTCTGATTTAATCTGTTGTTCTAAAGCAGTAACTTTTCCTTTAACCTGGTTTCTTTGGAAAGATAAAGTTGCCCCAAAAATAAAAATTCCGGCCACAAAAATTACATAACCTGCAAGAATTACTGTTCCCCAGGTTCTAATTTTTTTGGAAACTCTTTTTTCTTCAAGAGTTGGTTTTTTTCCAGGAAGAAGATTAATCCCTAATACTCCCGCCATCTAAACCTCCTTCTCGGCAAGCCCAACCGAAACGGCAAAAAGGGGAGATTTATCCCGAAGAGCAGAAATTAGTTTTGGATCAGAGACAAGCTTTCCAAAAGGATCGGCTATTTGGACTTCAAGCCCTAACTCGGAAGTCAAAAATGTCCCGGCTTGGGGCAAATTGGCTGTCCCACCGGCCAAGATAATGCTTGAGATTGCTTCTTTTTCTTTCTCGCGCCAGGAAAAGATTGCTTTCTTTACTTCTGAGACAACCACGTCAAAAACTGGAGTGATGGCTTTTCTAATTTTTCCCTCAAGCTGGTCTTCACCTAAACCATAGGCGATTTTATATTCCTCGGCCTGAGTTGGTTCAATAGACAAGGCGGTGGCTACTGCCCGAGTAAAAGCCTCGCCAGCAGTCGGGATTGACCTGGTTAAAACAACCTGGCCTTTTGAAACAATAGCCAAATCACAGGATTTTGCTCCTAAATTAATCAGAAGGGTGGTTGGAGAAGTTGAGGGAATTAAGGCTCTTGAGGCAGCCGTGATTTCTGTTTCTACCGCCGCCACCGAAAATCCAGCCATCTCCAAAATTTTTACATACTTTTGAACCAAAACTGTTGGCGAGGCAACGATAAAAACTTTTATTTTTTCTTCTATCTTTCCAGGCGTGCCTCGAGAAACAATTTGCCAATCAAGTGTTACATCCGATAGCGGCATCGGAATAAACTGTTCAGCCTCCCAAGGAACGGCTTGAGCGAGTTCGTTTTCATTCATTTGGGGCAATTCAATCACCCTGGTAAAGATTTGTCCTTCCGGAAGGGCGGTAACTACATTTTTATTAGTAATTTTGCTCTCCTGATGAAGTTTCTTAATAGCGGTGGCCAGAGCAATCAAGTCTGCTTCGGCTTCAGATGCCAGTCCCGGTTGAGGAGTAGAGGCAATTCCAGCAGAGGCAAGTTTAAACTTTGCCCCAGCTTTTTCAACTTGGGCAATTTTAAGGGAAGTTGAGCCAATGTCTAAACCAAAAATGTTCATTTGGAAAGATTTCCTCCTGAATATATGGCAAAGTCAAAAATTTCTGGCGGGGCGGGATGAAAACGAACCACCTCAACTTTTCTGGTAGATGTTCCAGCCGTTCCAGTTGATTCAATTTTTACACCCTGTGAGGGCAAAACTCCACCAGCGCCTCCTGGCGTGTTTGCCCCAACGTTAGCATTCTCATACAAAACTCTTAGTCTTAAAAATAAGAGCGTGCCAGTGGGAAAAGTCAGGGTTTTTTTATGCGACAGTCCTGCACACGAACCAGCGTCCGGAGGATCAAAATTGTTTGGTGGTATTCGACTCGCTCCATTAGAATCAGTGGCATAGCGAGCAACTTTATATCCACCAGACTCGTAATAAAGACTGGCCTCAATCGCGGCATTACCATCCCAACAGATATCAATTGAACTTTTATTGTAAGAGGGTGTTAAAGTCCCATCAGTTTCATACTTTGCCAAATAAAGAGTTTGGGGTTCGTCAACTTGAATTTCTTGGGGAAAAACAAATTCGGTTTCCCCTTCGCCTAGACCGGCAACTTCGGTTTGGTAGGTGGCTCCTGTCTCTGTAAATGTTCCAGATCCTCCGGTTCCGGCCACCAGCGCCTCTTCAATTCCGGCTTCAGCCGCCGAAAAAGCCCGGGCCGCTTCTTCAGTCTGTTGGGAAATTTTAATGTCAGTGATTGAACGAGAAATAACCGAAAGCCCGATGGTTAAGGCAACCGCCATAATAAGAAGAATAATGAGAATTGCCTGTCCAGAAGAAGCCTTAATTTTGGGCAGTCTTTTCATTCTTTTTTAGTTTAACTTCTCTTTAGAATAATGTCAATAACTCCGCAAGCTAACTGTTGTTTGAAAATGAACCTGAGCTTTTTCTTCGGGTCTTAGGCCAGTTCCTTTTTGAGAAAGATCAAAGGAAATATTAACAACCGGTGGAGTTTTAGTCGGGTCGCAAGAGAAGGAGCAGTTTCTAGCCACAACATTTTCGCTCGTCAATCTTGCACTTCCTGAAGCAATATATTCTCCCTCCATGCAATTAAAAAAGCCTGTTTCACCTTCTTGATCAGTGTAGACAATTGAAAATGAACCCGAGGGGAAATCAAATTTTTCACAACTCCACTCACACGGATAGGCCCGAGAAGCGCATTCTGATTCGCAGTCTTCCAAGTTATCAAACCACCCCCACCAAGGCCACCTCCACCACCAACCCCACCAAGAACAGTGTCCATGTATGAACCTTTGGCATCTACACCCGTACCATACATTTTCTACTTGACCACAACTTTCTACACTGCTTGCATTTCTTAAATGTCTTTCCATCACCGCTAGAGCATAATCTCCGTTTTGTTTAACCTCTTTGGTGATTTCTGCCTTTGAGGCACCCTTAAGGATTGAGAAAAACAAATTACTACCAATTACAACTATTATCCCTAAAAGAAAAACAACCATCAAAATTTCAATCAAGGTAAAACCTTTTTCTTTTTTCATGGCCATTTAGTAAAATATGAAATCTGTTCAGATTTATGGGTTCCGGCTGAATCAGTCCAGGAAACAATCACTATAACTTTTCTTTTATCACTTCCTGCATCTTCGCAAGAAACGCTCCTGGTGAAAGGTGACGACAATGCAGGGAAACCCATCTGTGAGGCATTGCCGCAGTTTGTGGTAAACGTATCCCAATTATTCTGATCGCGGTAGGCCCTCACTTTTTCCATCCCCTCTTGAGCATAGGCGACCGCCTGGGATTGTTTTTTGGCAAAATCAGCGTTTCTTATAGAAACAGTCGTTACCCAAACCAAAGCCAAAATAACTAACATTGCCACTGCTAGAGCAACAATCGCCTCAAGCAAACTTTGACCATTCTTTTTTGTCATTTTTATCGGTTTTAATAAATATCTCCACTTGATGTAACCGTTACGGTCTGGGGGGTTCCACCAAAAGCGGTTAAATTAATTGTTTGAGCTCCATTAACCCCTTGAGCAAGAACTTTAAATAAAATTGGCGTCGGAACTGGGGAAAAAGTAACATTTTGAGGAAGAGAAACACTTTTCACCAAGACCGTGTTTGGGCAAATAGCGCTAATATCATACGTATTTTCAGTAAAACTCACCTGATAATCCGTCAAGCTACCAGTACAAAGTGGTTGACCAGCAGAATCTACTGGTTTTTCTCCGGCTAAGGCCATGCTTTGGGCTAAACGAAGGTCGCCTTTAAGAGTTTTCGCCGCCTGGACTAAGATTTGTCTCCGGTTAAATTGATTGTAGGCGGAAATTCCAACTCCAAAGAGAATGCCAATTATGGAGACAACTACCAGAAGTTCAATAAGGGTAAAAGCAAAAGTTTTTGGGCAGATTTTTTTCATAAAACATAAATGTTAAGGATTTTGTTTTTTATAGTTACAACCAGTACTTTCGCAACCATCAGCACAACTACCACCACAATCAGAAACAGGTCCCCAGCCCCCAACCTCAAGACAAGCGCAAAGATAATAAGAGTTTGGTGAAACACGATTGTATCTGTATCTATAAGCAGGGGCAAGTGGGTCTGTGGGAACCGAGGGAAGATAAGCTGAACAGTCAATTCCACCTCCACTAGGAAGAGCTGTCGGGTAACTTCCTTTATCAGTCCGACACATCTCCAAAGCGCTTCTTATTTGCTCTAAATCTGCTTTTCTTTTTCCATCTCTGGCTGATTTTCTTGTCCCTTGATAAGAAACCAGCAAAATTCCCATCAAAATTCCAATCAGAGAAATTACGACAAGTAATTCAATTAAAGTAAAGCCAATTTTTTTCATTGTTTACCAGCAATCAGATGGTCCTGGCGCACCTGGTTTTTGGGCCATCTTTCCACTTGAGCAGATATACAAATAAGGATTAGTAGTACCAGTCTCGATATAGGCCCAAAGAATATAATTGAGACCTCCGGCGTCACTCTGATAGCGGTAATAGTAGGTAGTTCCATCCTGGCGAGGATCTTGGAGACAGACAGAAAGGTAATTTCCAGCAGTTAGGGCCGTACAAGGCTGTCCCGAGGAAGCATCGCCAACAGTGGTTCGGATAGGATAAACTCCACCTGTCTTTATCGAATAATTCTCCAGCGCCGTTCGGTATTGATTCAAGTCTGATTTTCTTCTCGCGTCTCTGGCTGATTTCTCAACTGTTCCAAAACGAGCCAAAATAAGGGCAGCCAAGATCCCAATAACAGAAATCACTACCAAGAGTTCAATCAGGGTAAAACCCCTACTGATCACTGAATACTGTTTGCTGTTTACTGGTTTCATGGTTCTGTTCTTGTATAACTTGCTGGTTTTCCTGAACAATAACCGGCAAGAGCCGAATCTTTTTGCGGGTCAGAGGCATTTTCTAAACAGGCGATCAGTGTATATTTTAGGGTGTCTGTTACATCCCTGGCATAAGAATAATCCCAACAATTTTCAGTGCAGGCTGAATTATATTTTGGGTCATGAGGATAAGTTTTAAGATAATTTGGAGCAAGAGCGTCCAGATTTGCTGGATATTGAGGCGTTGCCTGGCTATTTTTATACATTTCCAAAGCCTTTTGAATCTGATTTACATCTGATTTTCTTTGAGCATCTCGGGCTCTTTCCCGAACTCCAGCCACATTTGCCATAAGCAAAGTTGCCAAAATGCCAATAATAGAAATTACGACTAAAAGTTCAATTAGGGTGAAACCTTGTTTCTTCATTAAAGTGCATCCTCCGGTTTGACATTTGGACTGGAAATACCAAAATTATATTTCGGTGTTCCTCCACAGGTTACATCAAGCTTCGCTTCCGAATCATTCTTATTTTCCAGTTTAGCATAAATTTGAAACCAACTTCCACCTGATTTATAACAGTAATTTGGACTAGCCACCGGGTCTCCTGGAACTTTGCTCATATAAATAGTATTGTTTTCGTCGCAAAGTTCTCGACTTCCTGTATCAATGGTCCAATCACAAGCATCTGCCTGGATGGCTGACAAACATCCACAGGCTTTTATCTTCCCCGCATCTGCTCCCGTACCCGCTGATGGATATCCTCCATGGTCGCTCATATAAGCCTCCAAGGCATTGGCGATTTGCCGAAGGTCTGACTTTCTTTGGGCATCTCTGCCTTTCATCTGCGAAGTTCGAAAGTTAGCCAAAGAAACAACGGCCAAAATTCCCAAAATAGCCATGACCACCAAAAGTTCAACTAGAGTAAAGCCCTTTTTGAAATTATTTAACTTTATGTGCTCTTCCATAACTACCACGCTCCCAAACAATCAGTACAACATGCCTCCAATGTTCCACATTCATTGTCACAGCAGGCTGGACCTGAACAAGATACTTTACAATATGCTCTTCCATGCTCACAGGTTGGCTTACCAGCGCCATAAACATTACATGTAGCATGTTGACAGGCATACCACTGTCCTTCGCATTCGACACAACCTTCTAATTTGGCATTTGAACTACAAACTCCAAAATTATAGGCACAACTCGGACCGCAACCATCTTGACAGCCTGCTTCAGCGATAACCGGGTCTTTCTCGTATTCAAGTGTAACATAAATTCTGTAAGTGTCGCAATCGGAACTGGAATAGGCATAATCGGCTTTAGTAGAGGGATTGGTTGGAACTTGCCCAATATAATCAGGAGTTAAATCACCAAGTCCTGAAGGATAACATTTACTATCGTTATAATAATCCTCTAGAACATTTTTAAGTTTTGAGAGGTCAGACTTGCGCCTAGCATCTCTGGCTTTACCCATTTGGGCTCCGGGGTTTAAGAAAACAAGAAGAGCCACGGCCAAAGCGGCAATAAAAGCCAAAACGATTAAAACCTCAATAAAAGAAACGCCTCTTTGTCTTTTTAAAAAAATCGGGCAGTCAACCATCTTAAAATCTGCTCTCCCCAAAAAAGGGAAATTAAGGTTGCGCTGGTGAGAAATGGTCCAAATGGAATATGCTCACCAAAGCGCTTAACTTTTGCTAAAATCAGTATGACACCAACAAAAGCACCTGTCAAGAAAGCCAGATATAAAGCCAAAATTATTTTCGGAAAGCCCAAAACCAAACCCATTAAAAAGGCAAGTTTAACATCTCCCATGCCCATACCTCGGCGGCGAGTAAGCAAATGGAGTGATAGAAAAAATAGACCAGCACCAAGAGCGGAGAAAACATGATTGATGGTTGATGATTGATTACTGATGAATTGAAAAAGAAAAACGATGATGGTTGTTGGATAAGTGATTTGATCTGGAACCACCTGGTAGCGAAAATCGGCAACAAAAATAACTAGAAGTGCGCTCATCAACCATAAACCATAAACCATAAACCATAAACCAGTATGGAAATAGTAATAAACTAATAAAAAAAGTAAAGCCGTAGAGATTTCTACCAGCGGGTATTGAATTGAAATAGGGGAGTGGCAAGACCGGCATTTACCCCGAAGTAAAATAAAAGAAACCAGGGGAATATTATCGTACCAGGAAATTTTTTTCTTACATTTTGGGCAAAAGGAACGTCCGGTCAAAGGCAAAGAGCGGGGGAGACGATAAATTAAAACATTTAAGAAAGAGCCAACGCAGAGCCCAAAAATAAAAATAATTCCACTTATTAACCACCCCATATCTTGAGTATACCACACTTGGGGTGGTTAACTAATTTTCCTAAACCCAAATCTCTTTAGCGCGGAATGCAAATAAAACACGCATCAGCTAGAGTAGACCAATCAGTTGCTACGCAGGCAGCTGGATCAGGATCCGGAATTACGCCTGTGTGTCTGATCGCTAGAGTTCTTTTTGCCATCGAGGACGGTACCCAACAAGCATAAACCGAACTTGAGGCTCCAATTGCCTTGCCTATCCAAAGTTTATCAATATCATTAGTCCCAACCACAGCTCCAGCCAAAATGAACTTCCGGTTCTGGAATTCAGACTTAAGCTCATATTGAGCCAAAAGAAGTCCAGTACTATCAGTACAGCTAGCAGCTCCACAAACACCGATAGTAGGATCGGCAGCAGAAACCATATCCAAAGCATCTTCATTTTTCATTGTACTTCCAGACAGAGCTACCCAAGGAAATTTCTCTTGAGACGCATAGAACCGATCAATCGCGGCCAAGAGTTGGGAGGCGTCGGATTCCATACCTGTATCTCGGGCTCGGTTTAACTGCTCTAAGGGATTAATGGCGGCTAAAACGGCGACTGCCAAAACCCCGATTAGGGCAATAACAATCAAAAGCTCAACCAAAGTAAAACCCTTTTCCACTAAAAAACGGGCAGTTTTTCTCATTTTATTTTCTTTTTCTCACCCCCTTTCAACTTCTAAAATTGTGTGGTTAAATTATATATTGGCAAGATAACGGCAATAATCAAAAAACCAACTCCTAATCCTAATACTATCATGATAAGAGGCTCTATGGCAGTTGTCAAGCCCTTGACCATCTGCTCTGATTCAGATTCAAAATAGCGCGAGAGTTTGGTTAAAACCTCATCAACCTTACCCGTTTCCTCACCAACAGAAATCATCTGGGAAACAATTGGGGGAAATTCCTCATAGACTGACAAAGTGGCGGCTAAAGGCAATCCTTTTTCTACCTGCTTGGCTGCCTCTTTTAATTCTTGCTCAATAATTGAATTACCCACTCCTTCGGAAACGATATTTAAGGCATCAATTATGGAGATTCCGGCGGCCACCAAAAGCCCTAGAGTTCGCGTCATCTCGGTCATAATTATTTGTTTTTGTAAATTTCCGAAAATTGGCAAAGAAAGAAAAAGACCATCAATTTTTTTTCTACCCATAGGAGTCTTCCCAAAGCCACGCAAAACATAAAGTCCAGCCATTGCTCCAACAAGCATCATCCACCAAAACTTAACCATAAAACTAGAAATTCCAATAAGAATTTTGGTCGGGGTAGGCAACTCTGCCTGGAATTCTTGATAAAGCGATAAAAGTTTGGGAATAACAAAAATCATCATAATTCCACCAACTGCTATCATACCAACGACAATTATCACTGGATAAATCATCGCTCCTTTGACCTTGCCTTGAAATTCTCGCTGCTTTTCCAGATTTTCTGCCAGGCGAGCCAAAATTTCGTCTAGGACCCCGGCTGCTTCTCCGGCTTTAACCAAAGAGACATAAACTCGGTTGAAGACCTTTGGATGGCGCGAGAGGGCGTCAGCCAAAGAAGAGCCTCCCTCAACAGCCCGCAGAACATCCTCAACAACCACTGCCAAGGCTGGAGAACTTTGATTCTTAAGGATTGTTAAAGCGTCATTTACCGTTAAACCAGCCGTAATCATGGTTGAAAGCTGCCTGGTGAAAGTGGCCAGGTCAGAGAGGGTAATTCGGCGAAGAACCTTATTGGTTAAATCTTTGAAGATATCCTGTCTGGCGGGAGAAAGTGAAAATGGAACAAGACCTCGTTCTCTTAAGGTCAAGCGGGCTTGTTTTTCATCAGCCGCCTCAACCATCCCCGAAACTGTTTTTCCTCCTTTGTCTTTGGCTTTATAGGTAAACTTCCTCATTTATTTTTTTACTTACCCCTAATCTGCCTCATCAAATCTTCTGGGCGAAGGGCATAGGCTTGGGCAGTCTCAAGACTTATCTTTCCTTGTTTAACCAAAGAAGTAAGGTTTGTTTCCAAGGAAACCATTCCCAGTTCGGCTGAAGTTTGGATAATATTGTCAATCATATGGGTTTTACCTTCTCTGACAGATGTTTGAACCGCTGGGGTGACGGTCATAATCTCGTAGGCAACCACCCGTCCTCCGGTTAAGCAGGGAAGAAGCCTTTGAGATAAAACTGCCTCAAGGGTTGAAGAAAGCTGCATCCGAACCTGACTTTTGGCATGCTCTGGAAAAACATCAACAATTCGGTCGACTGTTTGGGCGGCCGAGTTGGTATGCAAAGTGGCAAAAACCAAATGTCCAGTCTCGGCAATGGTTAAGGCTGAAGCAATCGTCTCGTAATCTCTCATTTCTCCAATCAAAACTACATTTGGGTCTTCTCGAAGGCAGGAACGAAGGGCTATTTCCCAGGAATGAGTATCACCATGGACTTCTCTTTGGGAGACAATCGATTTTCCTTTGGGTAGAACAAACTCAATCGGATCCTCAATGGTAACAATATGTTCAGTCCGAGCCTGGTTTATTTCATTTAAGATGGCCGCCAGTGTTGTTGATTTTCCGTGTCCGGTTGGTCCAGTAACCAGAATAAACCCCTGTTTTAAGGTAGCAAAGGTGTGGCAAATCTTGGGCAAGCCCAATTCATCTATGCCCCGAATCTCAAAAGGAATAAGTCGGAGTGAAGCTGCCATCGAGCCTCTTTGATGATAAGCATTAATCCTAAATCTGGCCTTTCCCTCAAATTCAAAAGAAAAGTCGAGTTCTTTATTGACAGCGAGAATTTCTTTCTGTTCGGCATTGGTTATTTGCCAAACTAATTCTTGAATTTTCTGGCCAGTTAAAACCTCTTTACCAGAAATCTGAAGCAAAACTCCGTTAACCCGAAGAGTAGGCGGGATACCGACTAAAAGATGAAGGTCTGAAGCCTTATTATCAATGGCTATTTGTAATAGTTCTTGAATATCCATGGGCAGTCTCAATCCTGCGCTACGCGCAGTACTTCTTCTATGGTAGTTATTCCTTCGACTACTTTCAAGTACCCGTCCTGCTTCATAGTAATCATTCCTTCCTCAACCGCTTGTTTTTCAATTTCTGAGGCAGGAGAACGCTCTAAAATCAATCTTCCGACTTTCTCACTCACTGGTAAAACTTCAAAAACTCCAAGTCGGCCAAAATAACCAGTATTGTTACATTCAGGGCAACCCTTTCCCCGAAAAAGTTTAAACTTCTCTCCCTTATTACCCAAAAGATTTCCCAAAACTTTTTTTATGTCCTCGATTACCTCCAAGGCCGGCTCGTATTCTTCTTTACAGGTTGGACAAATCCGCCGACAAATTCGTTGGGCAACGACAGCAGTCATAGAGGAAGCCAACAAAAACGGTTCGGCGTGCATATCCAAGAGTCGAGGTAGGGCACCGGAGGCAGAGTTAGTATGGAGGGTTGAGAAAACTAAATGACCAGTTAGAGAAGCCTGAATTGCCAAATCGGCGGTCTCCGTATCCCGAACTTCTCCAACCAAAATAATGTTTGGGTCCTGGCGTAAAAATGAGCGAAGACCTGAGGCAAAAGTCAAACCGGCTTGAGGATTAACCTGGACTTGATTAACTCCGGGGATTTGATACTCAACTGGGTCTTCCAAGGTGACAATATTGACCCTAGTGGTGTTTATTTTTGATAAAACAGCATATAAGGTAGTCGTTTTCCCTGACCCGGTTGGTCCACAAACAAGAATAATTCCATGAGGTCGAAGGATGGCATCTTCCAAATTTGCCAAAGCCTTACCCCGAAGTCCCAAATCTGGCAAGGTAGGTATTCCTCCGCTCTTTTTTAAAAGCCGCATAACAATTTTTTCTCCATAAACCGTGGGTAGAGAGGAAACCCGAAGATCAACTTCATCACCATCGGAGCGGAAATTAAATCGTCCATCCTGGGGAATTCTTTTTTCATCAATTTTCATTCCGGAAAGAATTTTAATCCGGGAGACAAGCGCCTCATGAACATTTTTTGGCAGAATCAATTTCTCGTGCAAAATTCCGTCGATTCGGTATCTAATTCGAGTTTTGTCCTCTTGAGGTTCAAGGTGAATGTCTGAGGCTCTTGAGCGAACAGCAAATTCCAAAAGGGTCGAGACAATTTTGGCAATTGGGGCTTCTCTTATAATTTCGCCCAATTTTTTAATATCGACGGTCTTGACTCCGATTTCTGGAGCGACTTCTTTTAAAGCAGCGGTCACATCGGTGGCTAGTCCTGCTCCGTAGCGCTCAACAATGGCATTTTTGACTTCCGAGGGAGTAGTCATAAAAGGCTTAACTTTGGCTCCTGTTTTTTTCTCGACAAACTCAACTGTCTCCAAATTAAGAGGGTCGGCCATGGCCAAAGAAAGTTCATTTTTCTTTTTGTTATAGGAAAATGGTAAAAGATTATTTGCTTCAGCGACTGACCTTGGAACCAAATTTAAAGCCTCGGGGGAAGAAGGAGTCTCCGAAAGAGAAATATATGGAATATTATAAAACTGGGCTCGAGCCTGCGTTAAATCGCTCTCCGAGACAAGTTTACCTTCGGTGATTATCTGTTCAATTGGTTTGCCGGTGTTTATAAAGTCAAGTTTTATCTTTTCTGCTTTGTCAGGAGAAAGTTTTCCCGAAGCCGCCAAAATATCAACAATGGTTTTAGACGGAGCTTCTTGAGGCTGGGCAGCTTGAGCAGGCATTATTAACATTTTAAGGTAAATTCTGCTAGAATGTCAACAATGGCAAACTTTTTAATCGTTGGCGGAAATCTTAAAAGTCGGCAAAAGAAAATTGAAGAAATTTATCAAAAGGAAAAATCTCAAAAAATTGAAAAAGACCCTGATACTTTTGTTCTAGAGTCGCAAGAAAGTGCTGGAATAGACCAAACAAGAAATTTAAAACATTGGCTTTCTCTTAAGCCTTATAGTCTTCCCCCAAAGGTTGCCATTATTTCTGAGGCTCAAAATTTAACCCCTGAGGCTCAAGCCTCTTTGGGCAAAATCTTAGAAGAACCGCCAGGGGAAACATTGATAATTTTGGCCAGTCCTAATCTTGAAACTCTCTTGCCAACAATTTCCTCAAGATGCCAGACAGTCAACCTTCCTCCCCAGCCAGAAATAAGCCTTTCGGAGGAAGAAAAAAAAGATTACCAGTCTCTCCTTGAAAAAATTTTAAAATCCTCACCTGGAGAAAGGATAAAGTTTGTCGAAGGAATAAAAGGAAGAGACGAAGCAGAAAATTTTTGCCAAATCCAACTTTTCCTGTGGCGAGAAATACTTTTAAAAAATCCAAATCTGGAAATTTCCAAAATTATTCGCCAAATTCAAAAAACCTTAAAACTCCTTAAGGCAAACGTCAACTATCGTTTGGCCCTAGAGAATCTTCTCTTTTCGTATCCTCAAATCGGCTTGCAAAAGAGGTAATAAAAAGGTATAATTAAAGGGTATGGCGAAGAGTAAAAAAACTTCAAAGATAGCCTCGGACTATACCGCAAAACAAATTCAGGTTTTAGAAGGGCTTGAACCAGTTAAGAAACGACCAGGAATGTATATTGGCTCAACCGATACTTTAGGTTTCCATCGACTTTTAACCGAGGTAGTTGACAATTCCGTCGATGAGGCCCTGGTAGGCTTCGCCAAAAATATTTGGGTCACCCTTTGCGGCGATGGCAAGGCTTCGGTTTTAGATGACGGTCGGGGAATTCCGGTTGAGGTTATGCCCCAATATAAAAAATCAGCCCTGGAGATTGTCATGACCAAACTTCACGCCGGCGCCAAGTTTGACAGCCGGGCTTATAAAATTTCTGGCGGTCTTCATGGAGTTGGAGTCTCGGTTGTCAATGCCCTTTCAGAGTATCTAAGGGTTGAGATAAAACGAGATGGGAAGGTCTTTTGTCAGGAATACAAACGAGGGGAGCCGGCCTCTGAGGTCCGGCAAATTGGCTCATCCGATGAGACCGGAACCTACACTATCTTTTTCCCAGATAAAAAAGTTTTTGGAAACCTCTCTTTTGACTACAAAATCATTGAACAAACTCTTCGGGAACGGGCATACTTAATTGGAGGAATCAAATTTCATCTTAAAGACGAGCGAACCAATGAAGAAAAAACTTTTTATTTTGAGGGAGGAATTCGCTCCCTAACCGCTCATTTAAACAGAAACAAAAAAGTTTTAACTCAACCTATTTATATCACCAAAACACAAGATTTAAGCGCGGTTGAGGTGGCAATTCAGTATAATGATGGCTTCTCGGAAAACATTCATTCTTTTGTTAATGTTATCTCAACCGTTGACGGAGGAACTCACGTTACCGGTTTTCGGACCGCCCTAACGCGGGCTATCAACGACTATGGCCAAAAAATCGGCGCCATCAAAGGAAATGACGATACCCTAACCGGAGAAGATACGCGCGAGGGTTTAACGGCAGTTGTCTTTGTCAAAATGTCCCAAGACAAAATTCTTTTTGAATCGCAAACTAAGGCAAAATTAAACAATCCCGAGATCCAAGGTTTGGTGGCAACCTGCGTTAAAGACGGGCTTGACACCCATTTTGAAGAAAATCCTCAAGATGCCAGACGGATAATTGAAAAAATTTTACTGGCAGCCAAAGCCAGACTGGCGGCTCGGGCGGCCAAAGATGCGGTTTTAAGAAAAGGCGCCTTAGAAGGAATGACTTTGCCAGGGAAGCTGGCTGACTGTCAGGAACGTGATCCTTCCTTGTCCGAACTTTATATCGTTGAGGGAGATTCAGCCGGAGGGAGCGCCAAACAAGGAAGAGATAGAAAATTCCAGGCAATTCTGCCTTTAGGTGGAAAAATCTTAAATACCGAGCGAGCCCAACTTGATAAAATTATTGAATTTGAAGAACTAAAAGATTTAATTATTGCCTTAGGGGCAGGCATTGGGGAGACCTTCAATTCCGAAAAAATTCGCTATCACCGAATAATCTCCATGACCGACGCTGATGTTGATGGTGAACATATCAAAACCCTGCTTTTAACCTTTTTCTATCGTCACATGAAAGAGGTAATTGAGCGGGGATACCTTTATGTTGCCCTTCCACCACTTTATAAAGTCCAGGTTGGCAAAGAGATCTTTTATGCCTACTCTGACGAGGAAAAAGAGAAAATTATTGAGGAACACGGAAACGGCAAACCAATTGTTCAACGATTTAAGGGATTAGGAGAAATGAATCCTGAACAACTTTGGGAAACAACCATGAACCCGCAAAATCGGACCCTAAAACAGGTCAACATTGAAGACGCCGCTTTGGCTGACCAGATTTTTACCATGCTCATGGGTGAGGAGGTCCCTCCCAGAAAGAGATTTATCCAAACCCATGCAAAAACTGCCATACTTGATATATAATAATTATATGATGGAAACAAAAAAATTAGCAAAACAAAATCTTTGGCAACAAGTATCTTCTGGTGAAAAAATTCCTCAAGAAATAAACTGCCTGATTGAGATTCCCAAAGGGGGGACCAATAAATATGAATACGATTCCCGATGGGGAACCTTCAGGCTTGACAGAGTCCTATATGAGGCAGTTTTTTATCCAACTGAATACGGAATTATTCCCCAAACCTGGAGCGAAAAAGACAAAGACCCTCTTGATGTTATGGTTTTATCAACTTTTCCAACTTTCCCAGGCTGCGTTATTCCTTGTCGACCAATTGGCGCTATCAGGCTTTTAGACACAGGTGAAGAAGACAATAAAATTGTCGCCGTGCCTGTCAATGATCCTCGTTTTGAACAAGTTAAAGATTTGTCGGATTTACCGCCTCATTCCAAAAAAGAGATCTCAAATTTCTGGGAAAATTACTCTGAACTTCAACCCGAGAAAAAAATCAAAGTTTTGGGTTGGAGCGCCAAAGAAAAAGCCTGGGAAATGATAAGAGAAGGAGTTGAAAGTTACCGGAAAATTTTTGGCGTCTCCTAAAACTTCATTATGGATATTGGCAAGATTCAACCAGTTGGAATAACCGAGGAGATGCAGAAGTCTTACCTCGACTATGCCATGTCAGTCATTGTCGCTCGGGCCTTGCCCGATGTTCGAGATGGCTTAAAACCAGTTCATCGCCGAATCCTTTTTGCCATGCATCAGATGAGTCTTACCCACCAAGCCCATTTTTCAAAGAGCGCCAAAGTTGTCGGTGAAGTCTTAGGAAAGTACCATCCCCATGGAGATATGCCAGTTTATGAGGCTTTAGTCCGCTTGGCTCAAGATTTCTCGATGCGGTATCCGTTAGTAGAAGGTCAGGGAAATTTTGGTTCAGTCGATGGCGACCCTCCGGCAGCCATGCGTTATACTGAAACCAGGCTAGCCCAAATTTCTCAAGAAATGCTTTCTGACTTGGAAAAAGAAACCGTCCCCCAACTGGCAAATTTTGACGCCACCTTAACTGAACCAGTTTTTCTTCCGGCAAAATTACCAAATCTGCTCCTTATGGGTTCAGATGGAATTGCGGTTGGGATGGCCACCAAAATTCCTCCTCATAATCTCTCTGAGGTTGTTGACGCCCTAACTTTTATGATTGAAAAGGGTAGGGCTTCTAAAGGAGCGGGTACACCTTTGGGAGAAGAGGGTTTTCAAAAAATTAAACTTGATAGGGAACCTCAAGAGACTTCGGTTTTTGAAAGTGACGTCTCAATCCAAGATTTACTTAAATACCTTAAAGGTCCTGATTTCCCAACTGGTGGAGAAATCTTTGACCTGGAACAAATTACCGAAGTTTACGCCACCGGAAGAGGGAGAATCTTAATCAGAGGAAAGGCAGAAATTGAAGAGACAAAGTCAGGCCGTTTCCAGGTCATAGTTTCTGAAATCCCATATCAAGTCAACAAAGCCGAATTGGTCAAAAGAATCGCCAGCATGGCTAAAGAAAAAAGACTTGAGGGAATATCTGATTTAAGAGACGAATCAGACAGACATGGAATAAGAGTCGTCTTAGAACTTAAAAGAGACGCCAAACCAAAGGCGGTTTTAAACAATCTTTACAAATTAACTAGCCTTCAGACAGTTTTCCCGGCTAACTTTGTCGCCTTGGTTGATGGCGTTCCCCAAACCCTAAATCTCAAACAGATTCTTACTTTATACATCCGCCACCGTCAGGAGATAGTCACCAAGAAAAGTGTTTTTGAACTGAGCCAAGCCAAAGCCAAGGCTCATATTTTAGAAGGCTTAAAAATTGCCCTTGATAATTTAGATGATGTTATCTTAACTATTAAGCGCTCCGAGGATGCCGAAGAGGCAAAGAAAAATTTAATGAAAAAGTTTTCTTTAACTGAAATCCAGGCAACTGCTATTTTGGATATGCAACTTCGAAGATTAGCCCACTTGGAAAGACAAAAAATTGAAGATGAATACAAAATGACCATGGAGGAAATTTCTTATCTTGAGGATTTACTGGCTCATCCAGAAAAAATCTTAAATGTTATAAAAAAAGAACTCCTTTATCTTAAAGAAAAATATGCAGACGGCAGAAAAACTCGGGTCTATGCCCAAAAACTAGGCGAATTTTCCGAGGAAGATTTAATTCCTAAAGAAGAGACGATTGTTACCATTACTACTTCAGGTTATATAAAACGAGTGCCCAGGGGGACTTTTCGGGTTCAGCGCCGAGGCGGAAAGGGAGTAATTGGGATGACAACTAAGGAGGAAGACCAAATTGCCCAGATTTTGACCGCCTCAACCCATGACAACATTTTATTCTTCACCGATAAAGGTCGGGTCTTCCGGCTTCGGGTTTGGGACTTACCTGAAGGAAGCCGCCAGAGCAAAGGTCAGGCGATTATAAATCTGATAAATATTGAATCAGGAGAACAGATTCAGTCAATTTTGACCACCTCAGCCGTTGAAAAAGATAAACAAAATAAACAAAAATTTCTTCTTTTGGTCACCAAAAAGGGGACCGTTAAAAAAACTCGTCTTGAGGACTATGAAAATATCCGCTCCTCTGGCCTTATCACCATTAAGCTTCTTCAAGGAGACGCTCTTTGTTGGACCCATGTCACTCAAGGATCAGACCTAGTTTTACTTGTTTCTTATCAGGGGAAATCAATTAAATTTTCCGAAAAAGATATAAGACCGACTGCCCGAGATACTATGGGAGTTAGGGGAATTCAACTTAAGAAAGAAGACTACGTCGTCGGGATGGAAATTTTTCCAGAAAGAATAGAAAAACCAGCCGATGGTCGGAAAAAAGTTTTTCGAAACATTTTGGTGGTAATGGAGAAGGGGATAGGAAAAAGAACCGATTTGTCAGAATTTCCTTTACAAAAGCGAGGAGGTATGGGAGTTAAGGTAGCGGAAATTACTCAAAAAACCGGTAAGGTTTCTTGCGCCAAAATGGTCAATCAAAAAGTTGACCAGGTAATTTTAACTTCAAAATTTGCCCAGGTGATAAAACTTCCTTTGAAAAATATTCCCAAACTTGGCCGGGCCACCCAAGGGGTAATTTTGATGAGATTTTCCGACCCAGCCGACTCAATCGCCGCCGTTACTTGTCTTGAAAAAGAAAAGTGAAATTCCTACTCCTTTTTTTAGTTTATTTTTTAACCAGATTTTTTGCTCTTTCTTCTTTACCAATCTTCAATGACGAGTCAATTTACCTTCATTGGGGTCAAATCATGACCAATGTTCCGGGTCAGGCTTTTTATTCACTTTTTGACGGTAAACCACCGCTTGTTCTTTGGGTTTTTGGAACTATCCAAAAATTTCCAATTGATCCGCTAGTCGCTGGAAGATTAATCTCAATTATTTTTGGGACCTTAACCATCTTTGGAATTTTAAAAATTTGCCAGCTCCTTAAATTTTCTCAAAAGACCCAAATTATTGCCGGTCTTTTATATATTTTAAGCCCCTTGACTTTATTTTTTGATCGCCTAGCAATTTTAGATAGTCCAATTTCCACCATTTTTATTTGGATAGTCTATCTCTCTTTAAAAATTTCCCAATCCAAAATCATTAATCATAAGCAAAGCTTGTTGCTACGCAATAAATCATCAATCCTGCTTGGCTTGGTCCAGGCCGCTGGTCTTTGGATTAAAGGCACTTGCCGCATTTTTCTCTTTCTTCCATTTATAATTCCAGTTTTAACTTTACTTGCCGACAAAAATAAAAAGGGGGCGAGTAGGGAAGCGGTATCTTTTTTTATCTCTTTCGCCTTAGCTCAAATTCTTTTTTTCCCAATCAGACTTAATTCTCTTTTCCCAATTTTCCAGAAAAGAGAAGCGGATTTTCTCCTACCTTTATCAGGGATATTTAGCCCAGTGGTCTGGTCTTCTCATCTCTTACTCTTAATTCTTACTTTGACTGTTTTTATCACCCCTTTGGTTTTAATTTTTGCTGTTTTTGGTTTTTATAAACTTTTTAAAACAGATAAGAAAACGGCTCTGGTTTTATTATCGTTTTCAGTAATTCCTCTTGTAATTGAAATTTCAACCGCCCGCTTTTTTCTCTCTCGCTATTTTCTCTTTACCATCTTGCCAATTTTTATTTTCTGCGCTTACGGACTTGAGCAAATTAAAAAATGGAAAAAAATCGCTGCCATTTTTACTTTCATTCTGCCAGTAACTCTTACTCTATCTCTTACTCTCACTCCCTTCTCAACCCTTAAAACTTTGTCCCAGAATAAACATAGTTTGTTGCTTCGCAATAAAATTCTCGCCCAAGATTTAGAACAATATTTTACTGGCTGGACTTCAGGTTATGGGGTTAAGGAAGCAGCAGATTTTCTAGTCCAGGAGTCCCAAAAAGGCCCAATAATTGTTCTTCTTCGGGCCGACAGCGGTAACCCGGAAGATGGAATGTTTGTTTTCTTGGGAAAAAATAAAAATATAATTTTTGCTCAAGCGACTCAAAAACCAAAACCAGAAGAACTTAAGGCTTTATCAAAATTTCCAATTTTCTTTGTCAGTCGCGGTCCGCAGTTTCTTGGGATGGAGAATTCGCTTTCCGAATTAGCAATATTTAAGAAGCCTCTCGGAGAAGAGTTTGTGGGAATCTATAAAATCAATTTTAAATAGCAATCCTTTTACTTTCTTCCAAAGAAACTAGTAACGTAGTCTCTTAAGGCAACACATTCTTCCTTAGCTATACCTTTCTCTGACAAAGGAAGCGTATAAAGAGGAGTGGCTCCAATATAAACAACTCCTTGCGATTGTAATCCCTCTTGAGAAGAGGAGCTAATGACTACCCCTGAATTAAAACTAATTCGTTTCCTTCCAATTTCTTCATCCCAACAGACTTTAACTGTTGACATAGTGACCGATATTTCTCTGGGCGCCTTTTTCTTCATTTGAAAAAGAGCTTCATCGGCTGGCCTTCCCAAACCTTCGGCTGCCAGCCTTTCTTCTCGGGTTTCAGAAGGCTCTTGAAGAACAACGTAGAAACTAAGTTGAGTTATGGCTTTTGATTCTTTAGTAGGCAACTTATCGGGATCACCAGGTCGCTTCAATTTTAATGAATAACGATCTCCGTTTTCGTGAGATTCTGTTTTGACAACCATTTTAAATCCATCTGGGTCTTCAATAAATTCTCCCAATAATTTCTTTAATGCTTCAAGGTTAGCAGAGCATCTATCAAGATCTTTTTGAGGAATTTTCGCTAGTTGATATTCAGGGAAAAGTGACTTAACATCTAGCGCCAAAGTTTCTTTATAACGGTCAATTATGGGAATTATTCTCCTCTCAACGACTTCAGGGATTGAAATTTCCTTGACTGGGATTTTTTCTCCCTCTCTAATCTCATTCATAAAAATCATTTTATCATAAATGATTAAATCTCTCCAGTTTTATTTTCTTACAAACTATTGATAAGTTTGTATATCATATATTAATATATGATATATGACACATGTTTCAAGAAAGAAACTACCAGATAAAGTTCTTCGACAGATTTTAGAATCTTTTTTGTTTGTTTTAACCAGCACCAAGAAAAAGGAGGAAATGTCTAAATTCCTGGATGCCTTCTTATCGAATACCGAAAAAATAATGTTAGCCAAAAGACTAGCGATCGTTTTTCTTTTATCCGAAGCGGTGGAGGAGACCAAAATTTCAGAAACTCTGTTGGTAACTCAGTCGACTGTCTCAAGAATAAAACTCTGGTATGAAACGAAGGGTTCAGGTTACAAAATTGCCATTACCAAACTTAAAAAACAAAAACTCCTTGGAGAACTAAAATTACTCGCTTTGGAAGTCGCTCGCCGTGGTATCCGAGCCGCCGGTGGTCGTCCCTAACTCGTATATCATATATTAATATATCGTATAAGTTATCTTCCCTAAAAAATGTTACCACCTGAGAGTGAATTAAGAACTGAATTAAAACCGAAGATGCCAGTTAAGGGGCAGCTCCTGAAAATAATCGAGGAATCCGAAAGATTGGGTTTACTTTCGGAAAAAGATAGGCAAAAACTTGCTCTTTGTTTTCCTCTTTGGGGAGTCCATGCTGTTTTGTCCAATTTAGGATTCGTCCTTGGTCCTGCTTCCGCCGCCATGGTTGCTTCAACCGAGAATCCTCTGGCCCTAGGGCTTAATCTTTTACCCAGCGCTTTACGGCTAGGTTCAATGTTAGCTACCGAGAAATTATTTAAGGTGAAGTTCAGTAGGCTCTCCAAAGCAATTGCATTTTGGCCCTTTGTCGGCGGTGGTTCAGCCATGCCCGTTGAGATTGCCTCAACCTTGGGTCTTTCCTACACTAAAACGATACCGGAAAAGATGAAAGACCTTCATCTTCCCTTCCCATGAAAGGTTTCGTGGATTTCGCGGAGTTGACGATTTGTTACATGAGTGTAAATTTGGGTTGTTGAGATATTTTTGTGTCCTAACATTTCCTGGACCGAGCGAATATCTGCTCCAGCCATCAGTAAATCCGTGGCAAAAGTGTGGCGCAGTCCATGAGGAGTAATTTTAATCGGGAGCCTTGCTTTTTTAACATACTTTTCCACAATCCGCTGGACAGAGCGAGCAGTTAAGCGCATCTTCTCACCAGGGGTTGTTGGATCTACCGCTCCGGCTAACCGAACAAATAAAGGTTCCCAAGAATCATCCCGCGCATCCAGGTATTTACGGAGCCAGGAAACTGCCCGCTCGGACAAAAACACCAGCCGCGATTTTCCTCCCTTACCAATTACTCCGAATTCTCTCCGCTCCAAATTGATTGAATCCCGATTAAGTTTTGTAAGTTCCGAAACCCGAAGTCCGGTTGAAAACAGGGTCTCCAGCATCGCCTTGTCTCTTAAACCTTGCAGTTTGGAAATATCTGGTTGAGAAAGCAAACGCTCAAGTTGTGAGGCATCCAAAAACTTTAAACTCCGTGATTCTCCTTTGGGCAAATCAATTTTTTCAGGCGCTAAAGTTTGGTAATCATTTTTAACTAACCAGCGCAAAAACGAGCGAAGAGCGATGACGTGATAAGCTTGGGTTTGGCGAGAAAGGGCCTTTCCAGATTTATCAGTGTAGCGGGCCAGGAAAACTCGGTATTTTTTTACTGTTTCTAAATTAATATCAACAGGAGCAGGCTTGCCCGCCGAAGCTTTAGCGGAGGCGGGGGAGAGCCAGTTTAAAAAACGAGTTAAATAATGCCGATAATCCCGAATAGTCAAGGCAGAACAATTTTTTTCAATTTCCAAGTATTCCAAAAATTCTTCAACTAGTTGAGAAAGCGGGGCAGACTTTGGCATTACCCTAATTGTACGACAAACTAATCCTCTGGTCAAACGATGCTTGTGGTGAGCGCAGCCGAACCATCAACATTGTGCGACACGACTTGTTAACTGGCATTATAATTATTCTAAAGGTGAGAAAAGAGAAAGAAACTTTAGAAAATCAAAAAGCGGCTGCCCTTGAAGCTATAAGAAGACTGGGATACGTTCTGGTGATATATCAACACAGACACACAATTTCCGAAAAAGAACTTCTGCTGAAAAGCATTAAAGGATTAAAAGAAAGATTTTTTCCAGATAAAACCTGGAAAGAAATCTTTTCCAAACCTAACGAGCCCACCAGAGGCTCTAAAACGGCTTTTTGAGAAGGGAAAGCAGTAGAAAGGTCGTCTTGGGCGGGAATTTTAAGATTTAAAACTTTTGCGGAGATTTTTTTAAAAAATTTTGATAAGAAAAATGTTGGGGGAGAGGGAAGAGTTTTATACCCCGCGAGTTTTGGGTTTTTTTCGGAAATCAGAAAAGTTGGAAAACTCTTATAAATGGAGAACAATAGAAAACATCTTATTAATCTCAAGACTAAATGAATAAGTTCTTTTTATGAATAAAAGACAAAGGCTGGTTTAACCCTCCTCCGAAGGAGACAGGAGGTACGTCGCAAAAGTATTATTGTGCGACAGTGTAAGAACTTCACTCCCTATCTTCCGTGTCTCTCTAAATTTTTAGGTGGCGTCCCCTTGTGGGGAATAAAGGTAGAAGACTTCTTACGCCTCTGTGCCCCGGTAGAACACTCAGAAGAAATCTTAAACACTATTACAGCTTCTTTTAGACTCTCTTCAAAGAGAAGAGTACTCTAGCCCAAGTTATCCACAGGACTATATCAGACTATATCATTGATTTGTGCGGTAACATTGGCACAATTAGCACTTTTTCTCCTCAATTGATAGACATGTGAAAAAAGCCGATAGTTTTCGTGAAAATTCCCGCACTTATTATAGGCTTCCCCATTAATTCCTACTTTCTATATCCACATCTACTCTGCTTCCCCTCTCCCCTGGTGGATGGGTGTCAAAAAATTTTGGAATTGCCTGTTATTGAATCTAATTGAAAACTTACCAAGAGTGCGTTAATTAAAAGATCTGGAACGACTTTTGTTTCAGGAGTAGTTTCGGGACTCTCCCCTTTCCTCACCTTTATCACCCTAGAAAGAATTCTAATATTTTTCTTGACGTATTCATCTGCAAAGTTTTCTTCTCTTTGTCGAAGCTGCATTTCTACAGATTTCTTTTTATCCAGAATTGTATGTCCAAATTCATGTCCTAGAGTATCCGAAAGGATTACGCCCCGTTTTTTTTGAGAAATTTTTTCTTTTGGCAAAGTATTTATCACGATTAAGATTTCGCTCGATTCTAATAGAGTCCTTAAACCACCAAGAGGGTATTTGTACCCACTAATTACTTCTCCATTTCCAGCGTAATGGGGCAATTCGGCATCTGTAAAAACCAAAACGAGAGACGACCCCTTTAGAGATCCTATCTCTGGTAATTGAGACAGTCTCTTCCAGTTAACCTCAAAGTTAAATTTCTTCGAATGGTCAATAACTAAAACCCTCTTAAAATTAAGTATTTCTTCGGCTTTTTTATCCTGAAACTCCTCCATGCGCCGACCAAAAAGGCTTAATAAAAAATCTAGATCATTTATTTTCTCGTAAGGCCCCAATTCTGGATTATGGTATCTGGTATAAAAATCACCCCCAACAGCCCCTACCATACCGCCTGCAACTAAGCACCTTATTAAAAAGGACAACGACGAGAGTTTTTTATCCGGGATTGGTGATAATTCTTTCGACATTCGTTTAAACAGCAAGAGAATTATATCATGCTACCTTTTTCTTGCAAAAACTATAAGGTTTTTATATAATCTTCAACAAGCCCTTTGACAAAAAGATGAGAAAGGAGAAGAACCATGAGGTGGAAAAGAACCTCGGTAAGCTTAAGGCAAGCGATCTTCTACAGCGCCTTACTCCTTGCCGCCAATTTCATTGACATGGTTGTAACAAAACTAGGGTTTTCTCTTGGTTATACAGAAAGAGGGATAGCGCCGGCCATTGCAAGCTGGAGTCATGTCTGGCATTGGAAGTGGCTGGTCTGCTTTACCCTAATTGTTTCTCTTTTTGCCGTCTGGAGAAAACCCAAAATTAGATGGTTTTTTGCCCAACTGGTTTTCGGAGTCGCCTTCGTTATGCTTTTCGTCCAGTTTATGTCAGTATTCGACATTGCCGCATTGAAGTACTGCGAGCAAATACTGGTGATTTTGAAAAATATTCAGTTATTTGTCAGGGGGCTCTTAGGGCAGTCTTAATTTGCTCAAAAAGTTTTAAAAGACTGCCCTAATTTAATATCTTTTTGGCTCATTAAAAAGGTTCTGGCAATTTTCTCTGATGAGTTTTTTTAATTTCTTCCCTGAGTGCGCCATAGAATGTAT
This sequence comes from uncultured Gammaproteobacteria bacterium, assembly GCA_964353785.1. Classification (GTDB taxonomy): domain Bacteria; phylum Patescibacteriota; class Microgenomatia; order CAYGWK01; family CAYGWK01; genus CAYGWK01. The sequence continues at coordinate 34,167 of CAYGWK010000003.1, forward strand.
TTTTATCTTTTGGGCTTCTTGGCACCCAGCCCGTAGGTGTTCCTCCAAACCAAAGCGCCCCATCGCCTATTTCTGTTGTTATCCAAGGAAACAACTCTCCTTCTTTTTTTGTGTATCTAATAAAATCTTTGCCTTCAAAGGAAGGTCTACAACTGACTGTTACTCCTCCAGGGACTCCAATTTTTTTAACTACTAAACCCTCTTTTACCTCTTTAGGTGTTTCGCTCATTTTTATCCTCCCCATCTGGCTGTTCCAAGCATGACCAATAATACCACAATTCCAACCCCAAGATATTCATAAATTGTTTGCTTAAAAAGTCTCTCCTGAAATTCTGCCTGAACCAAACCTAAAGTCACATAAATTGAGGTGGTTAGAAAAAGCGAAGCCATAGCAATAGTCACTGGATAAAAGGAAATGATAAAAGCCATCTCTCCAGAAACCAAAGACAGAAAAATAGTATAATCTAAAATTCTTCTGGTTAATTTCTCTTCGAGATTAACCGACCAGAGTCCCTGAAGAAATAGAGGTAGAGAGACCCCAAACACCAAAAGAGAATTCCACCATCCAGAAATTCTAAAGGAAAAAATGGTGTCAAAAAGAAAAAAGGCGGTCAAAAGGGTCAGTAAAAAACCAACTGCGTGAGCGGCCCGGAGAAGTTGAATGGTGCGAATGGCAGCTACGGAAAAGATATTTTCTGTCAAAAGTAAAGCATAAATCCCAACTGCGTAAAGGGCAACCACCGGCAGCTGGGAAAAAATGTTGGCCGGCAGTAAAAAATAAAAAAGTCCAACTCCGGCGGTAAAAAGAGTCGGCAGGATGGCAGTGGTCAGAAAACGGATTCCAGACAAGGCTTCTTTAAGCGACCAAAGAGTTAAAAGAGCGGAGACTAGAGTTAAACCAAAAATTGCCTGATAACGAAACTCTGGCTCAAGTGTCTGGATTGCCAAAAGCCCACCAGCTAAAACTGCCGAGGTTAAAATGAATTTCTGTCTTTTAGACATATTCTTGCGGAATATCAAAATTGGCAAAAACTTTCTGAACGTCTTCCTGTTCTTCGATTTTCTCCAGAAAATCCAAAACTTTTTGGGCAGTTTCTTTATCCGGAATCGGGACTGTGGTTTTTGGTTTCATCGTTATCTCAAAATTTGAGATTTTAAAACCGGCCTCGGTTAGTTTTTTCTTCATCTCTTCAAGATTTTCTACTTTAGCATAGACCTCAATCGCATCTTGAGCCTCTTCAACATCCTCTGCTCCAAGGTCGATAATAGACAAGATGCTTTCTTGCGGATTTTGGGGTTTCTCCAGAGTTATAAGAGCGGTCTTTTCAAACAGGAAAGACACCGACCCCGGCCCAACCAGCTTCCCCCCTCCCCTCTCAAAAATATTTTTAATTTCCTGGGCAGTCCTTTGTTTATTATCAGTGGCTGTCTCAACAATTATGGCAGTCCCAGCCGGACCAAAACCTTCATAGGCTACTTCTTCCCACTTCTCACTTCCATCTTGCCCACTTCCTCTAGCGATTGCTTTTTGGATATTTTCCTTGGGCATGTTCAAAGCCCTGGCTTTCTCAATTGCCAGTCTTAATTTGAAGTTTTTCTCCGGGTCAGTTATTCCGGTTTGGCGGACGGCTAAAGTTACGGCATTAGCCACTTTAGTCCAAGCCAGACCTTTTTTGGCATCAGTAGTCTCTTTTTGCCGGTGTATCGTCGCCCACTTCGAATGTCCAGACATAAATTAGTTATATTCTAACAGAATTTCCACTAAAAATCTGCGTTTGGAGACGAGGGCAGGTATAATTTTTGCGCTAGTCAAGATGGCGAGGTAACAATTTTTGCGTTTTTTAATCTTTTAATAAGGGGGCGAGGGTAGAATTTTTGTGAAGGTTTCATCTGGCAAGCCCGAGGACAACGGAACACAACTCGACTTCCAGACTTCAGAATCCGAGGGCGGTCCGCCGATTCGGCGGAGGCCATGTCGAAACCGAACAACAAATTCCTACCCGAGCCACTTTCACTTCTGGCTTAACTTCTGCCAATAATTTTCGCCTAAGATAACAGTTATCTCTGTTTTTCCTTCCTCTTTTTTCTCCTGCCAGCTGCAACCAAAAATTTTTATAATTTTCCTTACCGTATAAGTTTCTTTTTTATTCTTCCCGCTACCCACGACACACTTCTCACTTCCCGCTTCTGAATTCCCTACCCAAACCACTTCCCCACCTAAATTGGATAAAATTCTTGCTCCTTTTTCGGCCAAGCCCAAGTGAGTTGTTCCATTTAAAACCTCAATTGAAAATCCCTCTTGTTTAAAGGCTAAATCAGAAAAATATTTCTGAATTAGGGGATCAAGTATTGAAGAATCAATCTCAAAAACTACTGTTCCATCAGGCAGTTTACTTTGGGTCAAAACATTAAGTTTCCCTAAATCCAAAATTTCTACATTCCCTGCTTTTACCTTTTTAATTTCCCACCAAAGCCTGGCTAAATCCCACCGGCTGAAATTGGTTATCTTTTTCTGAAAAATTTGATTTCCCATCTCGCAGAGAATTTTTTCTTTGACATTTGACATTTGACATTTGACATTTGACATTCCTATCCATCCTTCAACCGGCACAGCCAGAGATTCTTGGGCACTTTCCGCCAAAAGAGCTTCTCTCTTCTCGAGTTTTTCAAGACCAGGGATTGCCTCTACTTTATATTTTCCATAACCATGGCAAACTTCAAGTAGGGTTTGATTGGGAATCAGAATTAAGCTTAGATTCTCCTGGTTTGGCTCAAACGAGGCCAAAATCGTCTCTTCTCCTTTGAGTACAAAATTTATCCTATCTCGGCCATTCCAGAGGCTTCTCCGCACCAACTGAAATACTTTAAAAGTGATTCCTCCCAGAAGAAGCAGACAAATAACGAATAACCATAAACGGATAACCAAAAAGTTAATTTTTTGCTTTTTCTCTTTTTGTTCCTTTTGCCACCGAGGCTGGTTTGCTGCTTTAACCATTTTAGTTTTCTACTCCATCCCGTGTTCAATTTTAATTCTTTTTATTTTCCCGGCCACCCCTTCTTTCTCTTCTCCAAAGGCTTGAAGAATTCGGTGAATCATTGAAAGTGAGGCCTCAAATTCCGGCATGATCACTGTCTGTACCCCTAAAGCCTTAAGTCTAGCTTGGTCTTCCTCAAAGTGGCTTCGGCAGATAATATTTATCTTAGAGTTTAAAGTCAGGGCGTTGCCGATAACTAACTCTTGGGTATGTCTGTCCGGAATAGCAATCACGATTACCTTGGCCTTATCAACTTGGGCAAAATCCAAAACCTCCAAATCCGCTGGATCTCCATAAACTACCGGAATCCCTTTCTCCTTTAAATCGGAAACCACTTTTTGATTAAAATCTAAAACAATAAAAGGAATTTCTGATATTTGACAAGCCCGACCAAGCCAGGAGCCAACCCGTCCATAACCACAAATAACAACATGATTTTCAAGCGGTAATTCTTCTTGAGCCTCTCTTCGATCAAATCTGGCAAAAACTAAAGAATAAATTTTGGGAAATCTGGTTGAAGTTGTCTTTCTTACTTTGGTATAAACTTTTGGCGCCAAGTTAAAGAAAAATGGAGTCAAAACAATTGTTAAAAGGGCCACCGATAAAATATAAGAATACAAATCTGCGGTTATGAGATTTTGAGAGATTCCAGTTCGCGCCAAAACAAAAGAAAATTCCCCAACTTGAACTAAACCTACCCCAACGAGAAAGGCGGTCTTTGAGTGATAGCCAAGATATAAAACCAAAGCCATAACAATTAAAAGTTTGAGAATGATAACAACTAAGGAAAGCCCCAAAATCTGGCCAAGGTGGGAAAATAAAAATTCAGGTGCAAGCATCATTCCTAAGCTAACGAAAAAGACAATGGAAAAAATATCTCGCAAGGGCCTAATTTCGGAAAAAATCGCATGATTTTGCGAGGATTCGGAAATTAAAATTCCCGCTAAAAATGCTCCTAAAGCAAAAGAAAGTCCCAGAGCATAAGTTCCCGAGGCGGCCAAAAGGCATAAAGCCACCACTGCCAAAAGTAAGATTTCTCGAGAGTTGACCGCCGCCACCTTATCTAAAATTTTAGGAACTGCCTTTCTACCAACAACAAGAATAAGAAAAAGAAAAACTCCGATTTTCCCAAGAGTCAGGGGAATTTGCCAAAGAGGCAGGCTTTCCAAAACAGCAATTTTTGGCAAGATTAAAAGCATTGGTAAAACCGTCAAATCCTGGACAAGTGACCAAGCAAGCATAATTTCTCCAGGCAAGGAATCCAGCATTCCCTTTTCGGCTAAAATCTTGGTGATAATCGCGGTTGAAGAGAGAGAAAAACAGGAGGCTAAAAATAAAGAAGAATAAAAGTCAAATCCAAAACGGGGGAAAATTAAAATCCCAAGAAAAATAAAAGCCAGAATCTGAATTACTCCTCCCCAAAAAGCCACCGCCCGAACCCTCGCCAGTCTAGCAAAAGAAAATTCAATTCCTAAAGAAAACAAAAGCAAAGCCACCCCTATTTCGGCTAAAGGCTCAAGCTGTCCCCTTCCGGAAATTGCCGAAACTGCCAAGGAACCAATCGTCACCCCGGCTAAGACATAACCCAAAATTAAAGGTTGACGGAGTTTTCTGGCGATCCATCCGCCCAAAAAAGCCAAAGAAAGAATTATTAAAAGGTCAAAAACCAGGGTTAAGTCTGGCATTAAGTTTAATATTAGAAGATATTCGCCTTCTCGTCAATTTTTAGGTCCTCTGGAAGCGGTAAGGAGAATTCAACCAGTTTTCCGGTTCTAGGGTGAAAAAATCCTAAATACGAAGCGTGCAAAAACATTCTCGGAAAAATTTTTCGGTCTTCTCTTGAGGTTTTTCGGCCAGCATATTTTTCGTCAGCGACAATTGGATACCCCAGATATTTCAGGTGAACCCGAATCTGATGAGTTCGACCGGTTTCGGGAGTAAGCTCAAGAAGGGTATAGATTTCAGATTCTAGATTATAGATTTTAGATACTCTGTATTTCGTCAAAGCTACCCTTCCTCCTGGCACCACTCCAAACTTTTCCCGGCTCCAGGGAATTCTGCCGACTGGCGCTTTTATCTCACCTTCGCCAGGTTCTACTTTCCCATGAACCAAGGCTAAATATTTTTTCTTTACCCTTCTTTCCTTAAATTGTTTCTGAAGATCTAAAAAATCCTCCGGAGTTTTGGCAACAAGCAAGATTCCCGAAGTCTCTTTATCTAACCGGTGAACAATGCCTGCTCTCCCACCAATTCCTAATTTCGAATTTCTAATTTCTAATTTCTTTTCCACCCAATCTTGAACCGTCTCCTCGCCTCTGGTGGTTTCTGCTTTATTGACCACCATCCCCGCTGGTTTTTCCAAAACCAAAATCTCGTCGTCTTCAAATAAAATTTTAGGAAGCATATTCCTACCCGCAGAAGTTACTGATTTACTTTTCTTTCTTTTTCTCGCACTCAATACAAAGCGTGGCTTCGGGTTTTATCATTAACCTGTCGGTATCAATCATTCTGCCGCACTTTTCACAAATCCCATATTTGCCAATTTTAATTTTAGTCAAGGCTTTTCTGATATCAATCAGTCTCCTATCAATTTCTTTTTTCATCGCCTCTATCCTCGCATGACCAAACTGCTCCCTGGCATCGGAATCTGTAGCGGCATTGTCGGTCAGTCTTTCAGTATCGGCGAATGGGTCCTCTTTTTCAAGAACCTTTTTTCTTTCTTCAAGTTTTTTTGCTTCAAGATGAAGAAACTGTTTTATTGGTTTTAAAACACTCGCTGGAAAGGAAATTTTACTTCTCATTTTTCCTCCTTAATTTTAAAATATCCTCCTTTAAGTTTCTCTCTGATCTTTTATACAAAAATCCAAGACTTAAAAGTGCCAAAATGAAAATTCCTACCCTCTCCCAGTATATACTTTTTTGAAAGATGATTTCAAGTGAACCAAGAATTATCCAGAATATTCCCAAGGTTAAACAAGCGACAAAACCTGGTTTTCCGCTTTTATACCAAATAAACTTCCGGTAGGTTCTGGCAAAAACAAAAGATAAAACTAAAGCCAGGGCAGAGGAGGCAAAAAAGGCAAGAATGAATTTTTCTCCAGTTGCCAGTATTAAACCAATCTCAAAAATTACTAAAAACAAAAAAAATGCTTCTGTCAGATTATCTGCCACCAGCCAAAAATCCCAAGATTTTTTCTTTGACCAAAGAAAAAGAATTAAAAGCAGAAGAACAACTACTCCTAAAAAAGAAAAGCCAGGCTCTGCTCTTAAGGAAAACCATTTCAAAGGCTGGAGATAAAGGCTTGGGTTTCCGACAATATAGAAAAGCCTTGCTCCTAAAATCGCTCCAAGAACAAGAAGAATGGTGAAGTTTAAAATATCATCTTCAAGATAATCTTCTTTAAGTCTTTGCCAAAGGAAAAATGAGGCAAACACGAAAGATAAAGCAGCGAAAAAGCTGGATGTTGAGATTATTATTGGCCCAAGTGTTAAAAGGACAGGAAACATGCTTGACAAACTAATTATATCATACTATACTTTTTCCTTGCATGCTTGAACTGCCGCATACAATCGTTGGGGCAACTATCGCCACCAAGATTGGCAACCCCTACCTCGCCCTCCCATTTGCTTTAATCTCAAATCTCCTCATTGACCTTCTCCCTCACTGGAATCCTCACATTTACACGGAAATGAATCACGATGGCAAAGTTTCCCCAAAATCAAAAAGAATTGTTATCGTCGACTCTAGTCTTGCTCTAATAACAGGCTTGCTTTTAGCCTTAAGATTTTATCCAAATTTAGGAAAAGTGGCAATAATTTTAGCAGGCTGTTTCCTAGCAGTTCTCTTTGATGTTTTAGAAGCCCCCTACTTTTTCCTGAAGTCAAAAAATAAATATATTTTAAAGTTAATTTCTATTCAGCGGAGATTCCAGTGGAACGTCTCTCCAATCCCCGGAATTCTCTCCCAAATTATTCTCATCGGAGTCTGCTTCTTTTTGCTTTTTACTTAACCCTCTCCACATATTCTCCAGTTCTTGTATCCACCAAAATTCTCTCTCCTTGATTTATAAAAAGAGGAATTTTAATTTTTAAGCCATTATCCAAAACCGCTGGTTTAAAAATATTCGTAGCACTATCCCCTTTTACCCCTGGTCCAGTTTCTTTAACCTCAAATTCCATTTTGGGCGGAAGCTCGATCGATAAAGGTTTTTCAGACCAGAACAAAACATCAACCATCGCCTGTTCACGCAAAAATGGTGCTTGGTCAGAGATTAAATCTCTGGGAATTTCAAGTTGTTCAAAAGTTTTCGGGTCCATAAAGTAAAAATTATCTTTGCAATAAGCAGAGCTTGTTGCTCCGCAATAAAGATATTGAAGTTTGCGTTTGACAGTAGAAATCTCAGAAACCTTGGCTCCGGAAATAAAGGTTTTTTCAAGAACCGCCCCAGTTTTTAAATTTCGCACCTTGACTTTTATATTGGCCGTCCCCCGCCCCATTTTTAAATGCTCATATTTCAAAACCACAAAAGGCTCGCCATTCTCTTCAAAAGTTCTTCCGCTTCTTAGTTCCGTTACAGAAATCATCGGTGCCGAGGAGAGGAGTCGAACCTCCACGGTCCTTTAGGGACCACAAGTTTTTGAGACTTGCCTGTCTACCAGTTCCAGCACCTCGGCGCAATGACAATTATATCAAACTTTTGAGAAATTAGCTTGGAAATTATTCTTTCACCCTTCTAACTTCCATTCCGTAGAAGGAAATTCGGGCCGGAACGAAGCGAAGCTTAAAAGAACCGGTTGGTCCGTTTCGGTGTTTGGCAATTTCAGCGGTCACATTTTCGGGAGTTTCTTCCTCTTCCCGATAAAGAAAAACGACCACATCCGCATCCTGTTCAATTGAACCACTCTCCCGAAGGTCAGCCAAACGAGGTCTGGCTCCTCCCCTAACCTCAACTGCCCGAGAAAGTTGGGAAACTGCCAGAACCGGAATTTTTAATTCCCGAGCCAGATTTTTAAGCCCCATGGAAATTTCGGAAACTTCCTGAACTCGATTTTCAAGTTGCCTCCCCCGAAGAAGTTGAAGATAGTCAACAATGATAAGTTTTAATCCTTGCTCAACCTGAAGCCTACGAGCCTTGGTCCTCATCTCCAAAATGGAAATTGCCGGCGTGTCATCAATAAAAAGTGGGGCTTCGGCCAAAACTCCCATGGCATCAGAAAGCCGAGTAAAATCCTCTTCCTCAAGTCTGCCGGTTTTAAGTTTCCAAGCATCAATATCTGCCTGACGAACCAAAAGTCGGTCAACCAACTCCTCTTTACTCATCTCAACCGAAAAAATTCCCACTGGTTCTTTTTCTTCGACCGCTAAATATCTAGCCACATTTAAGACTAAAGCAGTTTTTCCTAAGCCTGGTCTGGATGCCAAAATGATTAAGTTTGACTGCTGCAGTCCGGCAAGCATGTTATCCAAATCTTTAAAACCAGTTGCTACTCCCCGAAGACCCCCGGCTTTTTTATGAAGTTCGTCTAAGCGGTCAAAACTCTCCGCTAAAGCATCTTTAACCGGCATAAAAACCTGTTTTAAGTGGGCTTGAGAAAGAGCGAAAACCCGCTGCTCGGCCTTGTCCAAAACCTCGGTTGCTTCAGACGCCTCATCAAACGCTTGCTCGGTGATTTTTGAGGCAGCCGAAATTAATTCTCTTTTGGTGTAGTCATTTTTAACAATTCTTCCATATTCTTCAACATTGGCGGCAGTGGGGACAAGGGAGGCAAGCTCGGAAAGATAACCTGCTCCGCCAACCCGAGTTAAATCTTTTTGTTTTTTAAGTTTTTCCGTTAAAGTGACAATGTCAACTGGCGAACGCTCCTCGTATAGGGAAAGAATTGCCCGAAAAATGCAACCGTTTTTTTCATCATAAAAATGCTCTGGTCGCAGAAATTCGGCCACGGCAACGATGGCGTCTTTGTCAATTAAACAGGCGCCGATGACAGATTTTTCGGCCTCATCTGAATGTGGAGGAATTCGGACTTCAGGCATTTTTTCTCTCCAAAACTATAATTTTTGTTTCCATTGGCAGACTTTCCCGACTGACTAAAAGTTTTGGCAAAAATTCTCCTTTTTCACCCATCTCTTTCAAAAAATCCTCAAGGGTTGACATTTTTCCAAAAATCTCCTGATTTAACCCTGGAAAATTATAGTGCATGGGGATAATAATCTTCGGTTCAAGTTGAGAAATTACCTCCCCTGCCTCCTTTGGTCCAATAGTGTAAAATCCGCCAACAGGGATAAACAAAATATCCACTCCATTTAGTTCTTCAAGTTCGCGGTCAAAAAGTCGGTGACCCAAATCTCCCAAATGACAAACCCGCAGGTTATCCATTTCCATTAAATAAATTGTATTTTGCCCGCGCTCTGAACCTTCTTTGGCGTCATGAAATGAAGAAATTCCAAAAATGGAAACATTTTTAACCTCATACTCTCCTGGAGCAGAAATAACAAAAGGAGAACCTTGAACCTGGTCTTTTTGGTTATGATCCTGATGGTCATGGGAGACAGTCACAATATCTGCCTCAACTTTGGGGAATTTTAAGCCGGTCGCCTCCGGAGAATAGGGATCGGTGACAACCGTGGCTGTTTTCCCTTTAAGCTTAAAAGATGAATGACCAAGGTATGAAATTTCCATTTTGTCAAAGTTAGATTATCATAAAGCTTTCCTCTTGACAAGACCCCCAATTTAGGTTATAGTGTCTGCCTGTCATGAGAAAGGAAGTTCTAGTTGCTATCTTTGTTGGTTTTGCTCTTGGCCTTGTTATTACCTTTGGTATCTGGTCAGCCAACAAGGCTTTAACTTCAAAAAAACCCCCGGCTGCCCCCGAAGAAGAAGTTGCCGCCCCAGAGGAGATTACGCCAACGCCCGCTTTTTCTTTAGTCATTTCAAAACCTGAAGATGAGAGTATCTCAAGCGCTGACAAAGTTACTGTTTCTGGAACAACCGAGCCCGAAGTATATGTTGTCATCATGGGAGAAAAGGGAGAAGAAATTTTGGAGGCAGATGAGAAGGGAATTTTCTCAACTGAAGTATCTTTGGTTTCGGGAACAAACGAAATTACGATTAGTGCTTTTTCGGAAAATGGGGATGAGGTCTCAAAAACCTTAAATGTAGTTTACTCAACGGCGGAAATATGAGAAAAATAATTTTGCTTTTTACTTTTTACTTTTTACTTTTTACTTTCCCGCTTTTGGCGCTCGCCCAATCTCCTACTCCGACTGGGGTTCGCGAGGAAATTAAGGAAAAGGTTCAAGAAAGAATTGAGCAAATCCAAACCGAATTCAAAAAAAGAGCCTTCTGGGGAACATTAAAAGAAATCACCAATTCAACTTTGGTTCTTGACACTCCAAGAGGAGAAAGACGGGTCAAAACCGACGAAGAAACCAAATTCTTCGGAGCCAGTAAAAAAGAAATAAAATTAGCTGACCTTGAAATTGGCAACTTTATTATTGCCTTGGGATACTGGCAAGAAAATGGCACTCTTGAGGGAAAAAGAATAACTGCCTTAACACAAGCACCAAAACCAGCTGTCCGCCGATACGCAGTTTATGGGAGAGTGGCTGACATATCAGAAGAAGAGAAAATTCTTTCAATTGTTCATCCATTAAAAAGCGATGTCACCTACCAGGTTGGAGTAGAAAGTTCAACCATTATTACTAAAAAGGTTGAGGGGAAAATTAAAAAAGTAACTTTTTCCGAAATTGAGATTGGCGACCGGGTGGTTTGCGTTGGCACTAAAGAAGAAGAAAACGAAACCATCACTGCCAAACTCATTCATGTTATTCCTGGAAAAGTCAGTCCTACCCCAACAAAGAAACCCACCCCCACCCCAGCCGAGTAAGTCTTTCTCAGAGAAAGTTCTGCTTTCAGGTTTTTAATTTCTCAAAAAAATGCTATCATTTAACTATGGCAAAACTTAAATTTCAACCAGTTAAGGGAACGAGGGATTTTTATCCGGAAGAGATGGCTTTCCGGAACTTCCTATTTGGAAAAATGAGAGAAGCTTCCAAAAAATTTGGCTACCAAGAATACGAAGGTCCGATTCTTGAACCCCTAGAACTCTATGCGGCCAAATCAGGCGAGGACCTGGTTAAAAAACAAACTTTTGTTTTAACAGACCGAGGAGGGAGAAAACTGGCTTTAAGACCAGAGATGACTCCAACTTTGGCGCGGATGGTTGGACAAAGGGAAGCAGAACTTCCAAAACCAATCCGCTGGTTTTCCATTGGTCCCAGGTTTCGCTACGAACAACCCCAAAAAGGAAGATTAAGAGAATTTTATCAATGGGATATTGATATTTTGGGCTCAGAAAGCCCAGAGGCAGATGCGGAGATTATTGCTATCGCGGCCGAATTCTTAAAAAGTATCGGCCTAACCCCCAAAGAAGTAAAAATTAAAGTTAATGACCGCTCTTTGATGGAACAAAAATTATCTTTGATTGAGATTCCTAAAACAAAGATTCAAGAAGTTTTCAAAGCAGTGGACAAGAAGGAAAAAATTGCCGAGGAAGAATGGGATAAATGGCTTAAAGAGATAGGATTAACCAGTCTTCAGGTTAAGGATCTTAAGGGAATCTTAAAAGACCGCGATTTCAGTCGAGAGTCAGAAAACCTAACCAGAATCTTTTCTACTCTTTCTGATTTGGGAGTTTCGGATTTTGTCGAATTTGATCCAAATGTTGTTCGCGGGCTTGATTATTATACCGGAATAGTTTTTGAGGCAAGAGACGCCAAGGGTAAGTTCAGAGCGATTCTTGGTGGAGGAAGATATGATAATTTAGTTGAGGTTGTTGGCGGTCCAAAAATTGCCGGGACTGGATTCGCCGCTGGAGATGTCGTTATCGAGGAGGTTTTAAAAGAATATAAGCAAAGCTTGTTGCTTCGCAATAAAAAAACTCCCAAGATTTCTCCTGGCAATACCAGAGTATTAGTTACAGTTTTTGACGAATCAACCTTCCGCGATTCACTCAAAGTTACTTCATTACTGCGCAGTAATAGAGTAAATACAGAAATATATATTAATCCGGAAAAACTTGACAAACAATTAAAATACGCTAGCCAGAAAGAGATCCCCTTCGTGGTGATTATTGGCCCAGAGGAAGAAAAATCTGGAACAGTAACGATTAAAAATATGGAAAAAGGCTCGCAAGAAACTATACCCCAGGAAAAACTTTCAGACTACTTTTCCACCAAAGGCGGATCCGCCTCTGGCGGAAAATAATTAAACCCAGCTTAGCTGGGTAAACTGCCCATGACAAAGAAACGCCTAACTGCTTATCTTCTTTTAATCTTAACTTCAATCATTTGGGGAATTGCTGGACCAGTTATTAAGCACACTCTGCAATTTATTCCTCCTTTTACCTTTTTATTCTGGCGATTTTTGCTTGCCTCGCTGATATTTCTGCCTTTTTTTATCTTTCTGGCCAGAAAAGAAAAAGAAACTCTAAGAAGTCTTTTACCAATTATCCCCATCGGCTTTTTAGGAATCCCTTTCTGTCTAAGTTTTGTTTTTCTTGGCTTTGAGAGAACTTCTGCTTTGGATGGAACAATTCTTTCGGCTCTGGCGCCAATTTTTATTGTCTTAGCCGGGGTCTTTTTTTTAAAAGAGAAAGTAACCAGGATTGAGGCGGCTGGTTTGGCGATTGCTATTTCGGGCTCGGTGGTCATGGTCTCCCAACCGCTTTTGGAGGGAGGGGCATTTGCTCAAAGAAATTTAACTGGTAATCTTTTAATTATAATCTCAGACCTTATTTGGACTGTTTATGTTGTTCTTTCAAAAGTTGAATTCAAAAAACACTCCCCTTTTATCATCACCGCTGTCTCCTTTTTTACTGGACTTTTAGTAATTTTTCCCCTTGCTTTTCTAGAAAGTGGCCCACAAATTTTCAATTTTCAATTCTCAATTCTCAATTCTGGCGCCCTCTGGGGCGTCCTTTACATGGTAATCCTCTCCTCGGTTCTGGCTTATTTCGCTTTTGAATCGGGACTTAGACTTATCGAGGCTTCGGAAACCACTCTTTTTGCCTATCTTCAGCCAATTTTTGCCGCCCCAGTGGCCATCCTTTGGCTTGGAGAGCGTATCACTTCTCCATTTTTGCTTGGGGCCGCCATCGTTGCCATCGGAATATTTCTCTCCGAATTCCGCAGACCACGGGTTGCCTCAAAGCAGGAAAAATGATAGAATAGATTTTGTTATGAAGGCTGATATTCATCCAAAATGGTATCCAGAGGCTCGCGTTACCTGCTCTTGCGGAGCAAGTTTTACCGTGGGTTCAACCAAGCCTGAAATTCAAGTTGAAATCTGTTCAAAATGCCATCCCCTCTTTACTGGAGAGATGAAATATGTTGATACTGCTGGAAGAGTAGAAAAATTTCAAGAAAAGCAAAAGAGAGTCCAGCCCCAAAAACTAATTAAGAAAAAGCAAAGAAGGCTTCTTAAAAAACTTGAAGAAGAAAAAGAGGAAGAAAAACGCCCCAAATCCTTGAAAGAAATGCTACAAAAGAAATCCTAAAATGAATCCAGACAACGCTATTTTAGAAATAAGGCCAGGAACTGGTGGTGAGGAAGCCCGCCTTTGGGCCTCTGATTTATTGCGGATGTATACCAGGTTTGCTAATTCCCAGGGGTGGAAAGTATCCCAGATTGATGAGGGAGTGATTAAAATCCAAGGTGCAGGTATTTTTGAAAAATTAAAAAATGAAGCCGGAGTTCACCGAGTCCAAAGAATCCCAAAAACTGAACGCTATGGTCGGATTCATACCTCAACTGCCACGGTGGCCGTTTTACCAGAAATTCCCGAAAACCAGATTTTTATCAATCCAGCCGATTGCCAGTGGCAATTTTATCGTGCCTCAACCCAAGGAGGACAAAATGTTCAGAAGGTCTCCTCTGCCGTCCGCCTGCGCCACGTTCCAACCGGTATTGTCGTCTCAAGTCAGCAAGAACGAACCCAAGAACAGAATCGCCAAATCGCTTTGGAGCTACTTCGGGCAAAACTTTTCGCCAGACAGGAAGAAGAAAAAGAGAAAACCGTTGCTGGTTACCGTTCCGTCATTGGTCGCGGCATGCGCCCCGAAAAAATCCGCACCTACAATTTTCCGCAAAACAGAATTACTGACCACAGAATAAATAAATCGTGGAAGAATTTAGAAGAGATTTTAGAGGGGAAATTAGAGAAAATTATTGCCTCTCTCTAGGCTCTGGGTGTAGAAGTTCTGGTGGTGTCATAAACAGATTGGCAAAATATTTTCCTAATGCTGTCAACTCAATTGTTCTTAAGGAGAGCTTGGCTGCTAGTGGCACATATATAATTTCCCTCCTTAATTGGTGTTCGTTCTTCTTCTTTTCTTATTAGAGACATCTTTCCTCACCTCCCTTTCAAAAATCGCTGCCGGTTGGGCAACACGAGATAAATACCCCAATCGCTCTATCTTTTTATCTCGCCGCTAATTTCCCCACCACGATTAATTTTGATCACCGCGTTATCTAAACTAATTACCAATGTTGGTTCTACGTCAAGCTCAATATCGTCAGGGTTCAAAGCTTCAATCATGCGGACAGGATACCCCTCAATCACGAGATCCTTCAGCCATACACCACGCGCTACCCTTATATGTTTAAATTCAGGATACCTTTCGTCACTTTTTAAATCCACAGCGGTACTCCTCTTATTATCCTTGTTTTCTATTGTTAACAAAAACCTTTCATCATCGCATGTAAATTTAACACCACTATCTTTCCCCCAATTAAAAAGCATACCTGGAACTTCTTTACCCCAACCCAGTCTGGAAAAAGTTTCAGTCAACGCCGCCAACTCTTGTGAATCTGGAGTTTCCTTTTTCATTTTTTCTCACCTCCTTTTTAAAAAATCGCTGCTGGTTGGGCAGCGCGGGACTAGAGTAACCTATCAAAATCAAAAAGTCAAGCGGATTTAACCTTCGGTTTCAACCAGAACTGTTCTAACTTTTGACTCTTGTCCATTTCGCCAAATGGTTAACTCAACTGTCTCTCCCACTTTTTTCTCGGAAATTATTTTTGCCAATCCTCCCTCTGCTTCTTGAATTCTTTTTCCATCCATATAAGTTAAGATATCACTTACTTTAATTCCGGCTCTATCAGCTGGCGAACCAGAAATTACTTCAACTACATAAGCTCCTTCGGGAACTTCATTTAAAATGGCCACCTCTTTGGAAATCATTCGGTAGCGGACTCCCAAAAATGGCCGAGAAAACTGACCAGTTTCATTGAAATTTGTAATCGACTCCTTAACGATATTTATTGGCAGGGCAAAACCAATATTTTGTCCTTCTAAAGAAACAGCCACATTAATTCCAATCACTTGTCCAGCAGAATTTAAAAGCGGTCCGCCAGAATTTCCCATATTGATGGCCGCATCAGTCTGGATAACATTATCGAGTTGCTCAACATAGCCCTCTAAGGGAGAGCCGGCGGTGATTGACCGGCCAATTCCTGAAATTACTCCGGTGGTGACGGTATGGCGAAACTCGCCTAAAGCTGTTCCTATAGCAACAACAAATTGACCAACCTTTAAGTTTCCCGAATCTCCCATCTCTGCAGGTTTTAAACCTGAAGTATCAATCTTTAAAATAGCAATATCATTGGCTGGGTCGCGGTAAATTTTTTTCACCTCATAGGTTTTGTCGTCTTTAGTAATAATTTTGTATTTGGCTGAGGTGTCAGAAACTACATGTTTGTTGGTCACAATCAAACCATCTTGGGAGATAACAAATCCACTGGCAATGTCTTGCTCTATTTGTTGTTGGGTACCTTGAGGAACACCAAAGTAAAAAGGTAGCTGTCCAAATCCGGGAAGTTCAAGGGTCTTTTGGGTTGTACTGATGCTAATAGTTACCACCGAGGGAGAAACATTCTCAGCCACATCAATAACGACCGACTCTTCATTTAAGATACGTTGGGTCTCGGTCGGAATTCGAAAGCCAACCTGTTCTTTTTTGGGAAAAATTCTATCCGAAACCGCCCCGCCTAAAACAGCGACAAAGACCACAATTACACAAGCAGCAATGATTAAAAATTTTCGAAATCTCTTCATAACCTTATTTTATTTTAAGCAATTCTATTGCTTTTTCAAGTTGGGGGTCACGCGTTTGATCTTTTTCATCCATTTCAACCTCAAAATCCGGTTTTATTCCTTCCTTGTCAATATTTTTTCCTGAAGGCAGAAGCCATTTGGCAACCGTTATATGAAGTCCAGAACCGCCAAGAAGTTCTTCTGCCTCCTGAATTGTTCCCTTACCAAATGATTTCTCCCCCACCACCTTTGCTCTTCCTCGCTCTTGAAGAGCCCCGGCCACAATTTCCGAAGCCGAGGCCGAACCTTGATTAATTAAAACCACCAAAGGAACGTCTAAAAGTCTCCCTTTCCGGTTTACTGAAAAAGTTTCCACTCCTCCGTCTCGGCTTTTTTCCTGCTTAACCACCACCCCATCTTTTAAGAATTCTGAAGTAATAAACACCGCCCCATCTAAAAATCCTCCCGGATTATTTCTTAAATCAAGAATAACTCCGTTTACTTCAGGGTGATGGTCAATGATTGATGAAACAGCTTCCTCCCACTCCTCATAAGTTCTCTCCCCAAAGCGAAGAAGTTTTAAATGGGCTGCCTCATCTTTAAAAGAAACCTCAACGCTTTTAACAACAATCGTTTGGCGGATAAGCTCCACTTCAAATTCGCCTTTATCTTCGCGAAAAATTGTCAAGGTCACCTTTGACCCTTGGGGTCCGCGAATTATTGTTACCGCCTCAGGAAGTGACATTTCGGCTGTCTCTCTGTCAATTTTTTTTGCTTCATCTTTAATCCGCAAAATCAAATCTCCGGCTTTTACTCCTGCCTTTTCCGCCGGTGTTCCGGATAAAGGAGCAATAACGGCGACTTTTGAATCCTTGTATCCAAGCTGAATCCCTACCCCTTCAAAAGCACCAGATAAATCTTCTTTTGATTGTTTTTGCTCTTGGGGTGGTAAAAAAACTGTATATGGATCGCCAAGTGAGGAAACCATTCCCGAAATGGCTCCATAAACCATTTTTTGATAATCAATTTTTGATTTGTCAAGATAAGATTGCTCAAGTTTATCCCAAACATCCCAAAACAAAGAAAAGGAAACGTCCTCTTTTCCTAAAGGCACTTTTCTCTCTAAAGTTACCTTGGGTTTATAATCTAAAAAAGTGATTTCTAATTTTCTTTGACCAAGAAAGTATCCTGTCCCGAAAGAGGCAATTAAAATTGCAAAAATTAAAATTACTTTTCTTGCTTGGGAAAGCGTCATTCTAATCTTCATTGTAGGTTTTTAGGAAAAAACAAAAATTTTTCCTCTCCAGAAAGCAAAGCTTCTTTACCTTTTCTTTTTTCCAATTCTTGCCAAATTTCTTTTGGGACAGATCCGTCGTTGCCTCCTAGAGAAACTATTGTCAATTCATTTGCCTCCGCTTCAGGGGAAATTGAACCTCCAACAAGTCCGGCTATCCCCAAAGCTTCGGCCTTATGGCAAATCCCAAGAGAAATTTTACCACCGGCAACCAAAATTTTCCCTTTATCTTCTGGTCTAAGTTGAGAAAGTTTGACCTCTTCGTCTCTTTCTCCCAAAACATCAAGAATTCCAAAAACTTTTCCTCCTCTTCCCCAACCTCCTTCAATTTTTTCTCCCTCAAATTCCAAAACCAAAAGATTTCCTTTTTTTTCTTTTATTGCGGAGCAACAAACTTTGTTTATTTTACCGGAGAAAGGACTTAAGAGTTCTTTTTTCTCGCTTTTTGTTTTTATCTTTAAAATCCCTTTATCAGAAAGGCCGACAAACACTCCGGCAACTGGACTTTTAAAAATCGTTCCTTTCCCAAAAAGTCCTTTTTTAATGGCCACAATCTGGCCCTTTTCAATTTTTGCCCCCGGAGAAATCGAAAGAATCTTACTTACTTTTTTTGGAGAAATCGAAAAAAAGCCCGCCAAATCAAATTCTTCAAATTCTTCCACCTCTTCGGTTGCCAAAACTTTTCCTTTCAAAACCTCATCTCCCTCACTTACCAAAATTTTTGCCTCTTTTGGAAGAGGAAAAGAAAAGAGAGAGCTAGAGATTTCAAAGGCAGGGTTTGTCATTTCACCTTGGTTATAAATGGAAAAAGGGCTAAATATCTTGCTCTTTTTACTGCTTTGGCCAGTCTTCGCTGATGTTTAGCGCAAAGAGAAGACCGAAGCCTTGAAAGGATTTTGCCCCGTTCACTGACAAATTTGGAAAGATTTTCTATATCTTTCCAATCGGGATTGGTTTTATTTTCACAAAAATGACATTTTCCCCTTTTGGGGCGGATAAAAGTTTTTCTTCTTATCATGCTTTAAAACGGTATATCCTCGGTTGGATTTATCTCTTCAGCAGATTTTTTCTCTTCAGTGCCCTCGGTGATGCTCTTTTTCTTTTTCTTCTTAGTCTCAGCTGGCACTGTCGCTGGGGTAACCGCCGCTGGTTCGGCTGGTATCTCTGGAGCGACCGCCGCCGGAGCCTCTCTGGTTGGCGCTGCTATCTCTTCCCCAAGCTGCCTCCGACTATCCAAAATAATCATATCCTCAATAACAATTTCCGTTGTCTGCCGCTGCGTTCCGTCTTGGGCAGTCCAGGCTCTTGTCTGGAGTCTTCCCTCAACATAAACTTTTCTTCCCTTAAACAAAAGTTGGGCACAAAGTTCGGCCAATTTGTTCCACGCCACAATTCGGTGAAACTCGGTCTCTTCTCTCTTTTCTCCTGCTTCTGTAACCCAATATCTGTTTGTGGCTAATCCTAATGTGCAAACAGCTGTTCCCTGAGGGGTATAGCGCAGTTCCGGATCCCGAGTCAAATTGCCAATTAAGCAAACCTTATTCAAACTTCTCGTCGCCACGTTTTATCTTTTTCACCTCCCTCCGGGAGGCCGGAGGCCTCCTTTAATCAACTCTGACCAACAAATATCTTAAAACTTTTTCATTTAGACGCAACTTTTTTCCAATTTCTACCGGAACTTCTTGGGAAAGTTCTAAATTGAAAAGAAAATAAATTCCTTCTTTAGACTTTTTACCCGCTTTTCTAATCGGGTAAGCCAGTTCCTTTTTTCCCCATTCATCTACCTTCTCAACCTTTCCTTTCGCCTTTTCAATCTCCCCTTTTATCTCTTCAACCAATTTCTTCCTTTCATCTTCTTTTAAATCCGGGTCTAAGACTACTGCCATTTCATATTTTCGCATAAAGGAAAGTATAACAAATAATTAGAAATTAGTAAATAAGCAGAGCTTGTTGCTTTGCAATAAGCAGAGCTTGTTGCTTTGCAATAAGCAGAGCTTGTTGCTTTGCAATAAGCAGAGCTTGTTGCTTTGCAATAGTAATTAGTAATTAGGTAGTAATTAGGCGGAGAGGTAACAATTTTTGCGCAGGATTTAGGTGGCAAGCCGCGACCCCATCGGAACACAACTTGAGTTTCAAGCTGCCCAGTCGCGAGCTGGTCCCGCGTCAAACGCGGGAGCCATCTTTAAATCCAAGCAACAAATTCGTTACCGAACCGCCACACACAAATCCTCAAACTCCCGTTTTAAACTCAATCACATCCCCATCACAAACTTTATAATCTCTTCCTTCAAGTCTGATTAATCCTTTCTCCTGCGCTTTACTCCATGACCCAACTTTTTCTAATTCCTCAAAAGAAATCACTTCGGCTTTAATAAAATTTTTGGCAAAGTCGGTGTGAACCACTCCAGCTGCATCCAACGCGGTTTGTCCAGATTTTAAAGACCAAGCCTGAGTCTGTTTTCCTCCTTTAATAGTAAAAAAGGTAAGTAAATCTAAAAGTTTGTAGGCTGCCTGAATAACCTTGTCTAGCCCAGTTTCCTTAATCCCTAACTCTGTCAGATATTGCCTTCTTTCCTCTGGCTTAAGTTCGACCAAGTCCATTTCTAATTTGGCGCAGACCTGGATGACTGGATAATTGGATGACTGGATAATTGGAATCGTCTTAATCTGATTATCTAGTTCTCTAGTCATCTGATTTTCCGATATATTTATCACGTATATTGTCGGTTTTTTAATCTCTGCCATCTCAAGTTCCAAATTGACAATCTTGATGTCTTCTTGGGGGTCAATTTTTCCGTGGACATGGGAAACATTGGGATTGGTAAATCCCCTGACAATATGAACAATAGCATCAACTTCGCGAATATGGCCGAGAAATTTATTGCCCAAACCTTCTCCTTTATGAGCCCCTTTAACCAAGCCAGCAATATCAATAAATTTAACTGCTGCCGGAACAACTTTTTCCGGCTTAAGGAGCTCTGCCAACTTAGCCAGTCTCTCGTCAGGAACTTCAACTATTCCTGTGTTTGGCTCAATGGTGGTAAAAGGATACTCTGCCACCTGGGCAATCTGCCGCGAAAGAAGGGCATTAAAAAGGGTAGATTTTCCACTATTCGGAAGACCGACAATGCCAACTGAAAGTGACATGATAGCCTGATTTTATCACAAAGAGACTAAATCTTTTTCGCTTTTAATTTGAAGAAATTTTTTGAGACGCTCTGCGTCTGTTTTACTAAACGCTTCAAAAACCAATTTTCCCAAAGCCGCTAAATTCCCCTCTTCCAATTCTAGTGGAGGCTCGATGTAACTTGAATATACCTTTCCCAAATCTCGGCGAAAACTCCAAAGATCGCTCTCCCAGTGGAGTTTGGCAACCCGACTAAAATCCATCGCTCCTTGCCAAAGTTTTGGCCAATCTGAGTCTGGATGTTCAAGATTAACAATTGCCTGGAGAAATTCGGGATATCCCATCGGAACAACCTCCTTTTTTTCAAGACCCACTTTCTCTAATTCTCCTAAAAACCGGTAAGATGCCCATTCAGCAAAAAATTCCTCTTCAACTCGTCCTTCGACAGTTAAACTTTCACCCTTTGGCGGCGGAAGATTGCGTAAAAAGCCTCTTCGACTGAAAACTTTAAATCGTCCTACTATCCCATAATCCTCTTCTGGCCTACTACAGAGTCGAGGGAAGACTTCAAATCTGTGAACATTCATATGAGCCACCTCGTGGTCTATCCTTCCCACCCAAGAACGGATAGGCATTTTACTGGCAGATAATTGTTTCCACTCTTCTTCACTAAAATTAAGACAGGTAAGTATCTCTCCTCCGAAAAAGGTTGGTGAACAAGCGGTAAAGGCATCAGTCTCCTTGTCAGTATCAGGTTGACAAATAGCCCGAAATTCCTCTTCATTAAGAATTTTGAACATTCCCTTAGCATATTCTTTTGCTTTCTTTGGACTCTCTCCTAATAACTGGGCTGCCTGATAGGCAGTAGCTGTTAGTAAAATATCTGCTTCTCCTGGGGAAGGTATCTTGCCTTCTAGACGATTAATCAGCGTGGCCAACTCAGATAAAGAAAGTTCGGCAATTTTCTTATTCTTCTCTGGCGGGAATGGCAAGCCGCTAAGAAATTCTTCTACCTCTTTTCTTCTCTCCCACCAATTAAAGGATTCACCAACAGCTAAGCCAGTAGCCGCTCCTCCTAAAGCATTACGAATAACACTAAAGAGTTCTCTTCTAGTTATCTTTTTTTCTGGAGATTCTCTTATTTGGAACCAGGCGGCAATTCCACCTCCAACGGCTCCTCCAGTCAACATCGAAATCGCATCCGCTTTCAAGTCATAAGAGTTTCGACCCAAAAAGCACCCCTGACCAAGAGAAAAAAGAGCAGCACCTTTTAAAAAGTCTCTGCGATCAGTCTCTTTAGAAGCCATAAATTTTATCAGAGTGTATTTTAACAAACGAAATGAAACTTGTCCAGAAGATTACTCCAGAATAATCTTTAGTCTTGGCGAGGTAAAGTTAACTACATTTCCACTTGAGCCTTTGGCTTGAATTCGGTATAAATTATTTCCTCGCCAAATTGTTAAATTTCCTGATTGCAGATATTCAAATGAGGAAGAACGCGTAGTCAATTCGCTGCCATCAATCGCTCTTTTATTGGTGACATCATAAAGTCTGATGTAAGCAGGATCAGATGAAAGATAAGACTGAAGTGAAATCTCCCAGCGGACTGCCTTAGCAGAGGGATAATCAGCTAAATCAAAATAAAAATCAGTCCCCGAAATATCAGTCCATGAAGTGCTTGAAGTTGAACCAGTTGAACCAATAGTTATATAAGAAACTTTTGAACTAGATGGTGTCGTTGTTGCTTTTGGGGTTGGGGTAACTGCTTTTGTCGGAATTGAGGAAATCGCCTCTGAAACTTGTTCCTCTATATATGTTTTACATTGAGGGGCGCAGGTTTCGCCTGTTGAAATACCTGGAGTCAGGGTTGGCGTTGGTGTCTCAAAAGTTGTTTGGGCAGTTTCCGTAATTTTTGCTTCTCTCTTTTTACTTGAAACCCAGACAAAATCTAAAAGAAGCAGGTTTAAAAGCAACAAAAATCCACTAACCCAGGGTAAAATTTTTAAAATTCTTTCTGTCATAGTGGTTCGACTTTGCTCACCATAAAGCAGTTTAATTAATTAAAGTGACTTTTTAACCTTCGGTCCCTCCGGTGTATCCTCAATAATAAAACCAGATTTCTCAATTTCTTTTCTTGTCTCATCCGCCTCTTCCCATTTTCCCTGTTTTCTTAATTCTTCCCTCTTTTCAACCAGTTTTTTTATTTCCTTTGGTACTTTTGATATCTTTGTTACTTTTGATACTTCCTCAAGTTTAAGTCCTAAAACTTGATCAAAATCCAAAAGCAAATCAAGTTTATCAGGGTCGGGAATATTTGATTTGGCCATTTCCCAAACTATTGCCAAGGCTTCAGGGATATTTAAATCATCATTTATTTTTTTCTGAAATTTTTTTCTAAAATTATCAATTTTCCCAACATCAACCTCCGAAACAACTTGTCTCCCTCCTCTCCTCCAGCTTCTTGTCATTTCTACTAATTTTTGATAAGCAACTTGGGCTCCCTCCAACCCTTTCCAAGTAAAATTCATTTTTGAGCGATAATGGCAAGTTAGGAAAAGATAACGAAGCGCCAAAGGCTCAAATCCTTTCTCTTCAATATCGTGGATGTTGCAGAAATTTTTTAAAGACTTACTCATTTTTTCTCCTTCAACAAGCAAGAACTCGTTATGAACCCAGTAGTTGACTACCTGATGGCCGGTGGCAGCCTCATTTTGGGCGATTTCATTAGTATGATGAATAGGAACGTGGTCTACTCCGCCGGTATGAATGTCAAAATTCTCACCCAAATATTTCATTCCCATGGCCGAGCACTCAATATGCCAACCAGGAAACCCGATTCCCCACGGCGACTCCCATTCCATCTGTCTTTTTGGTCCTGTTTTTGGCGAAAACTTCCAAAGAGCAAAATCAGTTGGGTTTTTCTTTCCCGAAACCATCTCAACCCGCGCCCCGGCCAAAATCTTGTCTCTCGGCATATTAGTCAGTTTCCCATAATCAGAAAGTTTTGAAGTATCAAAATAAATTCCGTCCGAAATTTTATAAGTAAAACCTTTTTCCTCAAGTTGCTTGACCAAATCAATCATTTCTTTAATATGTTCGGTGGCTCGACAGACAATCGTTGGTTTTAGGATATTCAGTTTTTCCAGCGCCTCGAAGAACTCATTCTCATAAAATTTAGCAATTTGCCAGGCGTCTTTCTTTTCTCTTTTTGAGGCTTGCTCCATTTTGTCCTCACCAGTATCCGCTTGCGAAGTTAAATGGCCAACATCAGTAATATTCATTACGTGTTTAACCTTAAAGCCCGCAAACTCAAGGGCTCTTCTTAGGGTGTCCACAAAAACATAGGCTCTTAAATTGCCAATATGAGGATAATCTGAAACCGTCGGACCACAAGAATACATCCCCACGTCGGGTGGGTCTATGGGTTTGAAAACCTCTATATTGCGGGTTAGTGTGTTAAATAATTTAACCATGTTGCAAGATTTTCATCCGCTTACTCCCATAATTTTTCTCTCGCCAGTGCCGCCCTTTTTCTTAGCCAACTCGACCATCGGCGGTAATTTTTTCTTCTCTTCCTTTTCAATTTGGATTTGTTTAATTGCTTTTTCTTCTGAGAAACCAGGTTTTCCGCTTATCTGTCTTGGTAATTCTTGGGTCTGTTTTTGCTGCAATGCCTTAAGTTCTGTCTGAAGGGAGGAAAGTCTTTGTTTTTCTTTCTCTCTCTTTTGCGCCATTTGCGCCGGAGTTAATCCCTTGCCTTGCGGTTGTTCAATACCAGGCTCTGGTTTTATCCCTGCTTGTCTGGCGGCAGTCTCGGCCACTTTTCCAGGCTCCCCAACAATCTGCTTCCCTGTCTGTTTAACTGTCTGTCCTAATTGTTCAAAAGTTTCGCCGATTATTTGTTTTGGCATGTTTAGTATTCCCTTCTTCCCTCAATCGCCCGCGAGAGGGTGACTTCATCAGCATACTCTAAATCCGCTCCGGTCGGAAGTCCTTGCCCCAGTCTGGTTATCTTAATTGCTGAATTGCTTAATTTCTCAATTTCTTTTTTTATATAAAGGGCGGTTGCTTCACCCTCCATATTCGGATTAGTGGCGAGGATGATTTCACTGATTGGCAACCGATTAGCACTGATTCTGCCTAATAATTGTTTTATGTATAACTCATCTGGTCCGATGTTTTCCAAAGGCGAAATGGCTCCGTGTAAAACATGATAAACTCCTTTATAATTTCCTGCTCGCTCCAAAGCCAAAACATCTAAAGGTTGTTCAACCACACAAATAGTCCCTTTATCCCGAGTTTGGTCAGCACAAATTGGACAAGGGTCGCTTTCAGCCACATTAAAACAAATTGAACATAAAACCGTGTCTTTTTTTAATTTTTGGAGAGCCCCGGCAAACTCCTCAAGTTCTTCTTGGGGAACATGAAGCAAATAAAAAGTCAGTCTGGCCGCTGTTTTTGGCCCAATCCCCGGCAATCTCTCAAACGCCTCAATCAATCTTCTAATCGGCTTAGCAAGTTGCATTAAGAAAATTATATCACAGATTGACATTAAGCCTGGGTTAAACTATAATCCCGCCAAAGCACCTTGATTTAATAATAGACCGGATTCTAGTCCCGAGAATAGCCTTGGGATTTAGAAAATATATCTCCTGGTCCGCCGACCCCAGGAGGAAGGAGAAGAAAAGTGATAACAATTATCATTTTCTACCCAGAGGACCCCACTCACATAACGCGAGAGGAAATGCAGGAGATTTGCGAACACATGACTACATTTCCGTCCTTGCGTTGTCTCCCATCTAACGTTATGGTTGGAGGAAGTCCTCTCGTAGTGTTCTCTATGATAAACCAAAGAAGTCTCCCAGTCTTGGTATGGAATGACATACCCAGAGCACAGGTAGAAGTGAAAGAGATCAGGGCAAGGGTAAAGCAGGCACTAACGACCGTGCTAAGAGAGCTTGGGAAATACGGCTGGGAAGACGCGATTACAGTCAGAGTACTCTGAGTGCTCTGAAAACCCATACTTGCGCGAAAGATGGTCGGCAAAGTGGCGGCGGCGAAATCTGGTAAAAATCTGGTTAATCCAGAAAAACCAGAAACTAGCCGCCGTCTCACTTTCTAAACCGGAGTTCGTAATTATTATTTGCCCAAAAGTCCGCCTAAGCCGCCGGACATCTCTTGGAGTTTTTGGGCAGCCACTTCTTGAGAGCGTTTAATTGCCTTATTTAAAACATCAATTAGTCGATTTTGTCCTTGACCATCAATTGTTATCTCCTCAACCCTCTGGTCACCAGTCATAACCACTTTTATTCCCTGCTCTTCAACCTCAATTCGCTCCTCCGCCAGGGCTTTTTGAATTTGCATCGCCTGGTCCCGCATTTTCTTAAGTTCACCGAGTTGTTTTAGTTTATCGAAAACCATACTACTCCACTATACCAGAAAAAATTTCTTTGGCAACTTCAACAATATCTTCATCGGTCGTCTCTCCATTTCCTGGAACCACGGGTTCCACTGGTTTTTCCGTGTATTCCTCTTTCTTTTCCGTGATTTCCGTGGTTTTGGGTCTTTCTCCCAAAATACATTTTAAGTTGATTGGCATTCCTAAAAACTCCGAAGCCACCTCTTCAACAATTTTTCGACATTTTTCAGTTTCAAGTTGGTCTTTATGAAACTTGTAAAAAACTTCCAAAGTTAAAACTCCACCGGCAAGGTTAATTGGCCGAGTTGCTCGAAGTAAAGCTTCAACCGAATGATTTCTGGGTCGAACTGCCAAAAGAACTTCTTTCCAATGACCCTGAATCTCTTCTAAAGAAACACTTCCTCTACTTTTAAAACGCGGGGAGGACTGGCTTTCTGCGAAAACTTCAGTTGTTTGAGGCAAGCCCGAGTGAGATAAAGTCGAGTCCGAAGGACGAGCGGAGTCTCCGAGGGCTGGTGTCGCCTTCGGCGACAGCCGAGTTTGAAGTTGAGCAGAAGACTGTCCGACCTTAGCATCCATCCTTCCGCACCACTCTACTACCGCCAACTCAAGCGGAAGTTGAGGAATAACGGCGTCTTTTAATTCCAAAGCAGCTTTGGAAAAAATCTCAATCAAAGCTTTTATTTCGCCAGTTTCCAATTTCCAGTTTCCAATTTCCAGTTCATCCTGAACCACCCCAAACTTTTCAAGCAAAGCAGTTCGGAGAATTTCAAGCAGACCTTCAGTATAAACCCTTAAGTTTCCTCCTGTTTCAACCACCCGACCAATTTCCGAAATTCCTCCTTTAATATCTTTGGCCGCCAAAAACTCAAGCAATTTCTCCGGCGCTAGGCCAACCGTTTGTCCTAAAAGTTCTTTTATTTGCTCAACCGTTATCTTCGTTCCAGAAAACGAGGCCTGTTCCAAAATTTTTTGGGCATCGCGAAAACTACCAGAAACGCTTCTTGAGATTTCTCGCAGAGCCCCCGCTTCCACTTCAAGTTTTTCCACCTCGCAAATTTTCTCAAGTTTTGCCACAATCTCGGCAATGGTCGCTCTTTTAAAATTGAATCTTAGGCAACGAGAAATTATTGTTTCGGGAAGTTTTTCTGGAGCGGTGGTGCAGAGAATAAAGATAGCATGGGCAGGCGGCTCTTCCAAGGTTTTTAAAAGGGCATTGAAGGCTTCCAAAGTTAACATATGAGCCTCATCAATAATATAAACTTTGTATTTTGCTGACGCAGGAGCCAATTTTATTTTTTCTCTTAAGGATCTGATGTCATCAATTCCCCGATTTGAGGCGGCATCGATTTCTAGAACATCCAGGTTTGTTCCAGCGGTAATTGAAAGACATTGGTCGCAACTGTTACATGGTTCAAAATCTTTTTTCTTAAGACAATTGACCGCTTTGGCAATAATCCTCGCCGCTGAAGTTTTCCCAGTTCCTCTTGGTCCACAAAATAAAAAAGCATGAGGGATTTTTCCGGATTTTAAAACTTTTTCCAAACCTTCACGGACAGAAGTTAGGTCTAGTTCGGAAATTTTCTGCGGTCGATATTTGGTTGTATAGTCACTCATGATTTTCTCCCAGTAAATGTCTTAACCCGTGCTCTACCAATTCATCAATTTTCTCATCCACCATTTTTCCTTCCTCTCCGGCCTGCCCTCTTGCCTTTGGATAGCAGATAACAATGTCCCCAAGCCTTAAAATTCCATCTTCATCCCTTGGCGCTTCAAGAGGAAAAGCTAAAACATCCGTCTCTTCATCAATTTTTCTAAAAACACGATTTAACTCTCTTATTTTTCTTGTCCCAACAATTAAAATACTTACCTCAGCCTCGTCAAGTCCTGCCTGCCCCAACAAATTTTGCACCAGTTTGCGGATTTTTTCTCTATTTATCTTATATCTTGATTCTGAAGATATTAAAACTGATATCATATGAGGCTGTCAACTAGCAAATAACCAATATAAACTATATCAATTAAGCGGACTGTCCCAGCTTTTCCTTAACAATTTTAGCCACTTTTTGGCCTTCTGCCTGTCCTTTAACTTTTGCCATTACTTCTCCCATGACTTTGCCAAAATCTCTTGGTCCAGTTGCTCCTGTCTCCAAAATTTCTTCTTCAACCACTTTAGTCAACTCACCTTGGGAAATTTGTTGAGGTAAATAATTGTTCAAAATCTCAAGTTCTCCCTGCTCTTTCTTGACTAAATCATCTCGCTTACCAGTTTTAAATGCTTCAATTGATTCCTTTCTAAGTTTTACTTGTTGCCTAATTACTTCTACCACCTCTTCGTCAGGTAAATTTTTACCCTGAGCGCAGCGAAGGGCGATCTCTTTATTATGAATAGCCGACAGCAAAAATCGCAAGGTCGAAACCCTCGCCTCATCTTTGGCTTTCAAAGCCTGTTTTAAATCATTTTTGATTTTTTCTAAAAGCATCACCAGTACCTTCTTGGCTTTCTTTTCTTTAGGGCTTTTTCCCGTTCATACCGCTTTCGTGAGGGTTTTAAATAAAATTCCCTCTCTTTCATTTCCTCCAAAACTTCTTCATTTAAGATTTTTTTTCTAAATTGAGCAATTAAAGAATCTTCAGATTGTCCTGGTCTTTTTTTGACAATGGTTGCCATAAACTCACCGAACACCCCCTTCCCATCCTCCAATCAAATGAACATGCAAATGGAAAACTAGCTGTCCTCCAGCCTTACCAACATTTATCCCAATCCGGTAACCTTTATCGGCAATTTTTTCTTGCTCAGCCAGTTTTTTCGCCAAGAGAAGCACCTCTCCCAAAAGTTCTCTGTCTTTTTCGTTTGCCTCCGCCAGACTGGGAATGTGTTTTTTTGGGACAATTAAAATATGAACTGGGGCGATTGGTTTGATGTCTTTGAAGGCAACTAAATTTTCGTCTTGATAAACAAATTTTGTCGGAATTTCACCGCTTGAGATTTTGCAGAAAATACATTCATCCATTAAAAATCACAAATTGATTATAATTCTTCTCTGAAAAATTGACAAGAGCCAAAAATTAGGCTTTCTCAAGGATTTTGATGATTTCCGAAAGAGAGAGTTTGGTGGGAACCCGGTTGGGATCGCCTCGGCTACCATTTAAAAGAAGATGTTTGGTTGGGTGAAGATACCAGGTTGCTTTCGGGTCTTTGTTTTTAAACTCTTCATAAGCGCGAGTTAAATCAACTTTTTTATCCCAACGGCTGTAAATTCGTAAATGTTTCGTTTTTGGATTTTTTCTGGCCACCAAAACAAAACCTTGTTTTTGACCAACCATTAAAACCTGTTCAGCAAAACTTTCAACTGCCACTGCTTTCCCCCACCTCGTCCTAAAAACTTTGCCTTCTTCTTCCAAAATTTTCTCAGCTATTACTTTATCTTTTAAAACTTTAAAGACTCCATCAAGACAAGAAAGTCCCAAAGAAATTATCGCCTCGTCTCCTCCTTCTTTCTCAAATCCAGAAAGTAAATTATGAAGACAAAATTCGTATCTGTCCGAAGAAGCATTCTCCCAAGTTATCATTCTTCCATTATCAATCTCCGTAATCACCGCTACTAATCTTTCCAAGGTTTTTTTATCAACTTCTCTTAAATCTCTTTCTTTTTTAATTTTTTTCAAAACCAAACCAGCAGCCGAGCTATATTCTCCTTTTTGGTGGTGGTCTAATTTCCCGTGTCCGGTATCAACATGCAAAATCTCTGGGTCCGAGTCTGGTGGCGCCCCTCTAAAAGTCTCTCCAGCGGAAACGAATTTTACCTCGGCTTTTGTCCAACCAGGCAAAAATCTCTTTATCAGCCAAACAGCGGTGACCGCATCTAAATCTGGATAAAAATGGGTAACAATAATTTTTGCCATATTTAAAAAAGACTGACTAAAACTTTGGCGATTTTTGAAGGATCGTGGCGGATAAGTTTACCTGAAGTGGCAAAAGAGCCAGTGATAATTTTAACGTCAGAAATTTTTTCTTTATCAAATTTGACTGGTCCAGATTTATATTTTTTATACCAGCGGGCAACTGAAACTGGCAGTTTAAGTTTTTTATTGACTATCGCCACCGAAAGTTTTCTCCCTGCTCTACCTAAATATTTTTTAATTTCTCTTAAAAAATCAGAAACAGTAAAATTATTTGTTTCGCCGTGTTTGGTCATTAAGTTACAGACATAAACTAATTTTGCTCCAGAACCAGCAATGGCCTGGTTTACTCCAGAAACTAAAAGATTGGGAATAATTGAAGTATATAAATCTCCTGGTCCTAAGACTATCAAATCAGCCTCAAGAATTGCTTTTTTTGCTCCGGGAAAAATTTTTCCTTTTGGAGAAAGATAAACTTTTTCAATTGGAATTTCTGGTTTAATTTTTCTGACATCAATATTTGTTTCTCCTTTAATAATAGTTCCATCCGTAAGTTCTGCAACTAATTCCGTGTTATCGGTGGTTACCGGTAAAACTTGACCAGAGACTTCTAAAATTTTTGAGGCTTCGGAAATGGCTAAGTCAGGCCGACCGGTAATTTGCGTCAAAGCAGCTAGCAAAAGATTTCCTAGAGAATGACCAGCTAACTCACCATTGTTGAAACGAAAATCAAAAAGTGTTTTTAAGGTTTTTTTCTTAATATGAAGACTAGACAAAGCCAAAAGGGTTCTTCTGATATCTCCTGGAGGCAAAATCCCTAAATCTTGCCGAAGCCTGCCCGAAGAACCGCCGGAGTCAGACATGGTCACAATGGCAGTTAAATCAACTGGATATTTTTTTAAGCCCAAAAGAATCTGGTAAGTTCCCGTCCCTCCACCAATACAAACAATTTTGGGTCGCTTCTTCACTAAGGGTATATTATACCAGACACGAAAAAGGGGCTTCCCATTTTGCAATGAAAAGCCCCTCTGGGCGGGTCAAGGCAAGAGAACTTAGATTGGCGAATGATAAATGGTGTAGGTCATCTCCCTATTTTTCCTCTCAGCCACTAGGGTCGGTATTGTCGGTCTCACTCCGTCTTCTGTCAAGAACAAAACCAACCCCCGAGGAAGAGCGTAGTAACGTATTCTTTTGGCTGTGGTGTCGCCTTGAGGACGCAAGAGAAGATGGACCATACCGTCTCCTACAAACCACCCGCGCGACACGATATCGTACTTTCCTTCTTCTACCCGATTAAGCGGACTACCTCTCATTTCCATCTCTTTCTCCTTCTCGGCTTTTGCCGAAATTTTTCTGTGTTAGGTTTTGATTGCCAGATCTTCCTCGACCACCTCTCTCTGCCAGAACAAGTCAAACAGATCTGTTAGGGGCCAACCCGCGACAACCAGTGCACCGAGAACATTCACCACTAAAGGTTCTCCTCGAGAAAGCTCTGTCTCTTTAATGAATAAAAGTGATGCCACCACCATAGCCAAAGCAAGACAAACAGCTAAGGTGTTCAGAGTGGGAACCTTGCGGTCAAGAATCATGGTCACCTTGACCAAGAAAGAGAGAAGGAACCAGCCCAGGGTCAGAACGAAAAGAAACAGAAAAATACGGGGTGGGATTGATTGGTAATAAATCTCCTCTTCTGTCAAGGGATGCTGGAAGGCGCCATAACAAAACAGGCCTCCTATCACTAAAGCAATAATTCCCACCAACCTTCTCATTTTTTTCCTCCTCTATTTAGAATTTGTTTTTTTGTCTTGAATATTTAAAAGAGCGATAGGTTTTGGCAAAGAGAAAACCGCATTATAGTCTTCCTTCGCTCGAAAACCTTTAAAAAAGAAACTGGCAGCATTCTATCAGAAACTATGGGGCTTTGTCAATTAAATGAAGATTTAATACGCTTGGGCGAAAAGCCAGCGGCAAGAAGCATCTTTGCCACAATAAATGCACTTTCCTTTTTCTTTTTGAGAATCTTTGGGTAAAAGACGAATACTTGCCTTGGTTTCTTCTTTAATTTTTTCTTCGCATTTCGAGTCCTCACACCAAAAAGCCAAAATTGCTCCCCGTTTTTCTTTCATAATTTCCTTAAATTCCTGATAATCCCAAACTTCATGGGTATTTTCTTGCAAAAATTTTTCTGCATTTTGTAAAAGGTCTTTTTGCATTTTCCCTAAGATGCTTTCAACTTTTTCCCCAACATCTTCTAAAGAAGTTTCTTCTTTTGAAATTTTCACTTTTCCCTGTTTTACTTCCTCTGGTCCAACTGGAATAATTAAGGAAATCCCTTTTATCTCGGCCTCATTTGCTTTCCAGCCAAAAGTTTGTTCTTGGTCGTCCCAAACCTCAACCGCCCCAGGAAATTCGCTTCCTTTTTTCTCCTCAATTTTTTCTTTGACTTTTTGAGCAAAAACCAAAACTTCTTTATCATCCTTCCCAAATATAGGAATAATCACCACCTTAACCGGAGCCACTTTAGGAGGAAAAACCAAGCCATTATCATCTCCGTGAGCCATAATCAAGGCCCCGATTGAACGGGTGGAAAATCCCCAGCAAGTCTGCCAGACATACTCAAGCCTACCTTTTTTGTCTTGAAATTGAATCTTGAAGGGCTTTGAGAAATTCTGGCCTAAATCATGAGAAGTGCATCCTTGAAGAACTTTGCCGTCAGGCATAAGCATCTCGTAAGCATAGGTATCAACTGCTCCGGGAAATTTTTCTGTTTCTGATTTTTTGCCCATAAAACCAGGAAGAGCCAGATATTCTTGATAAAGCTTGGCATACGTATTTAAAGCCCGCTCAACTTCCTTCTTTGCCTCATCCCAAGTGGCATGGCAAGTATGTCCTTCTTGCCATAAAAATTCAGTTGTCCGCAAAAATAGATAAGTTCTTTTTTCCCAGCGAACAATGTTACACCACTGATTAAGCCGCAAAGGCAAATCTCGCCAAGAGGAAATCCATTTAGAAAACATTGAATAAATAACTGTTTCTGAAGTTGGTCTGATGACCAGTTTTTCCCCAAGTTCTTCTCCACCACCAATAGTGACCACGGCCAACTCTGGGGAAAAACCTTTGACATGTTCTTTTTCTTTTTTAAGAAAACTTTCGGGAATAAAAAGAGGAAAATAGGCATTGGGAATTCCGGCAGATTTAATCATTCCATCTAGGGCTTTTTGGATATTCTCCCATAAAGCATAACCATAAGGCCGAATAACCATGCAACCTTTAACCGGAGCATAATCAGCCAGTTCGGCCTTCAAAATTACATCAGTGTACCAGCGCGAGAAATCTTTTGATTTTTTGGTGATCTCTTTTTTTTCAAATTTTTCTTCCATTGAATTGATTATATGAAGAAAATTTTAAAGAAGCAAATTTCAGCCCCGTAGAACCTTACCGTTCGCCTTTTCAGTATTATTCATACACGGCTCACGGAGCGGTTTTAACGGGGTAAACAAAAAAAGACCCCAGTTGAAAATGCTTTTCAGCAAATCCCCAACTGGGGCCCTTCGCACCCTATGCCAAAATTGTTCCCTTAATACTCCCTCCATTTCTTTCAAGTATATTGTTTACTTCTTCTCTCTCGGATCGAACTACGACGGAGCAGTAATCAGCAGCCCAGCATCCTGCACAGCGAATAGGCGAAGCACCTCCGTATGGACAACTTCTTGGCCTGATTCTTCTTCTGTGTTTCTTTTCTTTATTCATTTTACTACTCCTTGTTAAATTTATTTGGCTAAAAGGTGCGAAAACAAAAAAGCCTAAGATTTAAGCAATATAAATCCAGGCTGAATTTTCTGAATAAAGTATATCAAGAATTTTTCTCAAAGTCAACTCTATGGGCTTTTTCCACGAAAAAGCCCCACTGTTTATAAAATCCCTATTCATCGGGAAAACCCAGCGGGGCTCGCAATACGAAGCAGGAAAGTCATTTTTATCTCCTCCCAGCCAAAGCTGAAAAGGGAATCAATCCCCTATTTTTTTACGGTAGCCGGGGTATTCTACCAACCGTCTTTTGGATTTTGGGTCTTCACCCATAGAGGCGCGGAGTCCTCCCTGAGCCTTGCGTTATTTAACCGTGATCTCCATGAATTTAAAGATCGCAGATGTGATCTCCTCTGGGGTGTATTCATGCCGGTCGGTCAGACGCGGCAACCCCGAGACCTGGAGGATAATGATGCTATCTCCAGGATTCAAGGAAATCTGTGGGGGTGTCTCTGGGATTTCAACTTCAATCCTGTATTTAACCCTCAACGCGTCGATTGTGCTCTGATGCGAAGGGTTCAGACATACCTCCACGCCGGCAGAGATGGCCCTTTTGACCTCTTCGATAGCCAAGTCTTCCTTGACCATCTCCACTTTCCCCGACGGCAACATTGAAGCGGAAAATGCAAGACCAAGGAAAGTTTTCGCCTGTTGATTGAGGTGAATACGGTAAAGAGATCCACCTCCAAGATTGGGCCATCCTTCAGGGAGTTCCCTTTGGTCAAACTTCCGCCGACCTGCTTCTGGCAATTGGCGGCGAATTTGACGCTCAACCACTCGCTCAAACTCTTGCCCTGTGACTTGTCTTGGAACATGACCCCAAAACCATAGCGGGCCATATTCCCCATCGGGTAGTCTGTTTCTTCCTTCCCAACGGCCGGAACCTCCTCTAAGAACTTCGATCTCCATCTTCCCTCTCCTTCAAAAATTTATTCTGCTTTTGAGAGCAGTTCTTTAGATACTTCCAGAGAAATACCCAAAGTGCTGCTCTCAAGCAGAACTTAAAGGAGAAATTTACTTTCCTGCTTATGTCAACGTGCTTCAAGCATCCTTCTCCTGCCTCATCAAGCAATAAAAAATGGGCAGAAGAAAAGAAGACTTGATTTTAAAATGTGGCAAAATTATAGCACAAAATCCTTAAGAAGTCAAGTCTATAGGATGAAATATAGATATTGAGAGATTGAGAAATTAAGATATTAAGTAATTAACTAAGTTTTGCTCGGAAATATCGCCTCACGCGAGGTTCAACCTCGTTCGTCTGGAAATATCCGCTCAGAATGGCAAGAGGGATTTGAGGTGGGCGACAAAGCCTGAAGAGGATAAAATTCTAACAATATCATTAATTGTTACCAAAAGAATTAAAAATAGCAAGAATACCATCCCGACAGTGTGGGCCCAGCGTTCAAATCGAGCATGAGAACGTTTGCCGGTAATTGCTTCAATTCCTAAAAACAAAAGTCTTCCCCCATCCAAAGCCGGTAAAGGCAAAATATTTATAACCGCCAAATTAACTGAAAGAATTCCCAAAAACTGCAAGACCGATAAAATTCCAGTTTTGGCTACGTAACCTGTTATCTGAAAAATCCCCACTGGTCCAGCCACATCTTTGGGAACAGTTCCGAATCTTATAAGTTGCCAAAGCATCGCCCCCAGGGCGCCAACAATCATTCCTGTCCAAGCAAAAGCTTCTTTAAATCCCTCAATCACTCCTTTGGGAATCATAAGCCACAGAGGATAAAATTTCATCTCTACTTGAGAAATGGCGACTCCCAAAGGTCCTTCTCCTTCTGGCGGCGCTTCTCTTGGAACAATTGTTAAAACCAAATTTTCTCCTTTGCAGGAAATCTCAAGTCCCGGCCAGGCGCCCAAAACGCCTTCTTTACAAGGATTTTCTTTTTCCCGGCTAATTTCCAAAGTCATCGGCTTGCCAGCATATTTTTGGGTAATCTCCACAAAACTTTCAGTATTTTTAATTTCCTCCCCACCAGCCGAAAGAGCGATATCGTCTTCTTTAAGTCCCGCTTCTTGGGCCGGAGAACCAGGAGCAACACCAACAATTGTTACCTTATCAGTCTTTGTTGGAATACCAAGTTTGGCGTAAATGGCGGAAAAAGCAAAAACCGCCAATAAAAAGTTCATTATGACACCTGAAACAATTACTGCCAACCTGACCTTTTTTGATTTTTGCCAAAACATTCCCTCCTTGCCCTCCGAAGCCTTGGCGAAGGAGGGATCCGTGTCTTCCCCCGCTAATTTGACAAACCCGCCAATCGGCAAAGCGTTAAGAGAATAAACTGTTTCACCAATCTTTTTAGCAAAAATTCTTGGAGGAAGCCCAAAACCAAATTCCTCAACCCCAATTCCGGTTTTTTTTGCCAGCAAAAAATGCCCAAATTCATGGACAAAAACCAAAATAGAAAGAATAATTAAAAAAGTGATAATTGTTAAAAGCATGGTTATACCGCCAGAAGCTCTGCTTCTTTCTTCTTCCCCATCTCTTCAATTTTTCCCACAAATTCATCAGTTTCTTTTTGTAAATCTTGCTCTAAACGAAATTTTTCATCCTCATTTAGTTCTTTGGCTTCAAAAGCTCTTTTAATATCAATCATTTTGTCGTGGCGAATTTGCCTAATCATAATTTTGCCATTCTCAAGTTGCTGATGAAGAAGCTTGATAAACTCTTGGCGTCTTTCTTGCGATAAAGGCGGGATTTGAATTCTGACTATTTCTCCATCAATAATTGGGGTTAAACCAACATTGGCTTTCTCAATCCCCTGGCGGATTTCGCCAATAATTGAGACATCAAAAGGTTGAATGGTAACTCTCCCGGGGTCAGGAGTGGAGATGGTTCCAAGTTCGACCACTTTTAAATTCTGGGTTCCCCCATAAACTGAACAGACAATATTTTCAACTAAAGAAGGAGTGGCCCGACCGGTGTGAATTGAAGAAATTTCCGCTCGGACAATTTCAAGAGCCTTTTCCATCCTTGAAGAAATATCAGATAAATCAATTGCCATAACTTTAGAAATTATATCACCAAGAGGAAAAATGGGCAAAAAAAGAGAGGGGGTTGCGACTTACATAGAGATTACGGTCTCTACCGCACAACCCCATCGGGCCTTCCTTTTATTTTATCTTCTTCCTCCTTTTGCTGTTTTTTTGCTGTTTTGGTCGCGTAGATTTTGGCAACCAATGCATGTCGTTGCCTCTGGTAGGGCCATTAACCGTCGAGGGTCGATTTCCCCACCGCAATCTTCGCAGATGCCATAGTTGCCGTTTTCGATCGCGTCTAGACCCGCTTCGCATTGAGCAATTGTGGTCATATCTGCCTGGAGTGTAGCGAACGCCATCGGATCTGAGCTAGGGACCAACCTGTCATCGGTGCTAACATGAACCTCGAGGGACGACTCGCCAACTCTCTTTGTTCTACTCCTGGCCAAAGCCAGCGTCTGCTCTATTTGCTCTCTTGCTAAATCAGGAGAAACACCCCCGGGAGTGTCTGGCATTCTATGTTCTCCTTCTGCAGAATTTTGAGAGTGGACTAAATCCTAAATCCGCATCACCCCTTTCTCTTTACTTTTTAAAGGTCTGACAGAAACAGAGAGATTCTCTCGCTTTTGAAAGTTCCTCCTTTCTGTGTATTTTGGAAAGCCAAAGAAGATTATATCAGAATTATTCTCCTAAAACAAATCTCTCAAGCCGAGAAATTTTGATATTTTCCCCAAATTGGGCGATTTTTTCTTTGAGTAAATCAGAAATTTTTTTAGTTTCATCCCGAATCCAGGACTGCTCCAGGAGTTCTTCGATATTTTTTGGGTTCATGGCCGCTACTTGCAAAGCCAGTTCATGAACAAAATTTTTAAAATCCTCGTTCCTGGCGACAAAATCAGTCTCGCATAAAACCTCTACCAAAACTCCAATTTTCCCATCTGTATGAGTATAGGCTTCAACTAGTCCAGCCCCGACTTTTCTTTGCGATTTTTTATCCGCTTTTTCAAGCCCTTTTGCCTTAAGCCATTCTTTGGCTTTTTTCTCACTCCCTTCGTATTTTTCCAAAGCAATTCGGCACTCCATAATCGGAGCCCCAGTCTCCTCTCTTAGTTTTTTAACTTGGTCAATGGTTATTTTCGTTTGCATGCATCTCCTATTACTCCCACAATCAGTTCAATTGATTTTTGGGCATCATCATTTCCAGGTATAACATAGTCTACCAAATCTGGGTCAGAATTGGTATCAACAATCCCGACTACTGGAATTTCTTTTCGACTTGCTTCCTGAACTGCGCCGGCCTCGGTTTTAACATCAACCACAAAAAGAGCCTCGGGTAATTTCTCAAGAGAGGTTAGTCCACCAAAAAATTTCTCTAAACGAACAATCTCTCGGTCAATCAATAAATTTTCTTTTTTTGTATACTCTTTATATTTGCTTTCTTCCTTTTCTTTTTTCAAAGTTTCAAGTTTCTCAAGCGATTTTTGAATTTGCTCAAAATTCGTCAATGTTCCTCCAAGCCAACGTTCGGAAACATAGGGCATCCCTGCCTTTTTGGCGGTTTTTTCAATAATTTCTTTTGCTTGTCTTTTAGTGCCGACAAAAAGAATCTTTTTTCCTTGGCTCGCCGTAGCTTTAACAAAAGCGCAGGCGGCCTCTAGTCCTTCTTTGGTTTTTACCAAGTCAAAAATATGAATCCCTTCCCTGGCCTCAAAAATATAGGGCTTCATCTTCGGATTCCACCTAACAGTCTGGTGTCCAAAATGACACCCTGCTTCAAGAAGTTCTTTTAAGGTAATCTTTTTCATTTGAGACTACTCCTTTATTCCGCCATCCGACCGAAGAACTCAAGGAGTCTGTCGGATGTGTGTAATTTGAAAAATTATAACAAAACTTTATCTTAAAAGCAAGACAAAATTTTCTCGATTTCTTCTTTGAATTTTTCCACAAATTTTTCATCTTTGACTTGAGAAAGATTTATTCTGACATTTTCCAGGGCTCCATAAATTGCCGCGGTTGCCAGTTCAATTCCGCATCTGGCGTCAGAAACCGCGTTTTGATTTCCTTTGGCAGCCACAAATGAAGCCAGGCGCAAAACTTCAAGCGATTTTTTGGCCGTTTCCAGCGGAACTTCGGCGGCATTCTTTAGGGCTTCCTGTATCTTCTTGTTCCTTGTCTCTTGTTGCTCTTCCTCTTCTTTTGGTAATCGATAAGCCTTAACCACTTCATTGTATGCTTGACAATCTTTATCTGAAAGTTCTAATAATTCACTTCTTAATTTGTCTGCTTTTTGAGTGATTTTTGAAACCTCTAGGTTTTCTTTTGTTAATCTGGCAACTTTTCCAACCAAGGCCGCTCCCATTGCTCCCGCCAACGCCGCACTTGCTCCTCCGCCAGGTGTCGGCGCCTTTGAAGAAACTTCTTCTAAAAATTTCTTTATTTTTTGCTCTCGAATTATCATATATTGATATATGATGTCAGTAATGGATGGCGAGGGAACAATTTTTGCGCAGGATTTATGTGGCAAGCCGCGACCCAACCGGAACACAACTTGAGTTTCAAATAACCTAGTCGCGAGCTGGTCCCGCACCAATTTTGGTGCGGGAGCCATCTCTAAATCCAAGCAATAAATTCGTTCCCGAGCCAGCCTCCTAAAGTCTGTTTTCTAAGACCTGCTCGTTTTTAAAGTCAATTAATTGTAATTCTTCCAAATTTATTCCTCCCAAGGCTTTTTTTGGAACCATGCCATAGATTTCTGAACCCAAAACCTTAACTCCTCTTTTCCCCGCTTCCTCTTTAATTTTTCGGAAAACTTTGTCCATATTTGTCTTCTCAAAATCACATAAATTCATGGAAACTTGAACATAGCCTTTATTGCGGAGCAACAAGCTCTGCTTATCTTTAATTTCAAAACCCAAAGCCTTAATCGCCGGAAAACCGCCATCTTTTTCCCGAACAATTTTGGCTAAATCTTTGGCAATTTGAACATCTTTGGTATCTAAATTAACATTGTAGGCAATTAAAAATTTCCTCGCCCCCACCACCATTGCTCCGGCTGTGGGATGCATTTTTTGCGGACCAAAATCAGGTTTTCTTTCTGGATTTGTCTGGATTTCAGATTTTAGCCCCTCGTACTCGCCTCGTCTGACATCTGCCAAATTAACTCTATCAGGTCTGGTGGCGGCCGCCTCATATAGGAAAACTGGAATTTTCAATTCCTGGCCAATTTTTTTTCCTAATCTTTTTGCCAATGCAACACACTCTTCCATGGAAACTCCAGAAACTGGAATAAAGGGAACAACATCAGTGGCCCCAATCCGGGGATGCTCACCTTGATGTTTTTCCATATCAATCAAGCGAGTAGCCACTTTTATCATTTCCCAAACTGCCTGGAAAACCATCTCTGGTTCACCAACAATTGTGGTTAGCATCCGGTTATGGTCAGGGTCTGACTCAATATCCAAAATCTTAACCCGCCTAAATATTCCGCCAGAATTTTTGGCGGGTGAACTTTTCCCAGTCCGGGCGGCATCAACAATGGCTTTAATTTTTTCTTTATCTCGTCCCTCGGAAAAATTTGGAACACACTCAATAATTTTTTCCATATTGGGATATTATATATTATTCACCAAACCGAAGCGAACAATCCCCTTGAAGAAGCATTAAAAGCATAATGCCATAGTTGGCTAAATCCAAAGCGGTATCAGGAATTTTCTCATCTTGGACTTTTCTTTTGTACCGTTTTTTGGAAAGTTGAGTCAGTCTCAAATATTTATCACCAATGCGAACAACGAGTCCTGGAATTCCCCAAAAAAGAAAGGCACTGCCGTAATCTGCATTCTTGCGAACAAACGTAAATCGCATCTCCCGTATTAAGCGCCCCAGCGATTTTTCGTCGGAAATGTTCAAAAGGCGTGGCTGAAAAAAATTAAGGTGAAAGTTAACAGTATTTAAGACCATCAGTTCGGCAGTTTTCCGAATTTCATTTCGCAGACTCTTTTCGTTTCGTACTTTTTGGGCCTTAACCAGGAGGTTCGCAAGCTCTAAATAATTCTCTCTAACATTTTTTAAGGGATCATCATGGTTAAAATAAAAAATTTGCTTTTTACTTTCAGAAAAAATCCGCTCGACTATCTCATCCCAACTTTCCCGATTCTTTTTTTGAGAAATCTTAATCGTTTTCTTTATTTTCTTCATTTTCTTAGAGTTCACAGATATTGATATCTTCAGGTTTCATTCCTGAGTTCAGCAGCTTGGCTGCTTTTTCTGCTTTCTCCGGATCATAGAAAAGTTGGTTACGCTCTCTAAAACTAACTATCCGCTCCCCATTATCGGTGTCAATAACGTGAGTATGTGTTTCAGTTTGTCCCTTTATGTGTCCCACTTGAAATCTCTCTCTTTCAATCTGTTTCATTTTTTCATCCTCCTAAATTTTGAGTGGTTTTTGATGAGGGATAAAATTTCTTCGGTTATTTCCTCTTTTTTTCTTTCTCCATCTAAAACGGCAATCTGGGCCCACCAAAATTTTTGGGCTAGCCAATGATAAGTGTCCCAAGTTTGAGTTAAATGTTCTTCTTCCTCAAAAAGTTCAACCCCTTTTCTCTCTTGTTTCAGACGCGCAAGGCAGACTTCTGGAGAAACCTCAATAAAAATGGTTAGGTCAGGCAAAATAAAATCACGATTTAACTCCAAAAGCCATTCTTTGGAAAGATAAACTGAACCAAAGGCAATGGAAGCCCAGGCATAGCGGTCAGTAATAACCATTTTTCCTTTTTCAAGTTTGGGAATAATTTCTTCATTTAAATGCCTTCCCCTATCGGCAGCAAAAAGTAACTGGACAGAAGCAGGCGGAAGGGAGTTCCATTGACCCTCAAGGGCAGAGCGAACCAATTTTCCAATCGGTCCTTTAGTTGGTTCTTTAGTTAAATAGGGCTTGACGCCTTCTTTCTTTAAAACCTTTGCCACCAGTTTCACTTGAGTGCTTGCTCCTGAACCATCCAGCCCTTCAATATCCACAAAAAATCCCGAAAAATTGTGAATTTTCATAAAAATCTCTTAACGTTTTCTAACAAAATAGGGTCTAAGACATACCTAATTTCTTCCTGCTGACATCGTCTATA
Organism: uncultured Gammaproteobacteria bacterium; assembly: GCA_964353785.1. Lineage (GTDB taxonomy): Bacteria > Patescibacteriota > Microgenomatia > CAYGWK01 > CAYGWK01 > CAYGWK01. The sequence continues at coordinate 75,955 of CAYGWK010000003.1, forward strand.
AATTTCCAATTCTTGAACTGCCCAACCGACTAAGGCCATCATCTTCCCTTTTCTGGTAAAAGCATCCTCGAAAGCCCGGCGGGCACTAAGTCTTAAATTCCCAACAATTGAGGTCTCCCACATATCTGCCCTCAGAGGATTTTCAGCGTCTGAGAAAAAAGGCAAACCTTTTCTTGAAGAAAACTCAATCGTTCTTCTCAAACCTACGTCTCCAGTGGCAAAAAAGGAATCCGCTTCTCGCAAGATTCTCAATTCGGTAAGAAAACCAAGTTTTGCCACCACTTCCCCTCTTTGTCTAATCTGTTTTTCTCTCAACAACGGTTCTCCTCCTCTTGATTTAAGAGGATAAGTAAAGGCGGTGTTATCATGCATCCAAATCAGTATTAAAATTCCTGCTTTTTCCCTTTGAGAAAGACCAAAATTCTTATCAATTATTCTTTTGATTATTTTTACTCCTTCACTCTGGTGTTCAAATTTGTCAAGAGAGTTTCTTTCTCCAGCGGTATAACCAACATCATGACTCAAGGCAGCCAAAGTTAAAACTAGTGGGTTGATTTTTATTTTTTCTCCTCTTGCTTTTGCTTCCCGACAAGCCATCCCCAAAACTTCAATTGTCCTTTTTTCAACCTCAAGGACATGATTTAGTCCATGAACATCCTCGGGAGGGTATAATTTTCCCAATTCTTCCAAAAACATCTTTCTTTCTGGGACTGCCCTATTTAAAACTTGTTCAAATTCAGGACTCATGCCACCTCCGTGGACAAAGACTGCCTAACAAAACCTTCTGGCTGACCAAGACAACTTGGGTGTTCTTGACAACAGACTGGTTCATATTCGCTGTCTCCTGCCAAAAATGTAACATCGTTATACTGGGCAATTTCTCCAGTTTCAACCTTCACTCTTCTTGTCCCCCTGGCAGGTCGACCGCAATACTTACATCTTGTTCTCATTTCAATTTGGTTCCAATTTAAATTATCTAGGGACTTCCCAATCAACTCGTGCATAAAAGTAAAAGGTTCTTCTTGAAAAGTATAATCAATACCATCAACGACGATATTGAATCCCTTCATCCGAAGATGCTCAAGATAGAGTATGGCGTCGTCAGCTTCAGTTTTATGAAATAGCATTATTTCGTCAATGAATATAAACGGATACTTATTTGGGGCAATGTTTTCTTTTTCGATATAGAGAACAACATCTTTCAGGTTATTACTTTCAATGGTAATCCCTTTAATTTTTCTTCTATCTCTGGTCATCACGTGGGTCCTTTGCTCTTCACCGTACCTTAAAGCAGCTTCTGGTTGGAGGGAAATTATTTTATTCTCTCCTATTCGTTCTATTTGTTGTTCAAGTTCCAAGAAAACAGTCGTTTTACCCGTGAACATACTTTTACTATGAACAATCATCACTTGCCCTTTTTCTTTTTCGGCAAAGACTGCCATAATTCTATCGGCAACCTCTTTAGGCTGAGGATTGAGCAAATCTTTAAGAAGACCAAGCTCCCCTCGTATTTTATAGATTTCTCTGTATCTTATCGAAGGATTTTTATAAGTTTCAATTGGGTCGATAACAATCGGTAAAACTTTAACCTGCCATTCTTGAGGCAACCTCTCAATAAGTTCTTTGATTAAGCGCGTCTCCATATCTAAATCGTCCACAGTGAACACTCTTTCACTTTCTCGATGGGGCTGGTCTTTGAGACGCTCCCTTACCCCAAAGTATAAATTCTCAACTTTATCAGGCAGAAGAGCAACCAGAAGAGTTGGTCTTAGAATAAGAGGTTTAAAAAGTTCAACCGTTTGTCTGTATACCTTATATTCTTCTTCGGATAATTTTCCCATCGACTTATACCATGGAACCCATTGCTCAATATCAGTTATAGGACACATCTCAGAGACCCCAATTCCTTTTCTTACCATGGTTCCCAAACCAAGACTTATGTTTGTTGATAGAAAATAAATTTGGGAGCGAAGCATAAAGCAAGAATCTTCTTGTGATTTTGCCCAAAATGGATTTTCCTCGTAAGGGTCTTTTAAAAATAACTCCGCGTTCAAATCTTCAGCTAAAACACGAGCGATTGTGCTTTTTCCCACCCCTAGCGGTCCAATAAACTCAATTCTCACCATATCTTTCTGTTCTAGCATGGTAGCGACAGCGCCATGAATCGGTGATAGATTATGTTTAACAGCAAAAAGTTCCAATGTTTTCCAAAAAAGAACTTTTTCTTCCAAGGAAAAGCTTTTACTCAAAAGTTTTTTTGTCAATTCTTCTCTTTGGGAAAGTAAAAAATGCTCCTTTTCTTTAGCTGAAAAACCAGATAAATTTTCCTCTGATTGGAAAAGTCTACCAATATAATCTTTATAGGCTTCCAGAAAACGAATTCTTTCTTCTTCAGGAGAAATTAAATTTTCCCCTCTTCGTTCTAAAGTCATACCTGCCCTCTTTTCACAAATACCACTAATTTAGAAGTTCGTCAACTAGCAAAAACTAGGTCAAATTATCTAACCAACGTTCTTCTTGAAGAAACGGCCATCCTTTTTTTAAAGCCATTTCCGCCCAGCCCAAATGAATTCCTATCTCCAAGGCATGAGAAATCTGACTGATGGCATCGGCCCTCGCGATTAACTGAACTAGTTCATGGGCAGTTCTACCTCTAAACTCCTGAAGAATCTTCCCTGACCCGTCGGGTGGGACTAACCTAGCTACTATTTCTCCCTTTTCGAGGCTAAGCAAGAAATTACCTCTAGGGTCCCATCCCTCCTTGGTCTTTCCTTTATGTTGTTTTACCAAGTATTCTGCTATTTCTCTGGCACTTTGATAAATATGAGTCCTGGTTGAAAAGGTAATTAACGAACCCATGGTCAGGTCTTTATATTTAGTCTTAACTCTTTCTAAAATGAGGTTTTGGATTCGCCTTAAACCAAAGGCATTCCAGGGCCAAGCATTAGCCATGTCATTTGAGCGAAAAATTCCGGTTAAGAAAAGTTTATCTTGCTCAATTGAAGCCTGAAAAGCATAGAGACATGGGTTGCGCAAGGCCTTATTGTCTTTGTTGGGATCATACAAAACCGCAATTGCTCCTCTATCATTTGGGTCTTTTAAAAGTTTGCCCACTACTGCCTCAAACTGGTTGATTTTTTGGGGTCCAAAAGCGAAAATCCTCTCCCCATAGGTATACCATTCTCCTTTGGGTAATTCTTGGGTCAAAAAGTTTTTTTGAATATAGTCCTCAACTTGAGATTTGGTGAACGGTAATATTTGCCAGCTAGTCTTGTCTTCAACCTCTCGATCAGTGATGGTAATAATGTTTAAAACGTCCTCTGCTTCCTGACCATAGTTAGTCATGGCTGAGGGACCGAAACGTAAAATCTTTTCTAAGATTTGAACGTAGGCTTCGGCTATTGTTGGTGTAATCACCAGCTCGGCCCCTACCTTCCGGGGAAATTTTTCTCTCCCCACTTCAGGCAAAGGCAACAAAACGGCCTCGCTCTGTGGACCCTTATAGGGGGATTTGCTGATTGTCTCCTGAATTTTTACCGGATCAACAACTCCCCGAAGATCAACAAGGGCAATATTTTCTCTGAATTTATCAATTTCCTCAAACGGAATTGTGTCTGAGATTTTTGCTCCTTCAGGCCCGCCTGTTATGTTCCTCTTCTGATCAACTCCATTTTCCACTAAATTCATCAATGCTTGACCCCCAACGCCTTCTTTCATTTCCCTCCCACAAACCACTAGATATCTTATCGCCCTATTGGAAGCACAGGTTCGGATGATACCATCTATGCCGGCCCCAGAGGTTTTTAGCTGACCGATCGCGGCAATTTTTTTCTGATCGAGTTCTGGCCAGATAGTATCAACAGGAGTCCAGAGAGTAACAACTCCTACACAAGCATCTGGGTTGCCAACCCGAAGCTCAGGTACTTCCCCGCCCATAAAATAAGGAGGCCAATTTTCAATCCGGACTCGCCTTTCACTCGATAGTCTTTCCTGTCTACTCATTTTTAATTTTTGCTATCTGAACCTTACTTTTCTGCAAAAGGAGCAGTCCTTTTCTATCATAATACTCCTTGTCAAACACAACTCTTTTTATCCCTGCCTCAATAATTTCTTTAGCGCATTCTTCGCAGGGGCAACTAGTAACATAAAGAGAGGCACCATCTAAAGAGATTCCTTTCCGCGCTGCTCGGGCTATTCCTATTTTTTCGGAGTGGATCCCATCACAAAAAGAAATTTTTTCTCCTGGAGCTAAAAAAATGTCTGCTGGTCTTATAGGCAACTCCTTGCAATTTGTTTGCCAAGGAGTGAAGCAAGCACCGGTCATAATTACTTCTTCATTTAACACAAACACGCAGGCTGTCGGTCGCCACCAGCAGGTACTTTCAGACAAAAGCCTCTGGGCTTCTAACATAAATTGGCGGTCTAAAGGATCGGAAGTTTGCTTAACCTCAACCTCCTCAGCAAATACTTCTGTTGGGGGTAAAAGTTTCTTCTTTGACAAGATAACTTCTCCAAATTGCTCTACTTGACCAAATTCGCCAGCCACCAACTGTTCTAGTTCCTGTTCAGAACAAGCAAACACCGCCTCCACCCCCTCCATTGATGCCAGAATTTGGGCTTTGGCCAGACCCCGGCTACCCGGCGTCAATTCTTGATTCGCCATAACGATTATTGTTCCTGGCTTCTCCTTAATGATCCTGGACAAGTAAGTTAAATTCCGACAGCGGATTGCCTCCTCACCCAAAAGAACAATTTGGGCGGAGCGTAATTTTTCTGGAGGCAGTTGGTAGAATGGTCTTATTCTCTCAACCATTTCTTTTCCGTAAAAGTCTGGCTAGTTCTTCCGGAGCAAGTTTAACCTCTTGATAATGCCAAGTAACCAAGCCTTTAACAAAGGGCATAATCTGCCAATGAAGGTGTTTAACTGTTTTTCCAGTTTGTTTTCCCTCGCGAAGCAAAAACCAAACACTATCGATATCTAATACCTCCCGCAACAATTTAAGGCTCTTTTTCGCTAAACGGTGATAAGCCATTATCTCATTTTCGCTTAAATCAAGATAGTTTTCTATATGTCTTTTAGGAATCACCAGTAGATGCCCATCAATATAAGGAAAAAGATTGGTGGTTAAAACCAAACCAGAGTCCTCGGCGACAATGTATTTTTCTTTCAAATCACAAAAAACACATTTACCCACGTTTTTGGCAATCTCATCATATTTTCCTTTTGTCCTGGCACTTAATTGCCATTTTTTATTGAAAAAATCTTTCTTTTTTTTCACCGGTTTGTCCTTTCAAAGCCAGTCAGCATTTTCTCTAATTTTCTGAATAATTTTGGACGTCGAGACCATTAATGATTGAGGAGGAAGAACAACCACCCTCCTATCACATTTCCTTGCGGCTTTAACTTCAGGTTTTTGCTCCAGATCTCCTTTCCAGCTGCCCTTAACACAAACGTAAACATCGGGCTTTAAAATATTAATAATTTTGGCGGCATGAATCCAGGAATAAATGACAATGTAATCAATAAAGTCAACGTAGGAAAGAAGTTCAGCTCTCATCTCTTCGCCAAAAATTGGTCTTTCTTTCCCTTTAAGTTTTTTTGCCGATTGATCAGAATTTAAACCCACGACTAAAACATCTCCTTGAAGACTGGCTTTTTTAAGATAACGAAGATGACCAAAGTGGATCACGTCATAGACTCCGGTAACAAAAACAACAGATCTATCGGTCAACCTCAGAAAGTCCCTTAATTTGGGAAGGTCTCTAATCTTGACCAGTTTTTTTCTTGCTTTTCTTTGGCCTTCTCGATAAAGAATAAAAGTTTTGGCAGTTTTGGCATGTCCCTCTTCAATTAAAACCTTCTCAACCGCACTTCCAATCTCCTCGCTTGAAACAATTTTTCGTTTTGGAAAATTTTTCTTCAAGTACTCAACCACCTTTTCGCCAAGAAGTTCAGCTAATTTCCTATCCTCTCCTCCCACTCGTTGAGCTGCCTTGAAAATGGAAGAGGCAATTTTTTCTCTGTCAAATTTTTCTATTATACCGGTTTGTTTTTTTACCCTAATTCGCCACGACATAAAATTTTTGGGCAGATTTTTTGAGAAACTATTCCAAAGTTAAGAGTTTAGTGAAAAAAAGTCAAGGGGGAGATTTATAATCCGTAAGCGGAAAGTGCGGCGTTGCCGATTCTAATCCTTGGCAACTCATATGGAAGTTTGGCGCAGGAAAGACCGCGACTTGAAGTTACGGCCGCCACAAAGCCCGCCTCTTTCAAAATTTTTTCTGCCTGGCCGTTTCCTCCACCATAAGGATAGGAAAAAACGTTAACTGTCCCCCCAAAATTTTCCTCAATAATATTTTTCGCCGAAACAATCTGGTCTTTAAGTTTCTCTTCAGATAAAGGGGGCAAAGAGGGATGGGAAAGAGTGTGGTCGCCAGCGGTAACCAGTCCTGAAGAGACCATTTCCTGAACTTGGTTCCAGGAAAGATAATTTGCTCCACCTAAATGTTGGGTAATCACAAAAATTGTCGCTTTAAAATTATGAGATTTTAAAATCGGATAGGCATTTTCGTAAAAATCCAAATAACCGTCGTCAAAAGTCAAAACTGCTGGTTTTGCTGGCAAAGATTTTCCAGAGGTAAGACTTTCCACCACTTCTGGCAAAGTTACAGTCGTGTAGCCTTTTTGGGTTAAGTAATCCATCTGGGAGAGAAAATAATCTTTTCTAACGTAGAGCCAACCCTGTTCATCAGCAACATGGTGATACATTAAAATTGGAATACTTCGACAAGGACCATATTGAGCGATAAATTTTTTAAGTTCTTCTTCCTGACGTTTCTTTTCCTCTTCGGCTTTCCTTTTCTCTTCCTCTTTTTTCCTTGCCTCTTCAATGGCCGTCTGAAAACCAGACGGAGTAGCTTGTTTCCTTGTTTCCGGGGGAATTTTCTTCCATAAAACAAGACCTGCCAAAAGCAAAATTATCCCTCCTAAAAACAATAAGCAAAGCTTGTTGCTCCGCAATAAAAGTTTAAGATGATTTCTCATTATTTCCCAAACTTAATAAAATATTCTTTTGGTCGGGATTCTTTCCTTATCACCTCTGCCCACTTCTTATCAACTTCAGAAATCCTCTTAATTATCCCCTTATCCTCAAATAAAGGATTGACTGCTCGTGATTTACAAAAAACATGGGCATTAAAGTTTTGGGGGTCAATTTTGAATTTTACTTTATTGTTCATTCTTAACCAAAGAACTCTCAACCGGCTGTCACATTTTAAATATCGGTTGACTTCTTTCAAAACTTTCTGATCAGTGGTATACAAGTCTTTCTCGGAAATATACTTTTTCTTGAGAGCATGTCTTAGATAATCCCCAACTGTTCTAAACATAAGAGCCGAGGGAAGTCCAGCATAATAGACCCTATTTATTCTCAAGAAAAAATTGGTAAATTTTTTGGCGCCTCTGAAATTTCTAAATACCCAGAAATTATTTTTTATAAAAAGATTATTCAAAAAATAATCAACATCTTTGAGGGTTATCATTTTTATCATGAATCCATCCCTTAAGGAGTAATCAAGTCTATCTGCACAAAGATCGGGCAAAGATTTTTCTTTTAGGGGAAAGTTCTTGTCGTTGAGGATGAAATCTAAATCCATTCTATAGCTTTTTAAAACAGCAGGTATTTCTGTTTTTCTGATGAATTTCTCAAAAATTTTATCTTGATGGTCTTGTTCTTTTTCAGAACCAGCACCCAAGGCGTAGTCGATACAATGAGAAAACACAGCATGAGAGGCGTCATGAATTAAACCAGCAATCTGCTCTTCCAAATGAGCACCAAACTTCTTCAGCAAGATAAACACCCCTAAAGAATGTTCAAAACGAGAGAAAGCAGCGCCTGAGAAATGGGGTTCAAAATAACCGGCCTGCTGGATACCTCTAAGTCTTTGAAAAGTAGGAGTATCTATTAATTCTAAAATTGCAGGGTTTTCAATTTTTACTTTCCCGTAAATCCTGTCCGAGTAAATCATTCTGTCTTTGGTTTTCTCCAGGTGGCAAAATTACATTTTGGCCAGTTTGAACAACCAAAAAAAGTTTTCCCTTTTTTGCTCTTTTTAACGACCATCTTGGCCCCGCATTTTTGACAGGTAAATCCAGCATCGCGAAGATAGGGTTTAGCGAATTTACACTCAGGAAAGCGGGAGCATGATAAAAATTTTCCAAACCGACCAATTCTAACAACTAAAGGAGCGCTACAATCTGGACATTTCTCGTCCGTAACTTCGGTCTCAACCGTAACCCTTTCGGCAACTTTTGAAACACTGGTTAACTTAGTATTAAAAGGAATATAAAACTCCCGGACCACCGGCACCCACTCCTTTTTACCATTGGCGATTTCATCCAAATCCTCCTCCATATGGGCAGTAAAGGCAAAATCAACAATGTCCGGAAAATACTCAACCAAAAAGTCGCAGACGGCAAAACCCAAAGGCGTCGCCGAAAATCTTCCTTCTAGTTTTTCAACATATTGCCGGTCCTGAATGGTAGAAATAATCGGCGCATAAGTTGAGGGTCGACCGATTCCATATTCTTCCAAAGTTTTAATCAGCGAAGCCTCGTTATAACGAGGAGGCGGTTGGGTGAATTTTTGAAAACTCTCAATTTTAACCAAATCCAAATCATCACCAATCTCTAAGGTTGGCAACTGAGTTTCTCCTTCTTCTTCTCCTTCTTCCTTGCCAAAAACAGAAAGCCACCCGGCAAATTTAATAATTCTTCCTAAAGATTCCAAAACAAAAAAGTTTGTTTGGGCGGTTGCCAAAACCGAAAGTTTGGTTTCATCGTAAACTGCCTCTTTCATCTGACAAGCGACAAACCGTTTCCAAATAAGGTCATAAAGCCTGGCACCGTCTTTGTCCATTTCACTTGTCACATATTGCGTGTCTCGTGTCACTTCCGTCGGACGGACAGCTTCATGCGCCTCTTGGGCAACTTTTGATTTTGTTTTATAAAATCGGGGAGCCTCTGGTAAAAAATCTTCACCATAGGTTTTTTTAATATAATCCCGGCAGGTAAAAATTGCTTCCTTTGAAATATTGGTTGAATCAGTCCGGTGATAAGTAATTAAACCTTTTTCGTATAAATCTTGGGCGGTTCGCATCGTCTTTTTGGCTGGCCAACCGAGTCGGTTTGCCCCTTGTTGCTGCAAGGTTGAAGTCGTAAAAGGAGGGTTGGGAAAACGCTTAGTCTCTTTCTTCTCAATATTTTTTACCTCATATCCTGCTTTTTCAAGTTCAGAAACTAAAGTACCCGCTTCATCTTTGGCGTGAACTTCAATTTTCTGACCATTTTTGGAAACTAATTTAGATGAAAAAACCGGCGCCTCCGGAAGTTTTCCGCCTAAATGTTTTTTTAAATTCGCATAAATTTCCCAATATTCAACCGGGACAAACTTTTCAATCTCCCGCTCCCGGTCAACAATTAAACGAACGGCGACCGATTGAACTCGGCCGGCCGAAAGTCCCTTTCGGATCTTAAACCACAAAAGAGGTGAGAGTTTGTAACCAACAATTCGGTCAAGAATTCGCCTTGCTTGTTGGGCAGAAACCAAATCTATATTGATTTCACCAGGATTGGCTAAGGCTTTCTCAATCGCCGATTTGGTGATTTCGTGGAAAACGATACGCTGGAGACTGGATGACTGAATGACTAGAAGATTGGGTGTTTTTGTAGTTTTTCTCCCAGTCATCTGATTATCTACTCCTCCAATTATCTGGCTTACATGCCAGGCGATGGCTTCTCCTTCCCGGTCCGGGTCAGTTGCCAGAAAAATCTTTTTTGCCTTTTTTGCTTTGGCTTTTAGGTTTTCAATAATTTCTTTCTTTCCGGGAATAAGAGCATATTGGGGTTCAAAATCTTTATCAGTTTTTATCCCAAACTTTCTCTCCGGCAAATCCCGAATATGTCCCATGGTTGACTCGACCACAAAATCCTTACCCAAAAATTGGGAAAGTGTCCGCGCCTTGGTTGGTGATTCAACAATTACTAAATTTTTCATTTATTCAAAGTATATACCATTCCTCCTAAATTTTTTATTTTCCCTTTTATTTCCATCAAAGTCAAAATTGAGGCAATTTTTCCAGTCTCAAGTCCAGCTAATCTGACGATTTCGTCAATATGTCTTGACTCGTTTTCAAGTATTTTTAAAATAGTTTCTTCTTCTTTATTATCTGGCAAAACCTCCCTAGCTGCTAACCCCTTTGCCTTAATCTCAATATCCAGTTCTTCCAAAATATCAGAAATATTATAAACCAATTTTGCTCCAGATTTTAAAAGTTTAGCGGTGCCGGCGGTCAAGGATGAAGTAATTGGTCCGGGAACAGCGAAAACTTCCCTGCCTTGGTCAGCCGCGTGTCGGGCAGTAATTAAAGAACCAGAATCTTCGGCTGCCTCGGTCACCAAAACCCCCAAAGAAAGACCGGAAATAATCCTATTTCTTTGAGGAAAAGTCTCCGGTCTCGGATGGAACCCCAAAGGAAATTCAGATACAACCGCCCCTTGACCAGATTTTATAATTTTTTCAACCAAAAATTTTCTATATCCTGGAAAAACCGAATCAAGCCCGCCGGCCCAAACTCCAATTGTCCGTCCACCAGACTCCAAAGCGCAGTTGTGAGCAACCAAGTCAACCCCATAAGCCAGGCCGGAAACAATGGTTAAACCAGAAGAGACTAAATCTGCCACTAAATTTTCTGTTACCGTCTTTCCGTAGGAAGTTATTTTTCTTGTTCCGACAACGCCAATCGCCAGTGAGTCTTTGGCCAAAATCCGACCTAGAATGTAAAGCAAAAATGGCGCATCATCAACGTTTTTTAGATTTTCTGGATAATCTTTATCCTCAAAAGTTATGGTCTCTACCTCCAGTTTTTCCAACCGAAGAATATACGAAGAAAGAATAAACTCGTCTCTGAATTTTAAAAAATCAGAAACTAATTTTTCTGAAAGTCCAATTTTTAAAAGCGTTTCTTTTTTGGCTCTCCAGGCTTTCTCCGCTGTCCCAAAATATTTTCGAAGTAAGGAAAATCTTTTAGGACCAATTGGGGGAAAACAACTGAAAGAAACCCAAGCCTTCCTCTCTTCTTTCGTCATATCATCATGATAGCATAAGATTGAAAATTTTTGCCAAAAAAATGCCGCTCCCATTTCTGGTTCTAAACTACTGTTCAGAAGACCTGTTAATTCAGGTCAGAGCGGTAAATCTCAAGGCAAGTCACCCCTCTGTTTGGGACTTTTCCCAGGCCCAGGCGGCAAATTTGATGAGCAAGAAAGGAATACCCATCACTGCCCAAAAGACAATCGCATACACCCAGGAAGCAACCCAGGCCAGGACAAGGATAACAGTCCTAACAACGGCAATAATTCTATTCACTTTTTTCCTCCTTTTTCACCATCTTAGGTTATCTTCTGGTGAGATAACCAACGAGGGCGGCGGCAAAAATTACCGCTACTGATATCCCACCTCGCAAATAACCCTGAAGTGGCTCATTGGGCACCCATAGCCTTACGGCTGTCACAGATAGAGCGTGGATGAGGAAGAGGATGACGAGTACTCCCAAAGAAACCAAAGGATGTATTTGCAGCACCTTTCCTCCTTTTCTAGGGCTTTACCCAAATGGATTTTTTGACCTGCCTTGTGTTAAGGTGCGAAGATTTGGAACGAAAGCTGCTTAGCGTTGTCAAGCGTCTCGCACCAACTTCACGAACTTGTCCGAATTATATCACAAACTATGGGTTTTTGTCAACGAGAATGGAAATATTCTTCTAAAACTTTTCTAACGATTGGGGCGGCGATGGAGGAACCTTCGCCACCGGCTTCAACTAGGGCAGTAACGACAATTTCTGGATTTTCCGCCGGAGCAAAAGCCGTTAACCAAGCATGGGTCCGACCGGCTGGGTCGCCAAACTCGGCTGTTCCAGTTTTGCAGGCAACTCCAGGAGAAAAGTCAAACAAGGGAAAAGCGGTCCCTCCGGCAGAACAGGTCTCTTTCATCCCCTCGGTGATTAGCTGAATTGTTTCTGGTTTTAAACCAATGTCACGACACTCGCTATTTGCCCCTTTATTTCCATCCTTTCGAGGTTCAACCTCGTTTGCTAGGTGTGATCGGCACAATTTTCCCCCACTGGCGATAACAGCCGTCATCGTATTTACCTGAAGTGGGGTCAGGCCCAAATTTCCCTGACCGATGGCTAAATGATAAGTATTACCTAAAAACCAGTCACCAGAGGAAGGATTCGGTAAAAAACCAGAAATTTCTCCGGGAATATCAATTCCCAACATGCCAGCCAGACCAAATTTTTTTCCCCATTCAACTAATTTTGTCGCTCCAACAAACTCGCCTACCTTATAAAAGAAAGTATCGGTTGAGCGCTTAATTGCCTTGGTTATGTCAATTACCCCTTCGGTTTTCCCATATTGGGTAAAATACCAGTTAGCATAGCGATACTTACCAATAACAATTTCTCCTGGGTCCTCAATTTTTGTTTCGGAAGTAATTTTTCCTTCTTCAAGACCGGCGGTAGCGGTGACGATTTTATAGGTTGACCCTGGCGGATAGGCCCCAGAAATTGCCCGGTTAAAAAATGGACTTGAGGGATCGAGTAGAACCTCTTGGGTTATGTCTTCTGGATTAAATGAGGGCGAGGAAACCAAAGCCAAAATCTCACCAGTTTTGGGGTTTTGGGCAACGACCGCTCCCCTCCGACCTTCTAAAGCCTGATAAGCCACCACCTGTAAATCTGCATCAATTGATAAAGTAACATTTTTCCCGGCAGTTGCTTCTTTTTTGCCAATTTTGCGAATAATTTTCCCTTCTGTGTCTGTCTCAACCAACTCTCCCCCATCAACTCCCCGCAAGACATCCTCATACTCCTCTTCGATTCCTGTCCGGCCGATATAATCTCCCAACTTATAATTTTTGATTTCTTCTTCTGTTACCTCCCCTAAATACCCCAACACATGGGCTAACGCTTCTCCATATGGATATTTTCGACCAATATCAATTTCCAAATCCGCTTCTTTTCCCTCTGTCTCAAGCCTTAACGCCTCTTCTCGAGTTATTATTTCACAGCCAGAGGCAGGGCATTTTTTATAAATCGGGGTGTTTCGCGCCAACAATTTTCCATTTCGGTCCAAAATCTCTCCCCGGGGCGCAGTTATCTTTCGCAATTTTATCCTTTGCCCCTCGGCTAACTCTCTATTTTCCTTACCTTCTAAAATTTGAAGTTGAAAAAGTCGCAAAAATAAAATCCCAAAAGCAAAAAGCAAGAAAAACCAAAAAATAAACAAAGTTTGTTGCTTCGCAATAAAAAATCTTCCCCTCATACAGAAATTTTTTCTTTCTTCGGAAAAGAGAGAATTGCCACCAATAAAGAAAGAAAGACTACCTCTAAAATCTTAAAAGTCCTTCCGGTTACAAGTTGAAAAATAAAATATAAAACAAAGGAAAGGGCAAGCGGTGCCAGAGGATTTGAAAACGAGAACCTTTGTTTTAAAGCTTGGGTAATGCCTGAGGCAAATAAAAAAAGAATTGAGGTAAAACCCAAGGTTTGGGCAAAAGAAATATCAAGAGCAAGACCGGAGAAAAAGGCAAAAATTAAAGCCCGCATCGGCCTCATTTTCAAGGCAGAAATTAAAACTCCGGCAAAAAAAAGATTTGAAAGCAAAGAAAGAGTCATTTAAGAATTACTAAAAAAACGTTTTCTTGCTCTGAATAAGAAATTAATGGCTCAACTTCTGCTTTTTGAAAAAGCGAGGTTTTTTCAACATGTTTGACTTTGCCAATTAACAAATCACCGTTTAGAACAAGATCTCCTTCTAAAAGAGATTCGTCCAGCAAAACTTGGTCAAGAATAAGCTTTCCCGAAGAATTGGATAAAATTCCTCGAGCAGTTGCTCCCTCAAAAGCTGGGTTTCTAACCACGACTTGAATTTTTAAATTTTTGCTTTCAAGAGTCTCAAGACGCGAGATTTGCTCTCCTAAGGAAACTATCCTGCCAACAAAAATATTTTCAAAAACCGCCACCTGGCCAACGGTTAAGCCATCGCTTCGGCCTTTATCAAGAAGAAGAACTCCGTCCTCTTCCCCGATTACCTTTGCTGGTAAAAATTGCCAATTTGAAGGTAAAGGCGCGCCTAAAAGCCTCCGCATATCCGCATTTTCCTTTTTCAAAGCAGAAATTTGCGTCTCTAAATCAGCAATTTTTCTTTCCTCGACCAAAGTTTGGGGTTCTTGTTTATTTTTCAAAGAATACAATCTTTCCTCAATCGGCACCAGAATTTTTTCTATCCCACCTCTTATTGGTCTGGCTACCCCAAGTTGGTCAAGAATTACCAAAAGAAGAGCCAAAAGAAGAAAAGCTAAAAACTTCCTCATTTTTGTCATTATATCTACTGAACCAAATTATAGCAAATCCTCGCATGCCTGGAATTATCGCCCCACTCAAGGTTCAACCTTGAATTAGTGGAAATATCGGGGCAAATCTACCTCAATCCCCCAGTTACCCGGACGCGGGAGAGAAGCGAAGGGTCGTCTAAAACTTTGCCGCATCCTCGGACGACGGCAGTTTGCGGGTCCTCGGCCACCCAAACCGGCATTTTGGTTGCCTCGGCCACCAATTTGTCAAAACCAGAAAGTAAGGATGAGCCGCCGCATAAAACTATTCCTTTATTCATGATATCAGCGACTAACTCTGGCGGAGTTTCCTCCAATAAATCAGAAATTATGGAAACGATTTGCGAGGCGACAGGAGATAAGGCTTCGCGAATTTCTGTTTCGGTTACTTTTAGGGATTTTGGCAGGCCAGACTCAAGGTTTCGACCGCGAACAACTGTTTGTCTTTCTTGTTTTTGCGGAAAAACGCTCCCGATGGCAATCTTTATTTCCTCGGCTGTCGGCAAGCCTATTAAAAGCGAGTATTTAAGTCTTAAAAAATTAACTATTGCCTCATCAAATTCATCTCCAGCCACTCTTATTGAGCGATTCAGAACGATTCCTCCCAAAGAAATGACGGCAATTTCCGAAGTTCCTCCACCAATATCACAAATAAAAATTCCTCCAGGTTCAGAAATCGACAAACCGATACCAATGGCCGCCGCCATCGGCTCTTCAATTAAAAAAGCAGTTCTGGCGCCAGCCGAAAGGGCGGCGTCTTGAACCGCCCGCCTCTCCACTTCAGTTACTCCTGAAGGGACGCCAATAACCACTTTTGGTTTGGGAATTTTTGGCAAAAATCCGGCCGGCTCATGAACCTTTTTAATATAATACTCAAGCATAGATTGGGTGGCATCAAAGTCGGCAATCACTCCATGCCGTAAAGGATGAAAAGCCTCAATATTTTTTGGAGTTTTGCCAAGCATTTTCTTGGCTTCTGAACCGATGGCTAAAATTTGCTTGGTTTTTTTCTGGCGAGCCACCACCGAAGGCTCCCGAATAACTATTCCTTTACCGCGGACTAAAACAAAAGTATGGGTCGTCCCCAAATCTATACCTAAATCATGCGACAATAGTCCAAATAAAACATCCAACATAATAGTAGAAAAACCGGGGCAGTCAGGAGAAGTATAACATATTCAGAAAACTCTGAAAACTCGGAAAATCAGGGGGCGACTTCTAACCAACTCATCTTGGAGAACCAAAGTTCGCGGGGGGCGTTTAAGACCAAATCTGGTCTGAAGATAAAAAGTTCAGCCGGGGTATCGCCATTTGTAATTGGGTCACCCACGTTGTTATATAAATCCCTATCTAAATTAAACCCACTGGCATAAAAGAGACCGGCACCTACCAATCTGTTTTTACTCCCCTGCCCAACTGGATCAGGCTCGTAAGTATCAATAATCCCATCAGCCAAATACACTCCTTGAAGATGGGGATTGGCGGTTGAAGCTTGTTTGTCGCCAACATTACCATCGATATTAATGTTTCCCTTAACAATAAAAGCCAGAAAACTCCCAACAGGCACTGTGATTTCTTTGCCAATCTCTAAATCATTGTTAATTAAGACAATGGCTTTGACGTTATTTCCCAGTTGCCAGCTGTTGCCTCCAATGGTCACTTTATCCTCTGAATAATAGATTGTCGTTTGACCAGCGGGTGGATCTGGACAATTAGGCTCGCAGGAGAAATTATCGGTTCCAGGCGAATCTAATTTCCGATAAAAATAACTGTAGTTATATGTTGGGCTGAATCCTGAATTTGCTAGCCAGCCTTTGGAAGAGGCTGAACCTCCAGGGCTGAAATCAGCGGTTCCAGTATAGGAAACTACCCCTGGATAATTATCAAGGTTTTTACAGAAATATTCGCCCTGAATTACCGGGCTTGAAATACCCGTTTGTCCATGAGCATCTCCGCCTTGGGTCTGAAACCAGGCTTGGGCTCCTTGCCAAAGATAAAATGGCGGAGTCAAAGTTTCTGAAGGCGAATCAAGAATTATTGAAGTTGGGTCAATCTGACACGAGGCGCTGGTAATTAGTTGCCAACCAGAAGGAGAAGTAAAGTCAATCACGTAAGTTCCGTAAGGTACCTGAAGATTGCCCAAACTGTCTTTACACTGAAATTGACTACCAGCTACGTTAGCATCCACCGCATCGGTCCAGGTCTCATGTTTACAAGTTACCGACCAACCTCCAGGTGGATCAGTATCCCCCGTACATGCTCCCCCAGGATTTTGATAAACCCGACCCGTAATTGTTCCCGTAGGGGGAATAAAGCCTATGGTATCCGAACAAATCTCGGATTTATTTTCGGCAAAATCTCTAACCTGAACTTCAACTTCATAAGTACTTGAAAGAGTCCAGTTGATAGGATCCCAGGCATCGGAATAAGAAGTGTCCGTCCAGGGACCCCAGCCGGTTACTCCTTTGTTGCGAATCTGATATTGACCTATGCCGCGATTGTCCCAAAGCCCGATTTGAAGATTCACCGCTTGGTCTGGAGTACTGTCCGCCCCGGCTATTTTTTTGACCCAAATATCATCAAAAGCCACCTGGTCATACCAACAATCGTCTCCATCCCGATCACCTGTCAGTTCAATCGTCATTTTATTATCCTTAGCCACAAAACTGCCCTCAAACTTAGTCCAGCTAGTGCTATATTTTCCTCTAACAATTTGATTACTCCCTGAACCATCAACTCTCAATTCAGCTACCCCCCAACATTCTTCTCCTCCTTGCTCATAATGTGCGGCCTTAGCCCAAACCCGAACTTTATAAATCGCTCCTCGATTTACATCAATATTTTGACTCACTGTATAGTTACTACCTTTAACGGCATAGGTACCATTATGCTTCCAATCACTTTGGACCTCTCCTCCTCCGCTCCAAGGATTAAGGCTGCCGGTCTCAAAGCCGGGATTAGTAACAAGATTATCCCCAGCAACACTCGGCTCAATCTCCACCCCACACTTCGGCGGCGTCGTATCCGGCGTTGGTGCCCCATCACCACCACCACAGGCACAACTTCGAGCCGATGCTGCACTATCACAACCAAAACATCTCGTTGCCACACCGGTCCCATCAGGATTACAAACATCACCCTCTGCACCCCAACCATCCGCATTGTAGTACGTATTACACTGCGAGGTGCCGCATACATCTACATCCTGCCTATAAGGACCATACAAACAACCAGCTAGGGCAACGCTTGTTTCTAAAGTTCCTGAGAAAATAAGAAATATCAACGCCACCAAACCTGAAACCAACAATAGAACAATTCTTCTTATCACTTCATTCTTAATCACTAAATTAGCCGCGTTCATCTTTTTGTTCATCTTATTACTGCTATACTCTCGGCTTTAAACTTTGTTCCTGCCAGCTTTGTTAAACTACCTGCCTGAATCAGTGCTCCCACCTTTAGATCAGCGAACGAAATTGACTCTCTAGCAACTGCTTCGAGTTCAAGCGCAAACCTCATTTGCTCTTCTTCTTCAACCGGAAAGGGCTTTTCAAACAAATCACCTGAGGGAGGAATAAAGATTTTCGCATTGTCAGCGAGTTCTATTTCAACTTTCTTAGGTATAAAACTATTGTCTTTTACTGATATAATTAGTGTTCTTTCCTCAATCTCTTTGATTTCTCCCTCAATTAAATTAACCCAATCTGTGTGGGCTGGCTTAGCGGCTTTTTTTTGGAAAAATAAATAATATCCACCCTCAACTAAAAGAATTAAAATCACCAAGGCAAAAAGAAAATAAATAAAAATACGAGGTGAAAATAAAGAAGAAAAATTAATTCTGGGCAGGTTCATAACGAAACTCAACGTTCATCTTAAGAATAACAACTATTAAAAGGTGTGTCAATATCTTAACCGTAAAGAAAGCCTCACCTATTCCCAGGCTGCGCGCATAAAAAGTACATGATATTGTTCAATTAATTCAGGTCCTTTATCCCAAAGTTGCCCGGCCATATTGACTAAATCCGTCGCCGTTACTGACCGCCCACTCTCCCTGGCTTTCTCGCGGGCAGCAGTAAGAAGTTGAGATAAAAATTCTGGCTTTCCATTTAGCACTGCTTCCTCATCAATTTGTTTAAATGCCCAGCCAGCAATTGCTGTAATTTCTGCATAGCGATTGTATGTTTCTGGAACGCTCTGATCTAATCTTAATGTCTCTTCTCGAAGATTTTCAGTATTCCCTTTAGCAAGCGTTTCCTCGAAAAACTTTGGAAAAGAAGCTTTAATCAAATGTTCCCCTCCTACTTTGGCTGAAAAATAGGTAGCTAGTCCTTCATCTATCACCCGAGAAAAAACAGGCATCCAATCTCCATTCTCTGTCAGGACAATATTCGAGGCATGAATCAATTCGTGAGTAAATGGACCGACTCCTTGAGTAATCACCAGGTCACACTGGGAAGAGTCAGGTGATTCTACCAAATCGCAGTTAACCCCCGAAAAAACCGCTCCTACTTTGGTATCTCTATTCTGAAGAACGACAAACTTACGAAATTGACTTAAATCACTTCCTAATAGTTCTTTGATTTTGGGTATTGCATAGGCAGCCTGGGAAGCCAATTGTTGAGAGTAAAGCTCGGGTAAGCCAAAAACTTCAAATTTTATTTTTTGTTTTTCAAATTCCAACTCCCAGTCGAGTCCTTTCCCATAATTTTCGTCTTCCACAGTTTTAGGTATTAATCCTGCATCACAAATAAACTGATCAGCTTCAATTTCCTGTAAATTGCCTGATTGCAATTCGACTACTAACCTACCAGTCTCTCTGTTTAAGCCAAAAAGAGTTGCTCGGACCGGTTCTGCTCCCTCCGTCTCAGATAAAATTTTTCCTTCTATTCCCCTTTCCATAATTCCAGTCGCACACCCACCCACTCCTGTATAATCAACATCCTCCTTTATTGCGCGAGATGGCAAGCCGAGATTAACATAACCCTTCAAAATTCCTTTCTCGAAATCTGACCACGGTGAGGGTTCGCTTAAATCTTTTTTAAATAGCCATGGATTTTCCTGAATGAGTTCCTGTTGAGTAACCTCAAATATTTCCGCTATTGTTTCTAAAGTTGATGGAAAATTCAGTGTAAAAACTACCGGAGCAATCCTACTTTCTTCGACTTCCTTGGAAAAAACAATTTCTGGTTTGGGAGGAATTTGAGCTTGGCTGATATCGAGGGTGGTTTCTGTACCTTCGGCGAATGGAATAGTTGGAGACCCAATTCCTTCATGGAATCTCCAACCAGCTATTCCGCCCAAGAAAAGCAGGCCACCAACAGTCGCTCCTTTAGCCTTCCAAGATAGCTTGTTCCAGGCTGCCACCGCCCTCAAAAACTGACTTTCAGTCCACTCTTTCGGTGTAATCTGTCCCTCAATTTCTGCTTTTGCCATCTCCTCCTCCATTCTGGGTAAATTATAACAAATTATCTCACATAAGTTTTGAATTCTTCAAAAGTCATGGCTGCTTGATCAAGTGGGCATAATTAAGAAGTTTTTATCTGGGTTATTTGAGGCTCAACTATTTTTGGTAAGAGAAAACGCTTAATGTCTTCATCTTCAAGATACAGTTCTACTGCCTCGCGGAGATTTTCTAAAGCCTCTTTTTTAGTTTTTCCTTGAGAAGCAACTTGAAGCTCTAAACAACGAGCCACATACCATCTTCCTTCTTTCCAAACTAAAGCGTGATAGTTTAATTTTGCCATCTTTTCCTCCAACTTCTAATTTTATCTGATTAGCACTCTAAAGTCAATTCTCTTTAAATTATATCATTTTCCAGTAAGGTAAGAAGCATATTCTGCCCGAAAGGCTTCAAATTCTTCAGGGGTGTAATAATCGAAATCTGGGTCAGGGTCGTTGGTTGAGATAAGCTCATTCAAGAAAAGATCTCCAGGTTTTCTCACTCCTTCATAAGTTTCCCAAAGTTTGTCGCTGTTCATTGTTGCTCCAGCCTGGACAATCAAACCATAGGGGTCTCCAACCCCATTTTCTTTCAATCTAGAATAAATATAAATAATTCTTGGCTCAATTCCAGGCTCAAAACCCAATTCTTCCTGAGCCGGAGCGGTTAGAGAGCACATTGACATATGGGCTAAATGAAACTTTCTGTTTGAGGGCGCAATAAATATCTCCTTCCGAGAAAAAATCAGAATATCGCCAGCAAGAATGATATTTGGGTCTTTAATTTGGGGGTTAGCCCCCAAGATATCATCAATCGTTAGATTATTTTCTTGGGCAATTTGCCAAGGAGTGTCTCCTTTTTTGATTTGGTAATTTTTTCTAATTACGTAATCTCTATCTTTTTTGGGGTCCCAGGAAGAAGACTGGCCAGCAAACAGCGCCTGGGGCCAGGCATGAACCAACTCATGGGGAGTAACACCAACAAGATATTTAAGTAAAGGTTGATAATTTTCCAGGTCTGACTTTTTAAACAAATCCTCCATCACGTAAATCTCAGGGAAAAATGGAATGAGACGATTTAAATTACCAAACATTAATCTTCCCTGAAGGTTTTCGGGAATTTTTGGCGATTGATTGTTAAAAAACCATTCTTTTGGCACCCTATCTTCAATAATTTCGTTGACAACCTTAATTGCCGGCGCCAATTCCTTAATCGCTTGCTGAAAATTCGGATTTTGTTCAATGGGCTGGGCGTACTCAAGCTCATACCAAGCCAAAACAAAAAGTAGATTTTTCTTGTCTAATGACGAAACTCCTAACTTTTTTTTATACTTTTCAAAAATGTAATAATCTTGGTGTGGAAGCATAATGGAAGAATCATTATCCAGGGCTTTCTTAAGTAAGAAGCTGGACTCTCCTTCTTTGGTTTGATTAACGTAGTCGAGCACTCGTTCTGCTCTAAGATTCAACTTTTCTGATTCTTCAGGAAATTGGATTAAGAAATCCCGAGCCTCAAAAAACCTCCTTTTCTCTTCGGGAAAAATTAAACTCTTTTCTCCTATTTTTACTTCTACTACCAACGGGCTCAAAGGTTTAGAGGCCGGCTCAGGAGTTGGGCTGACTTCAATTTTTGGAGTCGGGGTATAGGTGGGGACAAGTCTAGAAACTTGAGATTCTTGTCTACTTGCTAGTTCCTGGTCTAACAAACCATGGAAAGCAGTTATACCAACACCCGCGCCTGCTCCAGCGCTAGTTGCCAGCCATAAAGCAACCGCCAATTTGTGCTTCCAATCTGGTTGTTGTTCCTTTCCCATTATTTTGGGCAGGCAGCCTAATTATACTCTCTTTCGACAACATGCTATACTAAACCCATGAAACCAGAGAAAATTGAGAAAATTTGCGATAAAGTTATTGAATACGGCTTTTATCTTCTTCTTTTCCTCGTTCCCCTGATTATGACTCCTTGGAATTTTGAACTTTTTGAATTCAACAAAATGATGCTGACTTATGGTTTGACTGTCATAATCGTTGGTGCCTGGCTAGCAAAAATGGTTCTTGAGAAAAAGATTTTATTTAAAAGGTCTCCTTTCGACGCTCCCCTAATTATCTATTTATCTAGTCAACTGCTCTCTACTCTTTTCTCAATTGACCGCCACACCTCGCTCTGGGGATATTATTCCAGATTCCACGGTGGCCTTCTCTCCACCATTTCCTACCTTCTTTTATATTTTGCCTTTGTTTCCAATTTCGACAAACAAAAAACGCTGAATGCTGTGCGCTGTATACTGGGTGCTGCAACCCTTGTTGCTGCCTACGGCATTCTTGAACACTTCGGAATTGACGCTAAATATTGGGTTCAAGATGTTAAAAATCGGGTTTTTTCAACTTTGGGTCAACCAAACTGGCTTTCCGCCTGGCTGGCCGCGCTCCTGCCAGTTTCGCTGGCGCTAGCGCTTGGTAACACTAAACAAGAAACAAGAGACACGAAAAAATACGTATCACGTATTGCGTATTGCGTGTTACCCGTTCTGTTTCTGCTTTGTCTCCTCTTCACCAAATCCCGCTCGGGAATTCCGGCGGCCCTCCTTTCTCTAGCTTTCTTTTTCTTTCTCCTGGCTTTGCCCAAGATTTTAACCTTAAAAAAGAAATTCTTGGCTCTGGCAATTGCTCTTTTTGTCCTCATCTTTCTTATTGCCGGCATCTGGGGAACCAAGACTCTTTTCCCAAATGCTTTCCAGGATATTCCCTATATTTTAGGCTTGACTGATAAAGTAGAAATCCCTCTTCACGAAGTCTACCAACCAGGTTCAGAATCAGGCGATATTAGAAAAGTTGTTTGGCGAGGAGCAATCAAAATTTGGAAAAACTATCCTCTATTTGGCTCGGGCGTTGAGACCTTTGCCTATTCTTACTACAATTTCCGGCCAGTTGAGCATAATTTTGTTTCTGAATGGGATTTTTTGTATAACAAAGCCCACAACGAGTATTTGAATTTCTTGGCCACCACTGGCGCGGTCGGCCTGGGAAGTTATCTTTTGCTGATTGGCTGGATAATTTGGTGGAACTTCAAACACCTAAAATCTTCAGCCTTCTTCGCTGGCTGGACCTCAATTTTGATAACCAACTTCTTCGGCTTTTCGGTTGTGCCAGTCGCCCTTCTTTTTTTCCTTTATCCAGCGTTCGCCTTTGTCCTTACCCAGGAAGAACAAAGCGCAAAGAACATAGTCCATAAGGAGAGAAAAGAAACCCTGAATTGGTCGCAGAAAACCCTCATCATCTTCTGTCTTCTGTCTTCTGTCTTCTGTCTTCTGAAACTAGCGCAATTCTGGTATGCCGATGTCCTTTATGCTCGGGGCAACCGGCTTAACAAACAAGGACTTTTCGACCAAGCCTTTAACACCCTCCAGGGGGCAGTTTCCCTAAACTCTTCAGAGCCGCTTTATCATGATGAACTTTCCTGGAGTTCGGCTAATTTAGCGGTTTTGGCCGCTGAACAAGAGGAGGTTGAAGTCTCAAATCAGTTAGTTCAAATTTCCTTAAGTGAATCGGATAAAGCCCTGAAAATTTCGCCAAGACATCTAAATTTCTTAAAAACCAGGGCGAAGATTTATTACCGGCTCTATTCTCTTGACCCATCTTCCCTTCAACCTGCTCTCCAAATTTTGCTCCAGGCTTCAAATCTTGCCCCAACTGATGCCAAAATTTTCTATAATCTCGGTCTGGTTTATTATCAATTAGGTCAGAAACAGGAAGCAGTGGAGACTCTTCAAAAAACCCTCAAGTTAAAACCAAATTATCAAGAAGCTAAAACCGCTCTGGATTTGATTTTAAAAGAGAAAAGCTAATGCACGAGGCGCTTCTCTACCAAAAACTAGCCGGCAAAAAAGTCCGCTGTAATCTTTGTTCCCATCGTTGCCTGGTCCCTGAAGGAAAAAGAGGGATTTGTTCGGTTCGAGAAAATCAAGGCGGAACCTTATATTCCCTAGTTTATGGCAAAGCAATTGCCGCTAACGTTGACCCGATTGAAAAAAAACCTTTATTTCATTTCCAGCCTGGAAGTCTTTCTTTCTCAATTGCTACTGCTGGCTGTAATTTCCGCTGTGAGTTTTGTCAAAACTGGGATATCTCCCAGATGACTAAAGGTCCAAAAGGTCAGATTATTGGCGAAGAATTGCCACCGGAGCAGGTGGTTAAAAAAGCGCTTGAAACTGGCTGTCGTTCCATCGCCTACACTTATACTGAACCAACAATTTTTTTTGAATATGCTCAAGATACGGCTAAACTAGCCAAAAAGAAAGGCTTGGCTAATGTTTTTGTTACCAATGGCTATCAGACGCCAGAAACTATTAAGGAAATGAAGGGCTTAATTGATGCGGCCAATATAGACTTGAAGAGTTTTTCGGAAAAATTCTATCAAAAAATTTGTGGGGCTCGGCTTGAGCCTGTGCTTGAAGCCATTAAATTAATGCACAAAGCCGGAATTTGGCTGGAAATCACCACCTTAGTTGTTCCCAAGCAGAATGATTCAGAAAAAGAACTTACCCAGATTGCCAAATTTATTGCCGGAGTTTCAAAAAATATTCCTTGGCATATTTCAAGATTTCACCCAGATTTTAAGATGACTGATTCTTATCCAACTCCGCTTGAAACTCTGGAAAAAGCCTATCAAATCAGCAAAAAAGCAGGCTTAAGATATGTCTATTTAGGCAATGTCATAACCGAAAACAGAGAAAATACCTATTGTCCTAAGTGCAAAACCCTAAATATTAAAAGATTTGGCTATTCAACCGAGATTCTAGCAGTTGATAAACGCGGTCATTGCCAAAAATGTGGGGAAGACTTGAATATCAAATAGAAAAAGCTTATAATGAAGCCGTTTCTGCCCAAGGAGAGTTATGGCCGCAGTTTACCAAGAAAAAGGACGAACACCTCCAGAAAGTATCCTACCCTCTGAATGTTTAACTCTTCCTTTCGTCTGTCAAGAAAGAGTCAAAAAAATATTGACTCAGGTCGAGATAATGAGAGAGAAGAAAAGTTGGTTTAAAACCAGAACTCCCGAAGAACTTAATTCTATCCTTCCTCAAATTCACGAAAATTCTCAAGAATTTATGGATTCTCTAAGGTCCTTTAAAGAAAAAAATCACTCCTGGTGGGAGGCTTGGTGTGTGTTTAGTAATCTGTATATCCGAGATGCAACCCCTAAAGAGACTGGCGGCTGGGAGGAGGCTTATAAAACAGCTCTGAAAACGGGCCGAAAGACAGCCTGGAGTGCTGTCTGGTTAAAGACCGAGAGTGTAGTTCGGGAGGGTGCTTGGGCAAAAGATGCTCTGAATTGGAATTGGCGTAAGGCTATTGATAAAGCCAAGGAGGCGGTCCTAATGGTGCCTTGGGAGGTATTTTTCGGTGCCACTTGGGATGCAGATAAAAAGGCAGCTTGGCATGCGAATTGGATTTCAGCTTGGGTCCCGAATTTCATTGCAGCTCGGGCCGCAGCCTACGAAACAATCAAAGATCTACCCGGTTTTGAAAAAAATCCCTATATTCCTCTTTTTAATCTTTTTTATCAGGGAGCCGCAAGGATGAGCTTTCGCCAAGTTGACGGAGCAGAAGAGTTTGTTGTTGACTTCCCGCTTATAGTAGACCGAAGATGGATTCTCGGCTGCCTAGCTCTCGGTGATGGTGAAACCGGTGATACCGAAGTGCTTTTTGCGCACCAATTGGAAGAAGATTGTTCAAGAGCGATACCTATTAGACACCGTCGAGCAATCAGCTAAGATACTCTCCTTTTTTTCTCGAGCAAGTTTTGGTAAAATCAAGCTGTGTTAGTTTTTGCCTGTATTTCTCCTCATCCACCAATAATTCTGCCAAATGTTGGCTCGGAGGAAGATCGAAACCAGGCCAAAAACACTATTTCAGCCTTAGAGAAACTGGGAAAGCAGTTGACGAAAGCCAAGCCTGATTGTCTGGTTATCTCTTCTCCTCATCCTGACTGGGGATTTAATGTCCCTCTACATTTTTTGGCCAAAGAAGTTCACGGAATTGAAACAAAACCCTACTTAACTGATTTTGAATCGCCAGAAGTTCATTTTAATCGAGGCAAAGAATTGATTAAAAATCTTTCTTATATCAAGCGCTTGGCTTGGATTGCCTCCGGAGATATGAGTCATCGCTTAAAAGAAGATGGTCCTTACGGTTTGCACCCTTCTGGCCCGAAATTTGACAAAAAATTTATTGAACTTTTAAAAAAGAAAGATATCTCTGGAATCTTAAATTTAGACCCAGATTTCACCGAGGAGGCTGGCGAATGTGGTCTGCGCTCCTTCTGTATGCTACTTGGCGCACTTGAGGAATCCAAGGTGGCCTGGAAACCGGAAATTCTCTCTTATGAAGGACCGTTTGGTGTTGGCTATTTAGTTGCCAGACTACTCTAATGGATATTTATATCAAACTTGCTAAGGAAGCTGTTGAAACCTTTGTTAGAACAGGCAAAACTGTGGAAGTTCCCCAAAACCTCCCTAAAGAATTTCTTACCCGCCGGGCTGGAACATTTGTTTCTTTACACAATAAACGAGATGGGAGTTTAAGAGGCTGTATTGGAACATTTCTCCCCACCAAACCGAGTGTTGCCCAAGAAATTATTGCCAATGCCATCTCCTCCGCCACTAGCGATCCCCGATTTCCGCCAGTCTCGGAAAAAGAATTATCAGAGTTAATTTTCTCTGTTGACATCCTTTCTTCCCCAAAAAATGTATCAAAGGTTAGAGGTTTAGATATAAAAAGATATGGTTTGATAGTTTCAACTTTTGACGGAAGACGAGGATTACTCCTTCCAGATATTCCAGGCATTAAAACTCCCGAAGAACAATTCCGAATTTGCTGCTTTAAAGCCGGCATCAACCCTCAAGAAAAAGTCAAACTCCAAATTTTTACGGTTGAGCGCCACGCTGAAAAACACGCTTAAACCTGATATAATAAACCCTGTGGCTATTCAAAAAATTTTAACCGTCCCAAATCCTCTCTTGCGCCAAAAAGCAAAAAAGGTTGCCGGAATAGATAAAAAAATTTTAAGGCTGGTTAAAGACCTGAAGGACACCCTCAAAGTCCAGGAAAGCCCGCGTGGGGTCGGGCTTTCGGCTCCCCAAATTGGAGTTTCAAAAAGAATTTTGGTTTTAAAACTTGAGCAGGAAATTGTCCCTTTTATTAATCCCAAAATAATTTCCTCCTCAAAAGAAACTCTGACAGATATTTTGCCAAAAGAGAAAAGATTTATGGAAGGCTGTCTTTCAGTTCCGGGCTTTTGGGGTTTTGTTAACCGAGCTTATAAAGTAAAAGTCTCTTTTTTTGACCTTATTGGAGGCAAAAAAACTAAGAAATTTGAGGGCAAACGGGCTTCATTTATTCAACACGAAATTGACCATCTAGAAGGGATTTTGTTTATTGACCGAATCCTTGAGCAGAAAGGCAAAATCTACAAACTTGAGAAAGACAAAGAAGGCAAGGATTTGTTTCTAGAGGTTGAATTTGAATGAAGCCAAAAATAATTTTTTTTGGTTCAGATAAATATTCAGAGATCGTCCTTGAGGCTATTAAAAAGGATAGTCACTTTCAGATTATCACGAACCTTAAAGACAAACCAGATGTTGGAGTTTTGGCTTCCTATGGCAAAATTTTACCTAAAGAAATCTTAAATATTCCCAAACATGGGATTTTAAATATTCATCCTTCCTTATTGCCAAAATACCGTGGTGCCTCGCCAGTTCAGGCAGCCATTTTAGCCGGCGAAAAAGAGGCTGGCGTTTCAATTATTAAAATGGATGAGAAGATGGACCACGGACCGATTATTTCCCAATTTAAGGAAGAAATAAGACCAGAGGATACGGCGGAAATCCTTTATTCCAGATTATTCGAAGAAGGAGCCAAGGTTCTAGTCACTATTCTGCCCGCTTATCTTGAAGGTAGGATTGAACTTCGGGAGCAAGACCATTCTCAGGCTACTTTTACCCGCCTTTTGAAAAAAGAAGATGGAAAAATCAACTGGACCTGGGACCAAGAAAAAATCGAAAGGTTTATTAGGGCAATGTTCCCTTGGCCAGGAGCCTGGACTGAGATAAAAGTAACACGTAACAAGAAACAAGCAACACGGAGATTAAAAATTCTTAAAGCGCATTTAGAGGCGGGAAAATTAGTTTTAGACCTCGTTCAACTTGAGGGCAAAAAACCAGTTACCTGGAAACAGTTTCAGGAAGGCTATCCGGAGGCAAAACTGATTTAATCTGTTTTTTAACTTTTCTCAAGCACTTGGCACAATACATTTTTCCCTGAAATTTATGAAGATTGGGTTTGAAAATCTTGCGGGATTTTGGCGCCTTTTTCTTCCACTGACCTCCAGCCACTCCCCGCCTGTGAGTTCCCCGGGTTGAAATTACTCTTCCTTTTCCG
The DNA here is from genome assembly GCA_964353785.1 of uncultured Gammaproteobacteria bacterium. Classification (GTDB taxonomy): domain Bacteria; phylum Patescibacteriota; class Microgenomatia; order CAYGWK01; family CAYGWK01; genus CAYGWK01. Next base: position 104,278 of record CAYGWK010000003.1, read on the forward strand.
CAAATTGAGCATCTTGCCATGTGGTATACTATACCAGATGTTAACTGAACTTTTCAACAGCCCTTTGGCTTTTTTAGTCTGGATTGTCGCTCTTTTGGTCGCCATTACTATCCACGAGTTCTCCCATGCTTGGACGGCCGACCGTCTTGGCGACCCAACGGCCAAACTTTCAGGCAGGCTGACCCTAAATCCCCTGGCTCATCTTGACCCCTTAGGAACTCTGGCTTTACTCATTTTCTATTTTGGCTGGGGAAAGCCGGTTCCTTTTGACCCTTTTAATCTGCGCAATCCCCGCCGAGACGCGGCTTTGATTTCTCTTTCCGGCCCAGCCTCAAATCTTATTTTGGCAACAATTTTAGCCATCTTTTTAAAAATAATTACAACTGTATTACCACTTAATCTCAATCTAGTCACCACTTTATTGCTAGCTCTTCTCCAGTCTATCATCAAGCTCAACGTCATCCTTGGCGTCTTTAATCTCCTTCCAGTTCATCCCTTAGATGGAGGCAAGATTTTAGTCGGCGTTTTACCCGAAGAGCAAGCAAGAAATATAGATGATATTTTAAACCAATATGGCTTAATTATTGTCATTTTCCTCATTTTTCCAATTTTCGGCGCTTCCCTGGCCTCTCTAATAATTTTACCTATTATCAATTTCATTCTTTCTCTTCTTTTACCGGGCGTCCCCTTGATATAGAAATATATATTAAGTACTATTGACTTGAGGCTAAGTTTTTGCTATTCTAGAGTTGTCCTGCCGAGGAGGGGTCTGGCTTTGAGGAGCTTTTTCCTCACCAATCACTCGAACGGGTTGGCCTGACTCCCCGCCCCTCGTGAGGAGCGGGGGAAGGCTCCCACTTGGATTTTCGGGGAAAAATCCTCAAGGTATCCTACCCGGCAGGATTTATATCCGAATAAACAAGTTTGTTGCTTCCGCAATAGAATCTTCTTTCTTTTTCAAAAAAAATAGGTATAATAAGAAGTGTTTACACTAAAAATTAGTTTTGAACGAATTTTCAGTGTTTACACTGAAAAAAGTTTACTTTTTTTAGTGCCGAGGTAGCTCAGTTGGCAGAGCAAGTCATTGGTAATGACTAGGTCGTGGGTTCAAGTCCCATCCTCGGCTC
>CAYGWK010000004.1:0-87812 GCA_964353785.1 uncultured Gammaproteobacteria bacterium
TAATCTTTTATATAAGGATGTTGCCGAGGCTGATATTGAAAAAATCCAGGATGTTTCAGTAAAAATGGGGGGTATAGGACAAGTAATTTTTAATTTCGGAAATATTCTAATTGAAACTGCCGGAGCAATTCCAAACTTGGAATTTGAGCAAGTTCCAAATCCCGCCTCGGTGGCTAAAGTAATTCATGAACTTAGAGATAAAATCGGAGGAGATCAGGGCGTATGACATTTGATCAGATTTTAAATTTTCTTTTAAGTATTCAAATTTGGACAATCTCAAAGATTATTGTCTGCTTTGCCCTTTTTCTCTACATAATTTTCGCCGTGGTGGTGGTAAGACAGGTAAGACTGATGACCGAGGCCATAGATTTTTCTCTTGATTGGTTTCTAAAGATGGTGGCAATGATTCATTTACTGGGAGCAATTTTTGTCTTGCTTTTGGCGGCAGTTATTCTTTAAAAATGGAAAATTTAACCTTGAGGATTGCCAAAATTGTCGGCACTCCAACCGCCAATTCTTGGTCCCAAGTTCATACTTTTTTTCCCGAGGAAAGCGAAAAAAAAGAAAAAAGAGGAATCTTTCTTGGGGTTTTATCTTTTTCCGGGGTAGAAGAAGGGGTTGAGGCAGTCAATTTTGGTCGGGAGATTTTATCAAGGCTTCATGAGGAATACTTTGGAGAGCTCGAGACTCCGGCGATGGAGAAACTTTCCCAGGCGGTTTCAAAAGTTGCCAGTGAGTTTTCCAAGGAGGGACAAAACCTTGAGGTGGTAGTAGCCGCACTTTTAGAGAATGTCCTATACCTTGCTTGCTCAGGTTCCGGCCAGGTTTGGGTGAAAAGAGGAGGGGCGCTTCAAAAAGTTTTAGAAGGGAAAGACCTGCCTGCCGGCAGGCAGGGAAGAATTGAGACAGCCAGCGGTATTTTAGAAGAAAATGATTTCATTGTCTTGGGCACCGGGGCCTTTTTTGCTCTCTTGCCCGAGGGAGTTTTTCGGGCCGCCCTTGAGAGTGGAAGTCCGGATGAGGCGGTTGAGGTTTTGGTTCCAGTTATTCATGGTAAAGAGAAAGATTCTCAGGCAGCGGCTTTGATTTGTCAATTTCAAAAGGAAATTTCTCTTCCGCCAGAGACTTCCGAAAAAAAGAAAATTGAATTTAAAAAATTTTTTTCTTTTTTCTCTTCAATTTTTCAGAAATTTAAAACCCTTCGCTTGGGAGAAATTTATATTCGCAACAAGGGAGAGGAAACCAAAAAGAAAAAGGTTGCCTTAACCCTGGCCATAATCTTGATTTTTCTTTTAGGGGCAAGCATTTTTTTCGGTAAAGGAAAAAGAGAGTCTTCAGAGAAAGAAAGACAATATAATCTCATCTTTTCTGAAGCAAAGAAAAATCTTGAAGAAGGGAAAGCTCTAGTTTCTCTTAACCCATCTTCTGCCCGCGAGCTAATCTTCAAGAGCCAAGAAAAACTTTCTGAACTTGAGAGTTTAAAAATCCAAGCTCAAAAAACTGGAGAATTAAGAAAAGAAGTTGAAGAAGCCCTGAGTTTGGTAGTTAAAGAGCATAAGTTTTCTGAACTTCCAGTTTTTTTAGACTTAGCCCTTTTTCGCCAAGGAGGAAGAGGGGAGAATTTATCTCTTTTTGAAAAATCCATGTCTGTTTTGGATCCAAGAGAAAACATCCTGTTTTGGGTTGATATTTCCCAAAAATCAGGAGAAATTTTAGCCGGAGGAGAAAATCTTTCTGGCTCAAAGAAAGTTTCAAGTTATGGAGATTATGTTTATGTTTTGGGGGAGAAGGGGATTGTTCGGGTGGGAGTCAAAAATAAAAAAACAGAACTTATAGTTGAATCTGATTGGAAGGAGGGAAAATTACTTTCGGCTTTTGCCGGAAACTTATATCTTCTTGATAGTGAGGGAATCTGGCGTTATCAGACAACCGAGACTGGTTTTTCCGAAAAACAGAAATGGTTTGGCGAGGGAGTCTCCGTTGATTTGTCAGAAGTAGTTTTCATGGCCATTGATGGTTCAATCTGGCTTCTTCGCCAAGACGGAAAAATTCTAAAATTTTCTCAAGGATCACCTGAGGCTTTTGGAATTGGTGGACTTGATAAACCATTTTCTTCACCAAGCGTAATTTATGCTGACTCCGAAGCAGAAAATCTTTATATTTTAGACAAAGGAAACTCAAGAATAGTAGTTTTAACTAAAGATGGAGAATATCAAGGCCAATATATTTGGGAAGGATTAAAAGAGGTAAGCGATATGGTGGTTTCTGAAGCAGAGAAAAAGATATTTTTGCTGTCAGGAGAAAAAATTTACCAAATTGATATTAAATGAAAGTTTTGAATCGTCGTGCTTCCCACGATTACCAATTATTGGAGAAGTTTGAGGCAGGAATTGCTCTTTCTGGTCCAGAGGTAAAATCAGTCCGGGAAGGAAAAATGTCTTTGGAGGGCTCATTTGCCAGAATTGCCGGTGGTGAGGCTTGGCTTTTTAATTGTCATATTCATCCTTATCGCTTTGCCGATACCAGGGATTTAGACCCCTCAAGACCGAGAAAAATTTTGCTTCACAAAAGGGAGATTGTCTCTTTGGAGTCAAAAATGAGGCAAAAAAGATTGACTCTGGTGCCTTTGGCATGTTATACTAAAGGACGCTTGATTAAACTTGAATTGGCTTTAGGAAGAGGCAAGAAAGAGTTTGAGAAGAAAGAGGCGAAGAAAAGACGGGATATTGAAAGAGAAATAGAAAGAGAAATGGGGACGCAATAGGTTTCGACGGAGAATTGTTCTTTAAAACTGCAGGTGCCCGTTGACTCATCGGGCTAAAACAGAGTCAAAATACAAACGTCAGCGATAAAAATGCTGGCTTTGCTTATACTTACGCTTAAAAACGTTTTGGTATAAGCAACGTCCAGAATATCCTTTTCTGGCAGGGTATCTGGGTGTGAACAAAGCCAGGATGCGAAAATCAGGGGTGGTTTTCCTGTTTTTCAAAGAAAAACTAAACCTTTGCTTTGGGTTTCCTGTTAGTCGGAACAACCTAAAGTGAAATTCAAAGACTAACTAAACCTGTAGAAGTTTTAAGGGATATTTTTCGGAAGAGGGATCATTCCCCTCCGTCTCCACCTTCATTGATGGAAATTTTAGATTTTCTTTTTCCCCGTCGTTGCCTTGGTTGCGGAAAAACTGGCGGATATTTCTGTTCAGATTGTCTAAATTTAGTTTCTCTTGACCGGGAAAGAATTTGTCCGGTTTGCGAGAGACCCTCGATTGGTGGCCAAACCCATCCTGGTTGCCTGACTTCAACCACCCTTGATGGTTTAACTTCAATTTTTGCTTATAAGGGCATAATTAAAAAAGGGATTGCTAAACTAAAATATCGTTTTGTTTCCGATTTAGCTACGGATTTAGTGGAGGTATTTTTGGCTTCCTGCGGTGAAGATAAAACTTTTAGCGCTTTTTGTTTAAAAGAACATCCTGTTTTGGTCCCCATTCCTCTTCACCCCAAAAGAGAAAAATGGCGAGGATTTAACCAATCCGCCCTTTTAGGAAAAATGATTGCTGAAAATTTAGGAATTGATTTTTCTTCTGATTTATTACTTCGGATTAAAAACACCAGGCCCCAAATTGAACTTAAGGAAAAAGCGCGGCAGAAAAACATTAAAGGCGCCTTCAGTGTAAATCCGCGAGCGACACAGGAAAGCCTTCAAAGTTATCCAACGGTTTGTGTGTCGCATAATCAGTGTCAATCCAGGCCTATTACTGTTATGCCAAGCAACGTGCTACTCTTTGACGATGTTTGGACGAGTGGAGCAACCTTAAAAGAAGCGGCCCGGATTCTTAAAAGAGCCGGGGCAAAAATTGTTTGGGGCCTGACCCTGGCGAGATAAATCTGACGTTTTTTGTTATAATACACCTTGGAGGAGTCGCATAGTTTGGTCCATTGCGGGGGCTTGCTAAGCCTCTGAGCTATAACAGGCTCACGCGAGTTCGAATCTCGCCTCCTCCGCAGATTCTTCTGGAGGGTTGGCAGAATGGCAATGCGCTGGTCTTGAAAACCAGTGGGCGCAAGCCCTTAGAGGTTCGAGTCCTCTACCCTCCGCCTTCGCCTCGCCGAAGGTCGCCTTTGGTGACCGAAGGCGGGCCCAGTTCGGCTCGGCTACGGCGAGACGAAGTCCGCCTTTTGTGTTATAATTATTTTCAAAGGAGAGCTTATGCCTGCCCGCCAAAATTTGCTAAATACTAAACCAAATAAACATTCTTCCCGCCAAAATTTAGGCGGGCCTGCTGAAGAAAAAAAAGAAAGCACCTTAAAAACCGAAGAGGGTCCTGTTGAAGTTTTGTCAGTCAGAGAGGTTAAAACTTTACTTTCCTGGAAAGCGCCAATCAGACCTTTTAAGACCAGAAATCGAGAATTTTGGACAACTGTTGGCTCGATCGCCTTTTTACTGGCGGTTATTCTTCTTTTTATTAAAGAGTGGCTTTTGATTGCCGTTATTGCCGCTATCATTTTTGTTTATTATGTTTTGTCTTCAGTTCCACCTGAGGAAATTGAACATCAAATAACCAACCGAGGAGTTCGCTTTGCCGGCAAGGAATATCTTTGGGAAGAAATTTCCCAATTTTGGATTTCCGAGAAATGGGGACAGAAGATTTTAAGTCTTGAAACCAAATTTAGATTTCCGGGAAGACTTGAACTTTTATTTAGTCAAGAGCTCGAGGAGCAGATTCGCCAGATTCTTAAAAAATATCTCCTCGAAGAAACACCCCCGCCTTCTTTTTTGGACAGAGCTTCAAGTTGGCTTTCAAAAAAAGTTCCGCTTGAGATATCGTGATTTTGCGCCCATAGTTCAATGGATAGAACGTTGGATTGCGGATCCAAAGGTTGGAGGTTCAACTCCTCCTGGGCGCACTAGGGAGGAGTGCAGGAGTGGTTCATCTGGCCGCTCTCGAAAAGCGTGCTTCCCGAAAGGGAAACGTGAGTTCGAATCTCACCTCCTCCGCCAGCGCTCATAGTTCAATGGATAGAACGTTGGGTTCCGGACCCAAAGGTTGGAGGTTCAACTCCTCCTGGGCGCACTAGGAGTGAAAAAGGCAAAAATAAAAAGGGAGTTTTCCGCTGGAGGAGTAGTTTTTAGGAAAGAACCAGAAGGAATTCTTTGGTTGGTCATCAAGCCTTCTGGAAGCGAGAAATGGAGACTGCCTAAAGGCTGGATTGGCAAAAATGAAAGTTCGCTTGAGGCGGCCAAAAGAGAAGTAAGAGAAGAAGGAGGAATAGAGGCAGAGGTTTTAGGGAAAATAGGAACTGATAAATTCTTTTTTGTTTGGGATAAGCAGAAAATATTGAAAAACGTTGTTTTTTATTTAATGGAGTATCTCCAGGAAGCAGAAACTGGGTTTTCTTGGGAAACAGAAAAAATTGACTGGTTATCATTTGAAGAAGCCAAAGAAAGGCTGGCTTTTGAAAAAGAGAAAGAGATTTTGGAAAAGGCAAGTAAAATGCTTGCTGTCTAATTGAGGAAAATGAAATTTCCAGAGATTAAAAATAGAGAATTACACCGAGTCGTCTCAACGGCTATTATCCATAAAAATGGTAAGTTTTTAATTGTAAGGAGAGCTTTGGATAAAAAGGTTTTGCCGGGATGGTGGACAGTGCCTGGCGGAGGACTAGAAATTGATGATTACGTCATCGCTCCTCCGACAACCAAAAATAAGACCTGGAAGACCTGGTATTTTGCCCTGGAAAATAGCTTACGACGCGAAGTAAAAGAGGAAGTTGGACTTGAGATGGGCAAAATTTCTTATCTTTTAGATTTGGCTTTTATTCGACCTGATAAAATTCCTGTACTTACCCTAAGTTTCTTTGCTCCCTGGAAAAGAGGTAAAGTCAGGTTGAATTCAGAAAATATCGATTTCACCTGGGTTACAGCCAAAGAGACGAGAAATTACGATTTGATTGAGGGGATTCCAGAAGAGATTAAAATGGTAGATAGAATCTTAAAAGGCAAGGACCCTAGCAAAGTTAAGTTTAAAAAATAGATAAAAAAATTGGAAGGGTGCTGGAGTGGACGAACAGGCGGCACTGGAAATGCCGTAGGTCCGCAAGGGCCTCGCGAGTTCGAATCTCGCTCCTTCCGCTATGGAAAACAAAACATTTATAGTTGGGGTAATTGGTCCAACAAATACCCAAAAATTTAGTAAATTGATGGGTAGGACCCAAGATTTTTTATTGGAGAGAGCAAAACTTATCGGAGAAATCCTAGCAAAGAGCAATTGTGAATTGTGGGTTAACAGTGATAAGGGCATGTTGGTTGCCATTGCTAGGGCTTATAAAGGTTCAGGCGGCAAAAAATGTGTCGTATTGTATCCAGATAAAGGAGAGCCGTGGCCAAAAGAACATGCCACTCCTTACGTCAGATACGCCGATGAGTTAAGAAAAGAACCCAATTGGTTTTGGTCTAATTACAACGTGGTTGCATTACCAGATATTTGTATTTGCGTAGGACTTAGCGCCGGCACATTAAGCGAACTTGCTTACATTAAATGGAATTGTCAATTCAAGTGCGGAAATTTAAAGAAGTTAGTAGCAATCAAAGAGTTGTTGCGAGGCGAAACCATGCCAGCAGAAATAGAAGAAGAGATTAGGGAAATTATTCACTATCTCGAGAAGGTAGAAGATTTAAATAATTTCTTAGAGAACTTTCAAAAAGAATTTGCTGCCGTTGCCCCTCGTTGAATTGAAATCCGCCTCATTTTAGGCTAAAATTAAGGAAAGGACAGAGAATGGACCAGTTAGACGAAATTCGCTCAAAAATTGATATTGTTCAATTGATTTCCGAGTACTTGCCCCTTAAAAAATCTGGCCGAAATTTTAAGGTTTTATGTCCATTTCATTCGGAAAAAACTCCTTCTTTCATGGTTTCTCCAGAACGGCAGATTTTTAAGTGTTTTGGTTGTGGCGAAGGCGGAGATATTTTTGGTTTTTTGATGAAAATGGAGGGAATGGAGTTTGGCGAGGCCCTCCGAACTTTGGCTAAAAGAGCCGGGGTTAAACTTGCTCCTTATCGGCCTGGTCCTCAAGAAGAAGAAAAAGAAAAACTTTTTCAAATAAATCATTTGGCCAGCGAATTTTATCATTATCTTCTAGTTTCTCATCCGGTGGGAAAGCAGGCTTTAAACTATATTCTAGGTCGGGGAATTAAAAAAGAATCAGTTCAATTATTTAAACTGGGATTTGCTCCGGCCATGCCTTGGGGTCTGCAAAAATTTTTGGTAGGTAAAAAGGGGTATAAGGTTGAAGATTTGCTTAAGGCAGGACTTGTGACAAACCAGAAGGGGAGATTTGTTGATTTTTTCCATGACCGGCTTATTTTTCCTTTACGCGACCATCGGGGAAACATAGTTGGTTTTTCCGGAAGAGTAGTTGGCCGATGGATTGAAGAGGAGGCAGAAAAAATTGGGCCAAAATATATCAATATTCCCGAGACTCCAATTTATCATAAAGGCGAACTTCTTTTTGGTTTGGAGACAACTAAAAGTGTTATTAAAAGGAAAAATCAGACAGTCGTGGTTGAGGGAGAACTTGATTTAATCTCCTCGTATCAGGCCGGAGTTGAAAACGTGGTCGCGATTAAAGGAAGCGCCTTAACCGAGCCCCAAGTGAAACTTCTTAAACGATTTGGGGAAAATATCTCTCTTGCCATGGATCAGGATGTGGCTGGAGATATGGCGGCCAGGCGGGGAATTGAAATCGCTGATTCTTATGGTCTTTCAATCAGGGTAGTTAAAATTCCTGAAAGTAAAGATCCGGATGAACTAGCCCAAAAGAATCCTGAACTTTTAAAAGAGGTTGTTGAGAAGGCAATTCCGGTTTATGATTTCTATATTGAATCCGCCTTCTCAAGGTTTGACGGAAAAACTTCAGAAGGCAAAAGAAAAATTGGCGAGGAACTTTTGCCAATTTTCTCCAGAATTTCTGATGAGATTGTTAAGGATCATTATATTAGGATTTTGGTTGAAAGGCTTGGAGTTTCTGAAGAGGCAATTTTAGCCCAAATAGCAAAATTAAAAGAGAAACCAGAGCTTGCCAAAAGATTAGAAGAAGAGACTAAAAAGGCCGAGACAAAAACGAGAAAGGAAATTCTTGAGGACTATCTTTTTGCCCTTTGTTTTCAGGGAGAAAGTTTTGAGTTTTTAGTTGAAGAAAAAACCAGAAAACTTATTAAAACTCCTTCTTTGATTCGAATTCTTGAGAGTTTGGAAAAATTTTTGAAAAAGAAAAAAACTAAGTTTAAAAGCAAGGATTTTGCCAAAAACCTGCCTTCTGAACTCTTGGAGATCTTTAATGGATTTTATCTTAAGGATCTAGGAGAGCGAATAAGTGATGATGCCTGGCGGGAGAGAGAAATTAAAAAAACTCTTCTTGAACTTGAAAAACTTGAGTTTAAGGAAGAACTTAAAAAACTTTCCAAAGATTTGACCCTTTGCGAGAAAGAGAAAGAACCCAAAAAACTTAAAAAACTCAATGAGGAATTTAAGAAAATCGCCCAAAAACTCTCCGAGCTGGAAGCCTAAAATATGGTATAATTTAGACATGGTTAAACTTCGCCCCGAGGTCAAAAAATTAATTGAAAAAGGTAAAAAACAGGGCTTTCTAACCCAAGAGGAAATTTTGGGGATTTTTCCTGATGCCGAAAAAAGATTAGAAGAACTTGATGATTTATACGACCGACTCTTAAGCCTAGGTGTTGATGTTTTTGAGACCGTCACTGAGGAAGAAATAAAAGAAGACGAGAAGGCGGCTTCGGAGTTGGCCAAAGAACTTGAAGTTTTGTCCACTCTTCAGGATAAAACCATAACCGATCCGGTCCGGATGTATCTTCGGGAAATTGGTCGAATCCGTCTTTTGGTAGCCAAAGAAGAAGTAGATTTGGCCCAAAGAATTGAGAAGGGTTCAAAGGCGGCTAAGAAAAAGTTAACCGTGTCAAACCTTCGTTTGGTGGTTTCAATTGCCAAAAAATATGTTGGTCGGGGATTAACTCTTCTTGATCTTATTCAAGAAGGAAATCAAGGCTTAATTCGGGCGGTTGAAAAATATGATTGGCGAAAAGGTTATAAGTTTTCAACCTATGCTACCTGGTGGATTAGGCAGGCCATAACGAGAGCCATTGCTGACCAAGCTCGGACAATTCGTATCCCAGTTCACATGGTTGAGACGATTAATAAGTTAATCAGAACCAGTCGAAGATTAATGCAAGATTTAGGCAGGGAACCGACACCGGCGGAGATTGGCCGAGAAATGGATTTGCCGGCCTCAAGAGTTAGGGAGATTTTTAAAATTGCCCAAGATACAACCTCTTTGGCCACTCCGGTTGGAGATGAGGAAGACTCTCTTTTAGGAGATTTTATTGAAGATACTTCTCAACCCCAACCTTATGACCAAGCCTCAAAACAACTTCTTAAGGAAAATATTGAGGAAGTTCTTCATACTTTATCAGACCGCGAAGCCAGGGTTTTGAAGATGAGATTTGGTTTAGATAGCCAAAGACCAATGACTTTAGAGGAAGTTGGTCGAGAATTTGGCGTCACTCGAGAAAGAATTAGGCAAATCGAAGCTAAAGCTCTTCGGAAACTCAAGCATCCTTCTCGTCGAAAAAAACTTCAAGATTATTTGGAATAAAACCCCAAATTTGTTAAAATATGCTTGTTAATCCGGGGTAGCTCAACGGTAGAGCTGGCGGCTGTTAACCGCAGGGTTGCGCGTTCGAATCGCGCCCCCGGAGCCAGTAATAAAAATATGTATAATCCTCTTTTCATCCTATTTCTCCCTTTGCTTTTCTTATTAGTTATTGCATTATTGATAATTTTAATTAAGAGAATAAAGCCACAAGGGATGCTTAAAAAGTTTTTAATATTAACGGGTGTTTCTATCGTAGGATTTTTCATCTTCGCCATCTTACATAACGTCATATCGGGATTATCAAGTCAATTACTCAGGAAAGAGGTCGAAGAGCCGGTCTTTTTTATTCTGGCAACACTTGTTTGTCCAATAGGATTGGTAGTGGGTGTAATAGGAAGCATCACTCAACTCATAAAGGAAAGAAACAGATTCTAACATCGTCCGTCCCGCGGAGCCAGGTTTGTAAAGCCCGATTTTTTTGGGCTTTTTTGTTGACTTGACAAAGCAATTTACAAGTAGTATTATGAATATGTATTCATAATGTAGCCAGGAAGGAGGTGAAAAGAATGCCAGGATTTGATAAAACAGGTCCGATGGGAATGGGACCAGCAACTGGTCGAGGCTTTGGCCCTTGCGGCCTAGGTTTGGGTTGGAGAAGAAGATATGGCATGGGAAGAGGCTTGGGTCGTTACTTTGGTTGGAGCTGGCCTCAAACCCGCGAGGATCAGAAAAAAGCCCTTACCGAGTATAAAAAGGCTTTGGAAGAAGAGATTGAGGATGTTAATAAAGAAGAGGAAGAACTCGGTAAAGAGGAATAAATTATTTTAGCAAAAATATATGCCAAGACCGAAAATACCCCGCTGTCTTCGGTTTAAACCTAACGTATATTATTTTAAGCCCCAGGGTATTCCCTTGCGTGTTTTAGAGGAAGTCGAATTGCTTCCCGATGAGTTAGAGGCTCTGAAATTATATGAGGTGGATGGTTTAGAGCAGACAGAAGCGGCAACCAAAATGAAAATATCTCAGCCGACTTTTGCCCGACTTTTAGGCTCTGCCTATAAAAAAATCGCCAAGGCAATAGTTTGGGGAAAGGCGATTAGGATTGAGAGATAAAAAAGAGGTTTAAAACTTGTTTACCGGGCTTTTTTAATTTGTGGTAAGATAAATAAGATAAAAGAGAAAGGGGGTGATTATTAATGCCAGATAAAGACAAACAGGTAACTGATAAACCGGTTAAAGAAACCAAGGCTGAAGAAGTTAAGACTGAAGAACCCAAGGTTGAAGAGCCTACTAGTAGTCCGGCTACTCCAGCAGGCGATGTGGCTACGCCAGCAGGAACCGATCAACAAGGTCGCCAGCTTTATAATGTAAAGTGCGCCAAGTGTGGTAAGCAGACTCAAGTTCCTTTTAAACCATCCGGAGATAGACCGGTTTATTGCCGAGATTGCTATATGGAACAGAGAAAGGGAGGAATAGGTAGAGGATAAAGAGGATAAAAGACGATTTTAATTTTATGGGATTTTTTGACTTGGTATAATAAAGGCATGGAAAATTGGCAGAAGACTTACGATAAAGAGGTTGGAATTTATGACGCCTTTAGTCAATATGAGGATGAGGGAAACAAACTACTAAAGAGACTTCTCAGGGCTTTTTCTTTTAAGGGTAAAAAAGTTCTTGAGATTGGTTGCGGCTCAGGGAAGTACACTAAACTCCTTGCGCCGATGGCAAAAGAATATTTTGCCCTAGAAATTTCTCGACCCTTGATTCAACTTGCAAAACAGAAATGTAAGGGAGTTGGTAATATAAGGTTTCTTCATTGTAGCGCCGAAAGGATTCCCCTTGAGAATGACTTAGTTGATGTCGTATTTGCTAGTTGGGTTTTAACCGCAATAACTTCTGTGAAGGTAAGAGATCAATCGGTCAAGGAGATTTTGCGGGTCCTAAAGAATGGCGGGGACATTTGGTTGTTTGAAAATCATTGGCAAGGTGAGTTCATGAAAATGAGAGGAAAATCTGGTCTCAGATTTAAAGAGTCTAATGTTTATCAATTGGTTAAGAAATACGGATTTGATATTGCGACTACTGTGGATACAAACTTCTCTTTTCCTGATTTATTGACAGCAAAACAAGTATTGGGCTTCATATTTGGAGATAAAGCCTTGAATTATCTGAGTAAAAATCCAGGCCTCAAGATTAAACAGAGAACGGTGATACTCCACAAGGTAAAACCTAAATAAAAGAGCCGATAGAGCATTTAGGGGTTCGAACATAGTCCAATGCGGGGAACCAGCTTCAAGGGCCGATTTATTGGACTTTTTTGATTTGGTATAATGTTCTTCATGAAAAGAGTTGCGGTAGCGGTAATACAGCACCCCGAAAACGGTAGGTTTTTATTGGTAAGTTCAACTAGTGCTTATGGTGAGTTTACAGGGTTCTTGTATCCTCCTGGTGGAAAAATTGAAGAAGGAGAAACAAAACAAGATGCTCTTAGGAGAGAACTAAGAGAAGAGTTAGGTTTAGAGATTGAACCAATTAGAGAGATAGCAGAAACTCCAGGTGATGTTGAGGGTCAAATAACATATTGGTGGGAGTGTAGGGTTATTTCTGGCGAGCTCAAAAAATCGGAAGAATTAGACAATGCTGGATGGTTTTTGAGAGAAGAGATGAGGGAGTTAAACATTTGGCCTGCAACGGAAGCTTTTTTTAAAGAGTATATTGATGTTTCTAGGGTTGTTAAAGAAAAAGAGAAAGTCTAGGATGTTTTGAGGTAAAAACTAGTTCTAACTTCCTCCGCGATGGGGAACGAACGGTTCAAAAAGCCCAGTTTACCGGGCTTTTTATTTGTGATAAGATAAAATAGAAAGGGGGTAAGAAAAATGAAGAAAAAGCAGGTCAAACTTGTCTCTCAACTTTGTATGGTTGGTTCAGTTTTATCTGTTGTTCTGGCCGGATTTGGAGCAACCGGAGTTGATTTATGGTTGGCCTCAACCCAATGGCTTTTGGTGGCCGCAGTCTTGGCTATTTTTGGAATTTATTTTAGAATGGAAAGTTAAAGGAGGTGAGAAAAAATGGCTGGATTTGTTACAAACATTGAAGAAAAAACCCTGGCCAATTCTTTCTTTCGTCAAGTTCTTTTTACCGGCGCTCATAGTCAATTGGTTTTAATGAGCTTAAAACCGGGTGAAGAAATTGGGATGGAGGTTCATCCAAATGTTGACCAGTTTTTCCGGTTTGAACAAGGAGAGGGAAAGGTGATCATAAATGGCGAAGAAAGCGTAGTTTCTAATGGTACAGCGGTGGTTGTTCCGGCAGGTTCACAGCATAATATTATAAATACTTCAACTACAGAAGAACTTAAGCTCTACACCATTTATTCGCCGCCCAATCATCCTGACGGAACAATTCATAAGACTAAAGAAGAGGCAATGGCCGCCGAGAAACACGAATAGTTTCCTCTTGACAAACCTCAACATATAGATTAATATCAATATATCATGAAGTTGACTAGTTCTTGTGCGTCCTGTTTTGCCGGCCTTTCCTGCCAAGCCCGAATTGGCATTATTAACCTTTTGCAAGAAAAAGGTGAAATGTCAGTCCTTGAGATTGCCAAACATTTTAAGCTTAAACAACCAACCATTACTCATCATTTAAAATATCTAAAAGATGCCGGCGTTTTGGCTTCAAAGAAAAAAGGCAGAAAAGTTTTTTATTTTATTACTGAAAAATGTAAAAAAGGAGAGTGTGGAATTTTTATATGATGAGAAAGATTTACCTAGATTATGCGGCGACCACCCCGGTAGACAGCCGGGTTTTTGAGGCGATGAAGCCATATTTTCTTCAAGGCTTTGGCAATGCTTCAGAAATTCATCAATGGGGAAGAAAGGCAAAACTGGCAATCGAGGAAGCAAGAGAAAAGGTCGCTGACTCTTTGGGAGCCAACCAAAAAGAAATTATTTTTACTTCTTGTGCGACCGAATCAATCAATCTCTGCCACAAAGGGGTAGTAGAAAGCTCAAAGCTAAAAATTCAAAGCTCAAAGCTGCTTCATTTAATTACTTCGTCTGTGGAACATAAGGCGGTTTTAGAGACTTGCAAACATCTGGAGAAATTGGGAATGGCCCAGGTGACTTATCTTCCGGTTGATAAATACGGAATGGTTAAGATTTCTGATGTTGAAAAGGCCATTAGGCCGGAGACAGTTTTAGTTTCAATTATGTATGTTAACAATGAAGTAGGAACAATCGAGCCAATTGAGGAAATTGGCAAGTTAATTAAAAAACTTAACCTGTCACGTGTTGCCTGTCACCTGTCACCCGTCTATTTCCACGCTGATGCGGTTCAGGCATTTCAATATTTAGATTGTGATGTCGACAGACTTGGGGTTGATTTTTTATCTTTAACTGGACATAAATTTTATGCACCAAAAGGAATTGGGGTTTTATATATTCGTCAAGGAACGGCGATTGTAAGACAGATTGATGGAGGCGGGCAAGAACTTGGGCTTCGCTCAGGAACGGAAAACGTGCCGTATATCGTTGGATTGGGGAAAGCTATCGAGCTAGTAACATGTAACAAGAAACAAGCAACACGGAAGATAATGAAATTGAGGAATAGATTAATTGAGGGAGTTTTGAAAATTCCGGGAACAGAGTTGACTGGTCATCCCCAAAAACGAGTACCCCATATTGCCTCTTTTATAATCAAAGGAGCAGAAGGCGAGGCAATGTTACTTTTACTTGATGAATACGGCATTGCCGCTTCTTCTGGTTCAGCCTGTACTACTGGCTCCTTGGAGCCTTCTCATGTTTTAACGGCCATGGGTTTTAAAGCCGAAGAATCTCATGGTTCTTTACGGTTTTCCTTAGGAAAAGATACGACTGAAGAAGAAATTGATTATCTGATAAAAGTTTTACCGGAAATAGTGGAAAAATTAAGAAAAATGGCCCCGAAATGAATATAGATCAACTTTATTCAAAAAAAGTTTTGGAGCATTTTAGAAATCCCCGCAATATGGGAGAAATTAAGAATGCTGATGGAGTGGCGACCGTCGGCAATCCGATTTGTGGGGACATTATGAGATTGTTTATTAAAGTCAAAGATGGAAAAATTTCTGATATTAAATTTCAAACTTTAGGCTGTGGGGCAGCCATTGCTACCTCCTCAATTTTGACAGAAATGGCTAAAGGAAAACCAATATCTCAAGCCGGAAAAATCACTAAACAAGCCATTGCCGAAGCTTTAGGAGGACTTCCTCCAGTTAAGTTACACTGTTCGGTTTTGGCCGCCGATGCTCTTCGTAAAGCTATTGAAGATTATAGGAGAAAAAAGATAAAATAATTTTAATCTCATGGAATCAGCTTGTACCTCAATTGCCTGTTATTTAGCCCAAAACGGTGGCAAGGTGACTTTTCCCTTAATTACCGTCGCTGGTCTGGTTGATGGCATTAATCCTTGCGCCATTGGGATGATTTTACTTCTTTTGGGCTATATTATTGTTTTTGCCCGTCAGCCTGAAAAAATTCTTCGTTTAGGCGGAGTTTATATTTTAACAGTTTATTTGACTTATCTGGCTATCGGTCTTTTGTTTTATCGTTCAGTTGATGTTTTAAATTTAACCCCCTACCGAATTTTATTTGACCGAATTCTGGGTTCGGTTCTTCTTTTGGCTGGAGTCATTAATATTAAAGATTTTTTCCTGCCCGGAAAAGGAATTTCTTTGGAAATTCCCCAAAAAACAAGACCAGGGCTTTTGAAATTGGTTGAAAAGGTTTCTTTGCCAACCACGGTGATTTTGGCAATTCTGGTTACCCTTCTTGAAACTCCTTGTTCTTTACCAATTTATGCTGGGACAGCGACAATTTTGAATTATTCAGGATTTTCTTTGCCGATTATTTTGGCTTATTTTCTCTATTACAATTTGCTTTTTATTCTTCCCTTGCTTGTGATTTTATTTTTAGTCTGGAGAGGAAGGGAAATGGTCTCTTTGAAAGATTGGGAGCATAAAGCAAAACGTTTTATGAAGCTTTCACTTGGGGTTTTACTTGTTTTAATGGGAGTGTGGCTCTTGGTTTGAAATGAGAGTAGAACAGGCTACTATTGGCTCAATTTTGAGTCCTAAAATTCGTTCTCAGCTTAGAGACATTGGCGAAGCAATAAGTCTGGAAAGAGGAATAATCTGGGACCTTAAGGTAAGACGGTTAGTTTATAGAGGAATAGAAGGGACAATCCGTTCTTACTTTGATGGCGTGAGTGACTGTTTGGTTTTTACTGATTTTCCTCCTGGGCCTAAATGGGAAAAACTTAAGAGAAGCATCCAATCTTTGAAAAGAAATACTAATCGAGGAAGGTACGAAGTTAAGGCCAAGCCTGAAACCGAAAAAGCAGAGATTAGGTTATCCTATCTTGACCCAGATTATCCCCAAAACTTTAGTCCAACAAGAAGATTTGCCAGAATTTGGCAAGATTTGATGGATGTTCTTCCCAAGAGGCCTGGTTTAGTAGAAAAGGGCAGAGCTCGAGAAGTCAAAGATTTTATTCTTCAAGACCTTCGGGTTAAGGATTAATTAATTTTGTATAATCTATTTAGTGCGGACATTTATTGCCATTGAGTTGCCCCAAGAGATAAAAGAAAAAATCGGTGTTTTTGAGAAAGAAATTGAGAAATTTTTACCTCTTCGCTTTGTTTCTCCCAAAAATCTTCATTTAACTTTATTTTTCTTAGGAGAAATAGAGGAAGCGAGGATTCCAGAGGTGGTTGGGGCGGTTAAGGCTGGAACTCGGGAAATAAACAAAGTTTGTTGCTCCGCAATAAAACCATTTTATCTTTTTTTGGGAAAACCAGAATTTTTTACTCATGGGCTATGGCTTAATGTCGAAGGCCAAATTGAGGTTTTGGAAAAACTTTACGAGCAGATTAAAAAAGAATTAGAAACTAGAGATTTTGAACTTGAAACAAGGCCGTTTAGTGCTCATATTACGATTGGGAGAAGTAAGAGCAAGAGTAAGAGATTTGAGCTTAGAGAGAAGATAAAGGGGAAATTTATGGTGGATTCAGTGGCTGTTTTTACCAGTGAACTCACATCTGAAGGGCCGGTCTATAGCAAAATCAAAGCGATTTCATTAGAATAGTAAACAGAAATGATTTTTGTTAATTTTAAAACTTACAAAGAAGGAACCGGAGAAGAGGCAGTAAAATTAGCAAAAATTTGTGAGGAAGTTGCCAAAAAGACTGGAGTTGAGATTATCCCGGTGGTTCAGGTAGCGGATTTATATCGGATTTCCAAAGAAACAAAAATTCCTCTTTGGGTTCAGCATCTAGATTGGTTTCCCCAAGGACAATTCACTGGCTTTATTAATCTTGAAGCAGTGATTGAAGCCGGTGCTTCAGGCTCTTTGCTTAATCACAGCGAACACCAAATTCCCCCAGGAACGATAAATCAGGTGATTAAGAGGATTGGAACTTGTAACTTGGAGCTTGGAAATTTTCGAGTTATGGTTTGTGCCAGAACCCTAGGTCAGGCAGAAAAATTAGTAAAGTTTAAGCCTAATTTTTTGGCTTATGAACCACCAGAACTTATTGGTAGTCAAGAGAAATCAGTGGCTTCAGAAAAGCCGGAAACCATTAAAAAAATAGTGGAAATCGCTGGGGTTCCCGTTATTGTTGGCGCGGGAGTCCATTCCCAAGAAGATGTCAAAATAAGCCTTGAGATGGGAGCAAAAGGGATTTTGGTCGCCACCGATATAGTCAAAACCTTGGAGCCAAAAAAAGAACTGGAGGATTTAGCTGGGGGATTCAAATGAAACTGCCAGACCTTCGGGATTTTGATTTAACCGGAAAAAAGGTTTTACTCCGAACTGATTATGATGTGCCACTTCGCTCCACTCAGGGTAAACTCGAAGTGGGAGATGATACCAGAATTCAAGATTCCTTACCAACTATAAATCTTCTTCTTTCCAAAAAGGCAAAAATAATTATTTTAGCTCATTTGGGCAGACCAGAAGGAAAAGTGGTTTCGGACTTAAGTCTCAAACCCGTGGCCAGAAAACTTCAAGAACTTTTACCCCAGGTAGGCGTAAAATTTCAAGGCGACGAAGGCGAAATTATTCTCCTAGAGAATCTAAGATTTGACCAAGGAGAAGAAAATCCTTCGACAAGCTCAGGACAAGAATTTACTAAAAAATTAGCCAGCTTGGGCGACTTCTTTGTCAATGATGCTTTTGCCTGCTCTCATCGGGAACATGCCTCAATTGTGGGTTTACCTCGCCTTTTGCCTCATGCGGCCGGACTTGATTTACTTGAGGAAGTTGGAACACTCTCAAAAATTTTAGAAAATCCCAAAAGACCAGTGGTAGTAATTTTAGGAGGTGCTAAGGAAGATAAATTAGAGACGGTTGGGGGTCTGGCAACTTGGGCTGATTATATTTTGGTGGGAGGAAAATTACCGCAATTTCAAATTTCCAATGAAAAAATAATTATTGGGACGTTGAGCGAGAGCGGAAAAGATATTACCTTAGAGACAATTGAAAAATTTACAGAAATCATTAAAAATGCGAAAACAATTGTCTGGAGCGGACCAATGGGGCAATATGAAAAAGAGAAATGGGCGATGGGAACAAAAATAATTGGTGAAGCAGTAACTGATTCTTCTGCCTTCAAAATCATCGGTGGAGGAGACACCGAGGCTGCCTTGACCAAATTTGGCTTAGTTGATAAGATTGATTATGTTTCTTCAGGCGGAGGAGCAATGCTTGAGTTTCTAGCCAATGGAGACTTACCAGGACTGAAAGCTCTAAGAGAATAAAAACCCGTGAACAAAATTATTTCAATATTTATTTTTTGGTTGTTTTTCTGGTTGGGGGGTTGGGTATTTTTGTTTAATATCGTTCCAGGTGGTTTAGGGCTTATAGACCAGCGACTTTTTTTAACGACAGGCAAGAGTGGGTTTGTTTTTCTTGCGGGCTTAGGCATACTGCTAGCAATTTTAGCGACACTCTTTTTTTATAAAAAACTATTTAATCAATTAAATTTATTTTCCTTCCAGATAGATAAGTTAAACATTTTTTTTCTTTCAATATGCGTTTTGCTGTTGGCGATAAGCCTTTTTTCCATCTTTTTAATAAGAGGTAAAAACTTATCTATTCTTTTGCCTTGTTTTTTGGTGGTCGTGTTTTATTATTCCTGTAATGCTTTTTTCCAGCAGCTGATAAATTTTGGATTTTTCCAGGAAGGATTGTCAAAAATAGCTTCTCCGACTTTAACAACACTAATTGTTTCGATTTTGTTTGGCCTTTCCCACTTCTTGGCAATACTTCAGGGAGAAAAATTTTCAGGAGTTCTGATTCTATCAATCTTGGGATTTCTTCTGGGTTTAATTTTTGCCTCATTGAGACTAAGGTACAATAGCATTATTCCGGGATTTTTACTTCACTTTAGTTTTTATTTATTTTGGAATGGTCCTTTATTATTTTTGCTGACCAGATGACATATAAAACTTGCGAAAGATTAAGTTTTAAGAAATAATCAAATCATATGGTAAAAATTGCCATCAATGGTTTTGGGAGAATCGGTCGGGTGACTTTTCGGGCGGCTTTGGAAAAATATGCCGACCGGGTGGAAATTGCCGCTATTAATACTTCAGGCTCAATGGATATTTCGGGTTGGGCTCAGCTTTTAAAATATGACAGTATTTATGGAAAATTTGGAGAAGAAGTAGGGGTCAAAAAAGGAGAAAAAGGAGAAATTGGCAGATTTGTCATTGGTGGTCAAGAATATCCAATTTTGGCAGAAAAAAAGCCTGATAAAATTCCCTGGAAAAAATACGATGTTGAAGTAGTTTTAGAATGTACCGGTGTTTTTCGGACCAGCAAAGAAGCGGAAGGACACCTAAAAGGCGGAGCGAAAAAGGTGATTATCTCTGCGCCAACTAAAGACCAAACCCCGACTTTTCTGGTTGGGGTCAATGATGATAAATACAAAGGCGAGGTAATTTCCAATGCTTCTTGTACTACCAATTGTATTGCTCCGGTCGCCAAAATCATGATGGAGAATTTTAAGGTCGTTTCGGCGATGATGACGACAATCCACGCTTATACGGCTGACCAGGAGTTGGTTGATGGTTCTCACAAAGATTTAAGAAGGGCAAGGGCGGCGGGCTTAAATATTATTCCTACCACCACCGGTGCCTCCGAAGCCCTAAGTCAGGTTTTGCCTGGGTTTAAGGGAAAGTTTGAAGGTTTAGCCATTCGGGTGCCAGTTGCCTGCGGTTCGATGAGCGATTTTACTTTTGTTTTAGATCAGACAGTTAGGGCTGAAAGAATTAATAATGTTTTTGAACAAGCCTCAGGTAGGGAAGAATATCAGGGAATTATTGAGGTAACCAAAGACCCAATTGTCTCAACTGATATTATTAAAAATTCTGCTTCGGCAATTATTGATTTATCCCTAACCAGGGTGACTGGAGGAAATTTGGTTAAGGTGGTGGCCTGGTATGATAATGAGTGGGCCTATTCCTGTCGATTAATTGAGTTAGCATATCATATTGGCCAGAAAGAATGATTAAAAATATAACCATTTTCGGTTTTTCTCAGACCAAATCTGGAGAAAAACTTTATCAGGAGGCTTTTGCCGTGGCTAAACTTTTAGCTGAAGAAGGATATAGTATTGTCAATGGCGGTGGACCGGGAGTGATGAGAGCTGCCTCGGAAGGAGCTAAAGCAGGAGGAGGGAAAACGATTGGAATTTATTTTTCTGCGGTTGGGATGACTTCTTTTGAGGGAAGAGATCCAAAAAATCCTTTGGATGAGGAGATTCTGGTGCCAAATTATGTTGAGCGGACAATTAAACTTTTGGAATATGGAGATTGTTATATTATCTTTAATGGTGGAACCGGTACTATTTCTGAGTTTGGTATGGCTTGGGGGTTGGCCAGACTTTATTTTGGACATCATAAACCCTTAATTTTATATGGAGAGTTTTGGGAAGAAATAATTTCCGCTTTTAAGAAAAACATGCATCTTCGGGGAGAAGAGCTTGAGGTTTATCGAATAGTTAAAACTCCGGAAGAAGCCCTGATAGCCGTCCGAGAGCTTGATGAAGGGTAGAAGATTGACCGTGGCCTGGATAAATTTTTAAATCTTTGGGAAGTTTCCCCAGTTTTTCAAGGGATTCTATTAAGTCTTTTTGGTTTGCATAAGGATAATCAGTTCTGCCTATACCATTGGCAAAAAGAGTATCGCCAGTAAAAAGAATCCCCTTTCCCTTAAGACAGATTCCGCCAGGAGAGTGACCTGGTGTATGGAGTATTTTGTATTCGGTATTAAGTATTTTGCATTTGCCTTCTTGAAGAAACCCATCAGGTTTAAGCGACGGTAAAAATTTTTTCAAAAGGGGCAGGTCTTTCTGGTGAAGCAAAAATTTTGCCTTGGGAAATTCGTTTTTTAAGGCTGATAAAGCTCCTAAATGGTCAGGATGAGCGTGAGTTAAAATTATGTGAGTGAGATTTGTGGTTGGCAGGACAGAGAAAATTTTTTCAGGTTCTCCTCCCGGGTCAATAATTAAAGCCCCATCTTTTTCGGAAACAATATAACAATTAGTCGCAAGAGGACCAACAACAACCTTTTCAATCTCCATTTAGTTTATGATATCATAAGGCTATGGATAAAATTAGCCTGGCAAAATATTTAGATTTAGCCAACCACCATCAAGAAGCGACTCCTGAAGATATCAAAAAACTCTGCCAGGAAGTTCAAGAATATGGTTTTCATTCAGCCTTTGTTAATCCTTGCTATGTTTCTTTAGCCAAAGAACTTTTAGGAGACGGAGGGATAGTGGGAACAGTAATTTCCTTTCCTTTGGGTCAAGACAGCCGGGATGCTAAAATTGTTTCTGCTATTGACGCAGTCAAAAAGGGAGCAAATGAACTTGATATTGCTATGAACGTGGGTTTGTTTAAAGCAGGAAGACATCAAGAAGTTTTGGAAGAGATGGGGGCAATTGTTGAGGCAGTCAAAAGTATTAAAAAAAGCGTTTTGGTTAAATTTATTATTGAAACCGGACTTTTAACTCCGGAAGAAATTAAAAAAGCCTCGCAACTGGTCCTGGAATCTGGGGCAGATTTTGTTAAAACAACTTCAGGTATGGGACCAAGGGGAGCAAGTCTTGAGGATGTCAAGTTAATTAGAGAAGTAGTTGGAGATAAAATTAAAATCAAAGTTGCTGGCGGAATTGACACTTTAAAAGAAACCGCTGATTTTATTGAGGCTGGGGCTGACCGCATTGGAACCTCAAAAGCAGTTGAGATAATTAAGGAGATAGAAAATGAATCTTGAAAAAATTACCAAAAACGGCCGGGTTTTGTTTTTGGCTTATGACCATGGAATGGAGCATGGGCCGGAAGATTTTGATGATGAGTCTGTTGATCCGGGAAAAATCTTAGAAATTGCTGATTCAGGTTTTTTTACCGGTTTTATCTGTCAAAAAGGGATTGCCGAGAAATATTATCAAAAAAACAAAAACAAGGTCCCTTTGATTGTCAAATTAAATGGCCGGACAAATTTAATTTCTGGTCAAGATCCCTATTCTCCCCAAATTTGTACGGTTGAAGAGGCAATTTCTTTAGGCGCTTCGGCGGTTGGTTATACGGTTTATGTTGGCAGTTCGTATGAAGCAAAAATGCTTTCCGAGTTTTCTCAAATTGAAAAAGAAACCGATAAATATGAAATTCCTTTAATTGGTTGGATGTATCCCCGAGGAAAGGCGGTCGAAGGCAAAGAGCGTTCAAAAGAAATCTTGGCTTACGCCTCAAGAATCGCTTTAGAAATAGGAGCCGAAATGATTAAAATTCCCTATACTGGAGACTTGGAATCTTTCAGATGGGTGGTTCAGTCTGCTGGAAAAACAAAAGTAGTGGTTATGGGCGGAAAAAAACAAGATGAAGAAAGTTTTTTTAAGATGGTCGAAGAGGTTTTATCAGCCGGAGCAGTAGGGCTGGCGGTTGGTAGAAATGTTTGGCAGGACGAAAATCCTTTAGGGATGGCAGAAAAATTAAGTAAAATTATTTTTTAAAAAATGTTTGATATTATCTCTGTTGGTTCAGCGGTTTTGGATGTTTTTCTCCGATCCTCTAAATTTCCTTTGGATAAAACCATGGTGGGCCAAAAAATTGAGCCAGAGGAGATGCTTGTTTCTTCTGGTGGAGGAGGAACAAATACGGCGGCTGGATTCTCTCGCCTAGGACTTCAATCTGCCTGTATTGCCCGTTTTGGTGATGATTTGTTTGGTAAGTTTTTACTTTCTGATTTGGAAAAAGAGGTTTTCTCGAAAAAATATTTAATTGAGAAAAAGGGAGATAATACTGATTATTCAACTATTTTAGTAAATCCCGATGGCGGACGAATTATTTTAGTTTATCGGGGGAAAACAAGAATTGAAGAAGATATTTTTCCCTGGCAGGCGCTTGAAGAGACAAAAAATATTTATCTTGCCTCAATTGAAGGAAACATTGACTTGCTAATAAAAGTGGTTGAGAAAGCCAAAGAAAAAGGAATCAATATTTTCTTAAATCCAGGCTCTCGAGAATTAAAAGAAAAAGAAAAATTACTTTCGGTTTTTCCAAAGTTAAAAGCCCTGATTTTAAATAAAGAAGAAGCGGATAATTTTGGTCTTTCGGAAAGACCAAAAGACGGACCAGGAGTTGTCATTATTACCAATGGTCGTCAGGGTGCTAAACTTTTTTCCGAAGAAAAAAAGTTTTTTGCTGAAGCGTTTAGCGGAGAAGTAATTGACGAAACTGGAGCCGGGGATGCTTTTTCCGCCGGTTTTGTTTCCGGGATAATTAAAGGATTTTCTTTGGAAAAATCATTAAAACTTGGGATGGCAAACGGAAGGTCAGTCGTCACCAAACTTGGAGCAAAACCTGGACTTTTATACGAGAAGGAAATTGAAGACTGGTTGGGACGATCATCAAAAATTGAACAAATAAATTAATCAGCAATAAGTCTTCTAAATATGCCCGAAGAAAAACCGAAAATTCACATCGATTCTTGCGGTTGGGGAAATGTCGTTATAGATGGTCAAAAATTTGACCAAGTGATAATTTCTGGGGAGAAAATAATTCATCGAGAAATAGAAAAATTAGAAAAACTTTTTGGGACGACTCACCAAATTGGTGATTGGGAGATTGAGAAATTGCTTTCAGGAAACCCGGAAATTATTATTTTAAGTTCTGGCCAGGGAGGAGTAATGAAAATTGCTGATGAAGTTAAGGAAAAATTATTAAAATCTGGTGCCGAATTAAAAATTCTTTTAACGCCCCAAGCAGTTTCGGAATTTAATAAACTTTCATCAGAAGGAAAACGAGTTAATGCTTTAATTCACACTACTTGTTGAGGCGCCCTTGGCGCCAAAATCCTGCCGAAGCGGCAGCGAAGGAGGACTAAAAAAATGGCAATTTTTAAGCAATCAGACCAATTTGTTCCTCGCAAGCTACCAGGAAAAATTTTAAAGCCAATACCAAAACCAAAAGGAGGAGGAAAATGGATTTTGACTCTTTTTGCCGGAAGCATAGTTCTAAGTTTAGGTTTATGGGCTTATGGCTCCTTAAAAACAGGAACAGGTATTCAAAAAATAATTAGCCCGCAGGTCGTTCCTACTCCGACCCCGACCCCAACCCCCAAAAAAACTGCCGAGATAACCGATAAAGTTTCTGATTTAACCAAAAATTTAAAAGGAGAATATGGGATTTACGTTTTTAATTTAACGACTAAGCAAGGATATGGAGTAAATGAAGATGAAATCTTTCCAGCTGCTTCTTTAATTAAACTGCCAGTATTTTTAACTTTATATCAAGAAGCAGAAGCTGGCAGAATTGATTTGGAGACAAAATATACTTTGAAAAATTCTGATAAACAGGCTGGGGCAGGAGGGATGCAATATAAGCCTGCGGGAACAGTTTTTACTTATAGGCAGATGGCAGAATTGATGGGAAAACAATCAGATAATACCGCCGTTTTTGTTTTGCGAAAAATCCTAGGGGATCAAAAAATTCAATCTACTATTGATAATTTGGGGATGACAAAAACCTCTCTTTCAAAAAATGAAACTAGTCCTCAAGATTTAGGTTTATTTTTTAGAAAATTATATGCGGGTTCAATAGTCAGCCGAGAGCATCGGGATGAGATTTTGGGATATTTAACCGAAACTTTTGATGAATCAAGAATCCCGGCTGGCGTACCAGAAGGAACGAGAGTTTGCCATAAAGTCGGGACTGAAATAGGCATTATCTCCGATGCGGGAATCGTTTTTAGCCAAAAACCCTTTATTTTGGTAATAATGTCTGAGAATGTTAAAGAATTAGAAGCCAAAGAAGTTTTACCAAAAATCGCCAAGGAAGTTTGGGAATTTGAGAATAAATAAACTATTGACATTATGATAAATTTGTCATAAAATAATCATGAAAGTTTTCTATCTGCCTGAAGTTGCCGATTTTGTAGAGAAATTAAGATATCAGGAACATACTCGATTAACCAGAGTACGAAAGCTCTTTGAAGAATATTCATTTCAAATAGGTGCTAAATATATAAAGAAAATTACAGCCTCCGGAATATGGGAATTGAAGGCGGGCAGGATTAGATTGTTTTTATATGTCAAGGGAGATAAGGCGATAGGGGTTCATATAATTTGGAAAAAATCACAAAAATTGACTATTAGAGATATAAAATTAGCAGAAAGACGAAGCAAACAACTATGAAAAATAAAAGAACAAAACTTATTAGCGCTGAAGCATTGCATCGAAAATGGATGAAAGATCCAAAATATCGCCGTGAGTATGAAAAACTTGAGTCAGAATTTCAAATTGCTCGGCAAATTATTGGAGCAAGGATTAAAAGGAAAATGTCTCAGGAAGAGTTGGCGAAAAAAGCAGGAACTGGACAAGCAGTTATCTCCCGACTTGAGGGAATGAACGGCAAACCTTCAATTTCTCTTCTTGAAAGAATCGCCCGCGCCTTGAATACAAAAATAAGGGTTACTATTCAATAAATTATCAGAGTAGTTTGGGAGTTTGAGACAAAGTAAATATGGTAATTATTAATTGGGATACGTTGTTAAAAATAGGCTCTTTAGCAGGATTAGCATCGTTTGTGTGGCTATTGATAAAGGATCTTGTTGGGTTTTACCGAAAACCAAAATTAGAAATTACATTTACAAAAAACAGAGATTTAAGGAATTTCTTCTTTGAGGATACGAAATGGGAAAGAAGGTTTGCCAATTTACATATTAAAAACAAGGGGAAAGATACCGCCAAAAGATGCGTTGCTATCTTGAGAGTTTTAACAAAACCACGAGAGGCTACAAATATTGAAGAAGAATATGCTCTTCATTGGGCTGGAGTTGATTATTCTGCTCAAACAACCGGCGCAGAACCCGTTGATATAGGTCCCGAACCAAGAAGATTAGATGTGGCGTTCACTCAGAATGGTCAGAATATAAATGGGAGTTGGATAGCGATGCCTCTTGCCTTATTGGGATCTTTAAGAAGAAATCAGGCGTATCTTCCACCGGGTGAATACGAACTTAAAATTGAGGTTCAATGCGAGAACGGAAGTGGAGATAAAGCAAAATTTAAAATTATTTCTCCTCAGAATTGGGAGAATTTAGATTTTGATAAGTTATAATATTTCTGGGACTTCTGCGGAAGAAGCTTTCCCGCCATTATCAAAATGGTTTGGGAGTTTGAGATAAAATAAATTTTCTTCTTAAAACACAAAAAGGCACCGCGAAAAGTAGTTTTGTTGCTCAACGCAACTCGTTACTTCTCTTTGGTGCCTCCTTGCACTATTCAGTTTCTGGAAGGATGTGTTGGGGGCTATTCCAGCGGTGATTCGAGAGACTCCTCGGCCTCTTTGATCTTTGGTTCCAAGACATCAGCAACATCACTTAGTCCCAGTGTGATGACGGCGGTGCCATCCTCTTCGGAAATCGTTGTTTCTTCTGAAAGAAGGCTAGATGTTTTGCTGGCTGACTTCCGAGTTTCATCAACGTGATGGGCCCTGATCAGGATGTTGTCGGAATCTTGGGTTGTCCGGAGCGAGTTTATAACCTGTTCAGCTGCTCCTTCTCCGTTATCCCGATCGTAAAGCCAAGGATCGAGTGATTCACCGCTTAGGTCCACCTTCATAACCCGACCCTTGAGATAGTCGAAGTCAGAGCAGCCGCGAGACAAAATCTCTTTGGCTTCTTCGACATCCATCGGTTTAGGGTCATAATGGAGGAACCCCATTCCTTGTGGTTTGGCCGCGTTGTATAGCGCTGCTAGAACAGCGGCTTTGTCCAATCCCTTCAGATCGATTAAATTAGACATAAATCTCTCCTTATTTAGTCTCACCTTAATAGGTGGCTTTCTGCCTACCTGGCAACAGATAAGCAAAGAGCCACCTACTCTGATGAGTAATCCTTCCGCAAACTGTAAAAGTGCAAGAATAAAAATTCAAACAAACAAAAAACAGGCAAGCAAATTAGCCTGAATTTGTTTGGCTTGATATGAGAATAATACCACAAATAAACTCAAAAGTCAAATATTATAGGTTCTTGTTCTTTCTCTCTTCCTCAATCTTTTTAATTTCTTCTTCTGTGCAGGAATTTTTTGGTTCGGTGCCAGGAAGGAAAATTTCTGTTTTTTTGCTTGGGCAGGCATCGCAGGACAAGGTTCCGGTAAGGGTGCAAATTTCAACCCTGACTAAGTTTTCTGGAAGAGAAAATTTCTCATCAGGTTTGTCTTTTAAAAGTTCGGCCATGATATTGTGCCAAATTGGCGAGGCGCCGGTCACGCCCGAGGCAACGTAAGACATAGGTGTAGCATCGTTGTTGCCGACCCAGGTAACGACCAAGAGATTTGGAGTATAACCGATGGTCCAGTTATCTTTTAAATTGTTGCTGGTGCCGGTTTTAACCGCCACCGAGGGATGTTCGGGGATATTTAAAAGTGAATTTGGACCAAAGGCTGGAGTTCGAGCTAAGTTGTCAGAAAGAATATCATCTAAAATATAGGCGATCTGCGGCGAAAGAGCCCTTTCGCCTTCAATTTCCAGCTTTTCCAGAACTTTTCCTTTATAATTTGAGCGTAGCGAAAATTTCAAGCTTTGCTTATAATCTTTAACCTCCAAAATTGGCTGTAAACCAACTTTCATTCCCAAATTTGCCAGGGTTCCATAAACTACGGCCATGTCAGTCATTTTGACTTCGCCTCCGCCTAAAGTTAGGGAAAGTCCGTATTGGGAGGGGTCGTTCCAGGTAGTGATGCCCATTTTTTGACCTTGTTCAATCATTCGAGAAACTCCTAAAGCAGAGAGAACTTTAACTGCCGGAACATTATAAGAAGAACCCAGGGCTATCCTTAGAGGGACATTGCCATGAAATCGGCCATCATAGTTTTTTGGCGAATAAGGAGGTTGTCCAGGAACCTGATAAGTTATGGGCGTGTCGGGAATAATGGTGGCTGGCGTAAAACCCATTGAAAGAGCCACCGAATAATTAACTGGTTTAATTGAGGAGCCGGGCTGGCGGTTGGCGGTGGTGACGTTATAGTTTCCCTGGTTTTTTAAATCAAAATAATCTTTTGAACCTATCATCGCTAAAATTTCTCCGGTTTTAGGATTAGTTACCAGGGCAGCTCCATTTGAAATTCGCAAAGATTTTAATTTTTCAACCTCACTTGAGACTTGCTTTTGGGCCAGGTTTTGAATATCCAAATCCAAGGAGGTTTTAACCTCAAGTCCACCTTCCTCAACCATTTTTTCTCCATATTTTTTAACCAGGAGTTCTTTAACATACATCACAAAATGGGGAGCGAAAATGTCAGTTTTTTTCAAAACCAGATGGATGTCCTGGGCCGATGCTTCGTCTGCCTGTTTTTGGGTGATAAATTTTTCCTCAACCATTCGGCGCAAAACAAGTTTCTGGCGCTCTTTGGCAATCTCTGGGTGGGCGCCGAAAGGAGAATAGGTAGTTGGTGAGGCTGGCAAGCCAGCTAAAAGAGCGGCTTCGGCCAAATTTATCTCTTTGACTGATTTGCCAAAATATAACTGTGAAGCCTCTTCAACCCCATAAGCCGCGCCCCCAAAACCAACCTCATTTAAATACATCTGAAGAATCTCGTCTTTTGAGAATTTTCTCTCAACCCATAAAGAGAGAATTATTTCTTTTATTTTTCTGCGAATGGTTCGTTCGGGGGAAAGGAGGGCATTTTTAACTAGTTGTTGGGTAATGGTTGAACCACCCTCGATTTTTCCAGTTTGGACAATTTTTCTGGCAGCCCGAAGAATTCCTTTTGCCGATAGTCCATGATGAGAATAAAATTCAGCATCTTCAATGGCGACCACCGCCTGGCGCAAAAAAAGGGGAGTTTCTGAAAGAGGAACTAGGGTTCGATTTTCGCTGCGATAAATTTTATAGAGAAGTTTGCCGTTTCGGTCGTAAATTTTGGTTGAGACAATCTGTTCTCTGGTGGTAAGTTTTTGGGGATTGGGGAGTTCGGAAAAAATAGTAAATAGAAAATAGGAAATAGCAGATAGGAAAGAAACAGTTAAAAAGACAAGGAGAACAACCTTTCGAGAAATTTTGGGAAAGCGGATTTTTGGAATTCTGGGAAAACGAATTTTGGGAAATCTTAAACGAGAAACGTAAGACGCAAAACACGACAAGAGATTTATCAAGAAATGTCCAAGACGAGGAAAAAGGCTGGCAATCGCCAATAGGCAGTAGGCAATAAGAAGTATTGCCCAAAGGAACGGCTTTCCTAAAACCTCCAGAACTTTGCCAAAAAATTTCCAGGCAGAGAACCCTTTTTTGGGTTGAAGTTTTTTGGCGGAGTAGATGATTCCTGTCCTGACCGCCATACCAGGCTAATTATACCTCAAAACTCTTTTTTTAGGGAGTAGGAGATGGAGAGAGTAAATTTAGGGGGTTTATTTTGGCTGGGGCGGGTTTTTGCTCTGGAGGCAAGGGTGGACAATCAAGGCAAAAAATTGTTCCCAGGGGGTCCAAAATTACATTATGGTCTTGAGGTTCAACCCAATCAGGAAAAGGTTGGTCAGAGGAAATTTCTCCTGGCTGGACCGGAAGACCTGAAGTTTTATTTATCAAAACCGTTTTTCTTAAAGATTCAGTCTCCTGAGGAACTGTTCCTTCCAAGAAATACTCAAACCGAGTTTGGCAGCCTGACTCTCCGAGAGCCATTCCGGAGACAGTACAAATACTTGCCCCAATTATACCTTCGGGCTTGATGGGCCAGTTTTGTTTCTGGCTTTTTAAAACAAAACTTATGATTTTATTCCAAATTGGTGAGGCGCCGGTCACCCCCGAAGCCACGGCGGACATTGGTTTGTTATCATTGTTGCCAACCCAAGTGGCAACTAAAAAGTCAGGGGTATAGCCGATTGTCCAGTTATCCTTTTTATCATTAGTGGTTCCGGTTTTGACGGAAACTTCAGGATGACCAGAAACCACCAAATATGAAGATGGTCCAAAGGCAAGGGAACGGGCATTATTATCAAGTAAGGTATGAGAAATTAAATAGGCAACTTCCATGGGAATAATTCTTTCACCCTCTTGGATTTGGGTTTTTTCAAGTGTCTTTCCGGTATAATCAGAAACCTCTAAAATTGAAACTAGCGGTTGTTTTATTCCTAAGTTGGCAAAAACCCCAAAAGCAGTGGCCATATCTGTCATCCGGACTTCGCCCCCACCCAAGGTTAGAGATAAACCATATTGTTTTGGATCTTGGAGTGTCTCAAGCCCCATTTTTTGAGCAAAAGGAACAAAATTTTCTAAAGTATTTAAGGCTAAAACTTTAACCGCGACCACATTAATTGAACTTCCTAGGGCAAATCTTGCTTGAAGCGGTCCATGGAAAGTATTGTCATAATTTGAGGGACAATAAAGTGGCTGACCAGTGACCTGGAAACAGGTTGGAGCATCGTTGAAGACTGTGGCTAAAGTTATTTTTTTATCCAAAAGTCCCAAAGCATAATTTAAGGGTTTGATGGCTGAACCAGGCTGGCGCAGGGCGGTTGAAACATTATAGTTTCCTTGAATATCTTTGGCAAAATAGTCTTTTGAACCAACCATGGCTAGAATCTCACCAGTTTTAGGGGCAGTTACCAAAGCGGCGCCATTTGAAACACGATAATTTTTAAGTTTGCCAACTTCAGTGGCCACTGCTCTTTCGGCAAACTCTTGAGTATCCAAATCTAAGGTAGTCTTAACCCGAAGCCCCCCTTGTTCAACTTGTCTTTGGCCATATTTTTCCACCAACTGTTCCTTAACGTACATGACAAAGTGGGGGGCTTTAATTCCAGTTTCATGAGGGGCAAAACTAAGTTCCTGTTCTTTTGCTTTTTTGCTTTCTTCCTCGGTAATATGTTTGTCCTCAACCATTCTTCCCAAAACCCAAATTTGGCGCTGGAAAGCCAGTTCTGGATGGGCCCCAAAAGGAGAATATCTAGTAGGCGAGGCCGGCAGACCGGCCAAAAGAGTCGTTTCGGCTAAAGTCAAGTCGCGGGCGGACTTTCCAAAATAAAGTCTTGCCGCTGATTCTATTCCCCAGGCAGTTCCTCCGTAAGGAACTTGGTTTAAATACATCTCTAAAATTTTGTCTTTTGGGTAAATTACCTCAACTGCCAAGGTCAGAAAGAACTCGCGGATTTTTCTTCGGACTGTTCGCTCTGGTGTTAGGAGGGCATTTTTAACCAATTGTTGAGTAATGGTTGAACCACCTTGAAGTTTTTGGTGAAAGATAATATTAAAGATGGCCCGGGCCATGCCTCGATAGGAAAAACCATGGTGGCGATAAAAATCTTTGTCTTCAGAGGAAATGGTTGCCCATTTGATATATTCTGGAACTTCCGAAAGTTTTATTGGAGTTCGGTTTTGGTCAGTATAAATTTCATATAATAATTTTCCATTTCGATCAAAAATCTGGCTTGAAACAGGATAGGGCCAAGAGGTAAGTTTCCAGGGGGGAGGCATGTCCCAGAATAAATAAAGCAAACAGCAGACAGCAAACAGCAGACAGCAAACAGCAAGAAATTTTTGTTTAGTGGTTAATTTCTTAAATTTTTTACTGAACACTGGACGCTGAACGCTGGACACTGCTTTCTTCATGCTTGTATTATAGCAGGCAAAGCCTTTATGGTATAAGCGAAGCTTGAAAACTTGTTTGAAAGCTGATGCTTTCAAAAGCCTTTGCCTTTTAGGCAAAGGAAGTTTATAATGGTTTTTGTGAAAGAAAAAACCTTAAAATTAAAAAACGTAATTCAGCTTTATACTTTCATTTTTCTCATCTGGGGATTTTATCGATATTTATTTAGGCTTCCTGAAGAAATTGAAGAATTAGTTTTAAAACCTATCATTTGGCTTGGTCCAGTATTTTTTCTTCTTTTTAAAGAAAAAGCAAGTCTTTCCTCGCTCGGTTGGACAGGAAAAAATCTTTTTAAGAGTTTATATTTAGGAATAGGTTTGGGAATAATTTTTGCTATTGAAGGGTTATTTACTCATACCCTTAAATATGGCGGAATTTCTTTTGTTAAACTTGCCTATACCTCGCTTCCTGTTTTTTTAGTTGCCCTAGGCGTTTCTTTAGGAACAGCCATTTCTGAAGAAACAGCCTTTCGCGGATATATTTTCTCAAGACTTTGGCAGATTTTAAAGAACGAATGGTTAGCAAATCTGGTCTCAAGCCTAGGTTGGGCCTTGGTTCACTTACCCATTACCATTTTTGTTTTTCATTACAATCCGGTTCAGATTTTAGTTTTTCTCATTTTAACTTTTATTTTTGGGGCAGGCTCGGCTTTTGTTTTTGCCAGAACCGGAAATTTGGCTTCTTCAATTTTGCTTCACGTTTTCTGGGGCTGGCCAATAATATTATTTAGATAGATTCTGCCTAAGGACAGGCTATGAAAAACATTGAAATTGATAAAGGCAGAGTTGTAGACACAAGGAAAAGTGGAGAACTTATCTGGCGTCGCCGCCAAATGCCTGATGGCACACGGTTTACCACTATAGAGAGGGTTGCATTATTTGTTTCTGACGAGAAAGGTGTAACAGAGGATTGGGACTTTGACAAATTGTATCATTCGATAGAAGAGGCATCATTTGGTAGAATGACAGATGAACAGATTACAAAGATCATAAGTGAGTCTTTGCACCATTTTATATCGAAGAGAGATGGGTTGCAAAAAAGAGTGATATTTGCAAGAGATGTTGCAGAAACCGTATTTAGCGTATTAGAGAAAGTAGATATGGCCGCCGCTGTTTGTTATGGAGCAACTCATGGGGTTGGAATATTTAGTAGTGATAGCCTAGACCCGATTTCGGATTGGTTAGAAAAGAGAAAGTAAATCAGATAAGCGTGATAGTCCGTAACACTTTAAGATGTCTTTTGGGGCTGGCCAATAATTCTGTTTAGGTAATTAGCTGATTAGTTGAACGGGGAATGGGGATAGTTTAGATCTTACCTATATCAAAATCAGATATCTTGTGCCGTTCAAGTTCCGCTTTAAGTCTGCGCTGCTCCCCTGGGGTTAATTGATTAAAAGTGACATTCAAAAGTCCTTCCACGACAGCCCTTATTGTTAAATTTATTAAATTTATATCCTTTTCAGACAATTCGTCGCTTGGTTCAAAATCTTCAAAGATTTTCTTGAGTTGATCTTTTTGGAGTTGTAATAAAGAAGATTTATCAATTATTTCTAAGACAT
Source organism: uncultured Gammaproteobacteria bacterium (assembly GCA_964353785.1). GTDB lineage: Bacteria > Patescibacteriota > Microgenomatia > CAYGWK01 > CAYGWK01 > CAYGWK01. The sequence continues at coordinate 33,426 of CAYGWK010000004.1, forward strand.
CAGAAAGAGGAATGAAGGCCTCTGGTTCTATTTCCGTTTCTGGAAGTTGAGGTTGATCTCTGCGTTCTGCCATTTATTTTAAAATAAATACTGCTCATTGAGCAGCTTTGAGAGATTTAAACATAAAAACACCCCCTTTGTCAAGATTTACTTTGGGAACTTATGTGTTATACTAAGGCTGATGAGGAAGTGTCGTTATTGTGGGTTCCAAAATCCAGACACTGCCTCTGATTGTCTTCAATGCGGCAAAGATTTGCCTAAAACAACTCGAGAAGTCAAAGATGCCTTTGAAACTTTAGGGGCGGCCATGAAGGGGGATTGGGGAAAGGTTGGCCGAAAAACTGTTGAAGAGACAAAGCTTCACTTAAACCCTCTCTGGTGGCTTAAGGTAAAATTATTTCGTTTAAAACAAGCAGTCATCGGTTGTTTAATTATCTGGCTTATTATCATTGGTTTGGCTATTCTCGGCGGAATATTCTCTAAATTTCAAGGAAAATGAAAAAAAGAAAACCTGCTCTTCAAAAAATCTTAGTCGACGCCGGCGTTGAAATCGACCTTCCTCGGGCTTATGACGTTTTGGAGAAAAAATCAATTGAGACAGTTGAGGGAATTTTAAAAGATTATCCAAAAGCCCGGCAAATGTGGGAACTTTTGGTTTTTGATCCTGAAGTTCGAGCCGATTGGGACATGGCCGATTATATTGCCGTTACCAAATTAAATTTTAATGACCACGGAGAAATTCATGCCAAAATTGCCGCTGCTTCTTCTTTATCAATGCTTGACCTTTTAAGAAAAGCCGAAAAAAAATCTGATGTAATCTCTTCTGGGGCTGGAGATTGGGACGACGCCTTTTTAGTGGTGACCTGCGCCGCTCTTCTTCATGATATTGGCAACCAAGTCCACCGAGTTTCTCACGGAGACATTAGTCCCTATTTGGCTGTTCCTATTTTGGACAGACTCTTGCCTTTAATTTACTCGGAAATTGAGAAAAAAACCGAAATTCGGGGATTTATTCTTCATGCCATAAATACCCATGATGCCGAACCACCACCTCTAACGGTTGAGGCAGCTTTAGTTTGTATTTCTGATGCTTGTGATTTGACTAAAGGAAGAGGGAGATTAGCTTTTGATTTGGGAAATATTAATATTCATACGGTTTCCGCTCTTTCCATTGATAGTGTGGCGATTTTACCTGGAGAGCAAAAACCAATAAAAATTATCGTTACGATGAACAATTCAGCAGGAATTTTTCAGGTTGAGGAGGCTTTGGCTTCAAAAATTAACGCCGGACCGTTATCTGATTCAGTTGAAATGGTGGCGACCACCTATCCCAGAAAAGCAAAAACTGATAAAAGAATTATTTTTGAAATTGAAATGAAAGGAAGAAAATTTGAACCAAGAGGAGTTAAGAAAGGAGGTGAGAAGGAAAGTTGAAAAAAATTAAATATCTGGTTTTAGCATTAGCGGGATTAGTTTTTGCCATTGGAATTTTGAGCGCTTCGGTTTGGAGGATCCAGGCCCAAGTCTCAAGTCAAAATTTCAAGGTTCAAACAGTTCCTGAAACCTTAGGAGCAGAAATTACTCCGACTCCCTCGCCGATACCCACAGTTGATTATTATCTTCCATACCCTGGGATTTTGCCTGATAACATTTTGTATCCTTTAAAGATGGTCCGAGATAAAATTTTACTAATCTTAACTTTTGATTCGGTCAAAAAGGCAGAAAGACTTCTTCTTTTTGCTGACAAAAGGGCCAATGCCGCCAAAGCCTTAATTGAGGGAGGGAAGGTGGAATTGGGAATTTCCACCATAACTAAGGGAGAAAAATATTTAGAGCAGGCAATTGCCCAGGCTGAAAAAGCCAAACAGGCAGGTAAAGACACCACTGCTCTATATGAAAAACTCGCCCAAGCAACCCTGAAACACCAAGAGGTCTTAACTGGGGTTTTAGTTAAAGTTCCAGATACGGCAAAAGGGGCAATTCAGGACGCCCTTCGCTATTCTCGCCAGGGTTATGAGACCGTAAGTAGAGTGATTGAACAGAAGTGAGTGGTGTATTGGGCTCGGAAATGAATTTGTTGCTTGGATTTGAGATGGCTGCCCGCTTAGCGGGCACCAGCTCGCGACTGGGAAATTCGTAACTCAAGTTGTGTTCCGCTTGGGTCGCGGCTTGCCACATAAATCCTGCGCAAAAATTATTTCCTCGTCCTGTTTGAAATCCTCACAAAAACCGATACAAAAATTACTCAAAATCTTCTCTTGGTTTTTCTTTAAAAATAGCCAAAATCTTCTTATTTTGATATACTTTGATGGCTTTATTGCTAGTTGACATACTGGATGTAGGGCTTCTATATTGATAATTGCGCTATAAATAGCGTTTTTTCTTTCACTATGCGGTGTCCATTTTGTGGTCATGACCAGACAGAGGTTTTAGAATCAAGGATTTCTGAAGACGGAAATTCTTTCCGAAGAAGAAGAGAATGCGCCAAATGCAAAAAGCGTTTTACTACTTACGAGCGGGCTGAAAGAACCCTTTTGGTGACTAAAAAGGATGGCCGGAGGGAATCGTTTGACCGGGAGAAAATTAAAAAAGGAATTCTTTTGGCTTGTCATAAAAGGCCAGTTTCCCTGGATTTAATTGACGACATGGTTGGTGAGGTTGAGCAAGAGCTTTTGCGAAAGGATTCAGCCGAGATTTCTTCAAAGACAATTGGTAATGCAGTTTTGAAGAGATTAAAAAAAGTCGATAAAGTCGCTTGGCTTAGATTTGCCAGTGTTTATTTGGAATTCTCTGACCTTTCGGATTTTGAGAAAGCAATTGAAAAGGTTTCTTAAAAATGTCTAGTAGGGCAGAGGTAAGACCTCAATATTATCAACACCGCTTTTCTCCAGACAACGGCGAATTTAGGCAAATGCCTGAGCCTCTTCCTGTCAATCCAGATGGTTCATTTATGGATAGAAGAGAATGGATAAAAGAACAAGCTCAAAAAATTCCCACAATTTCCGAAGACCTTCCTGATCCAGTCTTATCCGAAAATGGACTTGTAGTTTTAGAAAAAAGATACTTATCTCGAGATGAGAAAGAGAATTTAATAGAAACTCCGAAAGAAATGTTTTGGCGAGTTGCCTACAATGTTGCGATGGCGGATAAACTCTATAACGGACAAGAAGTTGAAAGGACAGCCAGAGAATTTTACGAAGTTATGGCGAATTTAGAGTTCTTGCCAAATTCGCCAACCTTAATGAATGCGGGGAGGCGACTTCAACAACTTTCTGCCTGTTTTGTTTTGCCGGTTGAGGATTCGCTGGATTCGATAATGGATGCAGCTAAAGCAACTGCCTTGATTCATCAATCTGGAGGGGGTACTGGATTTTCGTTTTCTAGGTTACGACCAGAGGGGAGTCCAGTGAAATCAAGCGGAGGACAAGCTTCAGGACCTCTTTCTTTTATGAAAATTTTTGATCAGACGACAGAGCAGATTAAACAAGGAGGAAGAAGGCGGGGAGCAAATATGGGGATTTTGCGAGTTGACCACCCCGATATTGAAAAATTCGTTAATGCCAAGACCAAACCTGGGGTTTTTGAGAATTTTAATCTCTCGGTAGCGGTAACTGATGAATTCATGGAAGCGGTTAAAGGGGATGGAGAATATGATCTTGTTAATCCCCACACGGGAGAAAAGACCAAAACTAAAGCAGGAGAAATTTTTAATCTGATTGTTGAATGTGCTTGGAGGAGTGGAGAACCGGGAGTAGTTTTTATTGATGAAATTAATCGGAAAAATCCTACTTCCCATCTTGGACCGATTGAATCCACTAATCCTTGTGGCGAGCAACCTCTTCATCCATATGAATCCTGTAATCTGGGTTCAATTAATCTTTCTAAAATGATAAAAGAAGGAAGGGTTGATTGGGAAAAATTAGAAAAAACAATTAAGGTTGCGGTTCATTTCCTTGACAACGTGATTGATGTGAATCGTTATCCGTTACCCGAAATTGAGAAAATGACCTTAGGAAATCGGAAAATTGGCCTTGGGATAATGGGTTTTGCCGATATGCTGGTTCAATTGGGAATTAGTTACGACAGCCAACCAGGGCTAGAAACTTCCGAGGCAGTAATGAAATTTATTCAAGAAAAGGGGTATGAAGCATCAGAAGTATTAGCTAAAATCCGAGGTGTTTTTCCCAATTGGGAAGAAAGCCTTCATCAAAAAGAGGGAAGAAAATTAAGAAATGCGACAATCACGACGATTGCTCCAACTGGGACTATTGGTATCATTGCTGGTTGTTCTCAAGGATGCGAACCGTATTACGCTCTTTCGTTTGAAAGAAAGGGAATTCTTGATGGGAAGACAACAATTTTTGAATTAAATCCTTATGTCGAAGAAATTACCAAAGAGGAATGTTTAGAAGAGGCGGTGATAGAAAGAATTAAAAAGGAGGGAAGTTTAAGGCAAATCCCAGAGGTGCCAGATAGAATGAAGAAAATTTTTCCTACCGCTCTTGAGATTTCTCCAGAGTGGCACGTAAGGATACAGGCAGCATTTCAAAGACATATTGATAATGCAGTTTCAAAAACAATCAATTTCCCCCAAGAGGCTACCGCTGATGATATTCGTCAGGCTTATCTTTTAGCTTACAATGTTGGTTGCAAAGGTTTAACAATTTACCGAGATAAATCAAGAGAAAGACAAGTTCTTTATGCAGGCGAAAAGAGAGAAGAAGTTGGAGAGCGCAGACCACGGTCTCGCCCAGAAGTAACCAGAGGGGAAACAGAGAAAATTAGTCTCGGTTGTGGTCAAACTCTATATGTAACTATAAATGAAGATAAAGAAGGGCTTTGTGAGGTATTTTGTCAAATGGGTAAGTCGGGTGGTTGTATAACTTCTCATTCAGAAGTAGTGGGGCGGTTAATTTCGCTTAACCTACGTTCTGGAGTAATCCCTGAAGCAATCATCAAGCAACTACGGGGAATTCGCTGTCCTTCCCCAACGTGGAATAGCGGGCGTTCGATCCTTTCTTGCGCCGACGCAATCGGTCAGGTAATAGAGAGATATAAAAAAGGAAGAGAGGGTGCCTCTCAAGAATCGTTTTTATCAATAAAAATGTCACCGGAGATTAAAAACGAAGGACAGCATGATTCTTCTGAAAATGCCTTAGGTTATTGTCCAGAGTGTCCAGAGTGTGGAGCGATGTTTCAATTTAGTGAGGGATGCGTCAGATGTCCTGCTTGTGGATATTCTCAATGTGGCTAAGATTTATTGTTCTTCCTGGTCATTTATAATATAATTACTTCAATATGCCGGAACTGCCCGAAAGAAAACCTCCTGAAGCCGAAAGAGGTTATGTAGTAGAAGTAAAAGAGCCGTACCCAGAAAAAGAAGGACTGGTGGAGAGAGTTTGGAAAGAGGATCTTGAACTGGAGAAACCAGTTACCTACAAACGCCAAGTTTTAGTGACTTCGGCCCGTGCTCAAAAACCAAGAATTGTTTTGCCCTTAACTCGCCAGGCCTACCTTAATCCTACCAACTGGCACAAGCCAATTGTCTATGCCATTCGTTGGCTTTTAACTTGGGCTCAAAGAATTATTAAAATGCAACCAAAAGAAGTTATTTTTGAAAAAACATGAATCCAACATTTGATATTTTTTCTATCCTTTCCTCCCTTTTTATTTTTTCGCTAGCGACTCTTTTTTTATCCGGGGCTCTAATTTTTTTGGGTTATGTATTTTTGACCTGGTGGCGCTATAAAGACCGGGAAAAACGCTCTCTTGAGTATGTTTTACTTCAAGTCGCCGTTCCCCATGATAACGAGATAAAAATTGACGCGGCCGAGCAAATGTTTTCTTCCTTATATTCAGTCAAAATTGGCGGTTTTCTTTCTTTTCTCCGACCCCAGCCACATATAACTTTGGAGATTGTTGCCTTACCTGAGGACATTCGTTTCTATGTTTCTGTTCCAAAAAAACTTCAAGATTTGGTGGAAAAACAAATAAATGGCGCCTATCCTGACGCGGAAATAAAAGAGGTTCCCGAGTATAATATTTTTTCCGAAGAAGGAAGGGTGTCTTTTGCTTCTTTAGGATTTCGTAGTACGCCATTTTATCCGGTAAAAATTTATAAAGACCTGCCAACTGACCCTCTATCTTTGCTGACTTCGGCTTTGGCAAAAATGCAAAAAGGGGAGGGAGCCGCCATTCAAATTTTAATTTCTCCAGCCTCAGGCAAATGGCGCTCTTCTGGAAAAAAATTTGTCGCTAAAACTAAAAGCCAGGAGGCAGATCCAGAGAAAGCCAAATTTGCAGTTGACGCCAAAACCTTAGAGGCAATTGAAAACAAATGCTCAAAGCCTGGATTTGAAACCCAAATCCGAATTGTTGTTTGTTCAACCTCTGAAGAGCAGGCAAAAGCCCATCTTTCAAATATAAAGAGCGCTTTTGAACAATTTTCTTCGGATTTAAACAGTTTTAAGGGAAAAAGAATTTTTGTAAAGGGCGCTTTTATGAATGATTTTATTTATCGCTATCAACCAATGGTCCGTTTCGGCTTGACTACGATTTTAAATTCTGAAGAATTAGCCACGATTTTCCATTTTCCCAATAAGCAGGTTGAGACCCCTCATATTTTTTGGCTTTATGCTAAAAGAGCTCCGGCTCCAGAAAAAGTGCCAACCGAAGGCTTGTATCTCGGTAAATCAGTTTATCGGGGGCTTGAACGACCGGTTTATATTACTGAAAAAGACCGCAGACAACATATTTATATTATTGGTAAAACCGGAACCGGAAAGTCCCATCTTTTAAAGGATTTAATTTTACAAGATATTCGGGCTGGTAAGGGAGTTTGTTTTATTGACCCTCATGACACCATTGATTTAATTTTGCCCCTGATTCCTCCAGAGCGGGCCGAAGATGTCATTTATTTTGACCCTTGCGATTATGACCGACCGATGGGTTTAAATATGATTGAGGCCTACACCGAAGAACAGCAACATTTTATCGCTACCTCAATTATTGGTTTGATGTATAAACTTTATGACCCCTATAAAACCGGAATCATCGGTCCGCGTTTTGAGCATGCCATCAGAAACGCGATGCTGACGGTCATGTCCGAGCCTGGCAATACTTTTGTTGAGGTTGTCAGATGTTTGACTGATTCTTCTTTTGTTCAAGAAATTTTACCAAAAGTTAAAGACCCGATAGTCCGGAGATATTGGACTGACCAGATTGCCCAAACCGCTGATTTTCACAAATCCGAAGTTTTAGACTACATTGTTTCTAAATTTGGTCGGTTTGTTACCAACAAAATGATGAGAAATATTATTGGTCAGTCAAAGTCTGCTTTTAATTTCCGGGAAGTGATGGACCAAGGAAAAATTTTATTTATTAATTTAGCCAAAGGGAAAATAGGGGAGGAGAATTCAAATTTCTTAGGACTAGTCTTGGTGCCAAAACTTTTGGTGGCGGCCATGAGTCGTCAAGATACACCTTTGGAGCAGAGAAAAGATTTTTATCTTTATGTTGATGAGTTTCAAAACTTTGCCACTCCTGATTTCGCCACCATGCTTTCTGAAGCCCGAAAATTTAGACTTAATATCGCCGTGGCCAATCAATTTATTGGTCAAGTTGAAGAGGAGGTTAAAAACGCCATTTTTGGCAATATTGGAACTTTAGTTGCCTTTCGAGTCGGAGTTCAAGACGCCTCCTATCTTCAGCATGAATTCCAGCCAACTTTTTCCGAATCTGATTTAATTAATATTGACAGATTCCATGTTTATATGAAGACGATTGTTGATAATGAGCCAGTACCGCCATTCTCGGCTGATTTAACTAAAGATTTATCAGAAGAGGAAAAACTCAAAAATCCCAAAGTGGCTGAGATTATTAAAGAAATGTCCAGGCTTAAATACGGACGGGATAAAGAGGAAGTGGAAGAAGAGACTGAAAGAAGGGCGAGATTGTAATTTTCTTCTAAATCTGCTAAAATCAGCCTCGGGCACGTAGCTCAGCTGGTTAGAGCGCGATTCTTATAAAATCGAGGTCCCTGGTTCGAGACCAGGCGTGCCCACTTAAAGTTCCTCGAGTTTTACCTTTTCTGCCCCGGTTTTTTCTTTAACGAATTGAAGATATTTTTCGGTGGTTGAAAGTCTTTTGTGACCAGCCAGCTTTTGGAGTAAAACTACTGAGGCTCCGGAGGCTAAATGGTAAACTAGCCAGGTATTTCTGAGATCATTAACCTTGGCATTCTCAATGCCGGCAATTCGAAAATAGCGGTCAATTGAGGTTCTAATGTTTCGGACCAATAAAGGTCTGCCGGTTTTGGTCACAAAAACGCTCTTGTTTTTGGTTTTTGGTCGCTCGGCTAAATACTGGTCTAAAGCAGCCTTGGCGACCTTGTTTAAAGGGATAGTTCTTTCGGATTGGGACTCGTAAGGTTTGATATAGATTTCACCCTCTTTGATATTAGAAAGTTCAAGTCTTGAAAGTTCCCCAATTCTTACTCCTGTTTGAAGCATCAGTTCTACCGCGGCGGCCATTCTCGCGTCTTGCCGGCAAGCATCCCGGAGAGCTCGATATTCCATTTTGGAAAGAATTCTTGGCGGTTTAACCTCGTATTTTGGATGAGAAACAGATGCGGCTGGGTCTTCGTCAACCAATCCTTGAGATTTCAAAAACCTAAAAAAGGTTTTAATTGAGTTGATTTTTCGGGAAATTGACTTTAAGGTATAGCCCTTTTTGGAAAAGTCTTCTTTGAACTGGTCAAGATGCTCACTTGTAATTGAGGTTACCTGGGTTATTTTTTTACCATCCAAAAAAGAAACCAGCTGCTCGATGTCTTTACCGTATGCTAAAATGGTAGAGATTGAACGCTTTTGGCTTTTTAAATATTCTACAAACTTTTCGTGAGCCAAAGTTAGAGAGGTTTGTTCGCCTGCCATAGTAAACGGCGCTATAATATCACTTGAGAGGATATCTGTCAAGATGAGAAACAAACTAATTACTGGGATACTCTTTCTTTTTGGTCTCTACCTCATAGTTTCTTTCTCTCGGGATATTTTGGATCTATATCAAAAAAGTAAAGAAATTGAAAAAGAACAGTTTAAACTTGAAGAACTTCAGGTTAAAAATGAAGAATTAAAAAAGCAACTTGAATATGTCAAAAGTCAGGAATTTTTGGAGAAAGAGGCGCGAGAAAAATTAGGGTTGGCTAAGGAAGGAGAGGCAGTCGTCATTCTGCCGGAAAATGTTGAGGAGTTAATCAGTGGTAATCAGCCTCAAATCAGCGCTAATCAGGAAGTTCCTAACTGGAAAAAGTGGCTCAAGCTTTTCTTTTGAAGCAGAATTTGGTATAATTCTTCTGTCACGCGGGGTAGTGTAAAGTTGCACGGAAGGCTCATAATCTTCCAGCCTGGGCGCGATTCCCAGCCCCGCAACCAGGCAGCGTAGCTCAGTGGTAGAGCGGTATCTTCATAAGATAATGGTCACAGGTTCAAATCCTGTCGCTGCCACTAACTGCCTTTCATTTAGGGCAGTTTTTTTGTATCATAAACATATGGAAAAAAAGCGAGTTTTTTCAGGAACAAGACCAACTGGCAAACTTCACCTGGGTAATTATCTTGGTGGGGTAAAGGGTTATATTGCTTTACAAGAGAAGGGAGACCTTGATTGTATTTATGGAATTGTCGACCTCCACGCGATTACTTCTCCTTATGAACCAAAAAAACTTCAACAAAATATCCGAGAGGTTGCCTTAGATTATCTTGGGGCTGGACTTGATCCTAAAAAATGCCACCTTGTGGTTCAATCCCAAGTTCCAGAACACCTGGAGCTTGCCTATCTTTTTGGAACAATTTATCCAGTTTCCCGAGTTGAGCAACTACCGACTTATAAAGAAAAAAAATTAGAACAACCAAATTATATAAATGTTGGACTTTTTTACTATCCGATTTTAATGGCGGCTGATATTTTAATTTACAAAGCCGAGCTTGTACCGGTTGGGATTGACCAGGAGCCTCATTTGGAAATAACTCGAGAGATAGCCCGAAAGTTTAACCAGATGTTTGGAAAATTATTCCCCGAACCACAAAGATTTGCTACGCCCGGTGAGTCTGTTCCTTCTTTAAGTGGCCAGGGAAAAATGAGCAAAAGCATTCCCGGAAGTTATATTTTGTTGACTGATGATTTGGAAACGATTAAGAGCAGGCTGGCTGGAGCTCCAACTGATATTGGCAAAGGAGAAAAGGTTCCTAAAGAAGGAGGAGTGGTGAATTTACTGACTTTAGTTGAACTATTTCAAGGAAAAGAGGCAGGAGAAAAATACGAGAAACAATATTTGGGAACTGGGATAAAATATTCAGAACTTAAGGAAAAACTGGCCGAAGCGATTTATAAAGAATTAAAACCGATTCAAGAAAGACGAAAATATTTTGAGGAGCATCCGGAGGAAGTTGATAAAATTTTAGAGGAGGGCCGAGTTTATTGCTCAAAAATCGCCAAAGCCACCCTTCTTGAAGCCAAAAAGGCGACGGGATTGATTTAAATGAATACACTTTCTTTTTCTGATTTTCAAAAAATAGACCTTCGGATTGGTAAAGTTTTGCAGGCGGAAAAAGTTTTAGAAAGTCGGCATTTAATAAGAATGAAGATTGATTTGGGAGAAGAAAAACCAAGAAATATTTTGGCAGGAATTGGCGAGTGGTATGAGCCTAAAGATTTAATTGGCAAAAATTTTATTTTTGTTACAAACCTCCAGTCTAAAAAAATGCTAGGCGAGGAATCAAACGGGATGATTTTATGTGCTGACTTGGAAGGAAAGGCTATTTTAGTTCCTGCTCCTGATGTTCCTCCAGGAACAATCGTCAGATAAAACTCTTCCAAAAACTGGGTTTTTCTGGTATAATTTTAGTTTGAGATGGCGAACAACAAAAAAATTACTCGGCGGTTTGAATTCCGGCTTAACCTTAACCCCAAAAATATAATTATCTGGACCTTGGTTTTTATTCTTGGTCTTTCTCTTTTTCTTTCATTTTTAACCAGCGGCCCTCAAACAGGGGAGGAGATTTCTTTATCGACGGCTTTAACTGATATTAAAGAGGGAAAGGTAAAAGAAATTTTGGTTGAGGGAGACAAACTCGTTTTGACTTATAAAGAAAAAGATAAAATCTCTTTTACCCAGAAAGAGACCGGCGATAAAATTAGCGAGGTTTTATCCTCGGCTGGAATTGACCCAACTTCTGTTGGGCTTAAAATTAAAGATCAATCTCTTTCCCGGATTTGGGTTGATATCCTGGGAACAATTTTACCTTTGGCCTTGATGGCAATTTTCTTCTTTTTTATTATCCGCCAAGCCAGAGGAGCTCAAGATTCAATTTTCTCTTTTGGTCAAAGTAAGGCTCGTCTTTTTGCCAAAGGCAGACAAAATATTACTTTTAAAGACGTCGCCGGTGTTGACGAGGCAAAAAAAGAACTTGAGGAAGTGGTTGATTTTCTAAAGCATCCGGTGAAATACCACTCTTTGGGAGCAAGAACCCCAAAAGGTGTTCTTTTAGTTGGTCCCTCTGGGTGTGGGAAAACTCTTTTGGCCAAGGCCGTCGCTGGGGAAGCCGGCGTTTCCTTCTTCTCTATGGCCGGTTCAGAGTTTATGGAAATGCTTGTTGGCGTTGGCGCCGCTCGGGTAAGAGATTTGTTCAATAATGCTAAAAGAGCAGCCCCATCAATTATTTTTATAGATGAGATTGACGCTATTGGCCGAATGCGAGGTTTGGGGATTGCTGGTGGACATGATGAAAGAGAACAAACCCTAAATCAGATTTTGGTTGAGATGGATGGCTTTACTCCAAACGATAATGTTATTGTTGTTGCCGCCACCAACAGAGGTGATTTGCTTGATCCGGCTTTGCTTCGACCGGGAAGATTTGACCGAACAGTTGTTTTAGATATGCCGGATATGGAGGCCCGACGAGCAATTTTAAAGATTCATGCGCGGGGAAAGCCTTTTACTCCTGGCGTTGACTGGGATAAAGTTGCCAAAAGAACGGTTGGATTTTCTGGGGCGGATATTGAAAATATGTTAAATGAAGCCGCCATTCTGGCGGCTAGGGAGGGCAAAAGAGCAATTGAAATGGCAGAAATCGATGAAGCCGCTATTAAGGTTAAATTGGGACCGGCGAAAAAAAGACTCCAAACCGAAGAAGATAAAAAAATGACTGCTTACCACGAGGCCGGACACGCTATCGTTACCTCAAATCTTCCTCATATGGATCCGGTTTCTCGAATCTCAATTGTGGCTCGAGGTGTTTCTTTAGGTCATACTTTAATTCCCCCAACCCAGGACCGAACCCATGAGACAAAATCGCACTTGATGGAACAAATAACTGCCCTTTTGGGAGGTCGGGCAGCCGAAGATATTGTTTTTGAGGAGATGACCACCGGAGCGGCCAATGATATTGAGCAAGCAACCAGGATTGCTCGAGGCATGGTTATAGATTTTGGCATGAGCGATTTGGGACCAGTGAATTTAGGACCTCAAGTTGAATATTCAGATATGGGTAGGGCCCTTTGGATGGAGCCTTCGCAACTTTCTCCGGAAATGGCGTCCAAAGTGGACCGAGAAGTTAAAAAGATTGTTGATTTCTCATACGGGCAGGCTTTGGCGATTTTAAAGAAATCTCGGAAAAAACTTGACCTGGTCGCCGGAAGTTTAATTAAAAAAGAAACCTTAGAGCAAGAGGAATTTGAGAAATTGATGGGCAAGAAGACGGTTAAGGCTTGACAAGAGATTAAAGAAAATGTTATAAGGTTTTCACTGCCTGAAAAAGGCAGTTTTTTGAAAGGAAAAGATGGGACCAGAAATATTAAGTTTAGATTCACAACCAAGAGAAATTCCAAGAGCTCCGACTGAAAGTGTTCGAGCGCTTCTTGAGTCGGAAATAAATAAGGTTATTAATGGAGACCAAGAGGAGTACACAGTTTTAGTTGGTAGACGCGAATATCCTTCGGGTAGAGAGGTGATCTTTCATCAGCTTCCTCGAAAAATAGAAATAGGTGGCGTAGAGAGAGTGGTTGACACCAAAGGAGTTGACGCTGCTTTTTGGCAAATTATTGGGGAGCGATTGGGAGTTGATTTCCCTCTGGTGATGGAATGTCTAGAAGACGAGTGGGATGAAAAGATAGATGAAGGTTATAATCACACCGTTTTTGAATGGCAATTTCCTACAACTATAGATAACATTTTAGTTGTCTTTAGGAAACACGTAGCTAGCATTGGAGAGATGGGTTGGGAATGGGCAGTAAGAAATACTCATCCTAAAGGACTTGGGACAAGAATTAAAGAAGGAGTTCGAAAAAGATTTGCTCGATTTCCAGTTATAATTTTTCCTTATTGACCCGGAGACGAATATGGTAGAACAAGTAGCAGATAAAGAAAAAAGCCTAGAAGAAATTTTGGCTCTAACTTTGGAGACAATTCGGCCTGTATTGAGAGGAGATAAAAGAAAGACTAAGATTTTCAAAGATGGAGAAGATCCAGAATTTTATCCAGTTTCAGGTGTTGGACCAAAAACAGCCAGAGAGGTGGTTGAGAGATTGGCAAAAAAGTTAGGAGCTGATTTAACAACAGGAAAAGAGATCAGTTATGAACCGACCGACATCAGTGGTTCGATGGCAAGGGCTATTTATCATTATCCAACCAAGAGATTTACAAATATTTTCATTACTGCGGAACTTATTAAACCCTGGGATGCTGGTTATTACCAGGTTGCAACCTGGGGAATTGAAAATCTTCATCCAAAAACGGAATTTCAGAAAATTAAAGAGAGAGTTCAAGAAATCTTTGGGGTAAGGGAACAGTATATTCAAGCCTAAAGTGATTCTTTTCTCCTAGTTGTGGTAAAATAGCCTCATGAAGCGGTTTGTTTTAATTGACGGGCATGCAATCTTGCACCGCGCCTATCACGCTCTTCCTCCTTTAACTATTCGTTCTGGAGAATTGGTTAATGCCGTTTACGGATTTACAACCATGCTTCTTAAAGTGATTTCTGACTTGAAGCCTAAATATCTAGCCGTTGCTTTTGATAACCCAAAACCAACCTTTAGACAGATGGAATACGTGGGTTATCAGGCCCAAAGACCGGAGATGGAGGAGGAATTGAAAGGGCAAATTGAAAGAGTTTATGAAATGTTGACGGCGATGGGAATTCCTATATTTGAGAAAGAGGGCTTTGAGGCAGACGATGTTATTGGGACGCTGGCGGAAAAGGCGATAGGAGATAAGAGATATGCGATAAAAGAGGTAATCATTGTTACCGGCGATCGGGACATGATGCAGCTGGTTGGACCAAAAATAAGAGTTTATGCGCCAATTAAAGGGCTTTCCGAAGCGCAATTTTTTGACGAAGAAAAGGTCGAGAGAGAAATTGGGGTTCGACCAGGACAGATTGTTGATTTTAAGGGTTTAACTGGCGATCCCTCGGATAATTATCCTGGGGTGCCGGGAATTGGACCAAAGACAGCCAGAGAACTTTTAGAAAAATTTAAGACTTTGGAAAAAATCTACAAAAGCTTGGATGAAGCCGGCAGATTTTTTAACCCAAGCGTGGTGGCAAAACTTGCCCAAGGAAAAGAATCAGCCCAGCTTTCTAAAAGGTTGGCGACGATTGTCACTGATGTTCCTTTAAAACTTGATTTGAAAAAATGTGAGTTTGAGTTTAGTGATAAAGAAAGAGAAAAGACTATTAAAAAACTTGAAGAATTAAGATTTAAAAGCCTGGTTGAAAGACTAAAAAAACCTGCAACTCAGAAAATACAGAGGAAGACAAGAGAGGGGCAATTAAAGCTGGTTTAGCCATAAAAATGCTCCGCCTTGCGGCAGAGCATGATGGGGAAACCTTGCGGTCTCCCCGTGAGTGGTCTTGCCTTGCGGCAAGACCATAAATGCTTGAGTCTTTCGACTCAAGCAGGAGAAGTATAGCACAAAAAAAGAGGTTTGTCAAGTTTTTGAACGAAGAAATGAAAAATTTAAAAGTGGTCCTGGTGCACGATTATCTTAAGGAATATGGGGGGGCGGAAAGAGTTCTCAAGGCCCTTCGCGAAATTTGGCCCGAGGCCCCAATTTATACTGCTTTTTGTCTTAAGAATTCCGCCGCCGGAAGGGCTTTTGCTGATGCTAAAATAGTTGAATCCCGCTTTGCCCCTTTAATTAAATACAAAAATCTTTATAGTCCTTTGCGTTTTTTAACTCCTTTAATTTGGAGAAGTTTTAATCTTTCGCAATATGATTTGGTTATTACTTCTGCGTCTTGGTATATCACCCGTGGATTTCGAGTTGGACCAAAAACTAAAGTGATTTGTTATTGTCATACACCACCAAGATATTTATATGGTTATCCAACCTCAATTGAGTGGCAAAGATATTTACCGGTTAGGATTTATGGTAGCCTTATTGCTCATTTTTTAAGGCTTTATGATTATTCTTCAGCCCAAAAAGTAGATGAGTTTATCGTCAATTCTGAAAATGTTGCCGCCCGGGTAAAAAAATTCTATCGCCGTTCCTCAACGGTGATTTATCCCCCGGTTGAAGTTGAAAAAATTAAAAAAGCCACCGCTGGACTTAAACCCAAAGATTATTTCTTGGTTGCTTCTCGACTTGTTGGAGCAAAGGGAATTGAATTGGCGGCGGAGGTGGCTAAAAAAGCCAAAGCGAGAATAAAGATCGTTGGCGAACCGGCCGGATTGCGCTGGTTTGGGGGAAAACTTAAAAAGTTGGAAAATCCCTATGTAGAATTTTTGGGTCGGATTCCCGATGGAGAACTTTATCGTTATTATGGCCAATGCAGAGCCTTTCTAGCTTTAGAAACAGATGCAGATTTTGGGATTACGCCAGTTGAAGCCATGGCCGCTGGTCGGCCAGTGATTGCTTTTCGGGGTGGAGGATATTTAGAATCAGTAGTTGAAGGAAAAACCGGAGAGTTCTTCAATGAACCCACAGTAGAATCTTTAGTAGCTGTTTTGAAAGATTTTGACCCGCGAAAATACAAGAAAGACGACTGTATAGCCCAAGCCAAAAAGTTTTCTAAAGAGAGGTTTAAAAAAGAAATAAAGGAATTTGTGGAGAAAAATCATGCCTGAATTGCCTGAAGTCGAAACTATCAGACGGAGTCTATCTGCCAGCATTGTTGGTAAGAAAATTACTGATATTCAGGTTTTGTTGGCAAAGCAATTCCAGGGTAAGAAAGAGGATGTTTTAGGGGCAAAAATAATTAGAATAGAAAGAAGAGGAAAGATTTTAAAGATTTCTCTTTCTAACGAAAAAAATTTACTTATTCATTTTAAGTTGACTGGTCAATTAGTCTGGGTGCCAAAAGCCGGAGAAATCGTGACTTTGGGCCATCTAATTCCTTTTGCGGGCTCAGAGTTACCAGCCAAAACTACTCATGTAATTTTTGAAATTGATGGAGGACGGCTATTTTTTAATGATTTAAGGCAGTTCGGCTGGATTAAGGTGGTTGGAGAATCAGATGAGCAGATAACTGAAAATCTGGGGGTAGAGCCTTTAACTAAGGAATTTACTGTTGAGAAACTGTCTTCTGTCCTCCAGTCATCTAGTCGTCCAGTTAAACTAGTGTTAATGGACCAAGAAAAGATTGCTGGAATAGGAAATATTTATGCTAATGAGGCTTTGTTTGAGGCAGGGATTTTGCCGACAAGGGAGGCAAAATCACTAAGAGACGAAGAAACTGAAAAACTGAGAAACTCGATCATTAAAGTTCTGGAAGACGGGTTAAAATACGGTGGGTCTTCAGCCGCGGACGAGGCTTATATAAAACCAACTGGTGAGGCTGGCGAATATCAAAAACACTTTCGGGTTTATCAGCGGCAAGGTCAGAAATGCCCTAAATGTGGAGGTGTAATCAAAAGAATTGAACTAGGCGGGAGGGGTACATTTTTCTGCCCAAGGTGCCAGAAATGATTTTAACAAAACTTCGGTTACAAAACTTCCGGAATTATAAGAAGCAAGAATTTGAGTTTTCAGACAAAACCACTCTCGTTGTTGGTCCAAACACTTCTGGCAAAACCAATTTGTTGGAGGGAATTTATCTTCTAGCCACTGGCAAATCTTTTCGAGCTGGTCTTGAACAGGAGATGATTGCCTATGACCAAGATTTATCAAGGGTTAAAGGCAGGATTTTAAACAAAGAAAGAACTGATTTGGAAATAATTTTAACCAGAGGCGAAGTTTTAGGTGAGAAAGTGGCTAAGAAAAAATATCAGGTCAACGGGGTCTCCAAGCGGGCAATAGATTTTGTCGGCAAGCTTTTGGCAGTTTATTTTGGACCAGAAGATTTAGATTTGGTGACAAACTCTCCTTCTTTGCGGAGAAAATATCTGGATTCGGTTTTATCCCAAGTTGACAGAGAATATAGCCGCTCGGCTCTTTCTTATGAGAAGGGTTTGCGTCAAAGAAATAAACTACTTGAGAGGATTCGGGAGGAAGGCGCCTCAAGAAGTCAACTTTTATTTTGGAATCAACTTCTGATTAAAAATGGAGAATATATCACCAGGAAAAGAGAAGAATTTATTGAATTTGTCAACAGCCAACGGTTTTCAGCATTCAGTTTTCAACTGGAATATGATAAAAGCATTATTTCGCCAGCAAGACTTGAGGATTATGCTGAGGAAGAGGTGGCGGCTGGAGCCACGCTGGTCGGTCCCCATCGAGACGACTTTTCTTTTAAACTTCAGAAACGAAACTTAAGCGCTTTTGGTTCGCGGGGAGAACAAAGGCTGGCGATTTTATGGCTTAAACTTTGTGAGCTGGAATTCATTACTCAGGCAGTGGGCGAGCGACCAGTTTTACTTTTAGATGATATTTTTTCCGAACTTGACAAAAAACACCGAAAACTGGTTTTAGAGATTATTCCCCAGCAGCAAACAATCATCACCACCGCCGAGCAAGAGATGGTTGAAAAAGAATATCTAAAAAAGATAGAAATGGTAAAATTGGGCTAATGAGAGAATTTAAAGAAGAAGAACTTAAAAAATTAAAAACAGAAGGACAGGTAACAATAATTGGGGGTTCCAGTCTTTTTCATGGAGCGCCGATTTTAGCCTTAAAAACAGCCTCTCGAATGGTTGAGATGGTCTTTTTTGCCTCACCTGAACCTTCGGTTGGTAAGGTGGCAGAAGAGTTAAAAAGCAAACTTTCCTCTTTTATTTGGGTGCCCTGGGAAGAGGTAGGAAAATATATTAAAAAATCAAATGCAGTTCTCATCGGTCCTGGTTTTATGCGTCATCGTAGCGAGAGTAAGGAAATAACCGAGAAATTTTTATCAAAATTTCCAGAAAAACAATGGGTGATTGATGCCGGTTCGCTCCAGGTGATGGAAACAAAATTTATTCCTAGAAATGCCATTTTGACACCAAACATAAAAGAATTTGGAATACTTTTTGGAGTTGAAGCCAGTGCAAAAATTATATCCTCGCTCGCTCAAAAACACTCTTGTGTTATTGTTTTTAAAGGTCCAGAGACAATTGTTTGTTCATCCAAAGAATGCGTTTCGGTTAAAGGCGGAAATAGGGGACTTGAGAAAGGTGGAACTGGAGATGTTTTAGCAGGATTAATCGTGGCTTTAGCCGCCAAAAATCCGCCATTTCTGGCCGCCTGCGTTGCTTCCTGGATTGTAAAGCGCACAGCTGACCAGTTATATAAAAAGGTAGGTTTTGCCTACAACGCCGACGATTTAGCCGAAAAAATTCCCGAAGTTTTGGGAGAATATCTTCGTTAATCTTTCTTCATTGTTTTTTTCCGCAGAATTTGCGATAATTAATTTGTGTACCAGCCAAAATATACTATTACCAACGAAATTTTGAAAAATATTGGCACTGTCGAAGCCTGTCGAGAAGTAATTGACAATGCCCCCCTTGTTCCTGCTTGGGAGAAAAAGTTTCGGGAAGAGGCGATGGTGCGGACTGTTCACTATGGCACCCATCTTGAGGGAAATGAACTTTCTTTTTCTGAAGCAGAAAAAGTTTTGGAAGGACAAAAAATTGTTGCCAAAGACCGGGATATTCAAGAAGTAATAAATTATCGTAATGTTTTAAGATATATTGATAGTCTGGAGCAAAGGCAGTATACAGAAGAACAGATTAAGACAATTCATAAACTAACAGTTCATAAACTTATTCCTAAAAACCAGTCTGGAAAATTTCGCCAAACCCAGGTAGTTTTAAGAAACAGTCAGACCGGAGAAATTGCTTTCAGACCGCCACCTTTTGCCGAGATTCAGGTGCTTATTTCTGATTTTCTGGATTGGTTAAATAGCGAGGAACAAAAAGCAGTTCATCCGGTTATTCGGGCTGGGATTACCCATTACACCTTGGCGGCTATTCATCCTTTTGTTGAGGGAAATGGGAGAACTGCCCGAGCTTTTGCTACTTTAGTTTTGTTTTCCGAAGGCTATAATATTAAAAAATTTTTCTCTTTAGAGGAGTATTTTGACAAAGACGCTGCTTCTTATTATTCATCCTTAATGCAAGTTTCAAACCAAAATGAAAATCTAACTCAGCGAGATTTGACTTGCTGGATTGAATATTTCTCAAAAGCCTTAAGCGTTGAGTTGACCAGGATAAAAGAGAGAGTGAGAAAACTTTCGGTTGATTTAAAACTTAAAAAAAGAATCGGTCAGCAAATTGCTTTATCAGAACGGCAAATGAAGCTGGTTGAATACCTGGAGGAGTATAAAGAAATCACCGTGCCCCAGGCTCGCCAGATTCTTCAAATGGTTTCAGATGACACGATTTTGCGGGATTTGAAAGACCTTTTAAAAAAGGGTATAGTTAAAAAAGAGGGGCGGACAAAGGCCGCTCGGTATGTGATGAAATAAGAAGCAAAATGAGTCCAACTGACCCTCAGTTTTTATATATGATTTTGGTTCTGCCCACCCTTTTTGGGTTGACCTTGGTGGGTGAGGGATTAAATAAAATTTTGAAAAATGAAATGGCTGGTTGGCTTTCAATCGTTTTTGGAATTTTGTTTATTGGTGTGGTTATTTTTGCTTTCTTTTTCTTTTCTTCTGCCCTAAGGTAATATATGGAATTTGCAAAACTCTCAGAGTTTCTTCAAAACCTTGAAGAGACTCCCTCAAGAAATAAAATGATTGAGATTCTAGCCGAACTCTTCAAGGTCTCGAGTAAAGATGAAGTTGACAAAATTTGCTATCTTTCTTTAGGTCAACTGGCGCCTTTATATGAGGGTATTGAGTTTAATCTAGCCGAGAAAATGATGATAAGAGCCTTGGCGCAGTCCTTTAATTTGAGTGAGAGCAAGATAAAGAAACATTCTAAAAAACTTGGTGATTTAGGCGATGTTGTCACCGAGCTAAAGCCCAAAACTCGCGCCTTAAAACTTTCGGTACTCCAGGTTTATAAAAGGCTTTATGAGATTGCGATGGAACAAGGCGAGGGTTCAGTTGGGAGAAAAATCTCCAAAATGGCAACCCTTTTAGGCGAGCTGGATTCTCTAAGCGCCAAATATGCAGTCAGAATTCCTCTTGGTAAGCTTCGTCTTGGTTTTTCGGAATTAACAATTATGGATGCTTTATCTTGGATGACTGCCGGGGATAAATCAAAAAGGAAGGAGATTGAAGAGGCTTACAACGTTAGGGCGGATATTGGCCAGATTGTAAGGCTTGTAAAAGAAAAAGATTTAAAGGGTTTGGCGCAAGTTAAAGTTTCTTTAGGAACGCCAATCATGCCTGCTTTATGTCAAAGACTGCCGACAGTTGAGGAGATGATTGAAAAAATGGCCTCTGGCCCGGAGGGGCGAGTGGCGGTTGAGCCAAAATATGATGGTACTCGGCTTCAGATTCATTTTGGTAAAAAAGATTTTATCCGGATTTTTACCCGAAATCTGGAAAATGTCACCCAGATGTTTCCTGACATAGTTAAATCTTTACCAGAAGAAATCAATGCTCGGGAGGTGATTTTGGATGGAGAGGCGATTGGTTTTGACCCCAAAACCGGCAGATTTTTACCCTTTCAAGAAACAATCAAAAGAAAAAGAAAATATGAAATTACCCAAAAAGCCAAAGAAATTCCTTTGAAGTTCTTTTGCTTTGATATTTTATTTTACGCCAGTAAAAGAACGACCGCAGGGAGTTCATATAAAGATGGTCAGGATCTTTTAAAAGTCCCTTTTAATAAAAGAAGGGAAGTTTTGGAGAAAACTCTTTCTTTAAAAAACAAAACCATTATCTTATCCCTGCAAATTGTAACCAGCGATCCAGAGGAACTTCGGAGATATCATGATGAGCAGATTAAGAAAGGTTTGGAGGGCGTGGTAGTTAAGAAATGGGAGGCAGCTTATGATCCGGGTCGGCGGGGTTATACCTGGGTTAAATTTAAGCAGGAGAAAGGCAAAAAGGGCGGAGGACTGGCCGACACTTTGGATTGTGTAGTTATGGGTTATTATAAAGGTAGAGGCAAAAGAGCCGGATTTGGGATTGGCGGATTTTTGGTAGGCATAAGAGAAAAAGAGGGAAGCGACAGATTTTTAACCATCTCCAAAATTGGCACCGGACTAACTGACCAGCAGTGGCGAGAAATGAAAAAGCGTGGAGACAAAGTTGCCGTTAAAGAGCCTCCCAAACAATATCAAGTTGATAAAAATCTCATTCCTGATGTTTGGTGCAGTCCTTGGATTGTGGTTGAGGTTGAAGCAGATAATATTACCAAATCGCCAATCCATGCCGCCAAATACGCCCTTCGTTTTCCCCGCCTTGTTCGCTTCCGGGATGATAAGTCTCCCCAAGAAGCAACCACTTTAGCTGAAGCCGAGAAACTCTACAGGCTTCAAAAATAATTTGTACTGGTGTAAAATAAAGACATGCGGAAGCATAAAAATTTGCTTCTCTTTATTCTGGGTTTGGTAGTGGCTTATTTTCTTTCGCAAAATCAAGGGTTTGGCGATTTTTTGGTTAGGCTTGGAAATTACGGATATTTAAGCGCCATTTTAGCCGGTGCTTTATTTGTTTCAACTTTTACGATTGCCACCGGCGCTTTAATTTTAATGACCCTGGCTAGGACTCTTTCTCCAATTGAGCTGATTTTACTGGCAGGAATTGGAGCAGTTTTGGGTGATTTGCTTATATTTCTTTTTGTCAAAGACGATGTGGTGAAGGAGATTGAGCCGATTTACAACGAAATAACCGGCAGTCATTTAAAAAAAATCTTACATACAAGATATTTTGCTTGGACTCTACCTGTGGTGGGTGCTTTTATTATTATTTCACCTTTACCTGATGAGCTTGGAGTAAGCTTAATGAGCGTCTCGGAGATAAAAACTGGAAAATTCTTGATAATTTCCTGGGTTTCCCATACGGTGGGAATGTTTTTGCTAGTTTCTGCCTCTTTGATAGTTTAGTCTGATGAAAATAATCGCCGACCTTCATTTTCATAGTAAATACTCCCGAGCCGTTTCTCAACAAATGGTTCTACCTGAGATTGGCCGCTGGGCTAGACTTAAGGGAATTGATTTGGTGACGACTTCTGATTTTACTCATCCTTTATGGCTTAGGGAGATTAAAGCGAATCTTGAGGAGACAGGAGAGGGGATTTATAGACTTAAAGGACAAGAAAAACCCCTGTTTTTGCTGACAACCGAAATCTCAAGCATTTATACCCAAAATGGAAAACTTCGGCGGATTCACAATCTTGTCTTTGCTCCAAGCCTTTTGGAAGCGGAAAAAATTGAAACTGAGTTGGCTCGGCGGGGAAATGTAATGAGTGACGGAAGACCCATTTTTGGTTTATCGGCCCGAGATTTAGCGGCTTTGATTTTGGATACTTCTCCCCAGGCTTTAATTGTTCCCGCCCATGCTTGGACTCCTCATTTTTCTTTATACGGTTCAGAATCAGGTTTTGACTCACTTTCCGAATGTTTTGGTGATATGGCGAAAAACATTTACGCTATCGAGACCGGACTGTCAAGCGACCCAGCCATGAATTGGAGAATAGAGGAGTTGGACAACCGGTCAATTATTTCCTGTTCCGATGCTCACTCGGGGGCAAAGTTAGGTAGGGAAGCCACGGTTTTTGAGATAGACGATATTAAGAAATTAAGATACGAGGATATTAAAAAAGCAATTATCCAATCATCTAATCATCTAATCAACCAGTCACCTAATATAGCTTACACTATTGAATTCTATCCTGAGGAAGGGAAATATCATTATACTGGCCATCGAAATTGTGGGGTCAGGCAATCGCCGGAGGAAACGAGCCGACTAGGGGAGACTTGCCCTGTTTGCGGTAAACATCTGACTGTCGGAGTGATGCACAGGGTCGAACAACTTGCTAGTCGAAATGTAGAAGGGAAAATGGATAATTCGGAGTTGGGAATACGTTGGGTTAAACATCCAGAAGACAGAAGACCACCATACGTCATGTCAGTCCCGCTTTTAGAGATTTTAGCCGAATCATTAGAAACGACAGTAGGTAGCCAAAAGGCAATTTCTGAGTATAAAAATTTAACATCGAATTTTGGGGGAGAATTTGGGGTTTTGCTAAATACTGAAATCCAAGAAATTGCTAAAATTTCCGGTCCAAGAGTGGCCGAAGGGATTAAAAAAGTTCGCTCTGGAGAAATTGTGGTTGAGCCAGGATATGATGGAGTTTTTGGGACAGTCAAAATTTGGCCAGAGGAATCCTCCTTCGCTAAAGCTACGGAGGACAAGGAAAAAGAACAACTAGCGCTTTTTTAAATGAAATTATCAAAACTTCAGTTAATTCTTCTGATTTTGGCTGCTGGCGCTCTAGTTTACTTCAACTCTCTTTTTAATGGCTTTGTTTGGGATGACGAGGAACAGATTGTTAAAAATACCTTGGTTCAAAATTTTTCTAACCTGCCTTTGATTTTTAGATACAGCACTTATTACGGTGGAGGAGGGGCGCCAACTGGTTGGTTCTATCGGCCGATGATGACTCTTTCTTATTTAATCAATTATTCTCTCTGGGGACCAAATGCTTTTGGTTTCCACTTTTTTCAAGTAATTATCCATCTTTTGAATGCTGCCTTAATATTTTTGGTTTTTTCAGAGATTTTTTCTAGAGAGAAGTTGTCAAATTCGAAGATTGTCGGCTTCCTGACGGCTTTAGTTTTTGTGGTCCATCCAGCCAACGTTGAAGCCGTGGCTTACATCGCCGCCCTTCAGGAAAGTCTTTATACCCTTTTTGCCCTATCCATTTTTTTAGTTCTTCTTTGGTTTAAAAAAACCCAAGACTTTCGGTACTGGTTTTTACTGACTTTTTTGCTTTTATTATCTTTACTTTCTAAAGAGTCAGCTCTCTTTATTATTCCTCTGATGTTTGTTTTTTTGTTTTTCTTTCAGAAAGAAAAAATTGTTGGTTGGGTTTTTTCTTCAATCTTTGCTTTTTTAGGTTATCTTTTTTTAAGATTGGTTGTAGCTCAAATTCCCCTTCTCTCTCCTGATATTGGTCCGGTGGCAGAGTCTTCCTTAAGCCAGAGATTAACGAGTCTACCTTACGAGACAGTTTCTTATTTGCGAATTATCTTTTTCCCAAAAGATTTATTTATTTCCCAACACACTCTAATTACAGACCTCTCTGATTTTCGTTTTTGGGGTTTCCTGCTTTTGCTTTTACCCTGCGTTGCCTTTTTTACTTGGTTTGGAGCCAGGAAAAAATCAAAATTATTTTTCTTTTTTGCTTTTTGGTTTATCGGCTCGCTTAGCCTTGTTTTAAACATTATTCCTTTGGACATGATCGTAGCTGAGCGCTGGCTTTATTTTCCTTTAATTGGTTTTTTAGGGATGATGGCAATGATTTTAGCCTGGTTTGATAGGTTTTCTCGAGTCTCTCGTTTGGTGGTTCCTTTGTTTTTGGCGGCGGTGGTTTTGCTGGGGGCGAGAACAGTGATAAGAAATACCAATTGGCACAATGGGTTGACTTTATATGGTCATGATATTCATCTTAATCCTGATGCTTTTGACCTTCAAAACAATTATGGAGTTGAGTTATTTAGAGCCGGGAAAATTGACGAAGCCAAAATCCATTTTGAGCGCTCAATTGAACTTTATCCTCGCTGGTGGTTTGCCTACAACAATTTGGGAGCAGTTTATGGAAGAAAAGGAGATTTGGTCCAGGCAAGAAGACTCTACGAGCAGACACTTAAAATTTCTGATTATTATTCGGCTTATGAGAATTTGGGTTTTAATCTTCTTAAAACAGCCAGTCCAGAGGAAGCGATTTCTTTTTTAGTAAGAGCAATTTTAAAGTTTCCCCAAAACTCAAGATTAAGAGTGGCTTTAGCCTTGGTTTATTATAAAGAAGGGAGACAAAAGGAGGCAGAAAAATTTGCCCAAGAAGCCTATTTTCTTGAACCATCAGCCCAAAACAGAGCCTTGCTTGAAACAATCATCTCTAAGGAAAAAATTGATTTTTAGGCTATTGACAACGGTTGAGAATTTATGAGACGATTAAGACGGAGAAGGGAGGTGACATAAATAAATGGCTGAAGGAAAAAGCGGGCTTGGATTGCCGACGAACACGGCGGCGGCCCTCTCCTATGTCTTGGGTTGGCTAACCGGAATAGTTTTTCTCTTAATTGAAAAAGACCCATTTGTTCGCTTCCACGCGATGCAGTCAATCATTACTTTTGGACTTTTGACTATTATTTCCTTTGTTCCCATAATTGGTTGGTTGCTTTCTCCATTGGCGATGATAGTCGGTTTTGTTCTTTGGTTAGTTTTAATCTTCAAGGCTTATCAGGGAGAGGAATTCAAACTGCCGGTGATTGGGGATTTTGCCAAGAAACAAGTAGGTAAAATTTAACCCATCCCAACCGTCTTCAGACCTTCATTTTTAAGGTTTGTTTGGGGTGGGTTTTTAGTGGTAAAATCAAAAGGAAATGTTTAAAAATCGAGAAGAGGCAGGAAAAAAATTGGCGGAGAAGATACTTAGAGACATAAAAACTGAAAAACTGAAAAACAAGATTGTGATTTTAGCCATTCCTCGGGGTGGGGTGGTGATTGGGAAAGAACTGGCAAAAGTACTTGGCGCTCCTTTGGATGTTTTAATCACCAGAAAAATTGGCGCTCCAGGAAATCCAGAGTTGGCTGTTGGGGCGGTTGGCCCTGAAGGAATAAGGATTATAGACTGGGAACTGGCGAAAAGACTTGGAGCGGACCAAGATTATTTAAAATTGCAAATTGAAAATTTAAAATTGGAGATTGCCGAGAGAGAGGAAAAGTTTAGGGGAGACAAAAAAGAATTGGAAGTTACTGGGAAAATTGTAATTTTAACTGATGATGGAATTGCTACTGGCGCCACAACTGAAGCAGCCATTGCTTGGCTTAAGAGCAAAAAGGTAAAAAAAATAGTTTTGGCAGTGCCGGTCGCTCCGCCAGAGGTGGTGGAGAAATTAAAGCCTTTGGTTGATGAACTAATCTGCCTTGACCAGCCAGAATTTTTCGCCGCCGTGGGACAGTTTTATCAGGAATTTTCCCAAATATCAGATGAAGAAGTGGTAAAATTATTAGAAAAATGAAACTAATTGTTGGTCTTGGAAATCCAGGGAAAAAGTACGAAAACAGTCGGCATAATGTTGGGTTTATGGTGGTGGATGAATTGGCCAGAAAATTTCAAATTTCAAATTTCAAATTTCAAATTGACAAAAAAGCAAACGCGGAGATTATCAAAACTAGTCATGGAGGAGAAGAGATTGTTTTGGCAAAACCCCAAGTCTTTATGAATGCTTCTGGCTTTGCGGTTGCCAAGTTATGTAGCCATTTAGCCATTGAGCAATTTAGCAATCTCTGGGTAATTCATGATGATTTGGACCTGCCTTTGGGAAAAATAAAAATTGTCCAAGGTCGAGGTTCAGCCGGGCATCATGGAATAGAGTCAATTATCAGGGAACTTGGCACGGCTGATTTTGTCAGATTTCGGCTCGGAGTAGGCCATCCTCTGAAAGGGGATGAGTGGTATGTTTCTCAAGGCGGACCAGTTGATAAAAATGTCAAACATAAAGAAGTAGAGGAGTATGTTTTAGAAGAATTTTCTGGAAAAGATAGGGTTGAAGCAGGAAAAATGATTAAAAAGGCAGCCGAGGCAATTGAAATTTCTCTTGAAAAAGGAATAGAACAGGCAGAAAATCAGTTGAATCTAAAATGATTAACAAACCCCAGTTAGTTGGTGATATTCTTAAAACTTTTGACCCCTTAAAAGATAAATATATTTCTCAAGAGTTTCAAAAATATGGTTATGATTTGGCAGTTGAATTAGGCGATTTAGAGCATAAAGCTTTATACATAAAACTTGCCAAAGAAACTCCAAGGCAGATTTTGGAGCAAGCGAGAAATTTTGTTAAGGACGCGGGAAGAGTTAAAAGTAAGGCAAGGTTATTTATGTGGAAACTGGGAGAACTAAAAAATGAAAGAAAGCCTGTCTCAAAAAATCTACGCCGTTGTTAAACAAATTCCTCCTGGAAAAGTAGCGACTTATGGGAAGATTGCGGCTAAAATAGGAAATCCCCGAGCAGCCCGAGCCGTTGGCAATGCTCTTCACCGAAATCCTGACCCCAAAAACATTCCTTGCTATCGAGTAGTAGATAGAAATGGTAGGCTGGCGCCGGGTTTTAGAGAACAGAAAAGAAAACTTTTGGCTGAAGGAGTAAAATTTAAAGATGGAAATCATGTATGTCTAAAGTCTTTATAGGAACTTCGGGTTTTATGTATTCTCACTGGAAGGGAGAATTTTACCCCAAAGATTTACCCCAAAGAGAGTGGTTTGAATATTATTGTCAGCATTTTGACTCGGTTGAACTTAATGTTTCTTTTTATCGCCTGCCCAAAAAAGAAGTATTTGCTGGTTGGCGAAGAAAAGCAGGTAAAAACTTTGTTTTTTCCATTAAAGGTAGCCGATTTATTACCCACATTAAGAAATTAAAAGATTGCCAGGAAGCGGTGGAGAGATTTTTTGAAGCCGCAGATTCCTTAAGAGGTCGGACCTCTCAGGAGGTCCGACCTCACCAGGGAAGGAATATCATTCTTTGGCAGCTTCCGCCAGGCTTAAAAGTAAATTCAGAAAGACTGGAGTTGTTCTTAAAAATCCTGCCCAAAGATTTTCGTCATGCCTTTGAGTTTCGCAGTTCGACATGGCTCACTGTAAAGGTTTGTGAATTGCTTCGGAAATATAATTCCGCAGTTGTTTTTCAAGATTATCCTGATTGGCCGATTACTCGGGAGGAAACCGCTGATTTCGTCTATATCAGATTCCACGGAAACCGCGACCTTTATTCTTCTGAATACACTGATGAGGAATTAAGAGAATGGGCAAAAAGAATTAAAAAATATTTAAAAGAGGGAAGTGATATCTATGTATATTTCAACAACGATGCATTGGGCTATGCAATTTCTAACGCTTTGACTTTGAAAAAGTTACTAGGTTGAAGATGTTTATGCCTATTTCGAGAGAAGCGAGAAACAAGGTTCTGCGTAGCAGGTTCTTATTTTAATAACGATGCTTTAGGGTATGCGATTTCCAATGCCCAAAGATTGAAAAAACTGGTAGAATAAAGACATGAGAAAAGAGATTTTAAGCCACCTGGTGCCGACTTTAGTCTTTCTGGTTTTGGTAACTCTGGCCCATTGGCAACTTAATTTTTCTTTAATCTTTTTCTGGTTGGGAGGGCTTTTTGGCAGTCTTTTCTTGGATATAGACCATCTTTTTTATGCCTATCTTCAGGCTCCTCACGAATTTACCTCCCAGCGGGTTAAAAGACTTTTTGAACAAAAGCAGTTTAAGGTAGGGATGATTCTTTTGTTTGAGACCCAGGAAGAGCGGGGAAGGATGATATTTCATTCGGTTCTATTTCAGATTATTCTTCTGATAGTTTGCTTTTTTGTTCTAACCTCTTCCGCCAGTTTATTCGGCAAAGGCTTGGTTTTGGGGATGCTACTTCACAGTCTGACTGATCAGGGTTTTGAATTTATCAAAAATGGGGAGATTGAGAACTGGTTTTGGCAGTTTAAGGAAAAACCTGGGATTAATCTTCAGGCAATTTACCTGGCAGTGATTTTTATCGTCTTCGTTGTTTTCTCCCTTCTCTGGATTTAATTTCCCTCTTGACAAACCCTCCCCTAGAGGGTATGATTTTCCAATATGACAGATAAAAAGATTAGCAATCGGATGAATTACCTAATTGGCCATCTTAAGGCTAATTTGAGGATGGTAAAGGAAGGCAGGTACTGTATTGATATTATCCGCCAAAATCAAGCGGTGATATCCGCCTTAAAAAAAGTTAATGAACTTATCTTGGAAAATCACCTAAATACTTGTGTAACTTCGGCGATTAAAGGCAAAAGCGAAAAAGCAAGAAAAAAAGTTTTAGAAGAAATTGTTGAGATTTTTAAGGAAGAGGAAAATGGAAGATAAGCCCGCTTGCTGCCAAGAAGAGAAAAAAACTTCCGGTTTTTGGCCAGGAGTTCTTTATGGAATCCTGCCTCATAGCTTCTGCTTGGCTTTTATTGTTTTTTCTGTTTTGGGAGCCACTCTTTTAACTGGACTGATGCGTCAGGCTCTTCTTATTCCTTATTTTTTCCAAATTTTGCTTTTGATTTCTTTATTTTCAGCAACCATTTCGGCAGTGATTTATCTTAAAAGAAGCAATTTGTCACTAAGGAAGGGGATTAAGGAAAAGTGGGGATATCTTTTAACCCTCTACGGGACAACAATCGCGGTTAATTTACTTCTTTTTATGGTTATTTTTCCCTTGGTGGCAAATATGAAATCTTCCCAAAGCAGGGGAACCGTTCTTTCTCAAAGCACCCAATCAAAAATTTCTTTGGAGGTGGCAATTCCCTGTCCTGGGCATGCGCCCTTAATTATTGATGAATTAGGAAAGACTGAAGGCATAAGTTGGGTAGAATTTAAATTTCCCAATCTTTTTGAAGTTAACTTTGACTCAAGAAGGATTTCTCCTGAAGAAATCCTGAATTTGGAGATTTTTAAGACCTTTAAGGCAAGAAGTCTGTGAAAGAAGAAAATTCTTGTTGTCTTCACAAAAAGGTTTGGTATAAAGAGCCGCTTTTTATCATTGTTGCCATAATTTTGGCAACATATCTTGTTCATCTGTTTCTTTCTTTTAAAGGAGTTTATATTCTGGCTCCGCTTTTTCAAAAGTTTTTTTCCTACCTCGGACTTTCCTGGTGGGCCATTGGCTTAGGGCTTTTAATTGGTTCCTTGATTGAAATCTTGGTGCCAGAAGAATTCATGGCCAGTGTGCTGGCCAGAGGAAGAAAAAGTATTTTTATAGCCGTGCTTCTTGGATTTCTCGCTTCGGCTTGTTCCCATGGAATTTTGGCAATTGCTGTTTCTTTGTATAAAAAGGGCGCCTCAACCGCCTCAACTTTGGCATTTCTTTTGGCTGCACCTTGGGCAAATCTGGCAATTACCATTCTTTTATTTTCTTTATTTGGGATAAAGGCTCTTTTTATTGTCGGCGGAGCAATTTTGGTGGCCACAGTTTCCGGTTTTATTTTTCAGATCTTAGAGGGGAAGGGAATAATAGAGGGAGGTATCAGAAGTATCAAAGGTAGCAAGAGTATCAAGGGTTGGTATTGGCCAGGCTGGGAAAAATTAGCTCGGGGAATAAAAGGAAGTGTTTGGTCTTTAACCAAGATGGTGGTTTGGTGGATTTTACTTGGATTCTTCTTAGCTTCAATCTTGGGAACTTTTATTCCTGAAAGCTTCTTTCATCGCTTTTTTGGCCCAAGCATCCTTGGGGTATTGGCAACATTGGCTTTGGCTTCGGTGATTGAGATTTGCTCCGAAGGTTCGGCCCCTTTGGCTTTTGAACTTTTTAAAAAAACCGGTGCCTTTGGCAATACTTTTGTTTTTCTTATGGCTGGAGTGGTGACTGATTTTACCGAGATCGGTATTATTTCAACTAACATTGGCAAAAGAACAGCCCTGGCTTTGATTTTAGTGACAGTTCCCCAGGTTTTGCTTCTTGGCTTCCTCTTTAACAATCTGGTAATATAGAAAAAGAAAGGACGGTGAAAAAATGTTTTCTTTAACGGGTAAAAAAGCCTTGGTGACTGGTGCCTCAAGGGGAATTGGTCGGGGAATTGCCCTGGCTTTGGCAAAACAGGGAGCGGATGTGGCCATAAATTATCGTTCAAATAGCGAGGAAGCGGAAAAAGTGGTTTCCGAAATCAAGGCCCAAGACAGAGACTCTTTTTCAGTCCAGGCAGATGTCTCCAATAAAGAATCAGTAGGAAAAATGTTTGCCGAAGTAAAAACAAAATGGGGAAAGTTGGATATCTTGGTTAATAATGCCGGGATTGTCCAATTTGCTCCTTTTGAGGAGCTAACAGAAGAGCAATGGGATGCAGTTTTGGACACGAATTTAAAAGGACAGTTTTTATGTAGTCAAGAGGCGGTTAAATTAATGGGATCAGGTTCAAAAATTATTAATATTGCCTCAATTGCCTCAGGCGGAGTTGGGGTTGGTTTCTCAAGAACTTCTCACTATACTGCTTCAAAAGGAGGGGTGGTCGCCTTAACCGAGAATATGGCTTTGGATTTGGCAAAAAAAGGAATTAATGTTTGCGCCATTGCTCCGGGGGTGATTGAAACGGATATGACTAAAGATATGCTTTCGGACGAGAAAGCCAAAGCAGGGATAATGGCGAGAATTCCCAAAGGGAGGTTGGGCAAACCAGAGGATATCGGAGCGGCGGCCGCCTTTTTGGCTTCAGATGAGGCAGATTATATTACTGGGTCAGTGATTTATGTTGATGGAGGATGGCTGGCGGGGTGATAATTTTTAACGAACAAAACTTTGAGAAAGAGGTTTTAAAATCGGACTTGCCGGTTTTAGTTGATTTTTGGGCCAAGTGGTGCGGGCCGTGCCTTATGGCTGGACCGGTGATTGAGGAATTAGCCAAGGAATACGAAGGAAAGATTAAATTTGGCAAACTTAATGTTGACGAAAGCCCAAAAATAGCGGAAAAATATGGAATTTTAAGTATTCCGACAGTAATAATTTTTAAAGAAGGGAAAGAGATTAAAAGACAAGTCGGATTTCCTGGTAAGGAAATTTATAAAAAACTAATGGAGGGGATATTTTAAAATGTACGACTTAATAATCGTAGGCTCCGGACCTGCCGGAATGACGGCTTCAATTTATGCTTCTCGTTATCGCCTTAAGCATCTCGTGATTGGCAAAACCCATGGTGGTGAGATGGCGTTGGCGGGTAGAGTGGAAAATTTCCCAGGATTCAAAAGAATTTCAGGGGCGGAATTAGCCAAAAAAATGGTTGAGCACGCCCAAGATCAAGGAGGAGAGATTATTTCGGCAACGGTTATTGGGGTGAAGCAGTCAGGGGGAGAATTTGAGGTTAGAGACGATAGTGGCAAGACTTACCAAACTAAAACCTTAATTATTGCCTCGGGCACCGAGAGGAAAAAATTAAATATTCCTGGTGAAGCGGATTATGTTGGCAGGGGAGTTTCTTACTGCGCTATCTGCGACGGACCCTTATTTAAAGATAAAACCGTGGCCGTCATTGGCGGTGGTAATGCCGCTGTTGGTGGGGCAATTCAAATAGCAGATTATACTAAAAAAATTTATCTAATTTATCGCCGAGAAAAAGAAAAAATGCCAGCCGATCCGGCCTGGAAGGAAGAATTTGAGAAAAAATTAAAAGAGGGGAAAATTGTTGACATTTACCAGACTAATTTAACAGAAATTAAGGGCGATGGTCAAAAAGTAATAAGCATTATTTTGGATAAGCCTTATCAAGGAAGTAATGAGATTGAGGTTGACGGAGTTTTTATTGAGGTTGGTTCTGTTCCCGCGACCAATTTAGTCAAAAATCTTGGAGTAGAAACGAGCGAGGCTGGCTATATTAAAGTTAATCCGGACCAATCAACTGGTTGTCCAGGAATTTTTGCCGCCGGGGACATTACCACCGGCTCTGGCGGGATGCAGCAAATTGTCACCGCCGCGGCTGAAGGAGCAATTGCCGCTGCCTCGGTTTATCAATTTCTTCACCAAGGAGAAACTCCCGCCCCATCCTGGGGCAGAAAGCCTTGACAGGGTCGTGACAGGGTTCGTCCCTGTCAGACCCGTTTGACAAAAGCCTATAAAATGGGTAAAATTCTGGCAAATCCTAAAAAATCTGTCCAAGATACAGCATCTTGGGCTTTGCAGGTTTTTGTAGGAGATTGTTCTTTGAGAATTGAGGGTGGAGAATAAAAAGGAGGGAAGAGGATGGCTGAAGCCATACGGGCATTTGGGACGCTCGGTGGAGGTGCTCAGATCTTGGTGGTAGTGATGGTGATAGCAGTGGCAGCGGTTGTGGAATCTGTTATGGGAAACTTCTTCAGATTTCTCACAGAATGCTGCCGTACTTATCGCCATTATCGTCCGCCAGACAAACCACCAAAAGAAAAAAAGCCAGGCCGCTCTCGGGTGGCTGAAAAAGGCGCTCCTTGAGAGCTAGAAATCTAGAAGGAGGTAAGAAATGTTGGATTTAGATGAGCGGGGTCAGGGCTCGATCAGACTGCTGGTTGGGGATTTGCTAACCCTCTTTCTCATTCTCTGTCTCGCCGCTGTCGTTATCGCCATGATATGGGTAGTCCTCGGACCTGACATCCAGAATGTCTGGGGTCGCCTGACAGCTCCTTAACGGAGACGCAAGACGGGGCGGTAATATAGTCTTAAATAGTGGGTTTGAATCCCACCCGCCCCCTTCTTTTCTCCACCCTCTCTTTTTCTTAGGCTTGACATTAGGAGAGTTTGGTGGTAGGATACCGAAAGTTATGGCAAAGCTGCCTCAAGTTGATAAAGGAACTTGTATTGGGTGCGGAACCTGCACGGTTTTAGCCCCAAAGACATTTAAACTTGGAAAAGACGGAAAAGCAGAGGTAATCAACCCGCCAGGGGATGAAGAGGAAAAGATTAAAGAAGCGATTGATTCTTGCCCGGTAAACGCTATTAAAT
The DNA here is from genome assembly GCA_964353785.1 of uncultured Gammaproteobacteria bacterium. GTDB lineage: Bacteria > Patescibacteriota > Microgenomatia > CAYGWK01 > CAYGWK01 > CAYGWK01. The sequence goes on from CAYGWK010000004.1 coordinate 67,444, forward strand.
TATGAACGAAGAACGCAAAATTACTAATTTTACTGTCCCAATACTAGTTGTTTTGCTGGCCGTAGCCGCCTTTTTGGCTGGCAGTTTCTTTACCCGGATTCAATATCTTGAGAAAGGCAAAGCGGGAACTGCCCAAGTGACGCCAACGCCTCAGGTAGTTGGAGAACAAGAGTCCACAGAAGAATTGCCAACGACGATTGGGCAATTTTTAGTGACAAAAAACGAGGTTTGTAAAGAGGATGACAAACCCTTGGTTTATTTCTTCGGTTCCAGCACTTGCCCCCATTGTACCTGGGAAAAACCGGTGATGCAAAGGGTGGTAAAAAAATTTACGGGCCTTATTTCTTATCACGAAAATTTTGATAGCAAAGCAGATCAAGATGTACTTGAGAGATTTCAAGATATTAATCCAGGCTACGTGCCCTTTTTGGTTTTCGGATGCAAATATGCCAGACTAGGAAGCGGGGAGACAGACGGAGAAGCGGCAGAGGAGAAAAATTTAACCGCCTTGATTTGTAAATTAACAGAGGGTGAGCCAACCGAGGTGTGTAAGGAAGTTTCTGACTTGATTGAGCAAATAGAATAATTTTGCAGGAAAGTGGTTTTAAATTCCCGCCAAAGGCGGGATTTTTTTGTGTTTTGCGACTTAAAGAGTTCGGGTATGAACTTGTTGCTTGGTTTCGTCATGGCATCCCCGCACCAATTCTGGTGCGGGGTCGCCCTCGGATTCTGAAATCCGAAAGTCGAGTTGTGTTTCGGAGTCCTCGGGCTTGCCAGGTGAAACCTGCGCAAAAGTTATACCCTCACTCTTCGATCTGATAGTCTGATTCTCTGATCCTCTGAGTTTTCCGAGTTTTCTGATAGAATATTCTAGATGGCTCATACCATCGTCCATCACCTTTTTATTGCTTTTAGGGCGATTGTGCGGGGTTTGGTGCTTTTAGCAGTCTGGATTGCGGTTTCCTTAACTGGACTCTTTTTCTGGAGCCAATTTTCCTCACCAATAAATCTTATAATCGGCGGACCTTTGTTTTTAATTGGGGTGATGATGGGTTTGTCTACCTTATACGAGACAACTGTCGGGATTATCTCCTGGCGGTGGGGGAAAACCCATTGTCCTTTTTGCCAGAATAAGGCTTCTTCTTGACATTTGCTCGGTTCTAGTGTAAATTGCCTCTAACTTCTGCCTTTTTTACCCGCCAAGAATTGCTCTTCGAGCCGCGCTACGAACAGTAGGTAAGGCGAGAAGCAAGATTCGGCGGGCCTGCTCCAAAATTCTCCTGTCCAGAAAGGCTTTTTTATGCTTTACTGGGGTCTTTTTACCTTTGGCTACTGCCTTGGAGCGATTTTTGCCACCGCTATATTTTCAAGAAACACGGAATAACACGGAAATCGAACGTGTTTGGATAAATAAGTTATTCACTAAAATCGCTAGTTTTGTTTTTAACTGCCGGTTATTCCTCAGAGACATAGAATTACATGGAAAATATCGAGGCTATAGTTTTAGTGGTAAGGCTAGTTTCCCTGATTGACTATCTGATAATAGAATACTATATTAAACAAATTTTCAGCGATAATATAAACCTATAAAAAAATTTCTTCCTCATTTTAGTCTCAAAAATAGCATTTTTTGACGGTTTTTAATTTTTGGCTTTACGCTTGATAGTCAAAATTCTCCAAAATTGTCCTAACTCATAGCCACTTGACAAGAGTACCCATGAAAGGTAACAATATTAGTAGGTAATGACTGCCCAAGAAAAATTAAAAATTCTTCATAAAGTTTTAAAAGAAGGTTCTTCGGTTTCTTCTGTGTGTCGCCAAAACAAAATTTCCCGAAAAACTTTTTATTTTTGGAAGAAAAAATATTTATCCGCTGGGCCGAGGAATAAGACATCTTGTTTGGAGAAACGCCATTTAAGAGGCCTACAGCATCCCAGAGGCTTAAAGCTTCGCTTTAAAAAAGACATTTTGAGGCTAGCAACACTTCACCCAGAACTTGGGAGCCACTCTCTTAGCAAAATCTTAAAAGAAAAAGACAAATTTTTGTCAAATCACGGGGTCTATACCTTATTAAAAGAGTTAGGTCTTGAAACTAGAGAGAAAAGAAAAGAATTTGCAGGTTATTATCGTAGTCCGTTAAGGCTTTTACCAGAGACGAGGAAGCGATTGGTGGAGGAGGTTGTCCTGGTTGGCAGAGGAATAAGTGAGGCAGCCAGAGAATATAAAGTTAGCCGGAAAACGCTTTGGAAATGGGCAAAAAGGTATAAAAAAGCCCAGGAAGCGCAGATTGAGCTTGTATTGGCTCTCAAGGACCAAAATCCAACTGGCTCGGCTCATCCTCGAGGAACACCGGAATGGCTGGAAAGGAAGATTTTGGAGCATGTGGTTCGAAATCCAGAATATTCAACTCATAAATTAGCCCAAATTATTCCTCAAATCGGCAATCATGGGATACAGAATGTTTTATTTCGAAATAGTTTGAACACTTTTGATAGGAGACTGGAATATGCTCGAATTCATGCTCCTGTTTCCCTAGTGCAACCAATCACTGGCTGGTTGGATCGCTTGCGAAGCGTCTGGCAGACTTTTGTTCCGACTATCGCTCCCGCTCCTCCCCCCAAGCTAATCAAACCTTTTTTGCTCTCCCTAGGGTCTTCTTCAGCTTTAGCTCTTCTTTTTCTTCTCTGGCTTCAGATGTTTTCTGGACAATCACTTTCTAGTAAATTAGGTCTATTTTCTGCTTCAATTTCTTTATTTGTTGGCTCTCTCTTTTTCTTATATTCAATGAAATATTACTTTACTTTGGCAATAGTGCTCTCCTTTTCAAGTCAAACAGGACCCTTCGACTCCGCTCAGGGTAAAGAATCAGGAGAACAGGGAATGAAAGGCTGGTTAGCCAGAATATTTGGGAGAAATGGAGAGTGGAGAATGGAGAATGGAGAAAAACTTATTGCTGGAGGACTTCAACCAAACCTGGAACATATAAAGCTCAAGCGTTATCCTTTTATCTCTGTCCACCTACCTTTTTATAATGAGAAGAAAGTGGCCGAGCGGATTTTATCTGCCTGTACTTCTTTTGATTACGAGAACTATGAAGTAGTGGTCATTGATGATTCAACTGATGAGACGACGACCATTGTTCAGCGGTTTGCTGATCAATGGAATAAACAAATAAATACCAATAAACCAATGATTAGAGTCATTCACCGTCCAACTCGGCAAGGATTTAAGGGTGGAGCCCTTCGGGAAGCCTTAAAACACACTAATCCCAAAGCCGAATTTATCGTTGTCTTTGATGCTGATTTTATACCGTACCCGGATACGCTGGAATTATTTATTAAGTATTTCAAAGTAAATAACAATGGTTCAGAAGACTACATTAAAAACAATGTTGCCGCTGTTGCCGGATACCAGTGGCATGTTTTGAATAAATCAGAGAATTGGATAACCAGGGGAGTGAGAACAGAATATTCAGGCAGTTATGTCATTGAAAGACCTGGACAGGAGATTTTAGGGGCAATGAAACTTATTCATGGTTCAGTTTACGCCATAAGAAGCGATCTTTTAAAAAAGATTGGTTGGGGAACTTCAATTACCGAAGATTTTGAATTAACCCTTCGACTATACGCTCAGGGCTACAAAGTCATTTACACTCCTTATATTCAAGGACCGGCAGAGTGCGTCTCAACTATCAAGCGTTTAATCCGCCAAAGAATGCGTTGGAGCGAAGGACACTCACATTGTGTAAAGAAGATGTTTTTAAGGCTCCTTAGCACTCCTCGCATGAATTTGCCAGAAAAACTGGAATTCTTATACATCTCTCCCTACTATCTTCAGGCTTTTTTCTTTTTAGTGGGAACTTTTTCCTGGCTTTTAGCGGAAACTGTTTTTCGCGCCCGACTGCCTTTCTGGACCTCTTTATGGGGCTGGAGTTTGGTTTTAACCAATTTCTTTGCCCTACCTTTAATGAATGCCGTTGGTTTATTTTTGGAGGAAGCCGAGGAGAAAGACTATTTAGGTCTTTTGTCTTTTGTTGCCCTTTCCTATATTTTAGTTCCTTTTCAAGCCTATGCTTCAGTTAAAGGCTTTTTGGAAAAACAAGAAGGACCTTGGTTTCGGACTCCAAAAACAGGCTTAATTACTGATATCTTCACCCGAGGAAAGTTTTATCGCTGGATTTCGGGGATTATTCCCGGGCGCATAGCGCCCGCGATGAGCACAGATATCAGTGCTAATCCCTATCTCGCTTTGGCGACGGCCAATAATCAGTTTAATCAATTTAAAATCAGGCGCCGGCATTTAAAATGGGTGGGAAATTTAAGCGTGGTTGGAGTTAGCTTGATGAGTATTATTTTACTGATGATGGCCCCTCTTATTCCCCTTGCTTCTGCTCCAGCCTCGGCTCAAACAGGCGGTTTTAGAAGTCTTAAAAATGCTGTTCCTTCTTCCCAGGTAAAATTGGCGAAGGAGGTAATCGAAAGCCCGGTCAATGTCAGTTATGAACTGGGTGAGGGCAGTTTGGAATATATTTTTCATCCTGAACCAAGGGTGAGAGTCAAACTAGGCAATAAAGAAATAGAAACCAGGGTGGCTAAATCTGACGGCGGGGGCAATCCGCTTCCAGAAAAGGCTTACAAGGAGGGAATCATTTATACTTATCGGGAAATTTTTGAAGGTGTTGATCTCCGTTATATAGCTGATATCGAAAAGCTAAAAGAGGAATTTATTCTTAATGAAGATAGAGAATTTGAATCAGTTGAGATGGAAGTTAGATTAACCGGTTTGGTTTTAGCCCAGGTTGGAGAAGAGATTCAAGTTGCTCCAGCAGAAGGAGGCGAGTCTTTGTTTTATTTCCAAAAACCCTATCTTTATGAAGAGAAAAATCCGGAAAATAAAAGCCAGGGAATTAAATACGAGATGGAAAAAAGTCAATTTGGCTGGAGGATAAAGAAGGTTTTAACTGATGAGGGAAAAAACTGGCTATCAGATCCTGCCCGAGATTTTCCGGTGGTTCTTGACCCGACTTTGGTTAAATCAAATGTAGAAGCTTCAGGGATGACAGATGTTGAAACAAGATATCCGGGCATTAACCGAAAGATTGCCTATGTTTCCGGTACCGTCGATGGAGCCGCTTGGTACGTAGTGCACGCCAACGGTAACCAAATAATTTATAGGCGTTGTTTGGTAAGCTCCGGCTGTAATGAAGACGGTGACTGGTCGGCCGCTCAGGATATTGACGATGATGCTTCTGCCAACCATGTTGCCCCCACTCTTTATTATAAATCAGCAGATAGGCTTTGGGTCGGGTGGACAGATAATTCCGGTGCTGATCCTGATGACACTCTCCATCTTCGTTACATTGATACCACGAGCTCCTTTCCGCACAGTTTGGGAACGCATTGCGAAACGCTTGATTTAGGGACTATTGGCGGAAACTTCAATACGATTTTTGCTGTTGGCGATAACAGCCATGCGGTTATCGGGACCCAGTGTCTTGAAGGAACAGGGACGACATCTTATCTTGTTGATATGAATACTTCGGATTGTACTTATGTATCTATTTTGGCCGGCAGCGGAATGGAAAGCGGAGTGACAGATTTAGCTGCTTCTGCCGTTGCCCTGGGAAACAATATTAGTATTATCTATGAAGACAACGGACCTACGCCCGATGATTTACGCCATAGTGTTTATGATGTTTCTACGGGCGTGTGGGACAGTATTGATAACGATGTTGACGGCGCGGACAATATCGACGAAGCGGAGGATTTTTCTGTGACAACCGATGGAACCAGCATTTGGGTTTTGGCGGTTGATGGGACAACGGATACTGATTTTTTCCGCTGCAGCAGCTGTTTGGACACCGCTCCTTCCTGGACGCAGTCTGATGAGATTCCTTGGAGCGGGCAATCAAACGTGACTGAAGCTTCCTTGACTTATATTTCAGGAACAAGCAGTCTGGCTGCTTTTGTGATGAAGGATACCACCAACGAGCAAGTTTATACAAAGAGTACTCTTATCGGTACAATTTCCTGGGGGACGGAGTATTCGCTCAGTTATACTGCTGGTACCAATGGCAATCTTTCTTCGGTGATGAGTGTTGCCAGCGAAGATGATATTGGTGTGGTGATTCTTGAAGGAGTAGCCTTGCGTTTTTCTACCATTCCGGAAAATAGTTTGATTTTTCTAATTCTTGCCCCATTTTTGCCTGGAGTAATTAGGAAATTGAGAAGGTATAATTAAGATATGTTTCCACGCGGCAAGATTTTTTGCCCCCCCTTGTTACCCAATAGGTGTTTACATTAAATTTTGAGGCAGATAGTATCCATTAAGTCTTAACAAATGAAGAAATGGTATAATAAGTTGTATGTTTGGCTACCCAACCCAAATTTCTCTTATTCCTACCACTGTCGCTCTGGTTAGATTTATCGAGGAACACGGTTTTGTCTCCTGGTATCCTTATTGGTATCTAGGAAACCCATTACATTATCTTACTGGTCCAATTTTGCCAGTAATTTGCCTAGTGTTGCATAGGATATTTCCAGCCCTTAATTTCTTTGATATTGTCTACATTTTAATTTTTTTCTCTTTCATTTTAGGTCCTTTAGGTCTTTTTTTCTTCGTCCGCAAACTTTCCGGCAACTTTTTCTTGTCTCTTGTCTCTTTTCTCTTCTTTCTTTTTCTGCCTTGGCACTATTTTTCTGGCCTGGTTTTAGATAATGGCAGTCATATTTTAGCCCTAATGGTTCTCCCTTGGGTCCTTTGGTTAAGTCTTTTTGCTTTGGAAAAGTGGCATAAAGCCTGGGTTATCCTCGCCACGCTCGCGATGGCTTTTGTTATATTAATAGATAGTTTGATAGGGGTTCCTCTGGTGGTGGGACTAGTTCTTTTTGTATCACTTAAGATACTGAAATCAACTGAAGGCATTGAGATAAAGATTGCTAAAGCACTTTTTTTATTAGTCTTAGGTTGGCTTTTGACCTTCTGGTGGTTTAGTCCGGGGTACTGGCTGACAATTCTTCAGGCTCCATCCTTAGCCGGGAAGGGGCTTTTAAGTGTTGTAGTTTGGTTAGGAAGACTGCTTTTAAACCTAGTTCCCCTGGTTCTGGCGGTTTTTTCCGTTTCTCGATTCAAAAAAATTAAAGATAGAACCTTAATTTTTACTTTAGGTTGGCTTGGGTTTTTTGGTTTTCTGACTTTGATGAGATTTCTGTCTGACCCGGATTTCTGGCAGGACTGGTCAAGTTACGGAGTAGAGTTGGAGTTAGGGATAGCGATGGCGCTGGGGTTAATTTTGAACAGATGGAAGTTTTCAGTGTTTCAGAAAATATTCAGCGTTTCTGTGATTCTGGGCTTGGCGGCAGTTTGGGGCTATGCCTTTAGGTGGACGCCACTTCTGATTCCCAGGAAAAATATAGAAAACACCGTTGAGTACCGGATTGGCAAACAGCTATCCGAGATTGCTAAGCCCCTTTCGGCAAGCTCAGGGCAAGCTGGCGAACGAGTTTTTCTTTCAGGCTCAACTGCTTTTTGGTTAAATGCCTTTTTTGACATTCCCCAGGTTCGGGGTGGGAAAGATGAGACTTCGGTTGAGCCTTTATGGAGACAAGCGGCTTGGGAAATACGAGAGGGCCCTTCGACAAGCTCAGGGCAGGAAAACACGGAAAAATGGCTGAAAACACTGAATGTTTCTTATTTAGTGGTTCACACCCAAGATTCTGAAGAATATTACCATGATTTTTCCCACCCGGAAAAATTTGAGTCTGCCAAATCGCTTAAAAAGGTTTTTTCGGATAAAGGGGATGTTGTTTATCGGGTTGAAGGAGTGGTTCCGTCGCTAAAAGAAGAAGAATATAAAGACTGGACAAAACCAATTGGTTGGGGGATAAGTCTTTTAGCGGTTCTAGTTCTTTTTCTTTTTCCAAAATCTTGGGAATTATTGTCCGCCAAAATGCCTAAATTGGATTTGGGTGGAGAAGAGAATTATTAAAAAACCACCAAGGGAGAAATTTTTCGCCCTCTTAAATCCAGGACTATCCTGGAACGGGCACCATAATTGTGGTATAATCCAATTCCGAATTTTGGCTCTTTGAAATTTTAACCCTTAAAGGAGGCTTAAGGTGTTTAAGAAACAAGAGTTAGTTCCACTCAAATACGGAGGCTCGCGGATAAAACTGGCAGTTGAGGTTGCTCTCTTTGCCGTTTCGGCAATTATTTACACAGCGCTCATGGGAATCCTGGGAGCGATGGCACTCTTAGCGTTCATCTTGATCCATGAAGGCGGTCATGTTTGGGCCATGGAAAAAGTAGGAGTTCGACTTAAAGGGATTTATTTCCTTCCCCTTCTAGGAGCAGCCGTAATTCCAGAAGGAAACTTTCGTTCCTATAAAGCCGAATTCTATACCGCCATCATGGGTCCAACAATGGATTTGACATTCGCCTTGATTGCCCTAGTCAGCTACTGGTATACCAGGAGCGTTGTCTTCCCAACAATTGCCGCTATGTTTGCCTTCATGGACCTTCTTAACCTTTTGCCAGTTTTACCTCTAGATGGAGGGTTGATGTTCAAGTCAATTACTTTTTCCCTTTCGCCTAAAATCAAACTCCTCCTCATCGCCCTTGGATTTCTGGCTGTCTTGCTGGTGGTCACCGCGATATTTGTTCTACCCAGCGCTTTCATTCTTCTTCTCGCCACTGTTACGGGTAGAATCCCTGACTCATGCTTCTCAATTGGTCTAGCCCTATTTGCTGCTTTCCTAATTGGTTGGGCTCTTTTGCAAAGTAAAGCGCTGGCTCAAGAAGAGAAGATGGTCAAAGAAAGAATGACAAAAGTGGAAACCGCGGTTCATTCGCTTTTGTATACGATGTTAGCGGGAACTCTGCTTTTAGTCATCACCGCCAGTTTAGTGCTAATCATAGCCAATCCAGAAGGGCTACTAGATTTTGCGAGCCTCCGAATTCCCTAAGTGGCCACCTGAGTGGTTTCTAAATTTCCAAACCACAAAATGGTGGCCTCTTTCTTTTTTTACCAAATTCAGGAAGTTTATTTGGGAGCAAATAAGTGTTGTGCGGGGGAGCGGAGATTCAACACCCGGTGTTGGTTTCTTGATTTCTCATTCCATTTCTTCAATTTTGCTTTCTAACTCATCTACCCTATCTTTTAAGTCTTGAATTGTTCTGTTATTTTCCAACGGACAGAGATTACTTCCTGCATTAGCGCAGGTTGTACACATTGACCAATCAAAATTGCAATTTGCCATTTTTACTCACCGCTTTTTCAAGAGCACAAAAAAACTCTCTATATTTTTTCCACCAAAACATCTTTTATTAAGGCCCTTTCGGTTCCCGAATTTCTGAAACCAACAGTGCCATACTCAAGATTGATAGGGAAAGGGATCTTGACCACGCGTCCTTCCGGTTCTTCCTTAAATTCAAACATGACTGCTCCATGGGGAATTAACCATTCTCGATTAAAGACACAGTTTTTATCTTCATAAAGCTTTATTCCTATAGAATTTTTTTCGCAAGATAGAATAACCCTATACCATTTATCTAAGGCTAATTTTTTAGCAAATTTCAAATTTGTCTCTTCCGCCTCCCAAGCTCTCCAACCTCCGTTAATTCTTATATGGGGACGGATTCCATTTTCTCCAACTTGTAGCATCACATAGTTAGAAAGATTTATCGCTCTTGCTACTACACCCAAGCAAGAATTTACGATTTTAAATTCTAAGCTCAGATTATAGTCACTCCAGCTTAGACACTTTGAATAAATGAATCCTGGTTCGGAATCTGTAATGACAAAACACTTTTGGGGCCTAAGGTACTCAAATTTGCCCTTCCCAAGCCAATCATCCCTATCCTCTCTTTTGGTCAATGGAATAAAATAGAAGTCCTTGTCTCTAACTCGGAGAAGAATAACCACAAAGAGAGAGGTGGCAGTAATCATTACAGATAAAAAGAGAAGGGTTCTTGGGTCCGCAGCATACCTGAAAGCCAAAAAGTATGAAATAAGTGCGGAGATAGCAGTCAAAAGGTCGAATTTATAATTTTTTGTAAAATAAAGTATTCTTTTCATTTTTTCTCAATTTTATGCCTTGATTTCAAGAACTCAGCGGTAAGCGTGGCCACAATCTCATGGGGTTTTTCATCTGCTTTATCTGAACGTAACTGTTCATTGTCTAAATCAATAAAATTCTGCGACTTAACATTTCTACTTTTATCACCTATGTAAACGACTGCTATTTTACGCCCATCATTTGTATAACCAAGTTTTGCTTCTACCCAATGCTGTTCATCTTCACTTCTATCTTTAATTGGTTGTATTGGGCTATCGAGAGAAATGGTTTTTAATTTATTATCTAATTTCGCTTGGTATGCGATGTGAGCAAGTCGCCTCAATTCAATTACGTTTCTCTCTAGCTCATGCCTTCTCTTACATATGGGACAAATCCCAAGTTTATAGTTCTCTTCTCTGAACTCTAGAACGGCTCCACATTCCAAACACATCGGCCCAGTGATTTCGTAAATTTCTTTAACATTTATATCATTCTCACTCACTCTAAAAACAGGTTTCCAAAAAGCGTTGCGAAACCTAAACCTCTCCTCTTCTAATGGATAGAACCCTTTCTTCATAATACAAAGTAATTTAACTCAATTTTTCTCAACTTCCAGCCAAAGTTTTGCAACCCTGGTTAATTGTCAGACTAGCACACGGAGTGCTAAAAATCAATAGCTGGCTTTTTTTGGTTTTAGTGATATAATTTTTGGCATGAATGAAAGATTATCATCTACCGAGTTTTACGATGCGGTTATCGCTATCGTTGGAAAAACTGACGATAGGAAGGGATACATCCAAGAAACACTCATTCCAAAAATGGATGAGCACAGAGGAAGAGTTCGACCGCAGACTAGAGAGGAGATTGTTAAAAAGTTATTTTCTGCTGACATGACTAAACCAGGGGAGGCAGTAGAGATTATTGAAGAGGCAGTTAGGGCTAAAAGAAAGTTAACTCCAGAACTTGCTTTAGAGGTGGCGGATGTAATCTATTATACGCTCCAGCCAAACTGTCCAGATTTTGCAAATAACCCGGAGCCATTTATAACAGGTTTAGGGATCGATATGGAGACTGCCTACACCCTCTGTATAGTAAAATATGAAGCCAGACTTCTTTGTGATAGTCTTTCAAATTTTAAAGAAATAGAAAAGGAAATAATGACTAGATTTTTAGAAAAAGGAAGAGGATTATTGACCGGCTCGCAAGAGAAGAAAGGCAAGAAAGATCATTAAGATGATATAGACAGTGAGAAGAGCAGTAGTAAACAGGGGAAGCTGACTTTGTTTTTGGGTAGGTGGCGGTGCGCCTGATTCCGGTTTTGCCTCAGAGATCTTTTCCTCTATCTCGGGCTTTTTAGCGAAGATATAGTTTAATTCTTCCTTTTTATAATATCTTCGGTTGGTTGGTGAGCGGTGGGCTTTGATGATACCCCTTTTTTCCCAGCGCCTTAAGGTATCTTTTGAGATTCTTAAAAGTTTGGCAGCTTCACCGATTGAAAGCCAGTCTTGTTGAGTAAGTTCATTCATTTTTGATATAGTTCCTCAGGTAATTCTTATTATTACTAAGTATTGCCTAGTATGGTGAGTTTAGACCAATTTGCCAGGTGATACGATATTATACTGTTATTTTTCCCTTGTCAACTGGAAAAATTTTGTCTCCAAAACCTTAAATTAATCATTATAAATGGCTCTTGACAAGCGATACCCACTTGATGTTAACATTTACTCGGGAGGCTGTTTTTACCCCTTAGTATCCATTAAATCTTAACAACTGCCAATGTCGCCTAAATACACTGCTCAAGAAAGATTAAAGCTAATTGAAAGAGTAATCCTTGGTGGCGAGAAGGCAGCAGAAGTCTGTCGCAAAGCAGGAATCTCTCGAGTTTTGTTCTATAGTTGGCTTAAGAAATACCGTGAGGCTGGTCAACAAATAGAGGCTTTAGTTCCTGGAAAGAAGAAAATCTCAATTTCTCCAAGAAAAGTCACTCCCCAGAAAGAAAAACAAATCCTCGCCATAGTTAAAGAGCATCCCCAGTGGTCAACTAAAAAAATAAGCGCCGCTTTGCCCAAAGAACCCTCGGGAAAGCCAATTGTCGGCAATCATGGGGTCCAGAATGTCCTTCAAAGACTTAATCTTTCAACCCGAGAGGAAAGAACTGCTTATATAAAGGCAGTTAGCAGACCAAAAGAGGAAGTGCTAACTGGAGTTCAGCTTACGCCTGAACAGAAACTAGAGATGCTTGAAAAGGTAGTCATTGGTAAAGAAAAGGTAAGCAAAGTTTGTCAGGAATATGGGATTTCCAGAACCCTTTTCTACAGACTTAAAAGACGTTATGAAGAGGCGGCTTTGGAAGAAAAACTGCGGGCGGTTGCCCCAGCGGTTCGCCATATAGAAAGGTATTGGCGGCAAACTCCGGAGAGGTATGAAAGAGCAGTTTTGGATCTGGTGGGAAAGCACCCAGAATATTCAGTTCGTAAACTGGTTGCCCATTTGCCAGAAGTGGCTGGCGTTCCCATTGTTGGTCATCATGGAGTCCAAAATATCCTGCACCGATATAATCTTTCTTTATATGAGCAAAGACAAGCTTTCGCTTCGGCCCAAGTGACGCCAATTACCCGGTTTGTTGGCGCTTTCGAACAAGCCTTTGCTAGACTTTTTGTCTTTCCAGTTGAGACAAGAGCGGCCGTGGTCAGATTTTTGGGGATTGCTGCCGCAAGCACTTTTGCTACTGTTGTGGTTTTAGGTAGTTTGGGATATTTTGCTACAGTTTTCAAGGGAGTTGCTCCAATTTACCGACCCGGATTAGCCTTTGCCTCAATCGCTCTTTCAGTTGGTTCTATTTTTTTCCTCTATTCAATGAAGTACTACTTTACTTTGGCCATAGTTTTGTCTTTCTCCCGCCAGCCAGGAGAACCAGCAGTTTTGGGACTAAATGGAGAATTTAAGAAAAATGGCAACGGGGGATGGCTTTCAAGGATTTTTGGCCTCCGGCCCAACGGGCCGATAGGCCCGGAGGGTTTGGGCAAAGGCAAAGAACGGCGAGTGGTTGGGCTTGAGCCAAATCTTGAATCAGTTAAACTTGAAAAACATCCTTTTGTCTCTGTTCACCTACCTTTTTATAATGAGAAAAAAGTGGCGGAGCGAATTTTATCTGCCTGTACCTCTTTTGACTATCCAAACTATGAGGTAATTGTGGTTGATGATTCCACTGATGAAACAGTTGAGATTTTAAAAGGTTGGCAGAATCATCCAAAAGTCAAAATTGTCCACCGCCAAACTCGAGAGGGATTTAAAGGAGGAGCCCTTCGGGAAGCCCTAAAACACACGGATCCCAAAGCCGAGTTTGTCGTTGTCTTTGATGCTGACTTTATTCCTTATCCTGATACTTTGGAATTATTTTTGAAATACTTTAAAACCTACAATCAGGATTCAGAGGATTTCTCTAAATCAAATATTGCCTGCGTTCAAGGATATCAATGGCATGTTTTAAACAAGTCTGAAAATTGGATTACTCGGGGAATAAGAAGCGAATATGCTGGCTCGTATGTTATTGAGCGTTCTGGCACTGAAGTCTTAGGAGCGCTAAAACAAATTGCCGGTTCAGTCTACATGGTTCGGGCAGACCTCCTTAAGAAATTTGGTTGGGGGACTTCAATTACCGAAGATTTTGAGCTAACCTTGAGGCTTTATGAACAAGGCTACAAAGTGGTTTACACTCCCTATGTTCAAGGTCCGGCAGAGTGCGTCTCTACCATCAAGCGTTTAATTCGCCAAAGAATGAGATGGGCAGAAGGACATAGCCATAATGTTCGGAAAATGTTTTTAAGGCTTCTTGGGTCGCCTAGGATGACTTTAACCGAGAAAATGGAGTTCCTCTACCTTTCTCCCTATTATCTTCAGGCTTTCTTTTTCTTGGTGGGCACTTTTTCCTGGCTTATGGCGGAGACTGTCTTTAGGGCTCGCCTTCCTTTCTGGACTTCTCTTTGGGGCTGGTCGCTTGTTTTAACTAACTTTTTCTCTTTGCCTTTAATGAATGCGGTTGGTTTGTTTTTGGAAGAAGGGGAAAATAAAGATTATTTAGGAATCTTATCTTTTATTGCTTTATCTTACCTTCTGGTTCCCTTCCAAGCCTATGCTTCAGTAAAAGGGTTTTTAGAGAGAGAAGAAGGACCTTGGTTTAGGACGCCTAAAACTGGTCTTATTACCGACATCTTTACCCGAGGAAAATTCTATCGCTGGATTTCGGGGATTATTCCTGGAAGACGGCCAGCGGTTGTCCCTGCCCCTGGAGGAGTTTTGGGGAACAAACCAGCCTGGGCAACCAATCCTTATCTCGCTTTGGCGACGGCGAATAATCGGTTTGAGGATTTTCAGATTAAAAGAAAAAGACTGCCTTGGGTGGCTAGGGCGGCCTTGGCGATCCTCTTAATTTTTACCACCACCTTTTTTCAACTGTCCCAGAATATAAAAGTGGTCCAGGCCACCGGGATGGTAAGTCCTTTAAAACTTTCTCAAGGGCAAGTCGGTGATGGGACATGGCCTGCCTGGGGGAATTATATGACGAATAACAGTAATGGCTATGGCACGGGAACCTTATTTAGGTTTAATAGAAGGAACGCTAATTCCAGTGGTAATAATTATACCTGGTATACCAATCTTTTACCAGTATCCGATGGGGGGGATGCGGCGAGTGTTCCCGCTGGCCAGTATTTTGTCCAGCTAGCCAAATCCGGCTATAGCGCCGCCGGCAACTACATTAATTTTGGTTTACAGCTTCTTTTAACCAATAATAATGGGACTACCAGGACACAGATTTTATGGGGCATCCAACAAATAAACACCAGTGATCTCAATAATACTATCTTTCAATATTATGTTGGTAATAAATCAGCGGCCAATACGATCACCTACGCGGCTAGGAACCGGTTTGCTTTGAGGGTTCTCTATATCAATGCCAACACCACCTCAGCCACGGTTAATTGGTTAATTAACAATAGTACTGTTCCCGCCAGGCTCTTTTTGCCCGGAAACTTAATCATCCCGGAGATTCCTCTACCAATGGTCATGGCAATGATGCTGGCGATCATGCCGGTGCTGCCGACACTCGTTTCCGGTCGGTTGCGGAAACCAGGGCAAAACATTTTTGAGGAATTCTTCTTAGCTTGGAAAGATTTGATGAGGCAATTAACAGGGAAAGGGGAGGAGGCGTTGGACGAATTGCCGGTATAGAAAAGCGTCTAGCGTCTAGCGTTTAGCGTCTAGGGGATAGTGATGGAAGAGAAGATTTTAAAACAAAGAATTATTTTTCGAAGATTAATTCAAGCTTTTATTATCTTGTCAGTCTTGGTGATGGCGGTGGCCGAAATTAATCAGGAAAACGACCTTTTCTGGCAGATAAAGATGGGAGAGCAAATCTGGGAAACCCATACTTTTCCCACCACTGACCCTTATAACTTCAGCAATCCTGGAGCGGTCTGGACATTAGAGGAATGGTTGCCCGCGGTGTCGTTTTATTTGATTTACAGCCGTTTTGGTCCAGCAGGACTGATTCTTTACAAAGCCGTGGTCATTGCTTTGATCTTCTGGCTGTTTATGATTCTTTTTAATCGCTTAAAAGTAAACCTCTATTTATCTTCAGGAGTCTTGCTTTTGGCAGCGATGGTCAATAGTCGAGGAATTTGGACGGTTTTTCCCTCGATTTTTGAATATCTTTTTATCGTCTTAACCATTCTCATGCTCGAATTTTATCGAGACAAGAAATTCCGCCTGATACCGTTTTTTTTAATTTTCCTTTCCTTGCTTTGGGTTCAGTCTCATGCTTCTTTTTTTCTGCTTTCGGGGATAATCGCGGCTTATCTTTTTGGGGATTGGCTGGTGTCTTTTTTAAAGAGAAGATGGGCTGGTTATCAGCCTCAAGGTTCTGCGTTTGAGAAAAGACAACAAAAATCACTTCTAGTGGTTTTCCTGTTGTCTCTGGTGATGCCGCTCATAAGCCCGAATGGCTATTGGCTGCCTCTTTATCCTTTCAGAATTACTTTTGGTCGATTCACTCCCTATGTTTCTGAATACCAAAGATTTTGGCATGTTTGGAATTGGAATTGGGTTGATTTTATTCATGGCTTCACCTTGATTTTAATTATCTTAATGGTTTTCTTTTTTATCATCTCGATGAAGAAATTGCACCCGACTGATTTATTTCTGGGAATTTTCTTCACCATCTTGGCTTTAACCGCGGTGCGGCACGTGGCTATTTTTGCTTTAGTAGCGCTTTTTTTAATTAGCCGTTACCTAACGGTTTGGTTCGGAGAGTACCGGGGCTTTTTTAAAAGGTCGCTCCTCAAAGACACGATTCTGGTGCTGCTGATTTTCGTTTTTGTTATCTTTTACAAAACTCAGCTGGTTCCCTTTGGGTTTGGGTGGTCCGAGAAAGGTTATCCTAGGGAAGCAGCAGAGCTTATAAATAAAAGTGATCTTTCGGGAAATATGTTTAATCATTATAACTATGGCGGCTACCTTATCTGGAAGATGCCAAAATATAAGGTTTTTATTGACGGCAGACTGGAAATGTATCAAGGACAGGCAGGCCGGGATTATCTCAAGATAATCTCCGCCGAAAAAGGCTATCTCGACCTGCTAAAAAAATACCAGATTAATTTTTTTATCAGTTATCTAAGAGACCCAATCATTAGTGCTCTGATTGATGATCCCAACTGGGTCTGTGTTTATTATGATGACAATTACATCGTTTTGGTTAAGAATAATGCGGCTAATCAAGCCTTTCTGGCTTCCTATTCGGCCAAAGGGTTTGAAGAAGAGTTTAAAAAAAAGTATAAGTCATCGGTGGCTCAAGCAAGGGCGGAAGAATTCCACAACCGGGGCTTAGAGGAAATCAAAAAGAAAAATTATGAGGCAGCCTTGTATTTTTTCCAACAGGCTGTCCTAGAAAACCCTAAATTTATTGTCGCTCATCTTAATTTAGCCCAAGCCTATCTTGATGTGGGTTTGTACAGTCAAGCGGCCTACGAATATCAGGCAGTCCTGGAAAATGAGCCGGGCAATGAAGTGGCGCGCAAAAATCTGGAAAGACTGGAAAAATTAAATGAAGAGTTTAAGATTTTCTGAGATGCTAAAAAATAGCCGACCAATCTTTAAGTTAACCTTTCTCTTTTTTATTGCCAGTCTTCCTTTATTCTTGAGTTCAAGCATTTTCTTTTTAAAAGACCCGCCGGTTTGGCCAGATGAGGCCTTTATTTTGGATACGGCAGAAACCTTTAACCAAACAGGAGAGTTAGCGACGGATATTTTTGGGGCGGCCGGCATGGGTCTGGAAAAACAAGCCCTTTGGTATCCACCGCTTTATTTTTATACTTTAGCGGCCTGGATTAAAGTTTTTGGGTCAACCATCGAATCAACCAGGTTTTTATCACTTTTATTGGCCTTCTTTGCCCTCGCCCTCGTTTTCTTCCTGATAAGAAAAATGTTTAAAGAAAACTTTTTGGCGGTTTTGGGGACGGCTTTGGTGGCTTTTGATATCAGTTTTGCCAGCTCGGCCCGGATGGCCCGGATGGAAATGCTGTGCTTTTTTTTCCAAATGGTTTCTCTGGTCATCTTTTATCTTATTGAACAAAGGAAAGAGAAACGATATTTTGCCTATCTTTTCGTGGGCGTGTTTTCGAGTTTGGGGATACTGACTCATCCTTTGGGATTAATCTTGCCGGCAGTCATTTTCGTTTACCTTCTGTTCGTTGGCGGTACGCTTAAAGAAAGAGTCTTAAAAGGTTTTTTGATTGCCTTGCCCATGGTTTTATTCATCGGGAGTTGGCTTTTGAGCATCAGAGACTGGTGGGATTTATTTCTTCTCCAAAACAAACTTCAGTTAGCGAGAAAAACCTTATTCCAACCTTATATCTGGGTTCTTTTCTCAAATATTCTTTCTTGGCGATTGTTGTTTGTGCTTAATGGAGCGGTTTTTTATGGTTTGGTGAGGTTAGTCGTTAAGTATAGAAAAAAACCTGATATTTTGTTGTTTTTAGGACTAATTATTTCCACCGCTGTTCTTATTTGGGGAAAAGAAAGTTGGTATACGTTATATTTTCAACCCTTTATTGCTTTAGCTATCCTGACCATATTGAAGAGAGCAAAAGAGGATAAAGAATGGTTAATTTTTAAAAGCACGGTCTTCATTATCATTTTATTATTTTTAATTAATGGGTGGTTATATTGGGAGACATGGCAAAAAAGAGGGAGAGGTAATTATGATTACCATGATTTAACACAAAGAGTGGCCAGGGTTTTACCCAAACAGGGCAAAGTCTTTTTAGCGGCCATCCCTGATCCTTATTATGACCTTAAAAGAGAGAGCCAATTAGAGTTTTTTGAATTTTCAACAGTTCCCGTATCTGATGAAGTCTTCCAAAGAGTCTTAGACTCTTCTGACTACATTGTTTTCTGGATTTTAGATAAGAGGATTATTGAATATGTTGATCGTAATGCGGAGACGGAAACAGCGATTCAACAGCCAAAAGGGTATAAGGTGCTCGTGATTAAGCTTGTCCCACAAGATAAAAGGCGATAAAGGAGAGAATGAACAAAAAACAAATTGTTTTTTTTGATGTTGATCATACTCTGATTCCGAGAACATCGGCTGAGGCGCTTTTTGGCCGCTGGTTACTGCTTCGTGGGTTAATTCCCCTTGGCAATTTTTTTGAGGGAGCGAAATTCTTTTTCTTAAATTTTAGGAAGCTGGGGATAGCGGCAATAAAAGCTGACAAGATGTATCTTCGGGGGTTTGAAAGAGGGGAACTGGAACTCTTGGCAAAGCAAGCAACAGTAGAGTTGATTGGTCGGCATATCTCAAAGAAAGGGGTGAGGACGATTAAAAATCTGCAAGAAGAGGGAAAGGAAGTCGTCCTTCTTTCCGGCTCACCGGACGTGATTATCAAAGAAATAAAAGATTTAGTCGGAGCCGAAGAGATGATTGCGGCTGAATTGGAGTGGAGGAATGGTAGGGCGACGGGCTTGGTTAAAGGCATCTGGCCTTATGGCCAGGGAAAGCTTCTGGCCGCTTCTCGATACGCTCAAAAAGAGGAGATTAAGTTAGCTGATTGTACTGCCTATGCCAACGCTTTGGCTGATTTGCCCTTACTAAGAGCGGTTGGCAGGCCGGTAGTGATTAATGCGGATTGGCGTTTGCTTTGGTGGGCCAAAAAGCAGGGATGGCCTCTTGATTATTTTTAAGACAAAAATTATACTGCTTTAGCATGAAACAAGTTTTTGTGACCGGTGCTCCTGGATGGCTAGGAAATCGTTTAGTAAAAGGATTAATTGTCGGTCTAGAGGATTATCCTCGTCTTCCTAAGGCAAAGAAAATCCGTTGTTTGGTCTTGCCAGGACTGGAGGCGGCTTTTCTCGAACAGTTTCCGAACGTCGAAATTATTTATGGCGATGTGAGAAAAAAAGAAACCTTAAAAGGGAAAATGAAAGACTGTAAGCTGGTCATCCACTGCGTCGGCATCATTCACCCCAAAAAAATCAAGGATTTTTACTGTATTAATACCGAGGGGACGAAGAATGTTTTGGAGGAAGCGATTAAAAGTAAGGTTAAAAGGTTTGTTTTTGTCAGCTCTAATTCAGCAGCAGGAGTCAATGTTTCCAGGAATAAGTTAATGAAGGAAGAAGACCCTTGTCGTCCTTATAAACATTATGGCAAAAGCAAGCTTTTGGCCGAGCAACTGGTCAATAAAGCCCATCGGCAAGGAAAAATTGAAACCGTAATTGTTCGAGGTTGCTGGTTTTATGGAGTCAACCAACCGCCTCGGCAGACAGAATTTTTTCAGATGATTAAAAAAGGCAAACCGCCTCTTTTCGGTGATGGCCGAAATTTGAGAAGTATGAGTTATGTTGACAACATGGTCCAGGGGCTGATTTTGGCCGCAACCAATCCAAAAGCAAAAGGTCAAATTTATTGGATTGCTGATGAGAAACCTTATGAAACCAGTGAGATTTACAAGGTGATTGCTGAACTTTTAGGAGTTAAAAAACTTAAATTTCTGAAAATACCAAGCCCCGCCTGTAAGATATTTGAGTTGGCAGATGATATTTTGCAAGCTTTGGGTCTCTATATTAGCAAAATTCATGTGGCCGGTGAGATGAATAAAAATATTGCCTGCTCAATAGAAAAAGCCAAAAAAGAACTTGGCTATTGTCCCAAAATAAGTCTCCGGGAAGGAATGCGGAGGTCAATCAAGTGGTGCCAGGACCACGGTCAGGAAATTTAAAGATGATTTTAGTTACCGGCGGTAGTGGCTTTATCGG
>CAYGWK010000005.1:0-19190 GCA_964353785.1 uncultured Gammaproteobacteria bacterium
CACGGTCAGGAAATTTAAAGATGATTTTAGTTACCGGCGGTAGTGGCTTTATCGGCAGTAGTCTTGCCCAAGAATTGGCCAGAAGAGGCCAAAAAGTAAGGGTTTTCGATTTGGTTGATTTTGAAGAAAGACCAAAAGAGATTGAGTTTGTCAAAGGCGATATTCTTCACCCAAAAGAGATTGAAAAGGCTTTAAAGGGTGTTAAAACGGTCTATCATGCGGTGGCTTTGGTGCCGCTTTCTAAAGCGGGTTCAAAGTTTTGGCAGGTCAATGTAGAGGGAACGGCGAATCTTTTAAAACTTTGCCGAAAATATAAGATTCCTAAATTTGTTTATCTTTCTTCAAGCGCGGTTTTCGGTGTTTCTCCATGTCCGATCACCAATGATTCACCACTCAAGCCGGTTGAACCCTACGGCCGTTCAAAGTTGGCGGCGGAAAATTTAGTCAAAGAATATATGAGAGAAGGGAAGACAGCGGTGATTATTAGACCGCGGACGGCGTTGGGTAATTTCCGGCTGGGAATTTTTGGTATCTTATTTGAGTGGATTGCGGAAAACCGCAATATTTACATCATTGGCTCTGGAAAGAACCCTTTTCAATTTATTCATACGGACGATCTCTGCGAAGCAATGATTAAGTCGGCTAATTTGGGTAAGTCTGATATCTTTAATATTGGTACGGATCATTTTGATACCCTGAGGAAAGACCTAGGTAAATTTATTAAAAAGGTTGGTTCAAAATCGAAAATAAAATCTCTGCCTGCTTTTCTCGCCGTGCCCACACTTCAGGTTTTAGATAAACTTGGGCTTTCACCGCTGGCTCCCTGGCATTATTTGACTTACCATCGACCTTTTTATTTTGATGTTTCGAGAGAGATGAAGACGCTAGATTGGAAGCCAAAATACGACAATGTGGCCATGTTGGTTTCTTCTTATCAGTGGTACGTTAACAATCAAGAGAAATTAAAGAAGACTGGTCAGGCTTCGATCCATCATTCACCAGTCAGCCAGAGAATTTTAAAAGTCTTAAAATGGATTTCTTAAAAGGATTGACTAAAAAGAAAACCACCATGGCGATAAGGGTGAGTAAGGTGATGAGGGCGCCGAGATAAAAAGAGATGGGTTTAAAGCTGAATTCAATCAGATGTTTTCCAGCCGGAATTGCGATAGCCCTGAAAGCATAATTGGCAACCACGATTTCGGTTTCTTGACCATCAATTTTTGCTTTCCAACCTGGATAGAAAGAATCTGTAAGGACAAAATAAGCGGAGGCAGGGGTTTCAACCTGAAACTGAAGACGGTCTTCTTCATCTTCTAAGAGGCGGATATCTTGTTTCTTCGTTCCCTGGCCATTTTGAGGTAGGTCGAGATTTTTTTCCAAGATAACTTGTTGAATTGGATTAAAATCCGACGAGATCATAAAAGCGAGAGCTTTTTCTCGAGTTAGGACGAGACTGGTGGGAACCAAATAAGCCCTGGGTAAAAATTGAGGGTTTTCTAGGATGGTCAAAGGAGGCAGCTCTGCCTTGGGTGAGGTTTCAAAAACCAATTTAAATGAGGAGGTGGCTTCAGGCGGAAGGGGAGCCATACTTAAAATATATTTAATATTTTGGAGTCCTAGAAGTTTTGGAGCAGAGGGATTGAAAAGGTCTTCTTTTTGAGCGAGGAGTGATAATTGGCTTCTTCTCGACAGAGCAAAGGCGCCAGCATATTCATATTGAAAATGGATACTGGAAATATCAAAAAGGCTGTTTAAAGTCGGAGGTAGAGTTTCTTTAGCCGCCAGAAAATAGTCAGTGTTTCTTAACCAACCACCGGCGGCTTGATAGGCCAAGGGGTAAGAAAAATCTTGACCAAAATTGGCAATCCGAAAATTTTCTGCATCTTTCTTTAAAAACGTCGCTGATTGAGGTGTTTCCTGCCATTTGTTGGCAGACATTGATCCATAATAGGGGTAAAAATACCAACCGAGATCAAGAGCGGTAAAAATAAGAATGGCCAAAACAATCGCTTTTCCTTCGGAAAGGCGTTTTTGAATTAGTTTTTGTAAACAAAAAGCAGCTAAAACGATTAAAAAGAAATCGGTAAAGAGTAAAAACCGCGAGGGAATTCGAGTGAAAATTAAACCAGGAAGAAAATTCCAGAGGAAGTCAAAGAACCCCCTAGGAACGCCGAAGACAAAAATTAGACTAAGGGCAAGCAGGGTTTTAAAGGGAAAAATTTGTTTGACTTTAAAAAAGGCATAGACAGCTAAAAAAAGAGGGATGAGGCCAAGATAGCCATTTATTTCCCAGAGGTTTGGTTTAGAGGGTAGATAATTGCCTAAACCCGGATTACCGAAGATAAAAGGATTAAGGAAAATCATGATTTGATCAATCAGTTTAGAAGAAAAATTAACCGAGACCAGAGGAATATTTCTGGTGGAGTAGGGAATCATTTCTAAAGTTGGGAGCAACTGAATGGCAGAAAGAAAAAGCGAGAGGAGTAAAGAGAGAAAAAACAAAACAATTGGCTTGGCCGTTTCACCCCTTTTTTTAAATTCTTGAGCTAATCTTAAAAGAAAGTAAAAAAGGGCAAAGAGGATAATTGAATAAGAAGTTGGTAGATGGCCGGGTAAAATCATCAGGGCCAAAATAAAAGCCAGCCCTAAAGCATATTTGCTAGAGTAGGTGGTAATGATTTTTTCCGTAAAAAGCAGTATCCAAGGAAGAAAGGCGGCTACTTGAAGTAATGGTACATGCTTCAAATGAGTGATAAAAAAACCAGAAAAAGTTATCACCAAACTTCCAAAAAAAGCGGCAATACTGTCAAGTTTGAGGGTTTTTAGAAAAAAATATGTTCCAAAAGAAAGAATAAAATAGGAAAGAATAATTGACCAGTTAAAAGCCAAAGGAGTTGGAAGAAGCCTGAGAAGAATGAGATTCGGTGGATAAAAAATGCCAGTCTGGGCTTCAGCCAAGAAAGGAAAACCGTTTTGTTGATAAGGGGTCCAAAGAGGAATTTGGTTTTGTTTTAAATGTTCGGCTAAAAAAACTCTTTGGGGATAGTAAAAATCCAAAAGGTCACTTGAGGCTTCGTCAGTGGCAAAAAATAAATTCTTACCAGTTAAGTATCTTGAGAAAAAAATAAGGATAAGAAGGCTTAATATTAGAAGAAAGAAGAGGTTTTTCTTCATGGGATTGGCTAATCTTCGCCTTTTTCAATTTGTTTGCTGACTTCCTGATAAACAGCCAACGATAAGTCCTGAATCACTTTCTCCAAAGAGGCAAAATCTTTCCCTCTGGTCATAATACAGAGAAGATAGGGATAGGAGGGATAGTAGACGATGCCGCAGTCATGGAGCTGTTTGAATTGATTGTTTTTGTCTTCATATTCGCCGAATTTATGGGCGATAGTTAAATCTTGGGGGAGTTTGGTAACCAATCCTTGGTTAAATTTGGTTTGGGTTAAAAGTTCGAGAGCCTTCTGGGAATCTTCTTTAGAAAGGTAGGAAGCATTATATAAAATTCGGAAAAAAGTGGCGTACTCATGAACCGATAAAACATCACCTTCGCCTCGAAGTTCCGGAGGAGTAGCGATGCCTAAGTCAGCATAAAATTGATTCAGTCTTTCGAGGCGATCAAGATTAATAATCAAAAGATTTTTAGCATTATTGTCAGAATTAATAATCATTCTTTCGATTAATTCCTGAACCGTATAAGTTTGGCCAGTTTCAATCGGATTTTCTGATTGATAATACTGGAGGTTATTATAATTACCCAGGAGTTTGAAGACTTCTTCACTATATTCTATCTCTTTCTGAAGGATGTCTGGGTTTTCCTCAGCCCATTTAAAATAGGTAATCATTAAGGGCACTTTTAAAAGACTAGCAGGAAAGAAATTGACATCTTCCTTGATGCCAAACCAAGGACCATTATTTAAAGCCCGGAAGTATAAAGCGACTTCATCCGCTTCGTTATTTTGAATTTTTTGATCAGCCACCTTTTGGACATCTCCTCTAAAAATTCTTAGAATTTTACTATAGAATTCACTGGAGATTTCATATTCAAGCAGGGGATTAGTCAAGCCGTTTTGGCTGGTTCTCATCGCCTTGATTTTAAACAGAGGTTGATTGTCTTGGGGATAATTTTTTCCCAGGAAAAAACCCAAAACGAGGGTAAGAGGAAATAAGATAATAATGAAGAGTTTCTTCATTGTTTTAGCCTGTTTAACCAATCTATCATACCATATTTGAGAATTTAAGATATAATAAATTTGATGAGAGAAAAGAGGACTTTTTCCATTATTTTTGCCCTTTTAGCAGTTTTTTTGGCAATTTTGCCGTTTCTAGTGACTTTTAACGAGGCTTTAACCCACATAGTTGAACGCTTACGGCTTTATGTGTGGGTTCAGGAGAGAATTGTCCCAGTAGAGATTAAGATGGTTGGGGTTTTAGTTTCGCCTCTGGGGATTAATTTTCTGGCTCATCAAAATGGGATGACCGTCAACGGCATTTATGCGGGGATGACCTGGAACTGCATTGGCTGGCAAAGTTTATTTCTTTTGATTATCACTCTTGTGGTTGGACTGCGAGGAAATTATACTCTAGTTTCCAAAATGGAAACAATTTTAATTGGTCTTTTAGGAACATTTTTGGTTAATTTAACAAGACTGGTTTTTGTTACTCTTCTTTTGGCTTACTCTCGTCCTTTATTTGCCGTAGTTTACCATGATTATCTAGCGGCCATTGTGACTATTTTGTGGCTCTTTGGATTTTGGTGGTTTAGCTACTCCTATGTTTTGGAAGAAAAACAAGCCGACAAAGCAAAGTAGAATTGCGTCTTGCTTTGTAATATCCTAGAATAAAATTAATGCTGCCCAACCCATTAAAACGAATCTTAACCGTACTTCTAACCCTATCCTTATCATTTCCGTTTTTTGTCCCTCAAGTTCATGGAGCGGTTGATTCATGCAGCGTTAGCGTCAGTCCAACCAGTTTGAATAGAGGCATTGAAGCAGAATTAACTTTTACTGTTAATAATACTAGTTCGGTAGCAATTGTTTGGGTAAGATTCACCACTCCTTCTGCTGATAATTTTTATGTCGAAGGAGGCAGTGCTTCTGGTTGGCAAAGTACTATTAATATGGGTGTGTCAAACACTTATAGCGGTAATACTTTAGCTCCTGGCTCAAGCGGTAGTTTTACCGTTGGCGTTCATACAATTGATGCCGATGTTTCCGCTCAAAGTTGGACAGTTGAGGCTTCTGATGATGGCGGCGGGGCTGGAGCGACGACATGTACCGGAGATACGGCCGTGGCAATTTCCGGGGATGCAACTCCACCAGAAATCGATGAAATAACCCTCTCCGACCTTGGTTCAAGTTCGGTTAAAATTGCTTGGATCACCAGCGAGGCGGCTAATTCGGTGATTCAATATGGAACGACCGATGCCTATGGTTCAACAAAAACAGATTCCTCAATGGTTACTTCTCGCAGTTTAGAAATTACTAGCCTTTCCGCCAATACGACTTATCATTATATGTTAGAAAGTACCGATGCTGCCGGTAATACTAGTTCAACTAGCGATGGTACTTTCCTTACCGCTAAGACTGGAACCACCACAACCGTGACTGTCGTCGTCACTCCAACCCCAACCCCAAGACCAGGAGTAACCCCAACTCCAACTCCAGTTTTGGACCGAACACCACCTTCAGTTTTACTCGAGACGGATTTCTCTAAACCATATGTTAGTCCACCTGAAATTTCCGGCAAAGCCTCGGATGTCTCGGGAATCTCAAAAATTGAATATTCTCTAGATGATGGCCTAAATTGGCTTCTAGTTGATAAAATTGAAAACCAAGGGGCTGTT
Source organism: uncultured Gammaproteobacteria bacterium (assembly GCA_964353785.1). Lineage (GTDB taxonomy): Bacteria > Patescibacteriota > Microgenomatia > CAYGWK01 > CAYGWK01 > CAYGWK01. Next base: position 5,849 of record CAYGWK010000005.1, read on the forward strand.
TCAACTTCCTTTTCCTTTACCCCGCAAATGAAAGAGGATGGGAATTATAAGATTAAAGCGAGGGCCACTGATTCTTCTTCGCAGGCTAATATTGGAGTTTCGGAATCATATACCTTAGTGATTGACCGTCTTCCTCCTCAGGTAGGGGGCAATCTTGTCTCCATTGGTCCTCAAGTTCTTTTGCCAGATTCAAATGGAACAATTTTGGCTTTAGCCGGACTTGACCAAAAAATAACTCTTTCGGCTGTCGGCGGACCGACGACTATTGACCTTTTGGCTGGCAAGCAGATGTTTTCCTTGGTTAAAAATCCTGATAATGGCCTCTGGTCTGGAACTTTAAGTTTTCAAAAGCCGGGAATCTATACTCTTAAGGCCAAGGCAGTTGATGGAGCCGGAAACAAGACCGAAAGACTTCTTAATTCGGTGGTTGTTCTTGAGGAAGGAAAAGTCCTTGGGCCGGATTTTTTGTCTATCAAAGAGGCAGTGATTACTCTTTATTATCAAGAGCCTTCTTCGCAAACCTGGACTATCTGGGACGGAGAGGCTTTTGGCCAGAAAAATCCTCAAAAAACAGACGGGGAGGGTTTATACCGTCTTTTTGTTCCTCCCGGAACTTATTATCTGACCGTCAAAGCCAAAGGTTTTGCCAAGATGACCAGTGCCATTTTCTCAATTGATAAACCAACGCCGATAAACAATATTTTTACCATGACACCCAAACCAATATTTAGTCTTGGACCACTTAGTCTTCCTATACCCGATTTTTTCTCCAAGCAAACAAAAGTTCAAGTTTTTATGCCCTCTATTCCCCAAGCGCCTCTTAAAGAGTCATTAACCGGAAAAGAAGCCCCACTTTTTATTCTACCAACCACTCAAGATGAAGAATTTAATTTAGGAAATTTGCGAGGAGAAGAAACTCTCCTGACTTTTATCAGCACTTGGTCTCCGCCTTCGTTGGAGCAGATTTTGGTTTTGGAGAGACTTTTTGGCCAGAAAAATATTCGCCTGGTGGTCGTTTCTCTCCAGGAGACCTTATCAAAAGTCTCAATTTTTCAAAAGCGAGGAAATTATAAGGTACCAATTGTTGTTGACCAGGATGGAACCTTGGTAGAAAAATACCAAATAAACTCTCTTCCAACTCATTTTTTTCTTGATAGAGGAGGAGTGGTTAAAAGCGTCTTTTGTGGGGTCTTAAGTGAAGAAGAATTAGAAAAGGCAATGGAATAATGAATAAAGAAAGGGTACAATAATTCTTAATTACTGCCCATGTTTGAGACTCAATTTTTACTAGAACAAGGACATTTTTGCATCAACCTAATTGCTGCTTTTGGATTTTTTGCCACCTCTTGGCTATATTTTGATGCCTGGCTGAATAAAAAAATTCCCAGAGAAAGCATTAAATTTTTAGGTTTTCTCTTTTTATCCTTTTCCTTTATTGCCCAGGCGACCTTTATTGAGCAAACGCTTTTACAAGAACCCTTGCTTGGGGTTGATACTGTCCTTTTTTTAACTTCAATTTTCAGGCTTTTGGGATATATTTTATTGGTTGTTGGTCTTATTCTTGACCCTCTTCAGCCTAAACCGTCAGTTTCGGGTCTTCAACCAGAAACATTTACCAAGACAAGTCTTTTTATCCCCTTGGGCTTTTCCTTATCAGTGGCCGCCCCTCTCTTTTTTCCGGTTTTTTGTCTTGGGATTGGATTTTTATATTTAAGGCGGGCCAAGATTGGTCTTGAAGCTCATCTCAAGCCCATCAGTTTTGTCTTTTTTATCCTTGCCTTTTCTGAGTTTTTGTCTCTGGCCTCTCTTTTTAGAAATATCCAAAATCCAGAAATTGCCAATTTAGTTTCTCCTTTTGGGCCTTTTTGGCTTGGCGAACATCTGATTTTATTTTTAACGGCTCTTTTTTTGGCTTGGTGGGTTTTTAAGTATCTTCTGAAACGAATTCAAGTTCAGCTTTTTATGGTCTTTATTGTTTCGACCGTGGCAATATTTTTGCTGACCACCGTCACTTTTTCCTTTCTTCTTATGAGAAGTTTGGAGAATGATGCCTTAGGCAGTCTTCAGACTGATGCCAGTATTTTTGAGTATGCCATTTCCGGCAAAAAAGGAGAAACTTTATCCGATGCCCAGTTAGTCGCCCAAAATCCAGAGGTGCAAAAGGCGGCAAGTGAGGGAGACCGGCCAAAATTAAAAGAGCAAGCCGCGGCGATTCTTTTAACCAAAAAAAAGGATTTCTTGGTCATCGTTTCTCAAACTGGAGAAGTGTTGGCCAGGGGAGAGGATTGGGAAAGAATTGGCGATTCTCTTTCAGGAGATTTGCTCGTTAAGCGAGCCCTTTCCGGCGAAGGTCTTTCCTCAATTGTTACCAAAGAGGGAGTCTTGGCTCCTGAAGTTTCCATTAGGTCGGCGGCGCCAATTAAAGTCGGAGAGAGTGTTTTGGGAGCAGTCGTCGTTGGCGTTCTTATTGACAACGCCTTTGTTGATGGAGTTAAAGAGGCGACTAAACTTGATGTTTCCATCTATGGTCAAAACATAAGGTCAGCCACCACTTTTGTCTCCCCTGATGGAAAATCACGCTGGGTCGGTCTAGCCGAGGAAACGCCGGCCATTAAAAAAGCAGTCTTTGATGAAAGAAGGCAATATCGGGGTTCTGTTTCTATTTTAAATAATTCCTATTTGGCTGCTTTTGCCCCTTTAGAAGATATTGATAATAATGTGGTGGGAATGCTTTTTGTTGGCAAACCCCAAGTTTCGGTTTTACAATCCGCCGGAAGAGCAATTGAGTTAACTTTTATTGTCGCCGCCCTCTTGATGGTTTTAAGTGTTATCCCGGCTTATTTGATGTCTAGATATATTGCCTATCAAATAAAATAAAGGGAGGAGGTGAGAAAAAATGAATCAAAAGCCACCAGAAAAATTTATGGAAACCGAAGCGAAAACTATCTGTGATTCCATCTTAAGTGGAATAGTCATTATTAATCCGGAGACACACGAGATTATTGAGGTTAATCCTGCGGCTGCCCAAATGATAGGCGCCCCACCAGAGCAAATTATCGGCCATATCTGCCATCGATTCATCTGCCCGGCAGAAAAAGGAAAATGTCCCATCACCGACCTTGGCCAGAAAGTGGACAACTCGGAACGGGTGCTGCTTAAAGCAGACGGTAAAGGACAAGTGCCAATTCTTAAGACCGTCACCACGGTTTTAATCAGAGGTCGTAAGTGTCTGCTGGAAAACTTTATTGATATCACCGAGCGAAAGAAGACGGAAGAGAAGCTAAAAGAAAATGAGGAAAGATTCAAATCCATGTTTGAACAATCAGTAGATGCCATTTTGCTTGCTAATCCAGAAACAAGAAAAATAAATGATTGTAATAAAGCAACTGAAAAACTTCTAGGATATTCAAAAGAAGAGATTTTATCTATGTCTGCCGATCAACTTCACCCCAGAGATCTAGCTAAAGAAACAATGGAAACAGGCTTCAAAAAACAGCTTATGGGAGAAATAAAAACAATAGAGTCAGAAATTTTAACTAAGGATAAAAGGAGAATTCCTGTTTCTATTAGTGCCTCCCTCATTAAAATAGGTGATAAACCATATATGCAGGGAATTTTCAGAGACATCACCGAGCGTAAAAGGATAGAAGAAGAAGCTAAAAAAAGAGCCGAAGAATTGGAACGGATGAATAAATTGATGATCGGTCGGGAACTAAAAATGGCGGAGATGAAAAAAGAAATAGAAGCCCTTCGACAAGCTCAGGGTAAAAACTGAAAAAAGTTCAATAAAGGGAGGGGGTGAGAAAAATGAATAAAAAATTATTAATTGGGAGTCTTATCGCGGTTGGAGCAATAGTTTTCGGAATTGGTTTTTTCAGGCTTTCAGAAAAACCGCTGGAAAAATACACTGGCCCGGTGGAGAAAATTAAATTTGGAGTCGAAATCAGCATGCTTCCATCAGCGGTTTGGGTAGCAGAAAACAAAGGCTATTTCCAAAAAGAGGGCCTTGAAATAGAAATAAAAGAATTTGACTCTGGAAGAACTGCTTTGAGCACAATGTTAACAGAGGGCGGTTTGGATATGGTTACCGTGGCTCAGACGCCGGTCATGTTTAATAGTTTTAGTAGAAATGATTACGCTATTTTAGCCGCCATGGTTTATTCTGATAACGATGTTAAAGTGCTCGGCCGTCAGGATAAAGGGATAAAAAACGCTTCAGATTTAAAGGGTAAGAGGATAGGGATAACTAAAAGTTCTTCAGGACATTTTTTCTTAGGCTTGCTTTTGACTCATAATGGACTTGGAATTTCTGATGTTGAAACTGTTGACCTAAAGGCAGCAGAGTTGGCTCAAGCGTTGGCAGATGGACGCGTCGAGGCAATTTCTACCTGGGAGCCGCATATTTCCAATGCCCAAAAATTATTAGGCGAGAAAGCCGTCCTCTTGGAAAGCAAAGGTATTTTTCGAGAAGATTTTTATTTTGTCTCAAACAAGGATTTTATAAAAAATCATCCGCAAACCCTGGAGAGGTTTTTAAAGGCAATTGAGAAAGGGGAGGAGTTTATCTCCAAAAACAGAGAAGAATCAGTAGGTATTGTGGCCAAACGAATAAAGACAGACAGAGAAATTATCGCTAGACTCTGGGATATCTTTGAATTTGAGTTGATGCTGGACCAGTCTGTCCTAATGTGTTTGGAAGATGAGGCAAGATGGGCAATTAAAAATAATTTAGTTTCGGCAACAAAACTTCCGAATTATCTTGATTTTATTTACTTGGAGGCGTTGGAGGCGGTCAAGCCTGAAGCAGTTACAGTAATTCGTTAAAAAAAGTTTTATGAAACTTAAAACTAAGTTTGGAATTATTTCGACTATAGTTATTGGGTTAGTCTTAATTGTTGGGTTTTTTGTTTTCATCCAAGTCCAGAAGTTAGAAGAAACAATTGAGGAAAATAGAATCGCCGGTGAAATAATGAAGGGGGTGTTTGAGTTAAATCTTCTGACTAATGATTATTTATTGCGCCCTGGAGAGAGGAATCGGGAACAGTGGCAATCAAGACATAAGTCTATTGAAAAGCTTTTCCAACCAGAGATATTTAGAGGGTCAGAGGAGCAAATGATTTTGGATAATCTGGGTAAAGATTCTGAAATCATCCGAACGACCTTTTTAAGCTTAGTAGAAAATCTCGAAGAACCTACTTCTCCAGAGCTTGAAGAAAGGTTGGTCGCCGAGCTTCTCCTAAAATCGCAGACAATGCTTACCGGTGCCTCGCGCTTAATGGAAATTTCTCGGGCAGAACTATCAGATATTCAACAAAAGACGGCGTTATTTACCATGGTTTCTATTGCGATTTTGGCGCTAGTTATTCTCTTAGCCCTGGTGGTGATTGTCAGGGGTATTTTAGGACCTGTTTTATCCCTTCAAAAAGGAGCGGAAATAATCGGGTCAGGAAACCTCGAACATAGAATTGAGATTAAAAGCAAGGACGAAATTGGGATTTTAGCCCAGGCTTTTAACAAAATGGTAGAGAATTTGTTCAAGGAAATCACCGAGCACAAGAAGACACAAGAAGAGCTTCAAAAAAGAGCCGATGAACTAGAAAAAATGAATAGACTAATGGTGGGAAGGGAACTTAAGATGGCGGAAATGAAAAAAGAAATAGAGCGTCTAAAGAAAGCAACTGCTCCAGTGCCCAAATAGAACAATGGTAATAAACATACTCTTAGTCTTAGCTGGAATTATCATGTTTTTCTATAGCCTTTATAGGCAAATCCTTCTTTTGGGATTAGTTAAGGGGATGCCTCTAAGAAAATGGTGGGTTGTCCTTCTTTGTTTAATCCTTTTTTTCCTTGGAGGTTATTTTGCTTTTGCATATTGGCTGATAAGCGGAGAAAAGTTTGCCAGTATGGAGGTGCTCCATACTCTTATTAGCATGGTTTTCTTTGCCGGGGCGATTTTTGTGGTCCTAACAATTTCTCTTATTTACTCAACCCTCCAAGAGCTGATTAAAAAGAGGAGTGAGACAAAGAGACTTGAAGAAGAAAAAACCGCCATATTTGAAAGTAAAAAGGCGGAGTTACAGAAGAAATTAAAGGAATTGGAGGAGGCTAACAAAGCCGTTCAAGAAGCCAAGTTAGCCATGCTTAATCTTTTGGACGATGAGAAAGCCCTTGAAGAAGAATTAAAACAAGAAAAAGAAAGCGTAGAACGGAAGGTGATAGCCCGAACCTACGAGTTGAATGAGGAGCAGGCCCGGCTTTTGGCTTCAATTAAAGGCTTGTCTTTGGGTTTTATTATGATTGATAACCAAAACAAGGTGATTCTTCATAACCCGGCGGTGGAGAAGGTCTTGGAGCTTCCCCAAGATGGTTGGGATTTTGCCGAGGTTAGGAAAAGATTTGGTTCCAGCTTTGATTTTTTAGGACATTGTCAAACCTGTGTTAGGGAAAAGAAATCCATTGATATCAAAGATGTCCCTTATGATTCCAAGTTTTTGCGCGTTTTTTTGGCTCCAGTGATAATGATTCGGGACGCCGAAGAAGTTATCGGGGTGGTCATTTTAATTGAAGATATCACTGAAGTAAAAATTCTTGAGCGCTCAAGAGAAGAGTTTTTCTCCATCGCCTCCCATGAGCTCCGAACTCCTTTAACTGCCATCCGGGGTAATACCGCCTTAATTCAACAATTTTACGCCGATAAACTGAAGGACGGAGAGCTTGAAGAAATGATTGCTGATATTCATGACTCAAGCACCCGTCTGATTAAAATTGTCAATGACTTTCTTGAAGTTTCAAGACTTGAGTTAGGCAGGATTGAATATAAAAAGGAAATTTTTGATTTAGTCCCCCTGATAGAGAATATCTCTAAAGAGTTAGAACCGGTGGCTTCAGAAAAAAAACTTTATTTAAAGTTTGAGAAACCCGAGATCTCTCTTCCTTCTGTTTTTGCTGATAAAGATAGAACCAAACAGATATTGACAAACCTTATTGGTAATAGTTTAAAATTTACTAAAGAGGGAGGCGTGACTATTTCCGTCAGCCAAGAAAAAGATTTTCTAAAAATCTCAATCACCGATACTGGTATGGGAATCTCCAAAGAAAACCAAGAGCTTTTGTTTAGAAAATTTCAGCAGGCTGGGGAGAGCATTTTTACCCGAGACGTCACTCGGGGAACGGGATTGGGTCTTTATATTTCCAAATTGATAGTTGAAGGGTTGGGTGGGAAGATTTATTTGGAAAGTTCAAAAGTCGGTAAAGGCTCAACTTTTGCTTTTACCTTGCCTGCCTCGCCGCCAGGCGGGCCTCTTGCAAAATCCGAAAAAAGAGTTCTATAATGGAAATATGGCCAGAATCTTGATTGTTGAAGACGATTTAAGGATAGCCAAAATCTACCAAGAGTTTTTCCGTAGAGAAAATTTTGAAGTAGAAGTGGCCAACAGTGGCGAGGCAGGACTGGAGAAGGCCAAAGCCTCAAGTCCCTCTTTAATCCTTTTGGATATGCTTATGCCAAAAATGAACGGACTTGAGGTTTTGGATAAACTTAAAGAAAACCCGGAGACTAAGGCTATTCCGGTCGTGATGCTTACCAATTATTCTGGGGGATTGGATCCTAGCCCGGCTCTTAAAAAGGGAGCCATTAAAATTATTGTCAAGAGTGATTATGACCCGAAAGAAGTGGTCAATATGATTAAAGAAATTTTAGAGAGTTATAATGAATGAAATGAATTAATCGAAGATATATTGATAATTTCATTCATTTATCTTCGATATAATAGATAAAGTTAAGGTTATATGGCCAAGATTTTAATTATTGAAGACGACCCTTTAATGTCACGGATGTATCAAAAAATATTTACTTTTGAAGGTTACGAGATAGAGATGGCTGCTGACGGGATTGAAGGCCTGGAAAAGGTCAGGACAGGCAAACCCACCCTTATTCTTTTAGATATTATGATGCCCAAGATGAATGGACTGCAGGTTTTGGAGAAACTAAAGGCAGACTCGGAGATGAAGAAAATTCCGGTGGTGATTCTGACTAATCTTGCCGGTCAGCAGGATGCGGAAAAGGCTCTTTCCATGGGAGCAGTCAAATATATTGTTAAAAGCGAATATGAACCAAAACAAGTGACCGATATGGTCAAAGAAATCTTGGCAGGCTATACTCGGGGTGAAGTGCCAAAGGCTGCTTCTGAAACCTCAAAATAACCCCAAAATTTTTATTTTTTCTTTTTTCCAATCATGATACAATAAAGGAGGGTAGGTAATGGACCCAGAAAAAAAAGTCATCAAAAGACCAGAGAAAAAAGAAACTCTAGCTCAAAAACAAGAAGAAAGAATTCATCGGTTAAACCATCTTCGAGGAAGGCTTTCGACCTTGCCGTCAGAGTGGTGGGTGAAAGCAGGGGAGGCGGGAGGATTGGTGGCCATTTTTTTACTAAACTTTCTTCTTCTTTTTCCTTTCTTTGGCTCTGAGGATAAAGCCAATGTTTTTTCAGCTCCTTTTATTCCAATTTTAGCGGCAACAACCAACTCTTTTTTAACTTATTCTTTTGGGGTTAGGCTTTGGCTTTTAGTCTTCTTCCTTTTCTTTCCTTTATCTTTTTATTTTTTGGTTAGGGAAATTTCAGGAAGAAGATTAACTGGTTTTCTCTCGGTTCTAATTACCTCTCTCCCGATGGGGATTTTTCTGACTTTACGAGTTAAACTTGGGCTTTTGGCCCAAGACGGAGCTCATATTGCTTCGCTGACCTTGACTCCTTTAGTTTGTTTACTTCTTCTTCGCTTTCTTCGTCATGGCAATTTTTGGGCGGGAATTTTTTCGGCTTTAGGGGTCGCCCTGGTCGCCTTAACTTCGCCCATAGGTTTGGTTGTTCTTCTTGTTTTTTTGGGAATAGTAACTTTTTCAGAGATGCTTTTGGGTCGAGGTAGGCTTAAGATGTTGAGATTTCTGCTGGTTTTGGTCTTGGCGGCTGGATTTTCCGCTTTTTGGTATAACCCAAAGTTTGTCATTTTGACTATTCAATCTCCCCAAGGTCAGTTAATCAAAAAAACACTTTCCAATCTTTTACCCATTTCTTTTTTTCTTTTGCCACTTTTAGGAGTTTTTGGTTTTTTGCTTTTTGAAAATCGACCTGGCCTTCAAAGTTTATTTATTGCCTTTTTCCTAACCATTGGTTTTGGGCTTTTTTCCATCGGAGCCGGCGTCGCTCATCCCACCCCCTCTCGCTTTTTACCGGCTCTAGGGATTTCTTTATCTTTACTTTTGGGAATTATCCTAACCTGGTTTTTTGATTTTTTGCGGTTTTCTTCTTGGGTAAGGCGAAACTTGGGAAAATTCAAGGCTAGTTCGGAGTTTCTTGGATATTTTTATATCAGCCTCTTGTTTAGTCTCATTTTGGGTTTGATGATTTTTTATGGTCGAGGTCTTTGGTTTTTGAGCGAAACAAAGGTTTTAGGCGCTTGGATTGAAGACCAAAGTGTCGGAATTTGGGAGATAAGACAAAAAACCTCGTCCCTTGAAGATTTGATGGGATATGGAATTTCCGGATTAACCACCCTTTCGGTCTTAATATTGAAATTTAAGCTTCCATGAACAGAAAGGAAATATTCTTACTTTTTGGTCTTATTTTGATTCTAATTTTTGCCAACATTTTTTTAGTTTGGCCGCTTTTTGCCGGTGAATATGATAAAAATACTGCCTCAATTGGGGTGGCTCATATTTTAAATGCCAGATATTTGTCCAGGTTTTGGAATCACGGTTGGAATCCTTTTTGGTATGGGGGGTTTCCGAATCACCTTATTTACCCCTTATTAGCACCAATAAGCCTGGCGGCAGTCCAAAAAATCTTTTTTTTCCTTTCTATGGCTCAAGTTTATCGGATTGTGGTGGCTACTGCTTATGTTTTAATGCCAGTAACTTTGTTTTTCCTGGTTCGTTATTTTACCAAACGGAATTTAATTGCCCTTTTTGCCTCCATAATTTATATCCTTGCACCTTCAGCCAATTATTTTCTTATTCCTGGATTTCGGGTGGTGGGTGAAGCACTTCATTTTGCTCCTTGGCAGCTGTCGGTGATTGTTGACTTTGGGGAAGGACCGCACATGATTGCTTTATCCTTGGTGCCTTTAGCCATTATTGCCTATTGGCGTCTGTTGCGGAACCCTAGTTTTTATAAATTTCTCTTGACAGCCATCTTGATGGGATTAATCGTTTCCATCAATCTATTTTCTGCCTACGCTTTAGGTTATTTTCTCTTGGGGGTTTTCTTTTCTGAGTTTATTCTCGGAAAAGGCAAGCAAAAATTATTCATAAGTTTACTTTTAATACCATTAATATATGGTTTGATAGGGTATTGTTATGATGTCTCGATGATCGTTTCTCTTTTAAAGTCAGGCTACATGCATCCGGAAAATGTTTTTCGTTTACCGCCGATTACTGTCCTATTCTTCCTTTTTATCTTTGTAATAGGACCTTTAATTTTTATCCTCCATGAGGTTTTTAAAAAAAGACCCAAGTTTCAAAATTATTTTGTTTTGGTGATTTGGTTTTTTATCTTTTGGGCAATTCCTTTTGCCTTTTATAAAGGTATTTGGTTTGGCTCCCAGCCCAATCGTTATATGCCGGAGCTGAATATGACGACAGCCATTATTATGGCGGTAATTTTAGTCAAACTTTATGACCTGGTTAGGGAGAAATTTGGTAAGTTAGGCATTGTCGCAGGGACGATCTTACTAGGTTGTTATCTGGCGATATTACTATCTTGCTCGCGGGGTTTTATTCAAAACGGCTGGGAATTTGTCGAGGCGAATCAAGATATTGAGGCTACTTCAGAATATAAAATTGCCAAATGGATTGAGGCTAACACTGAATATAAAACAGGGGAACGGTCTTTTCTTACCGGTTCGCCGGCTTTTTTCTTTAATGAATTTGCCGATGTGCCTCAACTCAGAGGTGATGATGATAATGCTCAGCCGAACCATTGGTGGGCAGATGTGGTTTACCAGGTGAATACGGGGACTGATGGGGAGCTAGCCTTAGGTTGGCTTAAAGCTTACAATGTTCGCTATCTTGTGGCTGATATTTTTGCCAGTACTTCTTATAAAGACTTTAAGAACCCGGACAAATTCAAAGGTTTAACCGAGCCAGTGGTGGAAATTGACGGTTTTGAGATTTTAGAGATACCCGGTGAAGCAGAGATTATCCAAGCGGTTGATTTGGCCAAAGTTGAAAAATTAAAACCTTTTTCTTATCCGATTAAGCCTGTCTTGGATAAAGAAGGCTTGATGATTTATCTTGAAGCAATCAAGAAACCAGTTGGAACCAAGATAGATTATGTCTATCAGTATCGAACAAATCCCGACCTGGCCATAGTTAAAGTTTCTGGGGCAAACGAGAACACTGGTATCCTCTTTAAATCTACCTATGATAAGGGATGGCGAGCGGTTTTGAAGACAGAAGACAGAAGACAGAAGACAGTAAAAATAACCAAAATTGGGCCGGACTTGATGCTGGTTAAACCTGGAACAGCTGGTGATTATACTCTTGAGATGAGTTATCACCGTCCCTTGGTTGAATATTTAGGTTATGCGACAACTTTGGTAACCATAATAGTTTTAGGAATTTTGGTCTTTAAGAAAAGAGATTTTAAGTTAAATTGAAAAACAAAGCTCTCAATGTCATTTTGCATATTTTTTCTTTGCTTCTGGTAGGCATTATAGTTTTGACGGTAGCCTATTTAACCGGGCTTTTAACAGGTAATCCCAAAGGAGTCGATACTTACGCCTATTTGACCAAAGTTAAATTGATTCTTCAGTATTTCCCTCATATTAATTGGAATCCATTCTGGAATTCAGGAACGCCTTTCTTCCTTTGGTCTTACCCTCCTTTATCCATGGTCTTGGTGGCGGCCATGGTTAAAGTTTTAGGAATCTCTCCAGGTCAAGGGTTGACAATCATGGCGGCGGCAAGCTTTGTCCTTTTGGGTTGGGGAATCTACGGTTTTGTTTATCAGGTAGCAAAAAGTAGGTTAGCGGCTCTTTTGACTATTTTAGTTTTAGCCTCTTCACCGACCTCGTGGTCTTGGTGGAATGGGGGGAACTATGTTCGAGTTTTTGGTTTGGGAATGATGGGACTGGCTCTTTTTCTTAGTGCTCGCTATCTCGAAGCGATAATTCTTGATCAAAAGAGAAAAAGACTCTATATTTTGACCGTTCTTGGTTTTGGCTTGGTCTTAATGTCTCATCTTTTGCTTGGAGGAGTAACTCTCGTTTTAATTTCTCTCTTCTTTTTCTTTTCCAGTCTTTCTTGGCGGAGAAAAGTTATTGAATTTTTAAAGCTTTTTTTACCCTCTTTTGCCTTGGCGGCTTACTGGTATTTACCTCTTTTCTTAACTGGAAAACCTGCTTCTCGCTTTATTGGTCGTGATCCTGGTGCTCCCATTAATTGGAACAACTTTCTTTCACCCACCCCAGGACAAGTAAATTATTCTTTCTCAATTAACGTTTTACCCTTTTTATCCCTAGGCTTAATTTTATTAGTGGTTCTGCTTTTAATTAAAAAATTAAAAGCTAATCGTTTTCAAAAGGGAATTTTATTGGCTTGGTTTATGGCTACTCTGGTGGGCTTTTTGTATAACACCATTGGTTATTTACCCATTTACCCTAGAACATGGTATATTATTGGTTTTCCACCGATCACCGCTTTTTCTATGTTTGGCATTATTGCGGTAATTTTCGGCGGTTTGGTTTTAGGAATTGCCACTAAGGAAATGAAGAGAGGTTTAGGCTTATTGATACTGATAGGAGCTTTGGGGGGAGCTATTTTGGGAATCCGGCGCGACTTACCCCATTTGAAAGGAGGAGTTGATGATGTTCTTATTCCGGGAAGCCTCGAAGGGCTTAATCAGCAAGCGGTTTCGGTTAAATATCCTTTAAATTTTCGTTACGGAACCGACTCGGCTTTTGTGGCTGACTGGTTTAATTGGAAGTATGATGCCTATCAAACTCGTGATTATTTTGGTCAAGGAATTACTTATCCTGATTGGCAGAGTTGGTTTGAGACCGCAGTTTGGTACTGGGAAGACAATTATCCTGAGACTAAATTTTTACTTGATTGGTATGGGGTGCGCGAGTTTTTAGTTGGCGACCCACATTTTAAATACCAAAAATTCCTTAATAGACCAAGAGAATTTGCGCTAGAAAACCAGAAGTCTCTAATTTGGCGCGGATACTTGCCGTTTGAGCTTTATCAGTTTGAGTATCCTGCTGCTTCACCGATATTCTCTGCCAGAAATACCCCGACAGTTCTGGTAATCGGCAGAAAAGAGGGCTATGACTTTTTCTTGCG
>CAYGWK010000005.1:19290-21735 GCA_964353785.1 uncultured Gammaproteobacteria bacterium
ATACCCCGACAGTTCTGGTAATCGGCAGAAAAGAGGGCTATGACTTTTTCTTGCGAGCCCTTGCTCAAGCTGGGCTTGACAGCCAAGAAATTATTCCTATAAGAGGTGGAGAAGAGATTGACCGGTTTAACGAAGAAGAGTTAGGCCAATTTGATGGCTTGGTTCTTTACGAATACGCTTACAAAAATGAGGCTAAGGCAATGACGCTTCTTGAGAACTATTTAGGGAAAGGGAAGACAATTTTTTGGGAAACACATGGTAGTCCGGAGGCAAAAGTAGGAGTTTTATCAGAAATTTTGCCTATTGAGAGTTTTTCTCCGGAAAGAATTTGGGATAATTGGGAAATTCAGGGGGGAGAGAACCTTAAGGCGGGAAGTAAAGTCCTAAAAAAAGAAAAGGAAATACCCTTAATAGTCTCTTGGCAGAAAGCCGGCGGTAAGGTTATTTGGAGTGGTTTAAATTTGCCTTTTTTAATTATGGAAAAAAAGAATGAAGAGGAAATCTCTCTTTTGAAGAATTTATTAATTGAGGAAATGATTGGAAAGGAAGAAATGAAAAAGGTTAATTTTGAAGCAGATTTTCCTCATCCTGAAAGAAGAGAGATTAATATTTTTTCGCCAGTTAAAGGAGTGCTCTTAAAAGAATCTTATTTTTCTAATTGGCATGCCCAAGTAGATCAAAAAAAGATTAAGATTTATCCTGCTGGTCCTGATTTAATGTACGTCTTTCTGCCTGAAGGAAAAGGGAAGGTGATTTTTGAGTATAAAATTTCTCTTTTGGAAAAAGGGAGTTGGTTGATTTCCATGCTTGTTTTTTTTGGTCTTTTAGTTTATTGCCTAGAAGGGATTTTCATTCCCAGGGGGCTGATTAGAAAAGTTATCTCTCCAGGGCTAGAATCAATTCACCGACTAGAAAAGAGAATCTTTTCCTGGTGGGAGGTAAAGGAGGAATAAGATGCGAGGATTGAAATTGATTTTTCAGGGACTATATTTCCTTTTTGCCCTAGCAATCGTGGGAGGTATTACTTATGTTTTTGGCCATTCGCTTTTATTTGGGATTATTCAAGGCAACGATTTTCCTTATGCCCTAACGGTTACTACCTGGCTCAATCGTTTTTTCCCCCACCTACCTCTTTGGTTTCCTCTTTATGGAGGGGGTATTTCTTTTGTCCAAGATCAGCAGCTAGGGGGTTTTTACTTGCCGATTCTGCTTAAGCGACTATCTCATTTAAATCTTATTCAGGCATTTCGCCTTTGGCCCTTTCTTTCTGTTCCCTTGACGTGTTTGGGAATCTATTTTTTTGTTTGGCATAAGCTGAAAAGCCAAACCGCCGCCTTTCTGGCCGCTTTCCTTTATCCTCTTTCCCAGGCAATTTGGACTTGGCTTTATGATACTGGTCTTTATGCCCAGTCTCTCTCTTTGATTTTTGTTGTTCCTGTTATTTTTCTTTTTGATCTCTATCTTAATTCCGAGGGTCAGCGAAAGTACATTGGCTTAGTGGCGACGTCTTTGTTATTGGCAATTCTTTCCTTTACTCATTTTGCCAGTGGGATAAGTTTAATGGAAACGCTTTTGCTTTATGGTATTTTCTGGTTCTTTTTTGAAAAAAAGGAAAGATTAAGCCGTCTTGGACTATTAAGAACAGTGGCTAAGACCCTTTTGGTAATCACGGTCGCTATTTTGTTGATTGGCTTTTGGCTTTTTCCTTACCTTCGTTATTTTTCGATTGTTAATCGCGGCGGACTTTTATTTCCTGGACTTGAAATCCAGGTTCATTTTAATATTGGCGGACTTTTAGGAATTTTGGGACCCGAGCAAGCTCTTGGTACTAATATTGCCTGGTATATGTTTTTTGCCACCCCGGTTTTAATTTGGGCAGGGATAGGGCTGATTTTAGCTTTCTTTAGGAAAAGATTGGTTTTGGGCTGGGGACTGATTGCCTTTTTCTTTATGATTCAAACCAGTCTGCCTGGTTTCTTGTCCTCATTACCCTCAATTCTTGAACAGTTTTGGACGGTAGTGACGATTCGGGCTATCGTGCCAACAATGATTTTTCTTCCCATGATCGCTGCTTTTGGAATGGATGAGTTGGCAAAGTTGATTTTATTTCCCCTAAGAAACTTTCGTTTTAGATTTTTGCCTGAGAGTCTTAAAGTTATTTTGGTTTTTTCATTATTGATTCCTTCGTTAGTCTATTTTCGCCATGTTCCTCCAGGAACGGGGAATGTCCCCTTGGTGGGGAATTATTTAGGCTATGGTCCGGCTGGATTCTACGGGGTCACTTTTAGAGATGGGAAAATAGGTATTTTTGAGGGAGAAGTTTGGGCGCCTTGGCAGCTTTCTTCAGAGAGCGGTCTTTATTTTGAGCCCTTAATTCACAAACTTAATAGCCAGCTTTCTTTAACCAAAACTGACCGAGTCGATATTGCCCCTCATTGGGGGGGG
>CAYGWK010000005.1:21835-41763 GCA_964353785.1 uncultured Gammaproteobacteria bacterium
CCAGCTTTCTTTAACCAAAACTGACCGAGTCGATATTGCCCCTCATTGGGGGGGGATTACTCAAGCCTGGAGCGCTTTCTCTGATGTGCCTCTTTCAGCTACTTACAACGTGGCTGGTTTGCCTAATTGGCCATTCTGGGGTTATCAGCAGGGTGTTTTCTATGTTCAAGGAAGTCCGGGGACGACAAGGGAGGTTAATCAACTAGCTCAACACTTTGGCATAGCTTACGCCCTGATTTATAGGGGTCTTACTCCGATAGAGCGTTATGACCAAAACTGGGAAGAAGTTTTAAGAGAGAGAGAAGCTTTGACGGTTTTGCGCTTCAAAGAACCAACGGGAACGGTTGAGATTACTAATAGACCGGCTATTTTGATTATCGGTAGTTCTAGTAAAAATGCTTACGAAACTATTTTTCGACTGGCAAACCTAGGGGTGGTTGATTACCAAGAAGCAATCCTAGTTGAGGGTAAAGAAAAAGTTGATGATTATCAACTTGAGGAACTCAAGAAGTTTACAGGGGTGATTTTGTATGGCTACTCTTTTAAAGACAGGCAAAAATCCTGGCAAATGCTGACCCAATATGTTAAAGAGGGTGGCAAGCTTTTTGTCGAAACAGGCTGGCAATATCTTAGCCCTGATTGGCAGATGGAGGAAATTCCCGAAATTATTCCGGTTGGAAAAGTTTCTTGGCAAGAATACAAAACTTGGGATTTAGAAGGTTTTTCTCCACCTGTCTATGAGGGTGGACCGTGGGGAGTTTCCGCCGGAGAAAATCTCAAGGATTGGGCTCAAGTGGTGATCGAGTCAGGCGGCAAGGTCTTGGTGGCTAAGGGGAACTATGGCCAAGGAAAAATTGTTTGGTCGGGAATGAATCTGCCTGGTCATGCCTTTATCTATCAAAACGATGAGGAATATAAATTCTTTAAAGAACTTCTTTCTTGGCTTATGCCCCTTGGGGGAGAGAGGAGAACGGACATTAAGATAAACAGGGATTATCCGGATAAAGTGGAATTTGTCTTTTCCCACACGAAAGGCAAAAAAGAATATCTCTACTTTAAGGAAAATGCTTTTCCTGATTGGCAAGCCTACCTTGAAAAAATGGAAAATGGAAAATTGAAAATGGAGAAATCATCAATTTATCGAGCGGGACCGAATTTTATGTTGATACCTCTTGAGAAGGTAGGAGAAGGGGAGCGGGTGATTTTGGAATATAAGCCTTCGGTAACGATGATTGTTGCTAGGATTATCTCGCTGGCGACTTTATTAGTTTTAATTTTTGGTTTTCTTTTCAGGAAAGTCCTTGCTCGTTTTAATTTGGAAAAATTTGGTCAAGGAAAAATCGAAAGCTGGTGGGAGGAAGAAAATGAAATTTAAAATTCCTTCATGGTGTTGGCACCTGTTGATAATTGGAGTCATGATTTTACTCTTTTATCCGACGGCTAAGGCCTATCTTTTTTTTGGTCAGCCTTCAGGGGGGGATTTACCCAACTCCTTAACTTACATTGAACACTTTCGGAAGCACCTAGCTTGGCCACCCGCCTCTTGGCAGCCTTTTTGGTTTGAGGGCTTGGCTACGGTACGTGGCTATCCCTGGCTTCATTTTTATCTGATGCAGCCATTGGTTCATCTGACTGATAGTTTTTGGGCAGTGGAGATTTATTCTCTCGGAACATTATTCCTTTTTTCCCTTTTTTCCTATTGTCTGTTTTTCTACCTTTGTCGAAACTACCTCTTTAGTCTTTTTCTAACCTTAATCCTTTTTTTCACCAAGGGCTCAGTCTTAGGTCTTTTTTCGAGCGGTTTTGTTAATGCCGTGGACAGCCAATTTTTTTTCCCCGCTAGTTTGCTCTCGACACTTCTTTATTTAGATAAAGAAGACAAGAGATTCCTTATAGCCAGCGCGGTTTTGGTAGGCTTGGCCATTTTGGGTCATCCTTTAATGGGTATCTTTTTTGGCTTTCTTCCTTGCCTGACGGCTCTTTTTCTGGCCAGAGGCAGTCTTTTTTTTAAGAAAGTGAGAGCAATTTTTTCATTTTCCTTGGTAAGTATTTTTATAGCCGGGACTAATCTTTACCCCATGGCTCAAATTTTTTTGGCTACCCCTCAATCGAGAACTTGCGCCGATTGTTCTTGGGATATTCGGGCGATTCTTTCCTTATTTAACTCCCTAACCTTCTTTGTTATGGTTGCTATTTCGTTGTTAGGCATAATGCTGATGTTTTTAAGAAAAGAAAAAGAGCGATTGCGCCATTTTTTCGTTTTATTGGTTATCTTAGCTGAATTCTTGATTATCTTTGTTTCAGTTACCTCTGGTTTCAATTTTCTTCCTTTAATCGGCAGTACTCTTTGGCCAGAAAGGATGGTCTGGGCGATTTCACTGATATTGTTGAGTCTTAGCGCCATTTTAGGAAGGCAAATTTTAGCCATTTTCGAAAAGAAAAAGGTTACTAACATCGGTTTAAATCTTATCTTGTTGATAGCACTGATAGCCTTGGTTATCAGTCAGCCCAGAGAAATGTTCTCCTTTTTACGGGCGCCTTCAGGGATTATTCCGCCTGAGGCGGTCTTGACTTTGGATAAGTATAAAAAAATAGAGCCGAGAACCCTTATTCCTCCTTGGCTTGAGACTAATGATCTCAACCATCGGTTTGATAGTTTAATTTATGAGGTTAATCATTGGTGGAATCTGGTTTTTGATATTCCTAACACACGGGGTTATGCCCAGTTTACTAAAGGGACTTTTGAGGATTGGAATGCCTGGTTTTGGCAAGCAGAAACAGGAAACCCTGAGATGGATGAGGAAGCAGGAAAAAATAATGCTCTTTTCTTGCTTGATTGGTATGCCGTCGCCTATTTAGGAGAAGGCAACCGGACCTTGGGTTATACAGAGCGCATCTATGCTGATTATTTGCTTAATCAGGATGTAATTGAGAATAAAGAAGACGTTCTCCCTTTAACCTTTTATAAATTAAGACCAGAATTGACTTCACCGATTGTTACCGCGACCAACGCCCCGGTTGCTCTCGTTGTGAGCAGTGAGGCGGCCTACAACGATATTACTCGGGCTTTGGCTTTAGCCAATACTAATTCGACAAAACTCATTCCCATCCGGGGGCCTCTTCAGCTTGAGAAACTAGCCAAGATGAGGCTAAGTGATTTTGATGCCCTGATTCTTGATGGATATAAATATGATGATTTTGATAAAGCCTGGAAAAGTCTTGAGGAATATGTTAGGAATGGGGGCAGTCTTTTTATAGAAACAGGCAATGAGGTTAAGGAGTCGGAAAGCAAGACCTTGTCAGAGATTTTTCCTCTCAAAGAAACCCAGCGAGCAAGTTTAGGAAGAGAATGGACGCTTGAGTTAAGCGAGCATCCAGTAAATTCCGGAATAGAGACAGCGAAATTTGCCCCTCTTCTTTATCAAGATGATCCTTGGAAACTCTCTTTTGTTCCCGATAAGAGTTTAGTTAAGGAGGGAACAAGAATTATTTTGACTCAAGCAGGAAAACCAGTTCTGGTGGAAGGCTCTCTTGGTCAAGGAAAGATCGTTTGGTCAGGCCTCAACCTGCCTTATCACTCAGAAAGGTATAACAACCCGGAAGAAGCTAGGCTTTTGGAAAACATCCTTTTATATCTTACTTTTGGACCTCAGTCTTTGCCAGGACAAGAGTTTACTCGACCTAAGCCAGAAAAAATCATTATTACTGGTGATAACTTTACCGGAGTTCTTTTCAAAGAAACTTATGATAGTGGTTGGGAAGCCAAGGTTAATGGGAAGAAAGTGAAAGTTTACCAGGCGGGTCCTGATTTTATGTACCTGCGGGTTTCTAAGGGGCTGGAGGGCAAAACCAGAGTTGAGCTTAATTACCGAGGATCAACCACTGCTTGGGTTTTGTTTTTATTAAGCCTGGGAACAATCATGGGCTCGCTTTTTTATATAATAATAGGCTACAAACTTATAAAAGGAGAAAGGTTAACGGGGGGATTAAGAGGCAATCTCGCTCGATGGTGGGAGAAAGAAGAAGAATAAATGATAGTTGATCAGAATACCTTTTTGCCCAACAAAATTAAAAACAGACTCTCTCTTTTATCTGATTTTTTAACCAAAAGAGAAAAAACAAAAGGATTGCCCTTGGAAATTGGCATTGAAGTAATCAACATCTGTAATCTCTCCTGTATTATGTGTCCCTATGAAGAAATGGTGGCTAAAAAAATCCGCCCTCCAGGGAAAATGAAATTTTCTTTGTTTAAAAAAATTATTGATGAAATCGCTCCTTTGGCGGAGTTAGTTTATCTTCATGGTTTAGGAGAACCCTTGCTTCACCCTCAGATTTTCAAGTTTATAGAATACGCTAAAGATAAAGGACTTCGGGTCGGAATTTCTACTAATGCGATGCTCCTTAATGAGGAGGAAAGCAGGAAACTTCTTGATGCCAGAATTGACTATGTGATTTTAGCGATGGATGGGGCGACCAAAAAAACCTACGAGAAAATAAGAGTTGGTGGCGATTTTGAGAGAGTCGAGAAAAACATCAAGAACTTTTTACAGATGAAAGAAAACCCTCGGGCAAGAGAAAAACCTTTTATGGTTATCCAATTTATCACTATGAAAGAGAACGAAAAAGAAGTTTTTTTGTTTTTGAAAAAATGGCAAGGCAAAGGGGCTGATGTCGTTCGGATTAAGCCAAAAATTGCCTTAAGAGATGACGACAAGAAGGGTGGGGTAAAAATCACCCCTTATTGTTTTCATATTTTCCGCCAGCTTAACATTTTTTCTGATGGGACAGTTCTTGCCTGTTGCGAAGATGTCCATGGCAGATATCCTCTGGGAAATGTCAAAGAAGAAAGATTAAGAGAGATTTGGAATAATTCTAAAATGCAAAATTTAAGGAAAAAGAATTTTCAGAAGAAAAGAGAGGAGATTAATATCTGCAAGACCTGCCTTTATCCTCAACCAACCATTTTGGAAGCAATTGGAGTGATGATTTTTGACCACTTGACAGTTAAAAAAATTCTGCCTCGGATTGAAAATTTAGCCAGAGAAAGACTGGGAGCGCTTTACGGGTGACTATAAGACCGTCTGGGTTTAATCTCATTGGCAAGAAGAAAATCTAGGGTATATTTAATTTGGTCTTTTTTGTCTTCATAAGTTCTTCCCGAAGTAGATAGAGGAGCGTGCTCAATAATAATTATTCCCTGCCAGCCATCTCTTAAAACTTGCTGGAAAAACTCTCTTAACTCATCATGGTGAACTATTTTACCTCCCTTTCCAGAAAAATGAATCACTTCTACTTTCTCAACTCCGTTTTGAGTATAGGCTTCCCAGCTTTCTCTTAAAGGCAGATTAGCTAAAGTTATTCGACTGGTGTCGAAAACAAGGTTTAAATTATGGCTTTTTGCCATCTCTAAAACTTCCTGTGGATAGGGTGGTTTTTCGGTTTCAATCAACCATGGTTTTTCTTTTAGAATTTCTCCTCTTTTTTCCAGGTTCCTGATGATATCAGCGTGAACCACTAAGGGAGCTTTCAGTTCTTCGGCAAGGCGAGGTGCTGGCTCATTTTTAAAAAATCCTGACATGTAGGCTAAAAGCCAGGAGGCGAACCTCGTGTCGGTTTTTCCAAAACTGGGGGAGTGGCGGTCGTAGTAGAGTGGGGCATGGACAGTTAAAACATGGGGTTTATTTTCTAGTTTTTCTATTGATTCCAGGACAAGATTAAACTTTTCAAAAGTTAAACCTCTTCGATAAAATAATTCAATCCCATCTAGTCCTATCTCGTTGGCAGCAATAAGGGCTTCTCTAATTTCTCTTTGCTGAAAAATCGTCCTTAAGGCAAGTTCGGGAGATTTGCCCATTAAACAACCAGTGGAAATGCCAATTTTTATTTCGAGCTTGCGAGAAACAAACTTGTTTATCTCTTTTTCGGGAGTCATTTTGGAAGGCAGGAGGGGTCTATTTTAGGAAATTTTATGATAAAATGCAATTGGTGGCAGGCTGATGACTTTTAAGAAATTTAAAATCACTTTTGTTTATCCAGATTTTGAAAGTATTGGGATTGAATATTTAATGTCCCTTTGTCTTAAAGCGGGGCATAGAGTGGAATTAGTTTTCTATCAGGCAGAGAATGCCTATTTAGGCAAAAAAAAGAAGGATATTTCCTTTAAAACCATTGCCTTAAAAATTGCTAAGACTAATCCTGATTTGGTGGCTTTTTCTTGTGTAACCGATAATTACCAATATCAACTTAATTGTGCTAAGGCTTTGAAAAAAATTAAGCCTAAGATTACTACCATCTTTGGCGGTATTCATCCGACGGCCGTGCCAAAACAGGTTTTGCAAGAGTCGGCGGTTGACGCCGTGGCCATTGGCGAAGCAGACATCTCTTTTATTCAATTTTTGAAAAATAGCAGGAAAGAGGATGCTCAATTTATCTTGCCTGACAAAATTATAAAAGGCATTGTTTTTAAAAAAAATGGTAAACAAATAGGAGAATTTAAAGAAGGAGAGCTGATAGATTTAGATACTTTACCCTTTCCCTATAAAGAACCGTTTTTTCAAGTATTAAAAGAGACAAGCTTTAAGTATGCGATTATCACTAGCCGCGGCTGCCCCTACAGTTGTTCTTATTGTATTCAAGCAACGATTCATAAGATGCGGGGAAGAAGAATTTTTAGGCAGAGAACAGCAGATAATGTCATTGACGAGCTTTTATGGGCAAAAAAGAAGTATAAATTTAAGATTGTTTATTTTATGGATGACTTATTTACAACCAATAAAAATTGGCTCTTAAGGTTTTTGAGACTTTATCAACGTAAAATTGGCTTACCTTTTGGCTGTGCCACTCACCCTGAATGTTTAGATAGACAGTTAGCTAATCTTTTAGGCTCAGCCGGATGCATTTTTGCTTCATTTGGAGTCCAATCTCTTTCTTCTGGGTTGTCAAGGGAAGTCCTTAATCGGCAGATTGACAAGAAAAAAGTAATTCAGACGATTAAATATTTAAAAGAAGCCGGAGTTATGGTTCAAACTGACCACATACTTGGCATTCCTGGCGACACGCTCAAAAATCAGGAAGAGGCGGTTTTATTTTATAACAAGCATCGACCTGACCTGGTTTCAGTCTTTTGGCTGACTTATTATCCCAAAACGCCCATTGTTCAGACTGCCTTAAACCAAAGAATGCTTTCTTACCAGGATATAAAAAAGATAGAACGTGGAGAAAAAGTAGCCAACGGAACATTTCATGATGGTGGAAGTATGAAGAACCCAAAGCCCTACTATAGTATTCAGTTTATGTTAAACTATCTCCCCTTTTTACCCAAATGGTTAATTAGACTTTTGATAAAAACAGGCTGGTATCAAGTTTTTGGGATCAGAAATTTTTATCTGGCAACGGCTTTGCCGCGAATTATTAGAAGCGCCACTGATAAGCGTGATTTTTGGGGGAGAAGTTTGCTTATTTCTTTTTTTAATCCTAAAGATTAATGAAAATTGCTTTTTGCTATCCACCTTTTTCTAAAGAAGGAAAGTTTCCTAACCTGCCCCAAAATAGACAGTTTATTTATACTGCTTCTTCACAAGTAAAGCTCTATCCAGTGGTGATGGCCACAGCCGCTACTGGTCTTTCGAATTTAGGTCATAAAATTCTCTGGTTAGACGGAATTACCCGACGTCTAGACTGGAAAATTTATGAGAAAGATTTATACTCATTTTCTCCAGATTTGCTGGTATTAGAGGCAAAAGCACCGATAATGAAAAGGCTTTGGAAATACATAAATAAGTGCAAAGTGCAAAGTGCAAAGTGCAAAGTGATTTTGGTTGGGGATCATGTTAGTTATTTTCCTGAAGAATCGTTTAAGAAATCAAAGGTTGATTTTATCTTAACCGGAGGAGATTATGATTTTCTTCTGGTCAATTTGGTGAGACACCTGGAAGATGGTGTGGAGATGGAGCCAGGAATATGGTATAGAGAAAAACAGAAAAACAGAAAAACTGAAAAACTGAAAGACGTTGGCAAGTTTCTGGTTAACCATAACTTAGATGAGACGCCGATAATTGATAGAAGTTTGACTCATTGGCAGGATTATGGTGAGGCTTATCTTTTTCGCCCTTGTGCTTATATGATGCTTGGCCGGGGTTGTGGAATTAGAAAAGGAAATTCTGGCGCTTGCACTTTTTGTATTTGGCAGCACGCTTTCTGGCGCTGTTCAGCCCGTCTACGAAGCCCAAAACACGTAGTCAACGAAGTTAAAAATTTGGTAGAATTAGGCGTTAAAGAAATTTTTGATGACACAGAAAGTGGGACTCTATGGAATTATCAATGGTTGGAAGAATTTTATCGTTTATTAAAGAAAGAAAAAATTTTGGGCAAAATAATTTTTTCTTCTAATGCTAGAGGAGATCAACTTGATAAAAAAACCTGTCGTCTTTTAAAGAGAATCGGCTATCGCTTGCTTAAGGTTGGTCTTGAATCTGGTTCAAATGAAATCTTGGCTAGAATTAACAAAAAAGAAAAAATTGAAGATATAGCAAGGGGAGTGAAGAATGCCAAAGATGCTGGTATCAAAGTAATGCTGACAGTCATGGTTGGTTACCCTTGGGAAAAAGAAAAAGATGTCAGGAAAACTTACGAGACTGCCAGACAACTGATGCTTTACAAAACCCGAGCCGGTGATTGTCTTCAGGCGTCAGTGATTATTCCTTATCCGGGAACGCCTCTTTGGTTTCAAGCCAAAAGAAAGGGTTGGTTGACAGTTCGAGCTGATGATTATGAGAAATTTGATATGAGCAGACCAGTTCTGAAAACGAAAATTGACGCCCAAAAGTGGTCTCATAAAATTTGGTCGATTCAAAAAGAACCTCGATTTATCCTTAAATCTGGTTTAACAATAAGAAAAGCCGACGAATTGACTTTACTTCTAAGAGGAACAAAATCATTAGTTGGCCACCTTTTAGATTATTCGGGAAAGAAATGACCAAAAAAGAAGAGCTTTTAAGAAAGTTTTTAGAGAAATTGCCTGCCTTTCAGGCGGTTTTTAGGGTAGTTGAGGCTGAAGGGTTAGCGGGCTATGATTTGAAAGAGCCGATTCTTGACCTTGGCTGTGGCGATGGAATTTTTACTGAAGTATTTTTGGGAAAGGGTAAAAAGATTATCGGGGTAGATATTGATGAAAAAGCCCTAACTGAGGCAAAGAAAAGAGATGTTTACCAAGAGTTGGTTAAAGCCAAGGCCGGTTCTTTACCTTTTAGAAATGACCAATTTAAGACTGTTTTGGCCAATAGTTCCTTAGAACATATTAAAAACCTCAAGCCATCTTTGGAGGAAATCTACCGCGTTTTGACTAAGGGAGGCACCTTGGTTCTGACTGCTCCTAGCGAGAAAAGAAAAAAATATTTTGCCGGGCGATTACACAACCACTTTTTTGGTCATCGCCATTGCTGGTCAGGAAAAAAGTGGCAAAGAGAGCTTGGGAAAGTAGGCTTTAGAAAAATTGATTATCAATACCTTGCTTCGAACAGAACCTGTTTTTTAAGCGGTTTGTTTTTGGTTTTTTGTCCGATTGGTTGGTTGGAAAAAAAACTTTTTGGCTGTTTTTTAGGCTGGCGAAAATTAACGACGCCAGCTTTATATCTTTTCTTGAAGAACTTTCCTGATGAGGTTTTAGATGAAGACGGTGCGGTTATTGTCGTTAAAGCAGAAAAATAATGAAAATATTAATCATTAATCCGCCAAGAGTTTTAGGTTATCCAGTTGTCCGCGAGGAGCGTTTTGAACATAAGGACATCGGCTCAGTTTATCCTCCCTTAAGTCTCCTTCATACCGCGGCTTTGCTGGAAAAAGAAAGATATCAGGTGAAATTTATTGATGCCAATGGTTTTAATTTAAAATTAGCTGATATCCACCAGGAGATTAAGGAATATCAACCCGAGGTGGTGATGATTAGAGCTGGATTTGACACCCAGAGAGAAGATTTAAAAGTTTTAAAAATCGCTAAGGAGATTGGTAACTCGACGACTATTGTTAGGAATCATATTATCTCAAGAACCCCTCGTTTGAGAAAAAAGATTCTCCAAGAAAATGATTTTCTTGATATTTTCTTAAATCAAGAGCCAGAAAGCGTGGTTATCCCCTTAATGAAAACCCTAAAGAGGAAGAGGAATTTAAAGGATGTTCCTGGAATTTCTTTTAAGCGCGGCAGAGAAATTATAGACAATAAAGACGCTAAGTTAATTACCGATCTTGATAGTCTTCCTCTTCCCGCTTATCATCTTTTGCCAAACTTGGATGTTTATTATTCTGGGACATTTGGTCCTCCCTTTGTGACTGTTTTAGGTTCTCGGGGTTGTCCCTTTAATTGCGGCTTTTGTGCTTATGGTAAGACTTCATATCGGACTAGGGGGGCAGAAAGTATTGCTCGCGAGATTGAATGGCTTGCCAAAACTTTTAAGATTCACGATTTTTGTTTTCTGGACGATGTGGTTACTCTTGAGCCCGAAAGAATGATTGAAATTTCCAAAGAAATTATTAAAAAGAAGCTTCAGTTAAGATGGTCGGTGGGTATTCGAGCCACGAGTGTTAGTTTTAGGATGCTTAAATATATGAAAGAAGCAGGTTGCGATGAAATTGCGGTTGGGGTCGAGAGTGGGTCGGAGAAAATTCTCAAATGGGTTGATAAAAAAACCACCCTGGAGGATATAAAGAAAGCAGCGGAAATATGCCATCAATTAAAAGTAAAATTTTATGCCATGTTTATTATTGGTTTGCCGGGCGAGACAAAAGAAACTGTTAGAGAAAGCATCCAATTGGCTAAAGAACTGAAATCATTTTACACCCAGTTTTGCTTTGCCACCCCTTTTCCTAATACCAGAATTTATCAATATTATAAAAAAAATGGATTTCTGTTAACCGAAGATTGGAGTCAATACTTTTCTTTGAGCGATAAACCAGTGGTGAGAACTAAGGCTCTTTCAAAGAAAGATTTAATTAATCTAAGAAACGAAGCCTACAAAGAGGTTCTCTTAGATCCGAAGTATTTACTTAGCCAAGTGAGTTTAACTGATTGGAAATGGAATTGGCGGGGTTTAAAAGAATTGGGCAAGCGAATAGTGGCTACTCTTAAAGCAAAACCAGTTCGCTAAGATGAAAATATTAGTTCTCAGTTCTCTAGCTTGCGACACCGGTAGCGCTGTCCGAGCAGCGGATATTGCTGAAAGTCTTGAAAAAGCGGGGGTTGGGGTAGAGTTTGTCAAACCATTTCCCCGGACTCTTCCCTTTAAATTTGACCTTCTCATTAGCCTGCCTTGGTATTTTTTGAAAATTATTTTTTCTTCTGTTGACCTTGTTTTAGCGGTCAAATCATATCCCAATGTTGGTATTCCCCTTTTTTTCAAGAAACTTCTGGGGGCGAAAATTGTAATTGATACTGATGACCTTTCTTTTGCTTATTCTCAAGACTTATGGAGTCGTTTCTCGAGATTTAGTCAAGAATTATTTTTGCCCATAGCTGATTTGCACACCTATCATCATCCTAACCTCTTGGAATATTTAACTTGTGACTTAAGAATTCCTCAAGAAAAGACCTATCAGTTAAAGCAGGGAGTTGATTTAAAAAATTTTTCAAGAAAACCCTCTATTAATTCCGAAAGAGCCTTAAGAAATAAACTTGGACTTAAAGGAAAAAGAGTGCTAGTTTTTGTTGGTCATTTTGATGTTGCCTGTGACCTAGAAGAGATTCTGGGGGCGATGTCTTTGGTTTTTAAGAAAGTTCCGCAAGCGAGACTCCTGCTGGTAGGGGATGGAGAGAGGAAAAAAGAATTCCAGACAAAAGCTAAAAAATTAGGGATTTTTGAAAAAATTGTTTGGACCGGCTTAGTGCCTAAAGAAAAAGTAGTTGATTATGTTTCTTTAGCTGATGTTTGTTTGGTTTATTATAAAGACAGAAAGGCTAACTATTTTCGCGCCTCGTTAAAGCTTAGGGAATATCTGGCCCTGGGAAAGAAAGTCGTTTGTAATGATGTTGGTGAACTAAAAGATTTTGAAAAATATACTTATCAAACTTCTTCTCGGCTTTCAGATTTTGCTAAGATGACAATTAAGGTTTTATCTGGTTTTGAAGATAAGAGAGAAATAAGAGGGAAGATTTTTGTGAGAAAGAACTATTCTTGGGAAAAAATTGGTCAAGATTTATCCAGGAGACTGAAAAATGTCTAAAATTCTTTTTATTCAAGAAGAGGCTGCAGAAAAATTTGGAGCGATGAGCCTGTCGGCGGTTTTGAAACAAGCTGGCCATCAGACAGAAATGTTTATTCAACTTTTGGAAAGAAAAACAGTTTTTGATTTTATTGACCGCTGGCAACCTGATTTTGTTGCTTTTTCGATTGTCACCATGGAGAAAGATTGGACGCTTAATTTAGCCTCAAAGATTAAAAAAAAGCATCAGGTTTATTCCGTTTTTGGCGGTGTCGAACCAACCCATTCGCCAGAAATAATTAATCATCCCGCGGTTGATTTTGTTTGCCGAGGCGAAGGAGAAAAAGGCTTTTTAGAGCTGGTCGAGCGGCT
The DNA here is from genome assembly GCA_964353785.1 of uncultured Gammaproteobacteria bacterium. GTDB lineage: Bacteria > Patescibacteriota > Microgenomatia > CAYGWK01 > CAYGWK01 > CAYGWK01. The sequence goes on from CAYGWK010000005.1 coordinate 34,397, forward strand.
TGAAAAAGGCAAGTCTCTTAAAGGAATAAAAAACTTTTGGGTTAAAGAGAAAGGTAGGGTTATCAAAAATGAGCTGGGGCATTTTATTGAGGATTTAGACGAGCTACCTTTTCCAGATAGAGAGCTTTATTACAAATATCCGTTGCTGCGCCATCTCTCGACTAAAAAAATTCTTTGTAGTCGCGGTTGTCCTTACGACTGCACTTATTGCTTAAACCATGCTTACAAAAAGCTTTTTCAGGGCAGGGGAAGATTCACTCGCTTTCGAAGTCCAAGGTCGGTTATCAACGAAATAAAAGTCGTTAGAAAAAAGTACGGAATGAAAAACATTCACTTTGCTGACGAAACCTTTACTTTAAATCACGAATGGCTTTTTGAACTTCTTGATCTTTATCGCCAGGAAATTAGAATGCCTTTTTCTTGTTTAGCCAGGGTCAATGAGCTTAATGAAAGAGTGATCCAAACCTTGAAAGAGAGTGGTTGTTATTATGTTGAATTTGGCATAGAATCTGGCAGCGAGCGAATTAGAAATAAAATTTTAAAGCGTAACATGAATGATGAAGACATCCTTAGGGTGGCAAAACTGATGAAGAAATATAAACTGCCCTTTTTGACCTATCAAATGTATGTTTTACCCACCGAAACTCTGAACGAGGCCTTCAAGACGGTTGAGTTGAATATTAAAATGGGGACTGACAGCGTTTGGGGCTCGATTTTTCAGCCTTTTAAGAACACGGAGATTTACAGATTCTGCAGACAAAAGAAACTTATGTCTGAGAAAAATATTGTAGGGTGCCTTCAAGACAAAAGTATTATTAAAAATCCTGATAAAAAGCAAATAGAGAATTTAAGAAGACTTGATTGGTTGACGATTAAATTGCCTTGGTTTTTTCCTTTAACCAGGAAGCTTGTTTTTTTGCCAAATAATCTTCTTTTTGAACTCAATCTAAAAATTTCACAGGCTTATAGCATTAGAAGGCGTTACCGGTTGACTTTTTGGGAAATGTTTAGAATAGCTTGGAGGTCAGGTCATAAGTTTGGCTAAAACCAATATGACAAGGATTAGCGTTATCATTCCAGTCAAACCTGGCAAAGAAATTAAAAGTATAATTGGAGCCTTACGACAGGTGGTCTATCCTCAAAAATCTGTTGAGGTCTTCGTTTGTTATGGAACTAATCCCTCAAGACAAAGGAACGAGATGGTTAAAAAGGCAAGGGGTGAGATTTTGTATTTTCTGGATAATGACTCGGAGATTGAAAAACGGGCTTTTAAAAGAATAATTGCTGTCTTTTCTGGGAAAATGATTTCTTCCAAACTCTCTCAGTTTCGGGGTTTTTCTTTATTACCTAATTGGGTTTGCGATTTAATTATTAAGAGATTTTTTTCAAGAGCAGTTTATAAAGGCGAAATAGGAGCCGTTGGCGGACCTAATATTTGGTGGCGTCAGGAGTCGTTTTGGCAGTCTATGTCTGGAATCGTTCTTGAGTCATTCTTTGCTCATTATTTAATGGCCGCTCGCTATCGCCCCATTGGTTTGGTTCACCGGGCAACCGAGAAAGAGTTAATTCTTTGCAATTTGGCAATTAAACGAGATATTTTTAAAAAAGTTGGCGGCTTTAATGAGACCCTTTATCCCAATGAAGAAAATGAGCTTCTAAATCGGATTAAGAATGCAGGTTATCAATTAGTTTATCATCCAGGAATTTTAGTTTTTCGTCCCCGGCGGGAAACTTTTAAGGAGCTTTTAGGCGCCTTTTTTCATTATGGTCGGGGAAGGATGGAACAGATAAGAATAGAAGGACCTTGGTATAGTTTCCCTTTCTTTTTTCCTCTTATTCTTTTAATTTATCTTTTGGGTTTGGTTCCTTTCCATCCTTGGTGGGCTTTTCTTCCAATCCTTGTTTATTTGGCGGCTGGTCTTGGCTCGGCTTTAGGTTTTGCCGCCAGAAGAAAAAAGCCTTACTTAGCAATTTTTCTGCCTTTACTTTTTTTGATTGTTCATTTAACCTATGCTTTTGGGCTTCTTTATGGTTTAGCGACGGATCTTGAAAAGAAAAAGCGGATTGGGGGAAAGAAAAAGATTGGGGTAGTAAAACTTAAAAGTTTTGGGGAGAGTTGGGATTTAGTATCTTGACCCGGGATTTTTTAGGTGGTAGGATAAAGAGGATGGAGAAAAAACTGGTTAAACTGGTGAAACCAGGTCAGATGATTCGCCTCTTTGGTTTTGTCTTGGCAATTTTTTTGGGTTTGGCAGGATTTCTATATTGGCAAGGTCGCCTCCGCGAAACAGGCTTTACCCTGACAATAATTATTGCTTTGATAGCCGGGGTTTCTTTTGCCTTCGGGGTTAGAGCTGCCCAAATAGATGGATTTTTAGACGGTTATGCTCGGGCAAAGGATGATTTTGATAAAGAAAAGAAAGGTTAGAGAAGTTTTTCTTCTTTTAAAAGTTTTTCCGCTAAATCCTTGTGACAACGTCCGCAAATAATATCTTCCTCTCCTTCTGGAGCATAAGTTATTTTTCCGCAAACATTACATTTAACCGGCTTGAAGGGTGGGGGAACCACCAAGTTTCTGGCCACTTCATCAAGGGTTAAAATGGTAAATACAGTTCCCAGAGGAATAAGAATTAGGCCAAAAAGTAAACTCCAGCCAGGAATTTTGGCGATTAAAAGGGTAATGCCTCCGAAAAAAAGAGAAAGGGAAAGAATCACGGTTAAGAATTGTTTTGAAAGTAAAATAGCTGTTCGGGAATCTCTAGGCATTGCGAGAATAATAATAACAGGTAAAAGAGGATTTGTTAAGAGTTATCTTATCTTTTCGATTATTTTATAAAGAATGATTCCAGCCGAGACCATGACATTTAGGGAGCGATTTATTCCCAACATTGGTAGTTCAATAATAGCATCGGTCATTTCTAGAACTTCTTTTGATACCCCGTATGTCTCATTTCCCACGATAATACATATAGGCAATTTGTATTCATATTTGTCAAATCGTATTGATTTTTGGTGCTGTTCTATAGCAACTATTTTGAGATTTGAGATTTGAGATTTGAGGTTTTCAACTACCTTCTTGGCAGTTGAGGCATACTGCCATGGTACCCATTTCCAAGTTGAAACCGAGGCTTTTTTAATTTTTGGGTTTGGTGGAGTTTCTGTTTGACCACAAAGATAAATTTTTTCAGCGGAAACTGCATCGGCCAGGCGGAAAAGGGCGCCGACGTTATAGGTATCCAAAACGTTATCCAAAACAAGATAAATTGGATTTCTTTTTATTTTTTTAAGTTGGCTCTCTGTTGGTTCGGTGGTTCTTAACTCCCTGGCGTTTAATTTAGTCATGTTGAAAAATTAACGTAGATACGTGTTTTTGTTCTCGTCCTCCAAAATATTCCCTTGGATCAATTGTAAAGTCCCAAACGTTACTATAAGCATCAGTTTCTTTACTCTCCTTTATAAATGAGGGCAGTTTAGCCAGAACGTAACTTACCTTGTGGTGGTCTTGAAGTATTGTTGCAGGTCTAAGAATTCCACCTTCCGGCCCACCCGTAGACAGATCCAAACCTTGTTCCCATGCATAATGATTTAACCATTCCAAATCAATTCTTGATAGTTGCTCAACCATAACAAGTCTACCTTCCGGACTTAAAACTCTTTTTATCTCTTTCATTACATTTATAAGGGTATCTTTTCCTGCTCCTTCAATATCAATAAGGTTAGGAACTAAAAAATTAGTCGCAACAAAATCAACGCTTTTGTCATCTAGGGGAATTCTTTGAGCGTCTGATTGTATAACTTGTTGTGTTTTTCCTTCTTTTACGGCTTCTTTAGCAAGTTTCACAGCAAGAGGATCAATATCTGTAACTATGGCATCATTTTTTGGATTTACAGAGTTCATAAATGTAAAAAATTCGGAAGCAGTAGATATGCTGGAACAACCCAAAAGAAGCCCTCTATATTTATCTTTTACTATATGTTCCCATCCTCCAGCACCTAAGTATCCTTGGTCAACACCCATTGTTCTTAATCCATCTAAGTAGCTAAGAGTATACAAGCCAAAGGTATTGAAAGCATTTCTTTTAAGTCGCTCATCCATTTTTATTGAAAATTGCTGATAAAGATAATCAAGGGGCCTTGGGGAAACATCAATCCAGCCTCCTTTCGAGTAGTTGATATTGTATACATTTCCAAACCAAGCCTCTAAATCTGCATATTTTTCTGGTAGCAATTTTGGAGATTTTGATTGTTGTTTAAAAGCAAACCTTGCTGCCTCAACAATTTCATTATCTGTTTTTGGAACTTCTATACTTTTAGGAACTTCTTCAATTTTGACTATTTGATGGGGTTTATATGGTTCTTGGAATTCTGCCATAGACTAAAATATCAAACTTGACTTAATCTATACACAAGATTATATCGTTTTTCCGTGGGTTCGGTGGTTCGTAGCTCTCTGGCGCCAAGTTTAATCATATCTCTGAACAGGCCGGTCTAAGACTTCTCTATCCTTATAATTAGGTGTCTTTTCTTTCGTAGCGGTCTTTGTCCCGTCCCTGATATTTATCCATTACTCTCTTGAAAGATTTGTCTAAATCGATTCCTAAAGAATTTGCCAAACATGCCAATGTAAAAATTATATCTGCTGCCTCGTCTCCTATTTCTTTTGTTCCTTCTGTCGATTTCTTCTTCTTTGGCCCAAATCTGTGATTAATTTCTCTGGCTAATTCTCCCACTTCTTCAGTCAGGCGGGCCAAAATCTCCAATGGTTTGAAATAACCGATTTTGTATTGCCTAACCCAATCATCGACTTGTTTTTGAATATTTTTCATATTTTCTTGGCTGCCGGGCTAGGATTCGAACCTAGAATTTTCTGCTCCAAAGGCAGACGTCCAACCGTTAGACGACCCGGCATCTCGCTTCGCTCGATGTAAACAATGGGTGCTTGCACCGAATTCTGCGAAGCAGAATGAGGTGAGCCGTGCAGGATTCGAACCTGCAACCAATAGCTTAAAAGGCTACTGCTCTACCATTGAGCTAACGGCCCTAAAAAATTACATTCGCAACATGTTGCGAATTATTTCGCAAGTAATTTTTCAGGGTAAACCCTTTTAGAACCCTTTTAGAGATTACCCGATTTATTTATAATTAACTTCAATTTGTATTCCTTTTTCCAGGCCTTAATACTTCTTTCCCTTTCTGCCGCTTCTTTCTGACTTGAGTATTCTTCTTTGTAAACCAGTTCAACTGGTAACCTTCCTCTTAACGACTTGGCTCCAGTTTTATTATTATGTTCCCTGATTCTTCTAGAAATATCAGTTGTAATCCCCGTATACAAAGAGCCATCTCCACACCTTAAAATGTACAAAAACCACTTCATTAGAAAAGGTGTTCACACTTGAAAATACCATTCGACAGAATCATTTCATGGGTATTTTCAAGTGACCCCACAGGGATTCGAACCCTGGTTTTAAGGCTGAAAACCTCATGTCCTAAACCACTAGACGATGGGGCCAAAAACCTTTTAAATTATACCAATTTTAGGCTTTATCTTCAACCCGGATATTGACAAAGCCCCTTTCTTTTGTTATTATATCTACGGTATGACCTAGAAGTTTTGACCAAGAAAAGGGGTTTTTTAGCCCGACTTGGTCGGGCTTTTTGGTTCTTTACCAGTACCTTGACAATCAAGATGTGACAGGAAAGTCCCACTAAAAGTCTTACAGACTTTGGTGGGTAAACAATTTTTTTGAGAGTTTGATCCTGGCTCAGGATAAACGCTGGCGGCGTGCCTTAGGCATGCAAGTGGAACGGTCCGACGCAAGTCGGACAGTCGCAGACGGGTGAGTAACGCGTAGGAATCTACCCTTTGGTTAAGGATAACCCCGCGAAAGCGGGGGTAATCCTGGATAAGTTCGCAAGAAGAAAGGCCATAACTGGCCGCCGAAGGAGGAGCCTGCGTCCTATCAGCTTGTTGGTGGGGTAATGGCCTACCAAGGCAATGACGGGTAGCTGGACTGAGAGGTCGGTCAGCCACAAGGGGACTGAGACACGGCCCCTACACCTACGGGTGGCAGCAACCGGGAATCGTTCGCAATGGGCGAAAGCCTGACGACGCGACGCCGCGTGGAGGATGAAGGCCTTCGGGTTGTAAACTTCTTTTTTCCCGCATAATGCGGGACGAATAAGCACTCACTAACTACGTGCCAGCCCTGTAAATTTATTTACGGTTGGCTGGGGTGCGTAGTATAAACCTAACTATATGCTGGGATATTCGGTAAATGCAAAGATACCATTATGGTGATAATTCTTTGCCAACCTAAAAGACACGCAACTGTCAGTAGAGGTTGCCGGACAATCAGCAGGCAATCCCTCCTTCGCACAAGGCTTCGGAGGGCGAGTCCTCAGAGACTACACGTTAGGCACTCAATATAAATTGAGTGATGATATAGTCCAAAGGAACTGTAAAAAACAGAATAAATTTACAGGGCCAGCAGTTGCGGTAAAACGTAGGGTGCAAGCGTTATCCGGATTTATTGGGCGTAAGGCGTTTCGTAGGCGCCCGCCAAAATTTTGCTTTAAATACCAAGGCTCAACCTTGGAACAGGGCAAAATATTAGGCGGGTTGAGGGTTTTTGGAGGTGTTGGAATTCGCGGTGAAGCAGTGAAATGCGTTGATATCGCGAGGAACACCAAGGGCGAAGGCAAACACCTAAAAAACTTCTGACGCTGAGGGACGAAAGCTAGGGGAGCGAAAGGGATTAGAGACCCCTGTAGTCCTAGCCGTAAACTCTGCTCGCTAGATGCCTGGTCTTTTTGATTGGGTGTCGTAAGCTAACGCGTTAAGCGAGCCGCCTGGGGAGTACGGCCGCAAGGCTAAAACTCAAAGGAATTGACGGGGAGCTGCACAACCAGGGGAGCGTGTGGTTTAATTCGAGACGAAGCGAAGGACCTTACCTGGGTTTGACATGCTAGAAGTAGTAGTCTGGAAACAGATTGCCACCTGTTAAATCAGGAACTAGTACAGCTGCTGCATGGCTGTCGTCAGCTCGTGCCGTGAGGTGTTGGCTTAAGTGCCATAACGAGCGCAACCCCTTTTGTCTGTTGAATATTCAGACGAGACTGCCCCCGATTTTTTCGGGGGAGGAAGGAGGGGATGACGTCAAGTCAGCACGGCGCTTATGTCCAGGGCAACACACACACTACAATGGACAAAAACAATGAGTCGCAAGCCGGTAACGGCAAGCAAATCTCTGAAATTTGTCCTCAGTTCGGATTGTGGGCTGCAACTCGCCCACATGAAGCTGGACTTGGTAGTAATCGCGGGTCAGCAAACCGCGGTGAATACGTTCTCAGCTCTTGTACACACCGCC
>CAYGWK010000006.1:0-41646 GCA_964353785.1 uncultured Gammaproteobacteria bacterium
TATATTAGGCGGGAAACCCTGGCTTCAATTCTTAAGAAAGGAAAAACTTTAGAAATTAAAAGAAGCAAAAAATGAAGAATTTTGCCGGTTTTGACTTCCAAATTCTTCTGGCAATTTTCATTGTGGCGATTTTGGGGCTTTCAATGATTTGGAGTCTAGTGCCAAATCTTTTTGTAAATCAACTTGCGTTTTTCCTTATTGGTCTTTTTTTCTTTTTTCTTTTCTCTCGTCTTGATTTCAGAGTCTTTGAACATTTGTCTTGGATTGTCTATGCTACCTGTTTAGTTTTTTTGGTCTCTACCTTTTTATTCGGCCAAGTAACTCGGGGTTCAATCCGCTGGATACAGATTGGAAATTTTACCATCCAGCCATCAGAAATTGTTAAACCCTTTTTGGTTTGCTTTTTTGCCTCGCTTTTGGAGAAAGAAGAAAAATTGAGTTTCTCAAGATTTGTGGGTGTTTTAATTCTTTTATCTTTACCTTTATTCTTTATCTTTAAACAGCCTGATTTGGGAAGTACCCTAGTTGTTCTTTTTTCTTTTTTGGGAATTTTACTTGCCTCAAATGTTTCTTTGTCTTACATTTTTGCCGGATTAGGATTCATTTTAGTCTCATCACCGGTTTTTTGGTTTTTCTTGAAAGGTTATCAAAAAGTAAGAATTTTAAGTTTCTTAAATCCCTATCTTGACCCTTTGGGTTCGGGATATCATCTTATTCAGTCAGTTATCACTACTGGTTCAGGCCAGTTTCTCGGTCGGGGACTGGGGAAAGGAACTCAGTCTCATCTCGCCTTCTTGCCCGAGCATCACACTGATTTTATTTTTGCCTCTTTATCTGAAGAGTTGGGATTTCTGGGAGCGGCAGTTCTTCTTTTATGTTATTTTTTAATACTTTTTAAGATTTTAAAAATCGGACGAAACTCGTCTTCGCCCTTTGGCGTCCTTGTTTGTTTCGGCACTTTTTCTCTTCTTCTTTTTCAAATTTTTGTCAATATTGGCATGAACATGGGAATTTTGCCGATAACCGGAATCACTCTTCCCCTCGTTTCCTATGGTGGCTCTTCTGCTTTGGCAACGATGATCTCTTTGGGAATTGTGGAAAGTATCGCCAAAGCTAAAAAACCCGAAGAAACGATTGAAATAAAGTAGGAACTGGGATATAATCAGAGCCTATGGAATACGCTGTAGTTAAAATTGGTGGAAGCCAATATAAGGTAAAAGAAGGAGATGAACTTGAGGTTGACCGACTTCCCCAAAAAGAGGGAGAAGAGATTGAATTTCCTGAAGTTTTACTGGTGGTCTCCGATGGCGAGGTGAAAATCGGTCAACCGCAAGTTTTAGGAACAACCGTTAAAGCCAAAATTCTTTCTCATTTTAAGGGTGAAAAAATAAGAGTCGCCCGCTTTAAAGCAAAATCAAGATACCGAAAAGTTAGGGGATTCAGGCCTTATTTAACCAAAATAAAAATTGAAAAAATTGATGCAGTTTGATGGTCTTGACGTCCGTGAAAAAATAGTTTAAACTCTTCCTAATATGGCAAAAACCAAAGCTGGTGGAAAAGTCAGACAAAAAACAGCCCGACCTGGAAGAAGACTTGGAGTTAAGATTTTTGGCGGAGGAAAGGTTAGAGTTGGCCAAATTATTGTTCGTCAAAGAGGAACCAAGTTTCATCCAGGAGAAGGGGTGGGCAAGGGTCGAGACTTCACTCTTTTTGCTTTAAGACAGGGAATTGTTGAGTTTGGAAAGAAAAAAGGCAGACAAACAGTTTCTGTAATTACTAAAACTTAAATTATGGCTGAAGAACAGCAAGTTATCAAAATCCCAATTGATGAACTTCAGGGAAATCCGCTTCAACCAAGGGGAGTAATCACCCCTGAGTCATTAGTTGATTTGGTTGATTCGATTAAAGAGCATGGAATTCTCGAGCCATTGGTGGTGGCCAAAACTCCGGCAGGCTACCAGATAATCGCCGGCGAGAGACGTTGGCGGGCCGCCAAAATTGCTGGACTTGAAACGGTTCCCTCAATCATTAAAGAAACCACTCCTCGGGGAATGCTTGAGATGGCCTTAGTTGAGAATGTCCAGCGGGTAGACCTTAATCCTCTTGAACGAGCCAAAGCCTTTCAAAGATTAGTGGAAGAATTTAGTCTGGCGACCTCAGAAATCGCTCAAAGGATTGGTAAAAGTCAAGCCTATGTTTCAAATTCACTCCGTCTTTTGACTTTGCCAGATGCCTTAAAAGACGGTTTACTTTCAGGGCTTATTAGTGAAGGCCATGCTCGGGCTTTGGCGGCCATTGAAGATACAAAAGTCATGATTGAGGCCTATAAAATTATTCTTCGGGAAACTGGGTCAGTCCGAAGAGCTGAAGATTTGGCCAGAAGAATGAAAGCCGCAACTGGTCAGCCTCTTAAGCCTCAACAGATGAAAAAGGAAGTTAAGATTTTTCATGAAGATATTGACCGAATGCGAGATGAGATAGAAAAAGCCATCGGAGATCCAGAAAAGAATCGCGTTAAACTGACACGCTCTCGGGCGGAAACAAGACTGATTATTGTTTTAAAAGGCGACCTTGAGGCAACTGAAAAAAGACTTCAAAAAATCTATAAGGGAATTTGTCAGTCTTAAAGATAGCTTCCCCGAGGAATAATCCCCAATCTTGAGACTGGCCAGTAGCGAAACCAAGCTTTGCCAATTATTGCTTCTCTTTTAATTGGTCCGAATTCTCGGCCATCACGAGAATGAAGTCGGTTGTCTCCCAAAACTAAATATTGGTTTTCTGCTAAAGTGATTGTTTGTCCTTCACGAAAATAGGTTCCTGGTTGAGTTCTGACATCAGAAGGAAGGTAGGCTTCATTTAATTTTTGGTCGTTTATAAAAATAAATCCATCAGAAATTCTCACATTTTCCCCCGGTAATCCAATAACTCTTTTTATATATTCGCATTCAGTTTCAGCACAAGGTTCAGATGGAGGAGCCTTAAAGATAACCACCTCTCCTCTTTGGGGGAGGCTGAATCGATAAGAAATTTTATCGGTGAGCAAAAATTCTTGGTCATAAAAATTGGCATACATTGAATTTCCCCGAACCTGGTGAGGTTGGAATAAGAAAAGATAAGAGATGACAAAAATTGAAAGAGCCAGAACAATAACTTGGATAATATCCAAGAAAAACGAGCCAAGTTTTCTAACAAATTCTTTCATACTTACCTAATTATAAAGGGAAAACAGATTGTCTTGCAAGGGGAAATTTGCTAAGATAGAGCCCTAAGGACCCGTGGCTCAGGGGTAGAGCGTCCGGTTCACATCCGGAAGGTCGATGGTTCGAATCCATCCGGGTCCACTCGGACTAACATGGCCGGTTTTTTAAATATCAATAATATATTTTTTACCTTTCTTGGTTACCAAATGAGTTATTTGGAGTTTTTTGGGACCGTATTTAATTTATGGTGCGTTTATTTGGCAACCAGAAACAAGATCGCTACCTGGCCAATCGGCATATTGGGAATAATCCTTTATATTTTTCTTTTCTATCAAATACAGTTATACTCAGATTTCGCAGAACAGCTTTATTTTTTGGTAACGAGTTTCTATGGCTGGTATATGTGGCATAAGGGTTCTAATAAGGGAGCGGCCAAAAGTAAGCAGTTGGAAATCGCCTACAACAGCCCCAAAATAAATGTAGTTTATTTCTTTATTATTTTGTTTGGCACTCTTTTGATGGGATATTTTATGGGGCATATACATATTTATTTTCCAAAATTTTTTCCCATACCCGCCTCCTTCGCTCTTCTAGATGCTTTTACTACTGTAATGAGTTTTGCCGCTACCATTTTGATGGCTAGAAGAAAAATTGAATGTTGGTATCTTTGGATTTTAGTTGATATTATTGGTATTTGTCTTTACTACGTTAAGGGTGTTAAATTTATCTCTCTAGAGTATTTAATATTCCTCATTTTGGCCACCAAAGGACTGATTGATTGGCGAAAACAATTTAATATCCAATTGTCATGAAAAAGCAGGAAAACATTAACGCCGGCAAGAAAGTTGGTAGCGGATTAGTTTTTGGAAAGTTTATGCCTTTGCACGAAGGACATATTTATTTATTAAACTTTGCTCGTAAATCGTGTCGTAGACTAACAATAATGGTGTGCTCGTTAAAAAGCGAACCTATTCCTGGAGAAATAAGATTTTTATGGGTAAAAGAACTTTTTCCTGACGCAAACGTTGTTCATCACTATGCAGAGATTCCGCAAGAACCCAGTGAGCACCCCAATTTTTGGAATATTTGGAAAAAAAGCATAGAGAAATATTGTCCAGGTGAAGAATTCGATGCCTTATTTGGCTCGGAAGACTATGGGTGGAAAATGGCTGAGACGATGGGTATTGAGTATATCCCTGTAAATCGCCAGAGAGATTTGGTGCCAATCTCTGGAATTGAGATGAGAAGGGATCCAATAAAGCACTGGGAATTTTTACCTCCAGTGGTGAGGCCTTATTTTGTAAAACGCGTTTGTGTTGTTGGTCCAGAATCTACTGGAAAAACAATGCTTGTTCAAAAACTTGCTAAAAAATACAATACTGTTTTTGTTGATGAATATGCCCGGAGATTACTAGATGAATATGTACAAAATCTAGGTTACAAGGAGGGAGAGGTTCGCTACAAAGATATTTCAACTATTGCTCGTGGGCAAATAGTGACGGAGGACTCGCAAGCAAGGAGAGCCAACAAGGTGCTTTTTTGTGACACCGATTTAATTACTACGGTTTTTTGGTCAAACTTTTATTTTAAAAAATGCCCGAACTGGGTTGAAAAAGAGGCCGAAAACCGAAAATACGATCTTTATTTATTACTTGATATTGATGTGCCTTGGGTGAGAGACCCTCAGAGGCCAATGCCGGACATAAATGAACGCAGAAGATTTTTTGAGTGGTGGAAAAAAGAATTAAAAAGACGGAAAAGACCTTTTGTTGTGATTGGCAGAGATTGGGAGAAACGATTTAATTTAGCATGCAAAGCCGTAGATGAATTATTAAAGTGCCAGAAAAAATTCTAAAGAACTATCCTTTTGAAAAACTTGAACCTCCGGTTTTTCTGGTTGAGGGGTTTGAGGCTTATGATGGAGTACTTGGCGATGAGCCAGGAAAGCCCCATCAGGGAATAGATTATGTTCGCAGAAAAAATGGAGAATTCCTTTCTTTTGATATTTTTTCTTGTCATGAGGGAGAAGCCTTTCAAGCAGTTTCTGAAAGTTGGGGAAACCTGGTTAATGTAAGATTAAGCGTTGGTGATATTCGTTTTGAAACTATTTATATTCATCTAGACAAGGTTAATCCCAAAATTCCCTTTTTACCAAAAGACAAAAAAGAAAAAATTAAATTTTTAAAAGTTGGGGCAGGGGAGTGGTTGGGGATGGCTGGGACAACTGGAAATACTGGAGGAATAATCCAACTTCATTTAGAAATGCACCGAAAAGATTTAAAAACCGAAGAAAGAAAAATAATTGATCCTTATGGAGTCTATAGCCGGGCTTCTTCTGGTCGCTATCCGAAACCTGGGGAATCTTTGGCAGGACTCGCCCACTATTTCACTTCTGATAATCCAAAGTTTGTAAAGAAATAAAATTTGAATGAAGAAAAAAGGGAGAGGGGGGCGATGCGCTAGAAGGACTGGGAAGCACTCACAAGCAGTGCTCTCATGTAGCCCTATCAAGAGCGCATTTCTTTTTTTGGTTCTTTCCGCTCTTCCCCCCTCTCGGTTTCTGTCGCTACTTGCGCCTTGTCTCTCCTAAAGGAGTAGCCCTACCCCTTTGAAGAAACTCTTCGCTTGTAGCGGCGGGAGCGCGAGCCTGTCTGTCTTGGGCTCGCCGGCCCGGTGGTCTCGATCTAGGTTAGCACAAAACTGTTGTTATGCCACTTCATCCGATACACTCCTCCTTTCTGGCTCTGGCCGCAAATGGCCAAGCCAAATAGAATAGAGTAACGCCACCAATATATCCTTAAAATATTCAATATTAACTTGTTAAGGTAGCAGTATTATACAACATCCAAGCTAAAAGTCAAGTTTGTGGTATAATTTCTTTGATGTCAAAAGAAGTAGAAGAAGTAAAAATTGTTGAAGGAGTCTTTTTTCCTTTGAATGAAGGTGAGGATAAAAACGAACTTTTAGTGGCAATTTTAGGAGGAGACACTCAATATATTGACAATTTTCTTGAAGAACGGGAAGGCATTCTTCCTAAAGAAGGCTTGAAATTAATCCGAGGATTATCTTGTTTTTTTTATGGTCAGAAACTTATTAAAGACGCGGAGAAAATAGCGTCCAAAGAGGCACAAGATAGTTTAAGAGAAAATGGCCTTGCTTGTATGGACTGTGGTTGGCATTATTTAGAAATTTTGGCAATTGAGGCAGGCGTAGACATCACTGAAAACCCTTTCGTCAGAGACTTATAATCAGTTATTCTAATTCATAGGCTTGGACGAGATAATCTTTCGCCTGGCGGAAAAGAATCCGAAATTCTTCTTGGTCTTCTGGAGTCATTTTAAAAAGTTTTGCCCAGAATTTGAAATTTTTCTCCAAAATGGAAATACTCAAAATCGCTTCTTGGGTTTTAATTTGAGCCTGTTTTGTTTTCTTCTGATTTAAAAGAGAAATGATTTTGTCTACTTCTTGAATTCTTATCTCAATCGCTCCAACGAGTAGAAATCGTACGGGTTTTTTCAGGTTTTGGGCTTTTACTTTTGCCTCATTTAATTTTTCTTTGGCTAAAATTATCAGCTGTAGCCTAGTTTGAAGAGGGTCAGGATTATATGAAATTATATGAACTTGAGGTTGAATGGGATTTGTTTCTCCTTCCTCTTCGGTCCAGGTATCTCCGCTGGAGTTTATGTTTCCAATCAAAAGTCGGTAATGACCACCAGAACCTTCCTGATTAACTTCAATTTTATAATTGCCCAGGATGGGGTTTGGAATAAAGACTAATTTTTGATTTTCAGTAATTAGATTATTATTAGGATCAAAAACAGTAATATTTGCTGGTGAGGCGATTTCAAAAACTAAAGAAGGTTCGTAAGTTATTTCTGGGGCTGGGATAATTTCAGATGGTGAAAGACCTAAAAGATCTATGATTGCCTGTTGACCCTCAATAGTTTCCACTAAATCACCATGGTCAAAACCAGGGAGATTAATGACGTGAGCCGCATTATCAAGACTGGCACTAAAATTTAAAACAGCGTCGTCTCCAGTAGCATTTTCTTCGCTAACTGGCTTTCCATCAACCCATTTTCCCAAAAGTTGGTCAAGTTTATTTCTTTCTTGAATATTGATCCAGCGAAGAGTGCTGTTTTCTTTGACGCCAACAATAGTATTTAAAATTGAGATTAAAGGAACTGGAAGGGGAAGTTGATTAAGAGACTCAAGCCAATTATTTTTCTGTTTCATCTCGGAAATTGGTTTTTCGACACCATTAATTTTTAAATAAGGGAAAGTTGGAAGGATATCTTTTAAAACTGGAACAACGTGTTGAATTGTTTCAACATTATTTTCAAAATTTTTCTTTTTGAGTTGAAGTAAAATTCCAGCCCCAATTCTTTGCCAACCCGACAATCCCTTATTTAGCTGGGCTCCTTCCCAAAGATAATAAGTTTTTACCGCCCCTTTATGGGGAGAACCAAGAGTTAGAAGTTGATCAACCTGATTTTTAGGATTTTTTTGAATGTAGGTTCTGGCAACAAGCCCACCAAGACTGTGACCGACCAAATCTATTTCGGTTCCAACAGGTGGCGGGTGTCTTGAAAGAAATTCTTTTAAATCATTATTAATTTCATCAACCGGCTTTCGCCAGTCATAGTTAAAAACAAAAAAGTTTTCGTCCTTGATATAACCAGCGTTTTGGAAGGTTTGGATAATTCCATCGTAACTTTTGACACCAGGAGTCATATACCAATCTTCAGGTTTTTTGTCGGTCGCACCCAAAATCATCGCCTCATGATTCCAACTCGCCCCCAAGCCGGGAAGAAAGATAAGGGGTTGGAGAGGGGTTGAGGTAGGAGTTACGGTTGGGGTCGGGGTTGGAGAAGGCTCTATGCTAGTAACAAGAACGTTATCATAATAGACTTCGGTAGGAGCAGACGCTCCTGTACTCGCAGCAAGAGCAATCCTGCCCTGGAGTACAGGATTTTCTATGTCTGTGTAGTTGATTAGTAAATTTTCATTTGCATAAACTTTAATATTGTTCCCCATGAGGATGATTTTAAATAAATGGGTGGTACCAGGAGGAAATGGAAGGTTTTTAGAGGCGAGGGAGGAAAACCCTCCTGGTAAAAATTTATACAGACGAATAACTTCATATGACATGTGAAGACCGTAACCTTGAGGCCAATTATAGATATGTCCCCCACCATCGTCATAAATAGAACGACTTTCAATTGACCGGAAGAATAAATTTTTATCTTCTCCAGAGATTGATGTCATTTCTACTTCGAATTGATAGTCTGTCCATGAGAAGTCTCCAGATTGAGTTTCTGCAATGGTAAATTTGGGTTCTATCTTAGTTCCGTAGCGATTGCTTCCCATGACAGATTTTATGCTCCAACTACCGTTTATTACAGTCCATTGGTCTAAATTTCCGCTTTCAAAATCGTCTTGGAGAAGAATGGTAGCAGAGACGGGTTTTACAAAAATAAAAAAAATAAAAAGGAAGATAAAAATAAAAAAGATGAGGAAGGGTAGTTTCTTCATCTTGTTTTTGAAGATAAACAATGAAAAATTGTTTGTCAAGAGGTAATTTTGATGATAAGATTAAAGATAATTATGAAAAAGGAGTCGTCACTTCTTTACGAGAAGTTTAATAAAGGAATTGAACCGCAAAAAAGAATCATTGGAAAGAAAAATTTTACTTATCGCTTAATTCTGGATGTTTTAGAACCCTATTTGGCAAAAGGAAAACGGGTTTTAGATATAGGGTGTGGCGCTGGAACTTTGAGTTTTTACATTGCGAAAAGAGGGAATCAAGTGGTAGGCATAGATATCTCTTTAAATTCCATAAGAACCTGTTGTCTCTCAGTTAAAAATCTTGGATTGGAGAATAATGTAGAATTCAGACAATTAAATTTTCCTAAGGACCCAATTAAAGGGTGTTTTGATCTTGTTTTATGTATAGAAGTTTTGGAACATCTTCCAGAAGACAAAAAGGCAATCAACTATATATTTAAATTGTTGTTACCCAACGGAATAGCGATAATCTCAACTCCTTCAAAGAATGCTCCATTATATAGACTAAGTTATTCAAAAAATTTTGATAGAAAAGTTGGACATCTGCGTCGCTACTCAGAAAATGAATTAAAAACTATTGTTTCTGAATCAGGTTTTAAAATTTTAGAAGTTCGGAAAACAGAGGGTGTATTAAGAAACTTCCTTTTTTTAAATAATATCGCTGGTAAAAGTATTAGACTATTAAATAAAATAGGCTTTTTGTCAGATTTAATAACTTTATTGGATAAATTAACTATATCTTTTTTTGGAAACTCAAATATTATTTTTGTCGCCCAAAAGCCATGAAAATCCTTTTTCTTTCTCATTTTTATCATCCGCATATTGGTGGAGTGGAGAAGCATGTGGAGGAGATTACCAAAAGATTGATTAAGAGGGGTTACGAGATAACAATTGTGACTGAAGAACTTGAAAATACTAAGCAATTTGAAACAGTAAACGGCGTAGAAGTTTTTCGAGTCCCCTATCCAAAAATCCGCTTTTTAGGTCTTTTAAAAATTTGGTTTTGGTTTTTGAAAAATGTTAGTTTAATTAATCAAAGTGACTTGGTTCATTGCCACGATGTTTTTATTTGGTATTTACCAATGCGTTTTTTGTTTCCCACCAAACCAGTTTATACGACTTTCCATGGCTATGAGGGTTCGGAGCCCCCAAGTCGTAAAGCCATCTTTCTGCATAAGTTAACTGAGAAGCTTTCATGGGGTAATATCTGTATCGGCGACTTTCATAAGAAATGGTATAGAGTTAAACCGGCTTTTGTTTCTTATGGTGGAGTTAAAAAAGTTAAGACTTCCGAGTTCAAGAGCAAAAAGAAAAATGCTATTTTTCTTGGGCGTCTGGCCAAGGATACAGGGATTATTACTTATATTGAAGCCCTGGCAGTCCTTAAAAGAGGAAATATCAACATCTTTCTTGAACTTTTTGGTGACGGGCCAATAAGGCAGGAAGCAGAGAGGTTGGCCAAAAAATATGATCTTGACTGCCAATTCCATGGGTTTGTAAAGGGCGCTGATAGAAAGCTTTCAAGATTTAGATTTGCTTTTGTTTCCCGATATTTGGCAATTCTAGAAGCGATGGTAAGAAAAAGACTTGTTTTTGCTATTTTTGATAATAAGATAAAAATGGACTACCTTAATATGGCCCCATTTGCAAAATGGATAGTCATTGAAAAAGAACCAGACAAATTGGCTGAAAAATTAAATTATTATCTGGCTCATCCGGAAAAGGAAAAAGAACTTGTTGATAAGGCTTACCAGTGGGCCAAAAAACAGACTTGGGAGAAAGTAGTTGATATGTATTTAAAACTTTGGGAGGAAAAATGAAAATAGGATTTGATGGAAGATATGCTGAAGGAGATTTGGCTGGGGTGGGGAAGTATATTTTAAATTTAGTTTCAGAACTTGCTAAAAAAGATATTAAGTGCATAATTTTTTATTCTAAACAGCCAAAACATCCGATTCCAGGCAAAAATAAATCCTCAAGAGTCCTTCATTCAAAAAATCGCTATATTTTTGAGCAGATTAAATTACCTTTAGCCTTAAAAGAAGAAAAGGTAGATATTTATCATGCCCTTGGAAATATTGGAGTTCCCTGGTTTTGTCCAGTTCCGGCGGTTTTAACGGTTCATGACATTATTCCGCTTTTAATAAAAGACTACTTTAATTATTCAAAGTATAAGTTTATCACTGAATTTTCTTATCTTTTTCGTTTAAAGACTTCGCTTTGGAAAGCAAAAAGAGTAATTGTTGATTCTGAATTTACCAAAAAAACTCTGGTAGAGAAGTTTGGAGTAAAACCAATAAAAATAAAAGTTATTTATTTAGGTTCTCCTGAAGTAAATCTCAAGACAAATGGGTTACCTTCTGGCCTGGAACCCGGAAAATATATTCTTAACCACGGTGGAATTGATATTCGGAAAAATTTGGATCGGTTAACTCGGGCTTTTGCTAAAGTAACTTCTGAAATGCCAGAATTAAAATTAGTCATCGCTGGCGAGAATGAGGGAATGAGAAAAGATTTGGAAAAATTAGCCAAAAATTTGAAAATTGAGAATTCAGTTGTCTTTCCAGATTATGTTGAAGAAGAGACTCTCTGGTCTTTAATACGGCAGGCAAGTTGTATTTGTTATCCCTCTTTAATTGAGGGATTTGGGGGACCGGTTTTGGAGGGCTTTGCCGCTGGGGTGCCAGTCATTACTTCAAACACTTCAAGTCTACCAGAAGTTGCTGGCGAAGCGGCCTTGCTGGTTAATCCTGAAAATGAAGACGAAATTGCTCAAGCGATTATGAAAGTAACAGGAGAGAAAGAAACAAGAGACAAGTTAATTAAGAAAGGGAAAGAAAGAGTCAAACAATTTTCTTGGGAAAAAACTGCCGAGGAGGTAGTCAAAGTTTATAAAGAAGTCTCAGAATGACCAGCTCATTAGTGATTACGGTTTTAAATGAAGAAAGAACAATCGAAAAACTTCTTGAGGCGTTGAGAGAACAAACCCAAAAACCAGAGGAGATTATTTTTGTTGATGGGGGGTCGACCGATGCCACAGCATCGGTAATTTCCAATTTCCAATTTCCAATTTCCAATAAGAGAACGAAAATTAAATTTCTTGAAAAACCAGGAGCCTCAATTGCCCAAGGAAGAAATTTTGGCATAAGAAAAGCAAAAGGAGAGATTATTGTCATGACTGACGCCGGATGTATTCCTCACCGAGACTGGTTTGAAAAAATTACCGAACCTTTCAGTAAAGATGATATTGATATTGTGGCTGGATTTTATCAGATGATTGGAGAGACAGTTTTTCAAAAATGCCTGGTTTGTTATTTAGGAATTTTACCAGAAAAACTTGACCCAGAAAATTTTATGCCTTCAGCCCGCTCTATTGCTTTTAAGAAGGAAATTTGGGAGAAAATTGGTGGATTTAATGAAAAAATGGAGTGGGGAGGCGAGGATACCCTCTTTAATTATCAGGCAAAGCGTTTGGGAGCAAAATTTTTAACAGTTTCCGAGGCTTTAGTTGATTGGGAAATGTCAAAGACTTGGAGAAAAGCAATTAAAAAATTTTATGGTTATGCTAAAGGCGATGGGCAAGCCGGCATTTGGTGGCATCCAAACCAGCGGTTTTCTACCCACAACCTCAAAATTAGTGCTATCTACGCCAGATATATCCTAGGTGTAGCGCTTCTCATTATGGGATTTTGGTTAAAACCGCTATGGGCCTTACTTTTGATTGGATTTTTCTTATATCTAGTTTGGGCGGTCAGCAAGAACTATAATTATGTGAGAAGATTGAAAGCAATTTTCTTTTTGCCAACAATTCAAATTATTTCCGACTTGGCGGTGATGGCTGGTTTTCTGGTCGGAACCATCAAAAAAGTATGATTTCTGTTGTTATCTTAACCAAAAATGAAGAGAAAAATATTGAGGCGTGTTTGAAGACTTTGAAATGGTGCGATGAGATAGTCGTAATTGACGATAATTCAGAAGATAAGACAGTCGAGATAGCCAAAAAATTGGGCGCTAGGGTCTTTTTACGGGCTTTGGAAGGCGATTTTTCAGCCCAGAGGAATTTTGCCCTTCGGCAGGCTCAGGGTGATTGGGTTTTATTTGTTGATGCTGACGAGCAAGTCTCACCGCAACTTCGAGCAGAAATAAAATCAGCCATTAATCATGAATCATCAACCATCAATGGATTTTATTTGAAACGAGAGGATAGAATTTGGGGAAGAGTCTTAAAACATGGAGAAACGGCTAATGTCAGACTCTTAAGACTAGCCAAAAAAACTGCTGGTACCTGGAAAAGAAGAGTTGATGAATATTGGGGAATCGCAGGTCTTACGGATATTTTAAAAAATCCTTTGATTCACTCTCCCCATCAAACAATAAGTGAATTTTTAGAAAGTATTAATTTTTTCTCAGGTCTTAATGCCCAGGCTTTTTACAATGAAGGGAAACAAACCACATTTGTTGATTGGTTTAAACCGCCGCTAAAATTTATCCAAAATTGGATTTTTCGTTTAGGGTTTTTGGATGGAATGCCTGGTTTTACTGTCGCTTTAATGATGAGTTTTCACTCATTTTTGGTTCGGGCAAAGCTTTATTTACTTTGGAAGCAGGAAGGAAGATGGAGCGGATGAAGAATGTCAAATGTCAAATGTCAAATGTCAAATGTCTGCTTTTTGTTGCTTGGGCGGGATTTGTGATGATTAAATATATCCTGATGTTGGGCAAAAGGGGAGGAATGTGGTAAGACTAGCCATCGCTTTGGGAATTTATTCTTATTTGATTTTGGCTCTGGGACTTTTGGGGCTTTTATACAAACTTCCTGTGTTTTTAGTATCTTTGCCATTTTTCGTTTGGGGAATAATTTGGATTAGAAAAAGAAAACTGAAAAATTGGGCAAATTGGAGGAAATTTGACTTATTGGAGTTACCGTTATTGGGAATTTTAGGAATTCAGGTGGTAATCAATTTTTTAGGAGCGATTTCTCCCGAACTTTCTTTTGACGCTTTGTGGTATCACCTTACTCCCCCAAAACTTTATGTTCAAAATCATCAGATTTTCCATATTCCTGGTTGGCTTCTTTCGGTTTCAACCCTACCACGTCTGACGGAAATGTTTTACACTGTCGCCCTTCTTTTTTCAAATGAAATTTTGGCAAAACTTATCCATTTTGGTTTTGGGATTTTGGCGGCAGTCGCTTTATTTAATTTACTGAAGCGATATTTAAGTTTCAGATTTTCTCTTTTGGGAGTAGTTACTTTCTACACCATGCTTATGGTTGGCTGGCAGTCAACTACCGCTTATGTAGATTTGACGAGAACCTTTTTTGAAATTTTGGCTTTAGATTTATTTTTGAGATGGGTTGAAACAAAGAAAGAAAATTTTCTTTGGGAAGCGGGAATTTTGACTGGTTTGGCAATATCAACTAAGATTTTGGCTTTTGGGACTTTGGGGACTTTAGGGATATTGATTTTATTGGTGAGTAGAGAAAAAAAATTTGGAAGATTGGTCAAATTTGTCTTATTAGCATTGCTAGTAGTCTCGCCTTGGCTTGCTCTCTCTTTCATAAATACTGGAAACCCCTTATTTCCTCTTTTTGGAGGCGTTCGTGAACCAAGTATCTCGATTGAAGGACCAGGTTTTTCCTGGATTAGCGAGAATATCGGCAAGCTCCCACTTCTTCTTTGGAATACCACTATTCACCCAGACGATATTATTTCTCCGGTTTATCTTATTTTTCTACCTTTGGTTTTAATTTTTATCTGGAAACAAAAATTGCCAATTAAAATTACCGCTTTATACTGTCTTTTAGGAGTCTTCTTTGCTCCAGCTGCCTCTAATCGTTATCTTTTACCATATCTTCCAGGTTTAACCCTGGTAACTTTTGCTGTTTTAGATTTTTACCTTAAGCAAAAGAAAATTTTAGAAAAGATTTTTCTGGGAATTGTAATCTTCTCTGCTGTTTTAAACACTGGAAGTAGGGGACTGGCAACACAAAAATTTTTGCCTTATCTTTTGGGAAAAGAAACAAAAGCCAAGTTTTTGACTAAGTATCTTAATTTTTCTTTTGGTGATTTTTATGATGTTGACGGTTGGTTTGAGGAAAATATTAAAAAAGAAGATTTAGTTTTAATTTATGGTATTCACAATCTTTATTATATTGATTTTCCTTATGTTCACGAATCTTGGGCGTCACCTGGTACCTATTTCACTCATATCTTGGTTGGTGGAGGAGAAAATTTGCCGGAAAAATTTGGCAAGAAACTTCTAATTTATCAAAATCCGAAAACACAGGTAAAACTGTATGTTTTTGGAGAGAAATATAAATGAAAAAAATTATCCTTTGGCTGTTTTATGCTTACCTTATTTTATTTCCTTTGGGTCAGTTATTAAGAATTCCTCCGCAATCCACCAAACTTTCGGAAGTTCATTTTTTCTTAACCGATGTAGCCGCTGCCTGCATGGTTGTCCTTTGGTTGGGGTGGAAGTGGTTTAAGAAAAGTAAATTTCTTGTTCCGCCATTGACCAAGCCGATTTTACTGTTTGCTACCTGCTGTTTGTTGTCACTTCTGGTTAACACTTCCCTATTGTCCGGTAGGGAAGAGCTTATCGCTGGATTATATCTAGTGCGTTGGGTGGTTTATGCCGGATTGTATTTTGTTATTTATGACCTTATTCATAATCCAAAAATAAAAATTTCAAATTTCAAAATCCAAATTCCAAATTTGTTAATTGGGGTGGGGGTAGCGACTGCAACCTTAGGTTTACTTCAATATATTTTTATTCCTGACACCCGGTTTTTAGAAAAATATGGTTGGGATCCGCATCTTTACCGAGTTATTGGAACTTTTTTTGACCCTGGATTTTTAGGAGCAATTTTGGTTTTAACTTTAATCCTAATAGTAGCTCTGGATTGGGAGAAGAAAAATAGACTTTTAATATTTGCCGGGATAATAGTTTATCTTGCCCTGGCTTTGACTTATTCACGGGCTTCATATCTGGCATATCTTACGGGAATGGGAACAATTGCCTGGTTTAAAAAATCGCCAAAGTTTTTTCTGACAGTTTTTCTGGTTGGAGCAGTAACAGTTTTCCTTCTTCCCCGGCCGGAAGGAGAAGGGGTGAGGCTTGAAAGAGAAAGCACAATAAAGTATAGGATTATAAACTGGAAGCAATCTTTAACTATTGCCCAGAAAAATCCTGTTTTTGGAGTTGGCTTTAACGCTTATCGCTATGCCCAAAGAAGATACGGCTTTTTAGATATCCCAGAATGGCAAGTGACTCACGCCGGGGCTGGGGCAGACTCAAGTTTACTATTTATTTTGGCAACAACAGGGATTGTTGGCATATCTTTCTATCTTTGGCTTTGGTGGAAAATTTTTAAAACCCGAGGCTTAATAATTCTCGCCAGCGCCTTTGCCCTTCTGGTTCACTCAACTTTTGTCAATTCCCTTCTCTATCCCTGGCTCATGGCTTGGATGTGGATTTTGCTGGGAGGAACGAAGAATGAATAATGGTATTTCTTTTCTTCCAGGCTTCCCATGCTTTCCGACTTTCTCTTTCTAAAATTAATCGATCTCGATACTCCTGATGGACTCGCCAGAGATTGCTAACGGCTCCCTGGATAGTCTCAACCATCCCTTGATAATCTCCTTGGTCATATTGTTTTCCTAGTTTTGTAGTAAGACGCCTAAATACAGGCGAATCTACCCTTTCCTTATAGGGCGAGACATTAATTTCCCGATTCATTTTGTCTACTAAGTTTAGTTCACCACGGGCTGTCCTCATTACCGCTTTTTGAGCCCATCTACTTTGCTGCTCTCCAGTCATATGTTTGAGGTGATAAGCAAAATTTTTAAGTTCCTCAAAGATTGACATTGCTGTTTCTTGACAAGAATTTCTTTTTTTAATAAGGCGCAGACGCCTGATTGCAGTCCCATAACATTTATTTCCTATATCTTGAACCCTATCAAGAATGGGAAAAACAGCATCTTGAAGAAGAATAAGGCGCTGGGTTTCATCTTGGGCTAGAGCAGCTTTACCAATAAGTCTTTCTGCTTCCTGTTTATATGCGTTTCGATTTCTCCTAGTCCGCCGAAGGAGTTGGGGCAAGAAATCTATGAGATAAAAATCTCGAGCTTCTCGAGGAAGAGAGAAGTACTGGTCTGGAATCTCAAGAAGCGCGCCAGCTAACCAGCCAAGTTTTTCAGCCTCCCCGGGGATTTTTAAGACATTATTTCGTAATTCAGGGAAGGTAGCGACTTCCCTTTTAGTCAAACCTTTTACTCTAATTCTTAACCCAAAGTATCGTTGAATGACTCGTTCATGTTGATTGATAGATTTATGGATATCTGAAATAGTAGGTTTTTTATTTTCACCCCAAAAGGCATAAACCTTGCCGTTTTCCCCTATAAAAAGTTCTCTTGTAAGTCTCTCGGCAATTGGAACAGGCATCTG
This sequence comes from uncultured Gammaproteobacteria bacterium, assembly GCA_964353785.1. GTDB lineage: Bacteria > Patescibacteriota > Microgenomatia > CAYGWK01 > CAYGWK01 > CAYGWK01. The sequence continues at coordinate 17,220 of CAYGWK010000006.1, forward strand.
GTTGGCAAAAAAATCTGGATCTTTCTCAATCTTTCGTGGCGGCAGACCAGTTTCGTGTAATCGCTCAAGCATTTATGGGGTATAAGTAACCCTTATTTCTTTTTCGGTTTTATTTCCGGCCAAATCAGTGGCAATAAATTTGAAGACATTTTCGCCTTCAGAAAGAGAATAGGTTAGAGAGAAATTGCCATCCTTATCAAGAACTTGAATATGGTCGTTAATGGTTAAGTTTACTCCAGGCTCGGTTTTGCCTGAAATCTGGATTTTTCTTTGTTTCTCACCTAAAAAATTGGCGCCATCTTGGGGCTGGGATATTTCAAGCGTCGGAGGAGCTTTGTCAAAAAGAATAATGATTGTTTCTGATGGTTGACTTTGGTTGCCGGCTTTATCTTGGGTTATGGTATAAATTTCGTTTTGTCCCTCGGTTAAGTTTAGATTGTCAACCAAAAAGGTCCCGTCTTCTGAAGCAACCACTTTTTTGTAAGAGGAATTATTTAAAAAAACCTCCACGGTTGAGCCTGCTTCGGCAAAACCCGAAAGAGGAATTATCCCAATGTTAGTTGCCTCGGGTAAAGGATTAATTTTTGGGGGGGCTGGAGGAAGAATATCAGATTGTTCAACCGGGACACTTGAACTTTTTATCTCCGAGAAAAAAACTGCAATTTTGACCAAGGTAGGAATTCCTAAGAAAATAATTCCCAAAATAAAAAGAATGGTTAGTCCACCAAAAATGACTGTTCGTCTTAAATTCTTAGCTTCTTCTCTTTTCACAAGGCGTGAGTGAAAAATCTTGGTCATAAACTTGGAGCCGCCTCTGGGAATCGAACCCAGGACCTTGGCTTTACGAAAGCCTTGCTCTTCCAACTAAGCTAAGGCGGCCTAATTTACCACTTGAGCGGGAAACGGGACTTGAACCCGCGACTTCTTCCTTGGGAAGGAAGCGTTCTACCACTGAACTATTCCCGCTTATCTCGGTAAGGTTAAAATGTTTCCTGGGTGGATTATGTTAGGATTAATCAGACTATTTACTTTAGCAATCTCTGTCCATTTATATCCATCTCCGTAGGCGCGAACCGCAATTCCCCATAAATGGTCGCCGCGAACCACCGTGTAAGTTGAGCCGGTAATTGGTTCACCAAACTTGGTCGTGGCTACGACTGGCTTTCTAATTTCAGCCTTTGGGATACTTAGCTCTTGACCAACCAGAATTTTGTTTGGATTGGCAAGATTGTTTTCTTTGGCAATATCAACCCAATTATAGCCTGAACCAAAAAATTTTTGAGAAATTGCCCAAAGGTGGTCATTTTTTTCAACCTTATAGGTAGTTGGTAAGCCTTCAGGAAAAAACTTGCCCTTTTCTTCAATTATTTTTACCTCGCCTGGTTGAGCCGGTTTTTCCGGAACCGCCTTTTTACCAACGCCACGGAAATAGTTAAAAATTAAAACTCCAACCACCACAATCACCAAAGCACCCAAGACCATGCTTATTGATTGTTCAGAAAACTTGAGTCTTTTTAAAAGTTCTTTTAAAGCCATTTTTTGCCCTTGTTCACCTCCTTTAGGCAGGAGATTCGGGCAGGCTTAGGCGGACCCGACCGGATTCGAACCGGCAATCCTCGCCTCGACAGGGCGGCATGTTAACCATTACACCACGGGTCCACCGAATAACTAACTATAGCATATCATTGAGGAATCGTCAATGATTTGTTAATATGGAAAAAGAAAATGGCTAAGGATTTTACTAATAAAGAAGTAGCCAAGATTTTACGCTCGGTGGCGGCTGCCTACGAGGTTAAAGAAGGGGATAGATTCAAGATAATGGCTTATGATCGAGCCTCCACCTCGGTTGAACATGCTACAAGCGAAGTTAAAGACCTTTGGGATGATGGAAAACTTGGTGAGCTAGCAGGGATAGGAGCCAGCATTGCTTCTCATCTCGACGAACTTTTTCGGACTGGAAAAGTCAAGCATTTTGAAGAGGTAATGAGAGGATTGCCCGAAGCGATGTTTGAGCTTTTGTCTATTCCGGGAATTGGCGCCAAAACTGCTTATAAACTTTGTCAGAAACTGGGAATTAAAGACGTCAAAAAAGCAATCTCTCTTCTTGAGGGATATGCAAAGAAAGGAAAGATTAGGGTAATTGAGGGGTTTGGGGAAGAATCAGAAAAAGATATTCTTCGGGGAATCGAGGAGTTTCGGCGAAAAACCACCAGAATCCTTTTGCCTTACGCAAGCCAAATAGCCGAAGATATACTTTCTTGGCTTAGAAAGTCCCCGAGCGTCATTCGTGCCGATCCCCTAGGTTCGCTTCGGAGAATGGTTTCAACAGTTGGGGATGTTGATATTGCGGCGGCGACTAATAAACCAAAAGAGGTTATTGCTCATTTTGTTGCTTATCCAAAGAAAAAAAGAGTTCTTGAGGCTGGAACAGCTACCGCCTCTATAGTCCTCAAATCTGGCTATCAGGTGGACCTGATGGTTCAACCAGTTTCTTCTTACGGAGCCCTTCTACAGCACTTCACGGGCTCCAAACAGCACAATATTGCCCTTCGCGAACTGGCTCTTAAAAAAGGACTTTCTTTGTCTGAATATGGGATAAAGAAAGGCAAAACACTCAAAGAATACGCGTCTGAAGAAGACTTCTATAAAGCCTTGGGGATGGATTGGATTCCTTCAGAAATAAGGGAGGATAGCGGAGAAATCGAAGCTGCCCTTCGCTCCGCTCAGGGTAAACCAGGTGGTTTACCGAAATTGGTAGAGTTAAAGGATATCAAAGGCGATCTTCACATTCATTCTGATTTCCCGATTGAAACAAGTCACGACGAAGGGACGGGCTCAATAGAGGAAATTATGGAAAAAGGTCTTAAGCTTGGCTATGAGTATGTAGGATTCACTGAGCATAACCCAAGTACGAGTAAACATAAACCAGAGCAAATAGTTAATATTTTGAAGCGCAAAAAAGAGAAGATTGAAGATATAAATTACTCTTATGAAAAAAGAGGAAAGAATATGTTCATTAGAGGGCTAAACAGCCTTGAGATAGATATAAAACCTGATGGAACATTGGGAATTCCGGAAGAAGGTTTAAAAGTTCTAGATTACGCCATTGTTTCAATTCATACTAGTTTTAGGATGGGAAAAGTTGACATGACTAAGCGAGTCTTGACTGCTTTGGAACATCCAAAAGTGAAAATCTTGGGACACCCAACAGGGAGAAAATTGAATCAGAGGGAGGGGTATGAGCTTGATTGGGAAAAAATTTTTGATTTTTGTCTCCGGAAGAAAAAGTGGCTTGAGGTCAACGCCTGGCCCGATAGACTTGATCTTCCAGACATCCTGGTCAGAGAGGCGGTAGAAAAGGGAGTAAAAATGGTTGTTTGTACTGATTCTCACGCCTTGGACCAGATGGATTTGATGCGCTATGGAGTGGCGGTAGCCAGAAGGGGATGGGCGGAGAAGAGTGATATTGTCAACACATTAGGCTATAATGAATTCCTGGAAACACTGGAAAGGGGGTGAAAAAATATGTTTTGGATTCTAATAATCATTTTGGTTGGATTGACAGTTTATATTTGGTCTTTATATAACCAATTTGTTACCATAAAAACCCGAATTCGGGCTTCGATTCAAGAGATTGGCAATCAATTAAAAAGACAGGCAGACTTAATTCCCAATCTTGTTTCTTCGGTTAAAGGCTATATGAAGCACGAAAAAGCAATTTTTGATGAGCTGACTGAAGCCAGAAAAGCGGTTATGAAGGTAATTGAGACAGAAGACGCTCAAAAACTGATAAATGCAGGTAGCCGGCTTCAATCTGCTTTGGCGCCGATTCGGGCAGTCTTTGAATCAACGCCTCAACTTCAGGCGGCTGGGCCGACCGCAAAACTTATGGATGAGCTTCGGGATACGGCTGATAAGGTAATGTATTCGCGGAGAACCCTAATCGATCTTTCGGCTGACTATAATATCAAGGTGGTCACTTTTCCTTCAAATTTAGTGGCCCGGCTTTTTGGCTTTAAACTTGAAGTGGGACTTAAAATGCCTGAAGGAGGAGAAGAATTAGAAGTAAAAGAGGAGGAAACAAAGACACCGAAAGTGGAGCTTTAGAGAAGAATGATCAATGTTTATGAGCAAGTAGATCGCAATAAAAGGCGAAGCACCATTATTATGGTGTTATTTGTAGTCTTTATTGCTGCCTTTGCCTGGGTTTTATCTCGCATCTTAGGCTATGGGCCTGGGATGGTTGGCATAGCTTTTATTTTTGCCGGAATTTTTTCTTTTTCAAGTTATTGGTGGGGAGACAGAATAATTCTGGCTATTTCTGGAGCAAGAGAAGCCGATAAAAAGAGAGATTTTAACTTTTTCACTGTGGCGGAAAATCTCTCGATGGCCGCCCAAATTCCCATGCCGAAATTATATGTGATTGATGACTCGGCTCCGAATGCTTTTGCTACCGGCCGGGATCCAGAGCACGCCGTCGTTTGCGCCACCACCGGGCTCTTGGCAAAACTTGATCGGACTGAGCTTGAAGGGGTAGTCGCCCATGAACTTTCTCATGTTCAGAATTATGACACAAGGCTTATGAGTGTGGTCACTATTTTGGTGGGGATGGTTACTCTTTTAGCCGATTGGTTTTTGAGAGGGATGAGATTTGGAGGTCGAGATAGAGACGAAAAAGAAGGAAATATTGGGGTAATTTTATTTTTGGTGGGAATAATTTTGGCCTTACTTTCACCCTTAATCGCCCAACTGATTCAATTGGCAATTTCCCGAAGACGAGAATTTTTATCTGATGCTTCGGCGGTTATGCTAACCCGTTATCCTGAAGGTCTAGCTAGGGCTTTAGAGAAAATTTCCAAAGATAGAGAAGTTCTTGAGGTCGCTAATAAAGCCACGGCCCATCTTTATATTATTAATCCTTTTAAAGGCCAAAAATTTACAGGTATGTTTTCAAATTTATTTAATACCCATCCCCCGGTGGAGGAGAGAATAAAAGCGTTAAGAGAAATGGTATGATAAAAAATTCCAAATTCCAAATTCCAAATTCCAAATTAACTGAAGAAGAAGTGAAGCATGTGGCGAAGCTGGCGAAACTGGAGTTGACTCCTCAAGAAGTTAAAAAATTCCAAAAACAACTTTCTGAAGTCTTAAATTATGTGGAAATTCTCAAGAAGGTTAAAACAGAGAGGGTGGAACCTACCTCGCAAGTTACTGGTCTTGAAAATATTTTTAGAGAAGATAAAGTCAGCCCCTCACTTTCTCAAAAAGAAGTTTTATCTGGGGCTGAGAATAAGAAAGACAATATGTTTAAAACCAAAGCAGTCCTTGAATAAATGCATCTCTATCAATTAACTTTAAGAGAAGCCCAGGAGGGATTACAGAAGGGAAAATTTTCCAGCCTTGAACTGGTGAGGTCTTGTCTTGAGAGGATTAAGAAATTTGATTCCAAAATCCACGCTTTTATCACCGTTTGTGAAAAAGAAGCGCTGGAACAGGCAAGACAAGCAGATAAAGCGCTGGACCATCAACCATTACTGGGAATCCCCATTGCTATCAAGGATATTTTCTGCACCAAGGGAATAAGGACAACTGCTGGTTCTTGTGTTTTGGAAAATTATATTCCAGCATATGATTCAACCGTGGTTGGGAAACTTAAACAAGCAGGAGCAATAATCTTGGGCAAAACCAATATGGACGCCTGGGCTCACGGCTCCTCTGGTGAAAACTCTGATTTTTTCCCAACCAAAAATCCCTGGAGTCTGAAACTTGTCCCTGGTGGCTCAAGCAGTGGTTCGGCAGCGGCGGTGGCCGCAGAAATGGCAATGGCGGCAACGGGTTCGGATACTGGTGGCTCAATTCGTTTACCTGCTTCATTTTGTAATCTTGTTGGGCTCAAGCCTTCATATGGCCGGGTTTCCCGCTATGGAGTGGTTGCCATGGCTTCATCTTTAGACACCATGGGTCATCTAACAAAAGATGTGACTGACTCGGCCATTATTTTAAATATCATTGCCGGAAAGGACTTACATGATTCAACCACTCCTGAAAAACCAGTTCCTAACTATTTAAAAAATCTCAAAAAGGGAATTAGGGGTTTGAAAATAGGAGTGCCCAAGGAATATTTTATTGAAGGAATGGATTTAAAAGTAAAAGAGAAAGTCCGAGAGGCAGTAAAAGTCTTAGAAAAATTGGGAGCAGAGATTTTGGAAATTTCTCTTCCTCATGCCAAGTATGCTTTAGCGGTTTACTATATTATTCAACCTTCTGAAGTTTCTTCTAATTTAGCCAGATATGATGGAATAAGATATGGATTTCCCAGAGAAAAATTTGCTGACGAGGCAAGAAGAAGAATCATGCTTGGAACCTATACCCTGTCGGCCGGATACTATGAAGCTTATTATTTGAAAGCGATGCAGGTTAGAACTTTAATCAAAAAAGACTTTGATGAAGCGTTTAAAAAAGTAGATGTTTTAGTTGCTCCAGTTTCACCAAGTTTGCCTTTTAAACTTGGGGAAAAGGTTGCCGATCCCCTCAAAATGTATCTTTCAGATATCTTTACGGTAACGGCTAACTTAGCTGGAATTCCAGGTTTGGCAATTCCGGCTGGGTTTGTTAACGGTCTTCCAGTAGGCATCCAAATTCTCGGACCACAATTTTCTGAAGAGATTTTATTTCAGGTAGGTTATGCTTATGAACAAGAAACCAAATGGTGTAAGCGAAAACCAGTATTTTAATATGAAAAGTTCGTTTTTTGAAGTTGCAAAAATAAAAAATTTCCGAAAAATTTGGGGTTCACAGATTTTGTCTCAAGGGACCCTGAATCTTATTAATTTTGTCATAATTTTGCGCATTTTTGAGGCAACTCACTCAACGGTGGCTGTTTCTTTAGTTTGGATTTTTTATGCCATCCCAGCCACACTTCTTGGGCCATTCTCAGGTACTATTGTTGACCTTTTTCAAAAGAGAAAAATTTTAATGTACACCACTTTTTTTGAGGCTATCATTGTTCTCTGTTATCTTTTAGTTAAACAAAAACTTTGGCCAATTTACTCGGTTATTTTTCTTTACTCTTTGGTTAATCAACTCTACATTCCGGCTGAAGCTTCAACCATGCCTTGGGTTGTTTCCAAGAATCTTCTTCCAGTGGCAAACTCACTTTTTCTTTTTACAATTTATGGTGCTTTTTTGGTTGGCTTTGGTTTGGCTGGACCATTGGTGAGAATAGTCGGCCATGAAGTTCCATTTATCCTTGGATTTGTTTTTTTAATGACTGCTTCTCTTTTTGTTTCCGGTTTGCCAAAGGAAGAGAAAAAAGGAAAAATTAGTGATGTTCAAGATTTCTTAATAAGGGTGAAAGAAGGTTATCTTTTTATTAAGGGAGAGCCCTCGATTCTCTTTCCTTTACTCCTGCTTGTTTTTTCTCAAGTAGTGGTGGGAATTATTGCGGTTCTGTCTCCTTCTTTAGCTACAGAGATCCTTTCGATTGACCTTTTGGATGCCGGACCAACCTTGATTTTACCAGCTGGTTTTGGGGCCATAATTGGAGCGCTGGGGGTAACTTCACTCCTGAGAAGAAAAATTCGCAAGAAAAAAATTATTTCATTTGGATTTTTCCTCTCTGCTGTTTCGCTTCTTTCTATAGCCACAGTTGTGCCATTGTTGGGTAGCCTTCGCGCTCTGGTAGCATTGGGAATTGCCTTTTTGCTTGGAATAGGCTTTGTTTCCATAATTATTCCGGTTCAGACTCTTCTTCAGGAAAAAACCCCAGAGGATAAAAGAGGTCGAGTTTTTGGGGTTTTGGGGTTTGCTATAACCCTAACCTCGATTTTGCCCGTTCTTTTGACAGCGACTATTGCCGAAATTTTAGGAACCAATTTTATGATAGGAATAATTTCTCTCCTTGTTGGAGTTTTAGGGGTTTACTCTTTAAGGGAGCCATATGAGGTATACGTTCAGTCCGATAATAGGACTTGAGGTCCATATTGAACTTGAAACCGAAAGCAAGATGTTTTGTTCATGCATCGCTTCCCATTTTGGCAAAAAGCCAAATACCCAAGTCTGTCCAGTTTGTTTGGGTTTGCCTGGGGCTCTGCCAGCACCGAATAAGAAGGCAATTGAATGGACAGCTCTTTTGGGGGTGGCTTTAGATTGCCAAATTTTGCCGGCATCTAAATTCGACCGGAAGAATTATTTCTATCCAGATTTGCCTAAAGGCTATCAGATAAGCCAATATGAGATGCCGCTGACACGTAATGGCAAATGGCAAATGGCAAATGGCAAATGGTTCCGAATAAGAAGGGTTCATTTGGAAGAAGATACTGGAAAATTGATTCATGAAGCAGGATCTACTCTGATAGACTTCAATAGATCTGGAGTGCCGCTTTTAGAGATTGTGACCGAACCAGACATTTCCTCGGCTTTGGAAGCCAAAGAATTCTTGGAAAAGCTTCAGCAGATTGTTCGCTACCTTGGAATTTCTCAAGCGGATATGGAAAAAGGACAGATGAGGTGCGAGCCAACAGTTAATTTAGAAATTAAAAAAGAAGGGAAAACATTTTACACCCCGCTGGTTGAAATTAAAAATATAAACTCTTTTCGTTTTGTCCAGAAGGCGATTGATTTTGAAATTAAGCGACAGATTCAAGAATTTGAAAAAACCCAAATAGAGAAAAAGCCTGGAAACAAGACCACCCGTGGATGGAGTGAAACTTTGGGTGAGACAGTTCCCCAAAGAGTCAAAGAAGAAGCAGCTGATTACCGCTACTTTCCTGAACCTGATATTCCTCCAATTCACTGGACTCAATCTCAAATCTCAAATCTCAAATCTCAAATCTCTGAATTACCAGATGAAAAAATTGCCAGGTTTATCAAAGAATATGGATTATCTGAATATAATGCTCAAATACTGGCTGAAACCAGAGAAGTTGCAGATTATTTTGAAGAAGCCCTTCGACAAGCTCGGGGTAAACTGGAGTCGACTATGATTGCCAACTGGATTGTTAATAAAAGAGTGGATATTAGCCGGACGAAGCCTAAAGACCTGGTTAATCAAATTTTAGCATTAGCAAAGAAACCAGCAATTAAAGAAGAAGAACTGGAAGAGATTATCAAAAAAGTTTTGGAGAAAAACCCAAAAGCAGTCGTAGACTACAAAAAAGGGAAAGTTCAGTCTTTGGAGTTTTTAGTTGGGCAAGTAGTCAAGGAAGCCAAAGGTAAGGCAGATCCAAATCTTTGCCGAAAACTTCTTCTTGAAGCGTTAAACGCCTCTTGAAAAACTCCAGTGAAAAAAGATATTATTTAGGGGGTAGGCATGAGAAGAAAAACTTCTATTAATTCTCTTTTTCAATTTATAACCAAGTTTTCAGAAGAGCATAGAGACCAAAAAGAATACCGCCAGAGGTCAATTTATTGGCTTAGGCAAATGAAGCTAATAAGACAAAAAGAAGAGAAAAAGGAAATCACCAGAGAGGAGGCAGACTTATTAAGAAGTAGGCTGGTTGCCGCTAAAGAATGGTTAGCCAGCCGAGATTATCTGACTGGATTATATAACAGAAAAGAACTAGACAGGCAATTTGAAAAAGCATTTTTTCACAACCAAAGAACCAAAGAACCTTTGTCTTTTCTTTTAATTGACATCGATGGTCTTAAAAAAGAAAATGATCGGTTTGGACACCAGGCTGGAGACAAAGTTTTGCAAAAGACAGCCAAAGTGATTAAGGAAAATATCAGGAAAGAAGATATGGCTGGCAGGTGGGGCGGAGATGAGTTTGGGATCATCTGTCCAAATGTGGATGCTTCAGAAGGAGAACAAGTGGCCAAAAGGATTTTAGAGGCGGTTCGCCAACATCCTTTGGGAAAAGGAAAAATAACGGTTAGTCTTGGCATTGGGGAAATAAGGAGTGAAACAGAAAAAAACCTCAAAGATTATTTTGCTGAGATTGACAAGTCTTTATATCAAGCCAAAAGGGAGGGAGGAAACAAAGTTATCAAAGTTTAAATGGCTGACTTTACTCATCTTCACGTTCATTCAGAATATTCGCTTTTGGACGGACTGGCTAAAATTCCGGCTTTGGTTTCTCGGGCAAAAGAATTAGGGATGGAAGCCTTGGCTCTAACTGACCATGGGGCAATGTATGGAGTGGTTCCTTTTTATTTGGCTTGCAAAGAAGCAGGGATTAAGTCAATTATAGGCGTTGAGGCCTATATGGCCCAAAGATCGCGGTTTGACAAACAGCCAAAAATTGACGCTGACCAGTACCATTTAATTCTTCTGGCTAAATCCGATGAAGGCTATAAAAATTTAATAAAACTGGTTACCTTGGCTCACCTTGAGGGTTTTTATTATAAACCAAGAATAGATTTTGAAGTTTTGAGAGAATATTCAAAAGATTTAATTGTTTTAACTGCTTGTCTTTCTGGAGAAATTCCCTCCCTTCTTTTAGAAGGGAAAAGAGAGCAGGCGGAGAAAAAAGCAAGGATGTTTCAAGAAGTTTTTGGAGAAGATTTTTATCTTGAACTTGAGGCCCACCGGAAAATGCCAGAACAAGATAAAGCCAACAAGGAATTAATTTCTCTCTCCCGAAAACTGGGAATTCCTCTGGTAGCCACCAACGATGTCCATTACATTTTTCCTGAAGATGCGGTTGCCCAAGACGCCCTTTTGGCTATCCAAACTCAGAAAAAAATTGCTGATAAGGATAGGTTGACGATGATAAATTCTCCAGATTTTTATCTTCGCTCGCCTGAAGAGATGAAAGAACTTTTTGGCGAGTTTCCTGATGCCCTCAAAAACACTCAAAAAATCTCGGAAAAATGCTCCCTTGAGATTGAAATGGATAAATGGATTTTACCTCCTTATCCTCTACCGGCAGGGGAGACAGCCGAAAGTTTCCTGAAAAGAATGGTTTACGAGGACGCGAAAAAACGTTTTTCAAAAATTACCAAAGAGATAAAAGAAAGAATTGATTATGAACTTGATATTATCTGTAAAAAAGGCTTTGCCACTTACTTTTTAATTGTTGTCGATTTTGTTAATTGGGCCAAGCAACAAGGGATCAGGGTTGGACCAGGAAGAGGCTCGGTGGCCGGATCACTTGTTTCTTATGTTTTACGAATTACCTCAATTAACCCCCTAGAGCATGGTCTTCCTTTTGAACGGTTTTTAAATCCAGAACGACCAACTCCGGCAGATATCGACCTTGATTTTGCTGATGACCGACGAGATGAGGTAATTTCCTATGTAACTCACAAGTACGGCAAAGATAAAGTTGCCCAAATTATCACCTTTGGCACCATGGAGGCTAGGATGGCGGTTCGAGATGTGGCCAGAGTCTTAGGTTACCCGTATTCCGCTGGAGACCGAATCGCCAAAATGATTCCTTTGGGTGCTCAAGGTTTTGAAACAACAATCGCTAACTCTTTAGTTTCAAATCCAGAGCTTAAAACTGCTTATGATAATGAAGAAGAAACTAAAAAAATCTTAGACTTAGCTTCAAAACTTGAGGGGGTTGTTCGCCAAGCCTCAACTCATGCTGCCGGAGTGGTTATTGCTGATCGTGACCTTACTGACTATGTCCCCCTTCAATGGGATAGCAAAAAAGAAAAGGTTATCACTCAATATGACATGTATGCCCTAGATCTTAATATCTCAGAGCATGCCATTGGTCTTTTAAAGATGGATTTTTTGGGAATTAGAAATTTGACCATCCTTGAGAAGGGAGCGGAATTTGTTAAGGCAACCAAAGGAAAAGATATTGATATTTCTGAAATTCCTCTTGACGATAAAAAAGTTTATGAAATGATAAGTTCGGGCGAGACAACCGGAATTTTCCAACTTGAGTCAGCCGGAATGCGGAGACTGGCCCGAAATCTTAAACCCTCAAAATTCTCTGATATTGCCGCCATGGTTGCCTTATTTCGACCCGGACCAATGGAATGGATTAATGAATTTATTGCCGGAAAAAGCAATCCTTCCTCGGTTCGCTATCCCCATCCTGATTTAAAAGCAATACTGATGGAGACTTACGGAGTACCAGTTTATCAAGAACAATGTCTTCAAATTGCTGTTTCCATCGCCGGCTATACTTGGGGTGAGGCGGACGGTTTAAGGCGAGCCATTGGCAAAAAGAAAAAGATTTTGATGGCCAAAGAAAAAGAGAGATTTATTCAAAAAGCCCAAAGTAAGGGATATAAAAAGGATCAGGCAGAAAAAATCTTTTCTTTGATTGAAAGATTTGTCGGCTATGGTTTCAATAAAGCCCACTCAACCTCATACGCTATGATTGCTTACCAAACTGCTTGGATGAAGGCAAATTATCCAGTTGAATTTATGGCGGCACTTCTTACGGCCGAGTCTGGAAACACCGATAAAGTGGCTTTAGGAGTTGAGGAATGCCGGAGAACGGGAATTACTGTTTTGCCACCAGATATTAATTCTTCTGGAGTTGGATTTTCGATTGAGGAAGGAATGATTCGTTTTGGACTGTCGGCCATTAAAAATGTTGGCGAGGCAGCCATCGAGGCTATCCTTAAAGCCAGAGAGCTTGGGGGAAATTTCACCTCCCTGTCTGATTTTTGTCAAAGAGTTGATCCCCAAAAGGTCAACAAAAAAGTTTTGGAGTCTTTAATTAAAGCCGGGGCAATAGATCGCTTTGGCTCACGAGCCGCCATGCTTGCCGGTCTTGAACAAATAAGAAAAACTGGAGAGGTGGAACAGAGAGAAAAAAGTAGAGGTCAGGTAAGCCTTTTTGAAAAAAAGGAAGGTCAAAAAGAAAAAGCCGCTAAAGACGACCTTCCCCAAATAGAAGAATTTTCTCGGAGTGAACTTTTATCGCTCGAGCGAGAACTTTTAGGTTTCTATTTAACCGAACATCCTCTTTCTTCTGTTCTTTCTCTTCTTTCAAGTGAAGTTTCTCATAAAATCTATGAACTTGGAGAAGGGATGGAGACAAGCGAACGGGTGAGAATTGGAGGATTGGTTTCCTCACTTCGGATTGTTTTGACCAAAAATGGCAAGAATGAGATGGCTTTTGCCACTTTGGAAGATGAGACTGGAAAAATTGGGGCAGTCATCTTTCCTAAAACATTTAACATGACTCGTTCTTGCTGGATTCGAGACCAAGTGGTTTTGGTTGATGGTCGGCTTGAGTCAAGGGAAGAGGAAGTTTCTTTAATCGTTGAAGGCGCCACCCTTCTTTCAGCGACCAAACCAAAGAAAGAAGAGAAATTTGATTTTACAATTAGAATTCCTAAAGGAGTAAGCCCTCAAGTTTTGGTAAAACTTAATAAATTACTAAAAGAAAACTCAGGTGATAAAAAGGGAATTTTAGTTTTTGAGGTAAATGGTGCTCCCCGAAAGCTGGTTTTAACTTTTGGGGTAGATTTTACTCCCTCTTTGGAGAAAAAAATAAAAGAGTTAATTGGGTCTTGACAACCCTTGTGAAAATATTTTAAAGTATAATCCCAGAGGCAAAAACTCTGGTTTTTTTAGAACAATAATGAAGATAATAATATCTCCAAAGAGAGAATTAATCTTAAAAAGAAACCACCGATAAGGTGGTATTTTTTTATGAAAGGGGAAAACGAACAATTCATAATAAGAAAGGATACAAAACCTGGAATTGAATTAATTCATTCGAGAGAAGAGACACCAGTGTGCGCTGGTTCAATAATATTTGGTAATTCTGGAGAGTCTTTTTGTCGGTGTGGCTTGCCAGTTAAGGTAAGAGAAAAGCAAGAAAATTCTATAATTACATTGGAAACGGAGACGAGTCTTCATTTAGGACCAAATGGTGAATCTTTTTTTGGGCGGTTAAATAAAACGACAACCTTTAGAGTTGTTGGCGCGATTGAGGGGTGGATCAAAGTTGAAATGCTTGAGGGGAAGGGCCCGCCGAAAATTTTTTGGGTACCCAGACCAGTTCCCCAAGAGTAACGTAAAATTACTTCTTGACGATAAAGAGGAATTTTTATAAATTAAATTATGCAACCAAAGTTTATTTTTGTTTCTGGAGGGGTAATTTCCGGTTTAGGAAAGGGGATTACCACCGCCTCAATTGGGCTTCTTTTAAAATCTTCTGGCTTAAAAGTGTCTGCGGTTAAATGCGACATGTATTTAAATATTGACGCTGGAACAATGAATCCCTTAGAACACGGAGAAATTTTTGTCACTGATGACGGGACCGAGGCAGACCAAGATTTAGGACATTATGAAAGATTCCTAGATACCTCTCTAGCGAAAGAAAACTATATTACTGCTGGCCAAATTTATCAAAAAGTTCTGGAAAAAGAAAGAGCCCTGGAATACGACGGTAGGTGCGTCGATGCCTACTATTATATTCCTCCTGAGATAATTTTAAGATTTGAGTCATTGGGAAAGAAGGCAGAAGTCATTTTAATCGAATATGGAGGGACTGTTGGCGAATACCAAAACGTGATGTTTTTTGAAGCCGCTCGGAGAATGAAAATTAAACACAAAGAAAATGTTTTATTTGTCCATGTTGGTTATTTACCTATTCCCCTATCAATAGGGGAGATGAAAACTAAACCGCTTCAGCAATCAATCTATCAATTAAATGAGTTAGGGATTCAGCCGGATATAATTATTTGTCGTTCAGAGAAACCAATTGATAATCGGCGTAAAGAAAAAATTGCCCTCGCGGCTGCTTTGGAAACTGATGATATTTTTTCCAATCCTGATGTTCCTTCAATTTATGAAGTTCCTTTAATTTTAGAAGAGCAAGGTCTAACAAAGAGAATTTTGGCGAAACTCGCTCTTAAGCCAAAAAAGAAAAATTTGAGTGATTGGAAAGAGATGGTTCAGAGGGTAAAGAAGGTCAAAAAGGAAATAAAAATTGCCATGGTTGGAAAGTATTATACCTCTGGTGGTTTTTCTTTAGAGGATTCTTATGTTTCCGTAGTTGAAGCAATTAAACACGCCGCCTGGGCAAACGGGGTCATGCCAGAAATTGTCTGGTTTGATTCAGAAAGGATTGAGAAAGAAGGGATAGAAGAATTAAAAGGCGTTGATGGAATAATTGTTCCTCAAGGATGGGGAAGCCGGGGGGTTGAAGGAAAGATAAAAGCGGTCAAGTTTGCTCGAGAAAATAAAATTCCCTATTTAGGTCTTTGTTTTGGGATGCAAATGGCCGTAATTGAGTTTGCTCGGAATGTTTTAGGTTTTACTGGAGCAAATTCGACCGAGGTTAACCCTAAAACCAAATATCCAGTTATCCACATTATGCCTGACCAGAAAAAATATTTAGAAAAACATCAATATGGAGGAACAATTAGGCTTGGAGCCTGGCCCTGTAAAGTTTTACCTGGAACTAGACTGTCTAAATTTTACGGCGTATCCGGAACTGTCAGTGAGCGCCATAGGCACCGCTATGAATTTAACAATAAATATCGGCAAATTTTTGAAAAGAGAGGGATGAAAATTTCCGGAGTTTCTCCTGATGGAAAATTGGTTGAGGCAGTAGAGATTCCTGACCATCCATTTTTTGTCGGAACCCAATTCCATCCTGAATACAAATCCCGGCCACTCTCTTCCCATCCTTTATTTGTAGAATTTATTAAAGCTGCCGTCAGGTGATAAAATAAACTATGGATTATTATACCCTTAAAATTTGCGGGTTAACTCGAAAACTTCCCATTGTCTCTTTAGGACCACATTTAAAAATTGCCTCTTTTAATTTGCTTGGTGACGGTGAGTTGGTTGAGAAAGTTGCTTGCGAGCTTGAGAAAAAAATTAAAAAATTTGATTTTGATTTTTTGGTTGGTCCAGAGGTTAAGGTTGTTCCTCTTCTTCAGGTTCTAGCCCAAAAAGTGGGTAAACCTCGGTACGTGATTTTGCGGAAAAATATCATGGGATATATGGTTAAGCCAGCTTCTAATAAATCAAAACCGACTTTGGTTTTAAATGGACCAGATGCGGAAATTTTAAAAGGGAAGAAGATACTTATCGTTGATGATGTTGTCTCAACTGGAAGAACAATAAGGGTAGTAGTAGAGTTGATGAAAACAGTTGGGGCCGAGGTTGTCGGAGCGGTGGCGGTTTTAAAACAAGGAGAAAAGCAAGAAGAACTTGAAATTCCCTTCTTATTTCTGGGAACCTTACCTCTTTTTCAAACATAAATTGGGTCTTCCCGCCTGACCTTACTGTTCGCCTTCAGGTATTATTCATACACGGCTCACAGAGCGGTCTTAGGCGGGTGCGGGGCAAAATAAAAATAGCCTTATTTTGCCCCTTGACAAATTTTTCACAAGGTTATAATCTTTAAATGTCAGAACAATAATTCTTGTCTGATCGCAAGATGAAAAATTATAAATTGATCAGCGATTTTTCAATTCATCAGAAAGCGCCTGAAATATAAGCGGCGCTTTTTTGGTGGTTTTAGCACGTTCACCCACCTGATTTTAGCACTCGGCTTTTCAATTCTATTCGAATACGCCTCGTGCTGCGATTTATGGCGGGTCTGCGTCGCAAACGCGATGCATTTGCTCCTTGACAAGTGAATAGGCTAGAAAAAAAGGGGAAATCAAAAAAGGGAGGTTTATCGGATGAGGAAGGGATTTTTGTGTCTAGTTATGTTTCTGTTCTTGCTGGCTTTGGTAGGTTGCGCGACGACGGCAACGCCGACAGCGGCGCCATCTTTGCCGACGGCGACGGCCAAACCAGCGGAGCCGACGGCCACGCCTAAGCCAGCGCCAACATCAACACCTGTACCGCCAACGCCCACACCAGAACCGTTCCTCTTCGGGATAGTTCTGGTAGGGCCTAAGGACGACCATGGCTGGAGCCAGGCGCACTATGTGGCCGCTGAATACGTCAAAGAGAATGTCCCTAGTTCGGACTTCGTCGTCTACGAGAGCCTCGTCCCTGGAGGTGAGGTGACCCTGGAGCAGGTGGTGGACGACATGGTGACCCAGGGGGCTAAATTGATCTTGACCACCTCCGACGCCTTTGAGGAGGATACCATCGGAGTGGCCAAGAAATACCCGGAGATCGTCTTCATCAACGTCTCGGGTGACGATGTTTTAACCGGGGAGGCTCCCGCCAACGAGGGCAACTTCATGGGTAAAATGGAGTATATGAAGAGTGCTGCTGGCTGTGCGGCCGCCCTGATGACTGACACTGGGAACATCGCCTACCTGGGTCCTCTGATTAACGATGAGACCCGAAGGTTGGTGGCGTCAGCCTACCTAGGGGCCCGCTACTGCTACCAGAATCGAGGACTGGATCCGGCTGACCTTCGCTTCGTCGTTACCTGGATTGGCTTTTGGTTCAACCTCCCGGGCGTCACCCTTGACCCGACCGAGGTGGTCAACGGCTTCTTTGACCAGGGCGCAGATGTGGTTCTCTCCGGCATTGACACCACCGAAGCGTTGGTCGAGGCTGGCAAACGGGCAGCCCGAGGAGAACGGGTCTTCGCCGTCCCTTATGACTTTAAGGGAGCCTGCGATGAAGCCCCGGAGGTCTGTTTGGGAGTTCCCTATTTCAACTGGGGACCGGCTTACCTTTCTACAGTCAAGGCGGTGAGAGACGGCACCTGGAAACAGTCCTGGGATTGGAACGGCCCCGACTGGACCAACATTAATAGTCCCGATACCAGCAACGTAGGTTTCCTGGTAGGGCCAGCCTTGCCGGATGAGGTCAAAGCTCAGGTAGAAGAGTTCATTGCTGGCTTGGCATCCGGTGACATACTCCTTTTCAAGGGCCCCCTGAACTTTCAGGACGGGACTACCTATCTGGAAGATGGCCAGAAGGCTACTGACAAGGAGATATGGTACTTCCCGCAACTGCTTGAGGGAATGGAAGGACCGAGCGAGTAGCTCTAAATATTTGGCCTATTCACATTCACAGAGGTTTATCCTGGACGGGGACCGGTTTCTCCCCTTTTGTGGTTCCCGTCCAAAGTTCTTTCTTCTTGAAACTTCGCCTTCTCCCTGTTAAAATCTTCCCATATGGCAAATCAGGGAAAATTAGAAGAGACTACTTTTTCAGTTGGCGACAATGTTAAGGTTCATTTTGGACCAGGAAATCCTTTTCAAGGAACAGTCATTGCCATTCGAGGAGAAGGAGGAAATAAAACTTTTACTGTTAGGCGAGTTGGAACAGGCAGAATTGGGATTGAAAGAATTTTTCCTTTATCTTCGCCACTTTTAACCAAAATAGAGGTTAAGAAAAAAGGCAAAGTAAGACGAGCCAAATTATATTACCTCCGAAAGCAAACTAAAAAGTAATGCCTGCTACCCGTGATTTAGGAATCTTAGGTGAAGATTTAGCCGTGAAATTCCTCCAAAAGAATGGCTATAAAATTTTTGAAAGAAATTTTCGTTCAAAATTTGGCGAGATTGATATTGTTGCTCAAGATAAAGATACTTTAGTTTTTGTTGAGGTTAAAACCCGCTGGAGTGAAAAATTCGGTTTGCCGGAGGAGGCGATTACTCCTTGGAAGATTAAGCGCATGACTCAAGCTTGTCAATATTATAAAATGCTTCATCCCCAAAGCCCGGAGTCTTTAAGACTGGACGCAGTCTGCATTGATCTCTCCCCCGCCGGTAAAGTAGGGGAGATAAGACTTTTGAAAAATATCAGCGGTTGACTTATTCTTTGCCAAAGAGGCCTTTGAACCAGTCTATGAGTGAGCGCAACCAGTCTACAAGAGAGGTGGCTCTATCCACTTTCTCCTGGCCCTCCTCCAGTTTATCTAAAGTTTCCATATTTCAATTATACAACAAATTTTCTCGGGCGGAATTTTAAGAGCTCGAAAATCACCAATTCATGTTATAATACTCCCTAAGAGAAACACATGATAGAAAAACTTAGATGCTTTCTTCCCAGGGAAATTTATGAGAAAGTTCTTGATCTCCGAGGGCTAGGCCTTCATGGCCCAGAATGGAATAGAAGATTAAGGGTAATTCACGTAATCCATTACGAAGCATTGAAACAGGAAAGATCCGGGAAGCCATCAGAGGAAATTTTTGATTATATAAAAAAAGAGTTAACAAGAGAAGGGATCGGATGGGCAGAATCAGAGCAAGTATTTGCAGCAAAAGCAGACCACGAAGAGGAAATTTATCCCAAATTGATACTTGCTAAATTGCCTGGAGATGATTCTGACCCCAGAGCGTGTGGATGGGAAGTATATTATGAGGGAGAAGCTTCAGAAAGAGACCAATTTCCTAACCATTTTTATTTCCAAGGGCCGAAATGGTAGGCAGGGCGGCAGAATTTTAAGTTCTCAAAATATCCTTAGGTTTCTAGCTAGTCAACACCCGGTGTTTGTCAAGACTTCTAATTGTCCTTAATTTCTGATATCATTTTTTTAAATGAAGATTTTGGGAATAGACCCGGGAACAGCCACCACTGGATATGGAGTTTTATCCGCCAAAAGGAGCAAACTTACCCTTTTAGATTTTGGTTGGATAAAAACTGATAAAAAAGATTCTCCCCAGGATAGGTTAGTCGTAATTCACCGAGAGACCTTGGCTTTAATCAAAAACCATAAACCTGATGTTTTGGCTTTAGAGAGAATATTTTTTGCCTCAAACGCTAAAACCGCCATGGCCGTTTCTGAAGCCACTGGAGTCATCAGACTGGCGGCGGCTAAAGGAAAAGTGCCGATTGCCGAATATGTGCCGATGCAGGTTAAAATGGAAGTTTGCGGTTCAGGCAAAGCAGATAAAGAGAGGGTTAAAAAAGAGGTTCGGAAGCTTTTGTCTTTTCGCTCGCCGAATCACAAGAAAACTTTTTTTGATGATGTTTGCGATGCCTTGGCAGTTGGGATTTGCCACTGGAAGAAAGTTTATGGTAAAATAGACTTGAAGCACTGAAGGGAGGTGACGAAAAACACAAAATGGCGGATTTTAAGGTAGGAAAAATTACCCATTACTATGACAAAATCGGGGTGGCCGTGGTTGAGTTAACCGGCAGCCTGGCAGTGGGAGACACAATAAGAATTTCCGGACATGGCACAGAATTTACCCAAAAAGTTGAATCAATGCAGATTGAGCATGAGGGAATTCAAGAGGCAAAAAAAGGACAGAATATAGGACTGAAGATTGAGCAAGAAGTAAAGGATGGAGATGAAGTCTATAAAGTCTCGTAAGGACCGCATATTCCCTTAGAGTCTTCACAGAATATCGCTGATAGGGCGCTGCGCGGTCCGCTTGAGTCTGGAAATAAGTTTTACTGTGTTGCAGCGCCGCACAGATTTACACAAATAAAATGGAATGGATACCGGCTTCTGATATTAAAAAACAAATTTTGCTTTTAACGAAAAAACTTTCTTTAAATTATATTTCTTCAGGAAGAATTTTTTGTTTTCGGAGTTTTGGTTCAAAATCTCGCGCCACTGCCAGAATTTGGTCATTGCCGAGAATTTGGCAAAAAGCCTTAAAAACAAAACCTGGATATTGCATTGAGGTAATTTCTGAAAGATTTGATAAAATGAGTTTGGCGGAAAAAGAAAAGGTTTTAATTCATGAACTTAAACATATACCAAAAAACTTCTCGGGAGCGCTTTTAGGTCATAAAAAATGATTAAAATTCTCCATGGCGAAAATATTGTTCAAAGTCGGAAGAGACTGACCGAGATTCTAGAAAAATCCAGAAAGGAAGGAACTGAAATAGTTTATCTTGATGGGACAAAAGTTACTATAACTGAAGTTCGCTCGGCTTTAGAATCTGGTTCGCTTTTTGGCGAGTCAAAACTTGTGGTAATTGAAAATCTGAAAGAAAAACCAGAAATTCTTACTTATTTAAAAAAGGGAAAATTTGACAACGATTTAATTTTGTGGGAGCAAAAAGAGATTAAGAGAGAGATTTTACCTGGAGCAGAGATGGAGGTTTTTAAACTCACCCCTTTAATTTTCAGTTTTCTGGAGTCCCTGAAACCTGGCAGTGTCAAGGAGAGCCTTCGACTTCTTTCTGAACTTAAGAAGGGCGAAGAACCGGAAATGATTTTTTATATGCTCGTCAGGCAGTTTCGAAACTTGATTTTGGCCAGAGATTTAGGCGCCCCTGGTTTATCAGAGATGGCTTTGTGGCAGCAAAAAAAATTTTTAAAGCAAGCGGAAAATTTCAACTTGGAACAACTTTTAGAAATATACCGAAAGCTTTTGGAAATAGATTTTGCCCAAAAGACCTCAACTGACCCTTTTAACCTCTCTTCGCGCCTTGACCTTTTAACTGCAGAAATCTAAAATTGGGTTATGAGACTTTTTGGTACATCCGGAATCCGTGGTTCTCCAGAAACTCTTTTCACTAATCAATTTTGTTTTGATATTGGCCGAACTTTTGCCAAATTTTTAGATAATCATGGGCAATCTGGTCCGGTGGCCGTTGGCATGGACCCTCGTGGTTCAAGTCCAAGAATTCTTAAGGTTCTAGAGACAGGACTTATTTTTGCTGGTCGAGAAGTAGTTGACCAGGGAGCAGTTCCGGTTCCGGCCTTAAACTGGGTTCTTAAGGTTTCTCCTTATGCTGGGAGTCTGATGGTCTCCGGAAGTCATGTCTCAGCCAATTTAAATGGGATAAAGTTTTTTGCCTTCAAAGAGGAAATTTTAAAAGAAAATGAGAAAGAAATCACGGAAATTTACCAGGATTTAAAAGAGAAAACTTCTTATACAAAAAAAGGGTTTCACACTAAAGAAGAAAATCGAGCCAAAGAGTCTTACCAAGAAATGCTAAACGGGCTTGCCGATTCTCCTTATCCTTCCTGGAAGCTGGTTATTATTGATCCTGGTAACGGAGCTCAATCCGACACCATACCCCAGGTTTTATCAGGATTAGGACTTCCTATCAAAGAAATAAATGCTTCAATTCAAGGAGAATTTATTGCTCGAGACACCGAGACAGAAGGCGTGTTGGCAGACCTTCAGAAACTGGTCATAAAAGAAAAAGCAGATTTGGGAATTGCCTATGATTATGATGGCGATCGGGTGGTTTTTGTTGACGAAAAAGGAAATTTTATTCCTGGAGACTATTCTGGAGCCTTAATTGCTAAAGAAAGCCCTGGTGAGGCAATAGTGACCCCAATTAATACTTCCCAGGTGGTTGAATATATTGGGAAAAAAGTTTTGAGGACCAAAGTGGGTTCTCCTTACGTAGTTGAGGCAATGAAAAAAAATAAAGCCCCGTTTGGCTTTGAGGCTAATGGTGGAGGAATTTCCTCGGAAATCATGATGAGTCGGGATGGAGGGTCAATGACCATAAAAATTTTAAATCTAATGAAAAAAACTGGCAAAAGCCTGGGACAATTAGTTTCCGAACTGCCAAAATTTTATATTTACCGGACCAAAATTGATTGTCCTTGGGAGGAAGATGAGAAGGTTTTAGAGAAGGCGAAGAGGGTGTATAAGGGTATAAAAACAGAAGAAATTGATGGTTTAAAAATTTGGCTTGATAACTCAACTTGGATTTTATTTCGGGCTTCGCAAAATGCCCCAGAATTTCGGGTCTTTGCTGAGGCAAAAGATGAAAAAGAGGCTAGAAAATTAGTCGAAGATGGGATAGAATTAGTAAAGGAGGTGATCGCGAGTGGCACCTGATAAACCTAAATTTAGTACTACTCCATTTTTTCAAAGAATTGAGAAACCCTGGGGTTTTGAAATTTTGTTTACTCAACCAAACCTTCCTTTTATAGGAAAAATATCTTTTACCAAAACTGGATGCCGCTGGAGTTTTCAATATCACGACAAGAAAGAAGAAAATCTTTGTTTGATAATCGGAGAAGCGGAACTCTGGACAGAAGATAAAAAAGGAAAGATTGAAAAAATCAGAATGGAGTCATTAAGGGGCTATCATTTTGAACCTAATCAAAAACATAGATTTTGTGCTATTACTGATTGTTGGACCGTAGAGTCTTCAACTCCAGAGGTTGGCAATACGGTGAGATTAGAAGACGATTATAAAAGAAACACGGAAACAGAAGAAGTAAGAAAACAGCCAAACCGAGGCTGGTCAATCAAAAAATAATCATATATCAATATATGAGTATCGACTGCCTGTGAAACAAACAGAAAAATTTATTAAATGGTTTTCGGAAATTGATAAAAATGATATTCCAGAGGTTGGTGGAAAAGGGGCAAATTTAGGCGAAATGGTTTCTTTTGGTATTCCTGTTCCTCCAGGACTTTGTGTTACTTCAGCTGCCTATTTTTATTTCTTGGAGAAAAATAACTTAAAACTCCAAATTCAAAAAATTCTTCTTAAAACCGATAAAAATGATCCATATTCCTATACAATTGCTTCGGATAAAATCAAAAAATTGATTCTTAAAGGCACTATTCCTAAAGACTTAGCTTTTGAGATAATGACTAGTTATTTAAAACTTGGCGGTGGCTTAAAAGAGATTTTAGTCGCCGTTCGTTCTTCGGCGACGGCTGAAGACTTGCCAACGGCTTCATTTGCTGGACAGCAAGCCAGTTTTTTGAATATCTCTGGGGAGGCCAATGTCGTCAATAAGGTTCGAGAATGTTGGGCTTCTCTTTTTGAACCAAGAGCCATTTTTTATCGGGAAGAAAAAGGATTTGACCATTTCAAAGTTGGCATTGCTGTTCCCATTCAAAAAATGATTCAATCAGAAACTTCAGGGGTAATGTTTACCGTAGATCCGGTGACAAACCAAAAAAATCGAATTTTGATTGAAGCCATTTATGGACTGGGAGAGTTAATTGTTCAAGGAAAAGTCTCCCCTGACCGCTATTTAGTAGATAAAAATTCTTTGAAGATTTTAGAAAAAAATGTTTTCTTGCAGCCACTTCAATTAATTAAAGTAGGTAATTTAAACAAACAAACCCCAGTTCCTAAAAAATTAAGAGATAAACAAAAACTGACAAACAAACAAATTATAGAACTTGCTCGTCTCGGCAAAAAAATTCACCAACACTATTTCTTTCCCCAAGATATTGAATGGGCGGTTGAAAGAGGAAAAATTTTTATTGTCCAAACGAGACCAGTGACGACGGTGAAGGAAGAACGGGAGAGTGAAAGAGTAAAAGAGCAGGAAGAAGGAAGAGCTGTTGCCAAAATAAGAGCGGCGATTCTAGTCGGAATTCCGGCTTCGCCAGGGATTGCCACTGGTCCAGTGAAAATGATTCATTCAGCCTCGGAAATTGGCAAAGTTAAAAAAGGAGATGTTTTGGTGACGGGAATGACTACTCCTGATTTTGTTCCGGCGATGAAAAAAGTAGCGGCGATTGTGACTGATAGGGGCGGGCAAACTTCTCACGCGGCCATTGTTTCTCGAGAGTTAGGAATTCCCTGTGTCGTCGGCACCGAAAAAGCAACCAAAGACTTAAAGAACGGACAATTTATAACCGTAAATGGGGCAAGGGGGGAAGTATATAAGGGGGCAGTGAGTGGTGGGAAGTGGATAGTGGGCGAGACTCACATTCCATCCCCACAACTTAAAACTGCGAC
>CAYGWK010000007.1:0-31963 GCA_964353785.1 uncultured Gammaproteobacteria bacterium
GCCAAAATTTCCATGGTTGGATATCTCTTTTCAAGTTCAGAAGAGGTTTTGACTAAATCTTCAAGTGTTCCGGCAGAGGGCAGACTGTTTTTATGGGTGCCAATCCAGGTAACTTCGTTATCAAGTTTTAGATAATACATGTTTTGTTGATAATTCAAAACTCCGGTTGTTTCCTTAAGTTTCATCCGCAAGGCCGTCAGATAAGTTTTTAAAGTTTCTGCCCTTGAAAGAAGCATTTTTTGAGTTGCCTCTAAGGCCTTGGTTTGAGCGGTTAAGGTTTTATAGGTTAAATATTCGCTTTTGGCAGAGACGTATTCGAGGTGGTTGGAGCGATAAAGATTATAATTATAAATATAGTCCTGAAAAGCGCGATTGAAATCAAAATCTTGGGACAGAGCAGGAGAGTAAAAGAGTAAAAGAGTAAAAATGAAGAAAGGAAAGAGCAGGCGCTTCATTATTATCAATTATACATTTTACATTCTATAATTCAATTTCAAGCCCGTCGTAGGCGATGTGGAAGTTTCGGCCGCCTTTTTCTTGAACAAATTTTTCTAAATCTTGGTGTTTTCCAGTTTTGTGACCAATATGGGTAAAATAAACCTGTTTGGCTTTTAATTTTTTCCCAAGGGTAAGTCCCTCAATAATATTTTCATGAATTCTGGTTTGGCCTGCTTTTCCCAAAGATGAACCATCTAAAATTAAAAGATGAACATCTTTGCAGGTTTTTTCTTGAGATTTGGGAAGTGACCTTATATCTGGAAGATAACAAACAAGCTTGTCTCCTTTCATTTTTAAACCCCAAGTTGGAAAGTGGTTATGTTCAACTGGAATAAAAGTGAACTTGGTGTGGTCTATCTCAAAAACTTCAGGCGGTCGAATGACTTCAGGCAAAAAGGGATCAAGGCTGTATTTGTGAATCTGGCGCAGGCCAACTAAGGTTTCTTGAGTAGCGTAGAGTTTTGGTTTCTCTTTGAGACTGTAGAGATGGGTTAAGTCATAAAATCCCAAGATGTGGTCAGGATGAGCATGGGTGAGAATGAGAGCCTTAAGATTTGTAATTTGTAATTTGTAATTTGTAATTTGGTAGTAGATATCTGGGCCGCAGTCAACTAAAACGCTATCGTTGACTAAAATCACTGGCCTGGCTCTTCTATCTTTTGGATCTTTTGAAGTACAAATTTCGCAATTGCAACCAAGTCTGGGTAGCGGCCAACCAGCCGAAGTTCCCAAGAAAAGAATTTTCATCTATTTTAATTATACCAAATTATTCGTAACGCAGGGCATCGATAGGGTTAAGTCTTGAGGCTCGGAGAGCCGGGGCAACCCCAAAGATAATTCCCACTAGGCTTGAGACACCAAAAGCTAACCCTACTGCCCAGAGGGTGATAGAGGTAGTGAAAAACCGACCGATTAAAAAGGAACCGCCTGCCCCAATTAAAATCCCCATTGTCCCCCCCAAAATTGACAAAACCATAGCCTCGATTAAAAATTGAACAAGGATATTCTTAGAGGTGGCGCCAACGGCTTTGCGTAAGCCTATCTCTCGAGTTCTTTCGGTGACTGAAACAAGCATAATGTTCATAATCCCGATTCCTCCGACAATCAAAGAAATGGCGGCGATGCCGGCTAAAGCCAAAGTTAAAACACCTAGAACGCTTGAAATAACGTTAAGCAGACTTTTAGTATCAAGGACAGAAAATTCATCTTTTTTAAGAGTTTTAGAAAGAATTCTTTCAATTTCTTCTCTTGTTTGGGGAATAGTTTCTGGACTTTCAGACTGAACCCAAAGAGACTGAATGTGTTCCATATCAAATTGACGCATGGCCGTTGTTGTCGGAATGAAAACGATGTCATCTACATCTATTCCTCCGAAAGCGCCTGTTTTCTCCATCACTCCTAAGATGGTGTAACGTTGGTCAGAAATAGTAAAGGTTTTTCCGACTGGATTCTCCTCACCAAAAAGTTTCTCGGCCGCGCTTTTGCCCAAGACCGCCACTCTCTTGGCTGAATTATATTGAGAGGTGGTAAAAAATGAACCTAAAATTACTTTTTGGTTTCGGACTTGGGGATATTCGGGTCCAGTTCCTGAAACTTGAGTAATATGAGTTTTGCCTTTATAGCGCATGGTTCCATTGTTTTCGGTATATCCCATGACCATTTTGGCGGTTTGCACTTCTCTTTTAAGAGTATTGATATGGTTAAAGGTAAATTTTGAGGCGGCGATGCCGGCCCCAGGCATGGCTCCCGATGGTCCTCCCCCGCCACCTCCGGCTGGGGCAATTTCAAATTCACCAGGAAAAACAAAAAGAGTGTTAGCGCCCAAACTTTCAAGTTGGGAGGTTATATAGGTTTTCAGTCCCGTGCCGATTGAGACTAAAAGAATGACCGAGGAAACCCCAATAACAATTCCGAGCATGGTTAGGCTTGAGCGCATTTTATTGGCCCTAAGAGCGGTTAGAGAAATTTTTACGGTTTCAAGTAATTCTTCCATCAGAAATTTTAATTATTCTTTGGGCAAACCTGGCGATTTGCCGGTCATGAGTGACCACAATAATGGTATTGCCTTCTTTATTTAATTTTTTGAGGATTTCCATGATTTCTCCGGCGGTTTTTGAATCAACATTTCCCGTTGGTTCATCAGCCAGAATTAAAGCTGGTTTGGTCACCAGGGCTCGGGCAATGGCCACTCTTTGTTGCTCGCCTCCGGAAAGCTGACTGGGAAAGTGAGTTAAGCGATGGGAGAGGCCAACCTTCTCAATTATCTCCTTGGCAATTCTTAAGCGTTCTCTTTTAGGAGTGTTACTATAGATGAGCGGGAGTTCAACATTTGAAAGAACCGAAGTGCGAGAAAGAAGGTTAAACATTTGAAAAACGAAACCGATTTTTTCGTTGCGAATCTTAGCCATTTCCGCTTCGGAAATTTTTGAAACATCTTTGCCTTCAAAGAAAATTTTGCCCGAGGTAGGACTATCAAGAAAACCCATGATATACATTAAAGTTGATTTACCTGAACCAGAAGGCCCCATGATGGTAAGGAATTCACCTTTTTCAACCCCCAAGGTGATGTTTTTAAGAGCGGGAACCTCAAGGCCATCGAGTTGGAAAACTTTTGAAACATCCTCAATTTTTAGAAGCATTTCACTTTACTTTCTGGCCTGATTTAATTTTTGAAACATCTTTAGCGACGATTTCCTCACCCTCAGAAAGACCTTCAAGGACTTCGGTTTTATCCTCGACTTCAAGACCAATTTTTATTTCTTGTTTTTTAGCCCTCTTTCCTTCAACTTTCCAAACATAATATTTTTCTTCTCTTTTAAAGACCACGTCTGAAGGCACAGTTAAAACATTGTCTTTTTCTTGAACAAGAATTTCCGCATCACCGTTCATTCCAACTTTAAACTTCAAATCTTGGTTTTCTGGCAGGCTTATCTCAACTGGAAAAGCCGTTCCTCCACCAGTGGTGGTTATTGAAGCAAAACTGATGTTTTTGACTTCGCCTTCAAATTCCTGGTCAAGATAGGCATCAAGGGTAATTTTGACTTTCTGGCCAAGAGAAACCTGACCAACATCAGCTTCATCAACATTAGCCATAAAAATAATTGAACTTGGGTCAGCAATAGTAAAAACGGCCGTAGCCGGGGTGATATTGACCCCAGCCAATGGGGTATCGATATGGGTGACAATTCCCTCAATTGGAGAAACGATTGTCGCCAGTTTGGCGATAATGTCTGCTAGTTCGACATCGATAACCGCGTTATTTAAGTCAAATTGGGCTTCTTCTAAAATTCTCTTGGCGCTATCGGCAATTAGCCATTCTTCTTCAGATTTTCCGCTTGTTCCATAATCAGCGTGGCTCTGTTCAAAATCCCAGCGTTCCTTAAGATAATCATTCATTGCTTTTTCAATTCTTTTTTTAAGTTCTTCTTTATCAAGAGAAGCCACCGCCTGCCATTTTTTGACCTCATCTCCTTGTTTGACTCCTACCCAAACCAACTTTCCTGAAGTTTGGAATTTTAAATCTACCTGATTTTGAGACTCTGTTTTTCCGGAGGCGGAGACAGTTAGGATTAAATCTTCCGACTTTGCTCGAGTTGTGCTAATTTCGGTTTTTTTCGGAAAAAGAATTGATTTGGCTGCCAAAACAACTAAGATTGCCAGAAGGAGAACAAAAATTTTCTTTTTATGAATTTTGACTTTTTCAAGCAAGGTTTTTATCATTTTAGGTGGTAATTTCTTCTCTTTTTGCCTGGATAAAGTGAATCCACTGTTCAATAACATCAAAGAAAGCTTTAAAAGGAGCCTCGATAACAAAATCGAAAATGAAAATTAGAATGTTTATCTGGGCCAGTTCTCTTGAAAGCCATTGCCCAAGTCGTAAAATAGGCAGGAACAAAAAGTCAACAATTGGGGTTAGGACCCACTCTTTTTCGGTTATTTCATAAGTTTTGGTCAAAAGCCTGACTCGGTAGCCAAAAAAGGAGACTAGCGAAAGAAAGAAGAGAAAAATCGCTTGGCTTAAAATGTTGAAATGAGCTTTATTTAAAAGAATAATTATTCCGCCAAAAATCAAAAGATAGGTTAGGAAATAAATTGCCATAAAACTTGAACCCAAAATCTTACCCCTAGCCGGAGGAACAATTTCTATTGTTGTTTTTACTGGTTGTTCAAGATAAACATATTCTTTTATTTTTTCAATCACTTTTTTGGTATTTTCTTCTCCAGGAAGTCTAATTGAGGCAGTAACCAGAAACATTAAGGCAGGAGGAAAAAGCGAGTTGATGGTTAAAGCAAGATAATTTGGTTTTCCTAAAAAAAGATCAAAAGGGAACTCTAAAAGAAGAGCCAAAAGCATTTTAGTTAGAAAAATATAAATAATACTTCGAATAGCCGCCCTTCGCAGTCTTGCTCCTGTTTCCTGGTACCTTTTTGTCAAAATTTTTTGACATCTTTCTTCTAAAGCCTTGGGGTCGGAAATGACCCTCCCAAATTCTTGGGGATTTTCTTCAGCCAGATCGCGGATGACATTAAAAGGAGCCACTTCTTTAATTACAAATCTTCGGAGTTGGTCTTTTAGGGGATAATTTAACTGTTTTTCTATTTCTTGAAAAGTTTGAGCAAATCTTGGTGATATTTTTAAAGCCTCGTCTGATTTTAAATCTATCCATTCTGGGAAAAAGGAAGAAAATAAGTGAAAACGAATTATTGGTTCATCGCTTAAGGCAAAGCCACGCTGAGTGGCGATATAAACTTGAATATCATGAGTTTTTTTATCCTTTTCAAGAGGTAAACTAATTCTTCTTTGAAGAACCTGATAAACAAAGCTTGTCAGAGCCTCACGGTGAGGAGCAGGAACCAATTTTTTTTCAATTTCGCAGGAGGCAATTCCTAAAAGCCAATCAGATATTTTGTTTCTTTCTTTGGCCGACTTTCCTTTCAGGACTTCTTGGCGAAGAACAAGATATTTATTAATAGTTTCCTGAACTTGATTGGCTAATCTTTTGGGAACAGTGCCATTTTCCAAGTATCTTGCCCAGAGAAGTTCCCTAACCAGAGCCTCGCCTATGCCTGTTCCGGAAGGATTGGTTAAAACCCTTCTTTTTAAAATTCGCTCAATCGCTGCTCGACGGATTAAGTGCTCGGCTCGAAATTCAACCGCGTTTCTGGCTGCCTCATAAATGACCGCCGCCGCCGAAACGGTTTTTGAAACAGTGATTACTTCTTCACCAGGCAAGACTCCTCTTTTCTCTGGTTCGGCTAAAACTTCGGTAAGTTTAGTTGTTTCTTGAGTTAAGGTTTGCATAAACTAAAGTGCCGCAGAGAGGACTCGAACCTCTACCCCAAATGGGATACGGTCCTAAGCCGTATGCGTATACCGATTTCGCCACTGCGGCGCCATCGGTAATTATATCACTTTAGAGGTCTAAAGTGAAATTAGACACAGCCTCAATTTTAGCCATGAAAAAGATAACCTTTCCAGCCCAGAAAGGTGAAGGAGGGGCATAAATCCGACCAATTTGAGGAATAGTAGTTGCTCCACGGTCAAGATATCTGACCCTTAATTGCGAAGTAACATACCAAATAGAATCCTCCCAAGAGGTGAATTTGAAATCTCCATTATTCCAGCCGTAAGCATTAAATGAACTAGCCGGAATTTGTTTTCCAAAAGTAGATTCAACTCCGGTAATTGCCGGAAGAAGTCTCCAGTCAACTCCGTAAGAGTCGGCGGCATCAACAAATTCTTGGGTATAAGGAACAAGCGGAGAATTGTATCTTTTAAGAAAATTTCTTAAGATTTTAACCCGCGTATCTTCTTTTACACAGGAGTTTTTAAGCACAGCCGAAGAAGCCGCACAAATGTCG
The DNA here is from genome assembly GCA_964353785.1 of uncultured Gammaproteobacteria bacterium. Lineage (GTDB taxonomy): Bacteria > Patescibacteriota > Microgenomatia > CAYGWK01 > CAYGWK01 > CAYGWK01. The sequence continues at coordinate 6,361 of CAYGWK010000007.1, forward strand.
GTTTGGGAAAAGACTGGTTGAGCGAAAGCAGTAAAGACCGAAATCGCTAAAATGAAAGCAAAAATTAGTCTTTTCATATTATCCTTTAGGAAAATAAGCAAAGCTTGTTGCTTCGCAATAAAAAATCCTAAAGTGTGCCCTGTCCGAGCACACCTCAGGATCTATGGGAAGTATAGCATATAACTTATAGCGTGTCAAGTCTGACACGCTTCAAGCTCTGCTTATAGTTTGTCAAGCCCCAAGTTCAAAACGATCCGGTATCGTTAGCAATTGACGATCTGGTGAAATTGCACTGGAGAGGTCAGGTTTTCTGGGCCAAAATAAAGATTGAAGGACCAAAAAAGGGTAACAAGTGAAAAGTGAAAAGTGAAAAGTGAGATTCTAGAAATAAAAGAAGAGAAAGCGGGATAATTTTTTTAAAAATTGGGTGGCGGAAATTGGAAACTGAAAAGGTGGAAATTATCTTAAAACCAGCCTTTTCTAGTTGCTGGAGAATAAACTTGGGATGGTGGTTGAGAAAAGGGATGGTTCCAGCCTTGATGGATTTTGCTGAGCGCTGGTCAACTGGTTTTAGGTTTGAGGTGAAGCCAAAGTCTCCCTTGAGCCAGGCGCGGAGGCGAGCCAAAAAATGAATTTTATTGGCAAACTCCAAAATAAGATATCCTTGTGGTTTTAGGACTCTGGAGACCTCCTTGAGGGTCTCTTCTGGGTTTGGAAGATGATGGACCACCCGAATCATTAAGGCGATATCAAAGATAGCATCATCTACCGGAAGGTTCTCTCCTATCCCCTTCTTAAATTCAATATTTTCAAAGTTTTTTAGATTTTTTTGGGCAAGATTTAAGAGTTTTTCCGAAGGGTCAATTAAAAGGCATTTTTCAAATTCTGGGACGTAAACTTCGGCCAACCTACCAAATCCCCCACCAATGTCAACCATTGAGTTTTTTTGAGGAATTTTCGCCAGGAGTTTCTTTAGGGCTATTTTTTCTGCCTTATCCTCGTATTCTCTACCATGCCAAAACTGGGGGTAATTGTAGGAATCGTATGGTACAGCCACAGAAGTATTATATCACTAGCGGAGTTCTTCGAGGAATTGTTCAACACAGTCAGCCCACGGACCACCTTTTTCAACCGAGGGCGGGGCGTATTTGGCCATGATTTCTTGAGGAGTGACTAGTCCTTGGTCATAATACTCTTCTTTTAAGGTTTTGGCGACCTGCTCAATTGCTTGTTCCCAGGAATAAAATCTCGTTTCTCCGTTTTCAAAACCCCAACAATTATATGAACCAGCCGGCATTTTTTTGCAGACATTTGATTCGCATTGGGCAATGGCGACAATTAAACCATAATCAAGACCATATTTTTCCGAGACTTGGAAAATAAAATCTGCGTATGGAGAAAGTGGTGAGTTATATTTTTCTAAATATTCTTTTATTAAAACTGGCCGAGCGTCGCCAGTCGAGATTGCTTGACTAATTGAACCGATGGCTGGAGGAATACTTGAGTAAAGTTCAAGTGGAGTGTTTGAGCCTAAAACAGTTCCTGCTTCGTAAGAAATAAGGGTGGAGAGATTTTTAGTCTGACCAATTTGCCAAAGAGAAAAAAGAGAAACAGATAAAGTTAAGGGAGCAAAAAAGAAAAAGAGAACAGTCAAAAATATCTTTTTCATCGAGCAGATAAGTTAAAACACTTTCCTGTAAGAACAATGTTGACAGAATAAGATTGTTTTGTCAAGTTAGACGCTTTTTTGGTATAATTTAGGAGACCTGCGCCCATAGCTCAATTGGACAGAGCGCGTGGCTTCGGACCATGAGGTTGGGGGTTCGACTCCCTCTGGGCGCACTAAAAAATTTAACAATTTTTCAGTGTAAACACCAGACGAAATTAGCGGGTTTACCCTGAAAAAAGCTAAGCTTTTTTTAGGGCCTGTAGCTCAATGGTAGAGCAGCTCCCTCTTAAGGAGTTGGTTGGGGGTTCGACTCCCTCCAGGCTCACTCTTTATGGATATTGAGGAACAGATTGCTCAAACTGAAAAAGAAATTAGGGAAACTCCTTATCATAAGGGAACCGAACATCACATCGGCAGACTTAAAGCCAGGCTGGCTCGTCTTAGAGACGAACTTTTAGAGAAATCAGTTAAAAGCACCTCTGGTGCAGGTTTTGATATCAAAAGACAGGGAGATGCGACTTGCGTTTTAGTCGGACTTCCTTCAGTCGGAAAATCAACTCTTTTAAATTCCTTAACTTCAGCTCATTCCCGAGTTGCTCCATACTTATTTACCACCCTGACGGTTATTCCGGGAATGATGGACTATAAAGGTGCCCAAATTCAAATTTTAGATGTTCCAGGGCTGGTTGGCGGAGCGGCTGCAGGCAAAGGGCATGGAAAAAGAGTTTTGGCAGTTTTAAGGACTGCGGATTTGCTTCTTTTAATGGTTGACTCTCGAGAGCCTTCGCAACTTCAGATTATTAAAAAAGAACTTGACCAAGCAGGAGTGAGAATTAATCAAAAACCACCAAACATTAAAGTTTTAAAAACTCAAAAGGGAGGGATAAAAGTTAGACTTGGGACAGCGGGAATTAGCCTTTCTTTAGAGCAAATAAAAGAAATTGCCAAAGAATTTCGACTAGTTAACGCCGAAATAATAATTGGTGAGGATATAAAAATTGAAGATTTAATTGATGCTATTTTAGGAAATCGAGTCTTCCTGCCGGATTTGGTTTTGGCTTCAAAAATTGACCTTTTGCCTTTAAAAAAACTTGAAAATTTACAAAAAACAGAATTTTGTCTGGTTTCGGCGGAGAAAAAAATTGGACTTGAAGATTTAAAAGAAAAAATCTGGCAAAAACTTTCTTTAATTCGTGTCTATTTAAAGTCAAACGGAAAGCCAGATTTTGAAAAACCACTAATTTTAAAAAAAGGCCAAACTGTCAAAGAGGCAATTGAAAAAATTCACGCTGATATTATTAAATCCATTAAAGAAGTCAAAGTTTGGGGCAAATCTGTCAAATACAAAGGGCAATCTGTCGGCTTCTCTCACAAGCTTCAAGACGAGGATATTTTAACTTTGATTAAATAAATTGGGGTGGCTGACCGGATTCGAACCGGCAACTTCCTGCTCCACAGGCAGGCGCTCTAACCATTGAGCTACAGCCACCTCGGTTTACACTGAGTTTATCGAAGTGTGCCCCTGGAGGGAGTCGAACCCCCAACCTACTGTTTAGAACACAGCCGCTCTATCCATTGAGCTACAGGGGCAAGCGTAAGCGCACCACTGTGCGAAATGGTCAAGCTCCGCTTATCCATTGAGCTACAGGGGCGATTCAAGAGCGGGATACGGGAGTCGAACCCGTCTCGCCTCCTTGGAAGGGAGGCATTGAACCGCTCAACTAATCCCGCTTGGTCGGAGAGCCGGGATTTGAACCCGGGACCTCGCGCTCCTTCACCCCGTAAAATTTCCAGTCGGGGCGGCCCGATTTGAACGGGCGACCTCACGGTCCCAAACCGTGCATTCTACCCCTGAACTACGCCCCGAAATTTACGGGGCAAGAAGCGCGCGCGCTAGCCAGCTGCGCCACTCTCCGGGTGCCAGGAGTGGGACTCGAACCCACAAGTCCGTTTTGCGGACACAGGATTTTAAGTCCTGCGCGTATACCAATTCCGCCATCCTGGCTTTTGGAGCGGGAGACGGGATTCGCACCCGCGACCTTTTCCTTGGCAAGGAAACATTCTACTACTGAACTACTCCCGCGAAATGGGACGAAACGAGTGCCGAGAGCGTGAGTTGCACACGCATCTGAGCTTTTTCAGAGCCCCGCCGTGACTACCTTGGCTATCTCGGCATGAAATGCGGAGACAAGGTTCTGGCGCAGCCAGGTTCTTATCTCGGCATGGGTGGGCACTGAGGGTCACGATCCCCCGACCTTTGCGATGTAAGCGCAACGCTCTTCCAACTGAGCTAAGTGCCCTTGAAAATGCTAAGCGTTTTCAAGGGTAAACCCTGGGTGTTTACACTGAAAAATTGTTAAATTTTTTAGTGCGGACGAGAGGACTCGAACCTCCACGGTCTTGCGACCCAGGCTCCTCAAGCCTGTGCGTATACCAATTCCGCCACGTCCGCAAAAATTAGTGCCGAGGGTGGGAGTCGGACCCACACCCAAAATTGGACACGGCTCTGAACCGTGCGCGTCTACCAGTTCCGCCACCTCGGCTTCTATCACGCTTATTATAACAAATTTCTGGAGTTAATCAAAATTATTTTTTGGAGATTTCGTAAGTGGTTGGGTAATAGAGGAAAATAACTGGAACTTCTTCAACTAAAAATCTTTGAAAATCAAAATAGATTTTCTTTCTTTCTTCTTTATCAATCGTCCTTCTGCCATCCTCAAGCAACTTGTCAATTCTTGGGCTTTTGAAATGAGTTATATTTCCAACTTGGGTTGAGTGCCAAAGAGAGTATTGATCAGGGTCTTTGGGGATTTCTTGGGTGGCTAAAAGGACATCAAAGTCTTCTCCGGGTTGACTAAAGGCGCCTATTTCAACCTTTAAGCCTAATTCTTCCCATGAACTTTTAATCTTTTCCGCCTCTGGCAAAAGAGAAGAAACAGTTAAAAGTTTAAAGGTGACTTCTTTCTTTTCTTTTTCGTTTTCCCTTGCTTTACTTAAGAGGCTCTTTGCATTTTCCAAATTGAAGTTATAGGCTTTGACATCGTCGCTATAAGCCCAGGAAAGCGGCGAAATGGGACTTAACACTCTTTGTTCTTCTTTATCCTTTTGGGTGGCGTAAGCCAAAGCCTGACGAAAACTTTTTTCAGAAAGGTACGGGTTTTGGGTATTTAAAAATATGCCCACAAATCGATCTTGACGCAACACTCGAGAAATTTTAACATTTTTCCAAGTTGAGAATTCATCCACGTCTGATAAATCCTGAAGTTTTCGGACTTCACCTAACTTAAACCCAATTTTGGCCGCTTCCTCTGTTGGATAGAAATGGAATTTAAGGTTTGGTTTTTGGGGATCCTGCGACAACAGAGAAATCGTTTCCACAAACTGACCAGAGCGTCCAATTTTTTTAACTTTATATAAACCAACGCCAATAAATCCCTTTTTAAAAACAGGTCTTGAGACTACTTCGGGAAAAGGCGAAAATGGCTCTTTGAGATGAAATCGGATTGTTCTTGAATCGGAAACTTCAATGGAGACATCCTGAAAATTGTAATTTATATCCGAGGCAGAAACTTTTGATCCGTCGTGCCAATAAAGATTGTCTTTTAAAAAAAAGGTATAGACTTTACCGTCCTCTTCAACTTTCCAATCATAAGCAATACTTGGAATCGGTGTTCCATCAGGGTCAAGTTTAGTTAGTCCAAAAGAAATTAAATTTTGAATTTCAAGAGGAATTTCTGAGACCCTGAAGCGTCCAACAAGGCCGATTGTCTCCGTCTGTTTTCTTTGGGGAAAAAAATGAGCAATTTTGGGAATAAAAAAGAAAAAGAAAATACCAAGTAAAAACCCAAGAGCAACTATAAATTTATAACGGGTCAGAAGAGAGATAACTAGTCTTGCGGTAAAGCGGATTTTTTTCATTCAAATTATGGCTGAGGCAATCGAGATAATAAAAAAAAGAACCGCCAGAACAATTGTTAATCTGAAAAGAATTTTTTCAACTCCTCTTTTGGAGCGATAAAATTCTCCTCCACCGCCCCAAGCGCTCCCTAGCCCCGTTCCTTTTGCTTGAAGGAGAATAGCGGCCATCAAAAGGGCAGAGATTAAAATTTGTAAAATCAAAATTGCCTGCTTCATTTTTTATTTGGCTAACCAAAAAAGAAAACTTGAGATAAAGGACAAAATAAAAGAGGTTAAAATTAAGGCAGGAATACCAGAAGTTGAAAAGGCAGGAATGGTAAAACCGCTATAGAAAATTCCTGAGAAAGAAAAGCCAATAATTTTAAAATCTGGAACAAGTAAAGTCACTAAATATAAGGATGCCACATTAACTATCCAGCGCATTGTTCCTAAAGTTAAAAGATTTATAGGCAGAAGAAGAATGTTTATTAAGGGCCTGATAAAAAGATTAACCAAACCTAAAACTACGGCGGTCAAAAGTAACGTTTCGTAACCCTTAGCAAAAGAAAAACAAGACAAAAGCTGTCCGACAATCCAAAGCGAGGCAGCGTTAATTAAAAAAGACCTAAGCAAAGATTTCATTCTTTTTAATGTTAGCAAATGAAAAATTACCTGTCAAACAAGTTTTCTTAATTTCAGATGATAGGCGTGGGCGAAACGATGGGACTCGTCACGAATTCTTTTTAAAAGATTTAAAACAGGTGAATCTACTTTTAATTTTTCCATTTTCCATTTTCCATTTTCCATTTTCCAAATAATTTCTTCCATTTTTTTCGCCAATCCAATCACTAGAATCTCTAAGTTTAGGCTATTAAGCACCTCAATTGTGCCTGCCACTTGTCCTTTTCCACCATCAATTAAGATTAAATCCGGAAAATCCCATTCAGGATGATTAAATCGTCTTAAAATCATTTCTTTTATCATCGCCACGTCATCAGGAGTTTTCTTAAGCCTTATTTTAAATCGGCGATACAGAGACTTATCAGCCTCACCATCCACAAAAACAACCATTCCTCCTGTTCCCCCAGTTCCGGAAATATTTGAGACATCAAATCCCTCTATTCGCCTCGGGAGATGCTCCATTTTAACCAGTTTTTGCAAGTCAGAAACCTCTTTTTGGCGGATACTTTGCAAAAGAAAAGGATTTTCTAGATATTCATCAGCCAAATGTCTTTTTTGGACAAGATATTCAATTTTTTGAATCTTGTCTCGTAAATCTTTGGCTTTTTCGAAGTCTTGGGATTTGGCGCTTTTGACCATTTCTTTGTTTAATTCCTTGCTTACCGTTTTGCTTTTTCGGTTAAGAAGTCTTTTCAAAAGAGATATGGTTTTTCGATAAGCCTTTTTGTCTTTTTCGGTGTTGTACAGACAAATTCCTGGACAGAGCCTTAGGTCAAAATAAAGGCAAGTTTTCTTTGGTAGTCTTCGGCAAGAACGATAAGGAAAGATTCTCCGCAGAAATTTTAAGACCAAACGGACAGTTTTTGCTTGGGGATAAGGACCAAATCCTCCCTCGACTTTTCTTGCCGGAAAAACTCTGGGAAACGTCTCTTTGGTTATTTTTATGTAAAGCGGGCTTTTATCGTCTTTGAGTCTAGTGTTATACTTTGGTTGGTGTTTTTTAATTAAGGCTGCCTCAAGGAGCAAAGCCTCAAACTCGGATTCAACTGGAATATGGTCAATTGATGAAGGCAAAAAATAAGCAGTTCTTGTTTTTTTCTCTGCGAGCAAAAAATAAGAACTAACTCGGCGGCGGAGATTGGTCGCCTTGCCTATATAAAGAATCCGACCCTTTTTGTCTTTGAAGATATAGACGCCTGATTTTTCTGGTAATGAAAGCCAAGGTTGTTGCACCAAGAAGACCTCCTAAGGCAGGCAAAACAAAACTTAAGACGAGTGATTTTACTTGAAGATTATACTCTATTTTTTGGTCATTTAGAAGAGCAGTAATCTTTCCTGGTCCTTGATAAAACAAATTAGTGGCCTTGATTTTAATTGGAATTTCTCTTTTTGAAAATGGTGGCACAGTTTCAAAAGAGGTTTCTCCTTGTGACAAAATATTAATATTAGTCCCAGAAAAATCAACGTTTAAGTCGTAAATTGCCTCTCCTCCTTCATTTTTAAGAATAATTGCTCCAAAAGTAGGTTTCTCCGCATAAATTTTTTCCGGGACCAAGAATTCAATTTTAGGAGACATAATGCTTGCTTCCTTGGGTTTCCCGAACGAAATATTAACATCTTTTTGGCTTGAACCTTGCTTTTTGTAGGCTCCGGCCGGTGCAGGAGAATCACTTTCAAGGCCATGAATAACAAAAACAAAATGGTCAAGGTCAAGTTTTGAGAAGTAGTCTATTCCGCCAGTAGTATCTTGCCAAGTTGGGTCAATCTGAACCCAAGTTTTTTTCTCTTTATCGAAGTATTCTGGCCAGGAATGCAAAACATCCTGGGCAAGACTTAAGGGTCTAAGGAGTGGATTAGTAGTATAGGCAAATCCGTTGATTTCTCTGGCGGGAATGCCGGCTGCTCGGGCTAAAGCGATAAAAAGATCAGTGTATTCTGTACAGATTGCTCTTTCTGGATCTGCCAGGGCAAGTTTGGCCCCAAGCCTCTTGGCGCCAATTCTGGCTCGACTAAAGTCATAATCTAGCGTTTTGACTACATATTCGTGAATTGCTTTTGGGTTTTTCAGTCTTTTTCCTAAATTGGAAATTTCTGGATCATTGACTTCCCAATAAGTTTTTTCTTCAAGAAAACTTTCGAGATTACTTAAAGTCTCTTCAATTTTAAGAGTCGGGTTGGCAAAAATTTTTACCTGTCCCTCAACTTGAATTTCCAACTCCTCTTTCGGCTCCAAGTTAAAAATTGCCAGCCAATTTCCATCGTTGTCTGTCTCCACATTTTCAGGCATGGGGTCAATTTGCCAATAACTCATTTTTTGATAGGCAGTATCTGGTGGCAGGGCGATTCGTTGCCAAACTTCTCCATTTTCAGGGTTCTCAAGATGATATTTCAGGGAAAAATCAAAGATTTGAAACTGACCAAAAGCGGCAATAACACCTGAAGAAGAAAGTTGGTTTTTATTAAAGAAAAAAATTTGTTTTTCACTTTCTATTTTCTGGTCTAGGGGGTTAGGAGAGATATAGGCGGGGTTGCCGAAAGAAAGCGGAACTAAGACCTTTAGGCTATACTCATCAATATCTTCAGGATTTGCCAATTTTGGCACCATTAGTTCCCAAACTTGGCCAGTTTGTTTAAGAAGTTCTGGGGCATCATAAAAAAGAGTGAATTTTAAGGTTTTATCTTTGCCAACAATCTTCTCATTAAAATCAATTTTGATGGTTGTTTCCTCGTCTTTAGTCTCCAGTGTTGCCTTCATTGGTCCAAGACCGTCTTCTGCCTTGACATTTTCTGGTATCCCCCGTTCAAGTTTCAAAGAATACGAAGTAGCATAAATATCAGTTAATTTATTGGTCAAAGAGATATTCTGGCTAATGTGAAGTCTACCATTTAAATCCGCCTCATAAGAAACATCGTAAGAGGTAAAAAATTCTTGAGAAGCCTGGACAGGCTTAGTAAAAAGTAAAAAGCAATAAGCAGAGCTTGTTGCTGCGCAATAAGTAAAAAGTAAAATTTTTAGGACCAACTTCATATTTTCATCTTAAAATTTCTCTCAAGAATTGTCCAGTATAGGAACTTTTGATTTTTGAAACATCCTTTGGTGTTCCCGAGGCAACCACAAACCCACCTTTTTCTCCTCCTTCAGGACCTAAATCTATGATATGGTCAGCATTTTTAATAACGTCAAGATTATGTTCAATTATAACCACCGTATTGCCTATCTCAACCAGTCTTCGTAAGACATTCAAAAGTTTCTCAAGGTCGGCAAAATGAAGTCCGGTGGTTGGCTCATCTAAAATATAAAATGTTCTTCCCGTGGCTCTTTTTCCTAGTTCAGTCGCAATTTTTACCCGCTGAGCCTCGCCTCCAGAAAGCGTCGGGGCAGGTTGACCAAGATGAATATATCCCAAACCAACATCATAGAGAGTTTTTAGTTTATCAACTAAGCCTGGAATATTCTTGAAAAACTCAAGGGTCTCCTCTACTGTCATCTCCAAAACTTCAGCAATATTTTTGCCCTTATAGGAGACTTCAAGAGTTTCCGAGTTATATCTTTTTCCTCCACAAACTTCACAAGCAACATAAATATCTGGCAAAAATTGCATTTCAATTTTAATTTGACCCTCTCCCTGACAAGCCTCACATCTGCCACTTTTAACGTTGAAGGAAAATCTTCCAGGTTTATAACCCCTGATTTTTGCTTCCGGAAGCATAGAGAATAAATCGCGGATGTAAGAAAAGACTCCGGTATAAGTGGCCGGATTCGATCTTGGGGTTCGGCCAATTGGAGACTGGTCAATTAAAATTACTTTATCAATAAATTCTTCTCCGGTAAGTGTAGAAAATTTCCCTGGTTTTTGGCGATGATATGGATTTATTTTTTGCATTAAAGCATGAAATAACGTCTCATTTAAAAGAGTAGATTTTCCTGAACCCGAAACGCCAGTGATGCAAATCAACCTTCCTAGAGGAAAAGAAACATTAATATTTTTGAGATTAAATTGTGAACATCCTGAAACTTTTAGTTGATTAGTTAATTGGTTGATTGGTTGATTAGGAGTCAGGAACTGAATCTTTTTCTTGCCAGAGAGATACTGTCCGGTTAAAGATTTTCTGTTTTTCTTAATTTGCCCAACTGTTCCCTCAAAAACCACCTCTCCTCCGTGATCACCAGCCCCTGGTCCAAAATCGATTATCCAATCTGCGTTTTCCATCATTTCTCGGTCGTGCTCAACGACAATGACCGTATTTCCCAAGTCTCGAAGTCTTTTGAGGGTCAAAATTAATTTCTTATTATCTTTTTGGTGTAAACCAATTGAGGGCTCATCTAAAACATATAAAACTCCAGATAAACCAGAACCAATTTGTGAAGCAAGTCTGATTCTTTGTCCCTCTCCTCCAGCCAAAGTAGCCGAAGGTCGATCCAAACTTAAATATTCAAGTCCTACTGCTAAAAGAAATGAAAGTCTTTCTTTGATTTCCTTTGAGATTGTTGAAGAAATAACTTGCTCCCTGGCGGACAATTTATTTTGCGCTTCCAAATCTTTAATCCAATTTAAAACCTCTTCGGTAGAAAGTCTGGAGATATCCACGATTGATTTTTTATCAATAGTTATTCCCAAAGCTTCCTTTTTAAGCCGGCTTCCCTGGCAACTCGGACAGACTTCCTGTCTCATATATTTTTCGATTTCGGTTCTAACATAATCAGATTCAGTTTCTGAATATTTTCTTTCAAGTTCAGGAATAATTCCTGGATAGATTTCATAAATTGAGGTCATCCTCCCGTAGCGGTTTTCTCCCTCAACCCGATGGATTTCGTCACCTGTTCCATAAAGTAAAACTTTCTTTTGTTCAGAAGAGAGATCTCCAAGAGGCAAATCAAGCCTTATTTCATATTTTTGGCAAACAGTTTTTACAATCCTTGAGAACCAGGTGTCGTGAAAAAACATTCTGGCAAAAGGTAAAATTCCGCCCTCATTTATAGTCAGTCTGGGATTAAGAAGAAGTTGGGGGTCAACTTTCAAAAGCATGCCGATTCCCGAACAAGTCGGACAAGCCCCGTAAGGAGAATTAAAAGAAAAGGTTCTTGGTTCAATTTCTGGTAAAGATAGATTACACTGGGGACAAGCAAATTTTTGGGAGAAAAGATGGTCTTCCATTTTCTTTGGTTTTTCCGGAAATTCAAAAGAGGCGTCCTTAACTTGGGACAAAATTACCAAACCATCGGAAAGTTTTAAGGCTTGCTCAACTGCATCAGTTAGCCTAGTTTTCAAATTTGAAAAAGAAATAGAGTCCCTGATTTGACTTTTCTCAAGGGAAATTCTGTCTAAAACCACCTCAATGGTATGTTTATTTGTCTTAATTAAAACCAAATCCTCTGAAAGACCAAAAACCTGACCGTCGATTCTCGCTCGGGTGTATCCTTTGGCTTGAAGATTTAAGAAAAGTTGGCTAAATTCGCCTTTTCGGTCTCGAACTACCGGCGAAAGGACCATAAACTTTGCCACTTTAATTGATTGAAGTGCCACTTTAATTGATTGAAGTGCCTGGTTAACTATCTGTTGAGAACCTTGTTGACTTATTTCTCGACCGCAATTTGGACAATGAGGATGACCAATTCTTGAGAAAAGAAGTCTTAGGTAGTCATATATTTCCGTAACAGTTCCAACCGTGGAGCGAGGATTATGAGAAACGCCTTTTTGGTCAATAGAAATTGCCGGTGAAAGTCCTTCAATTAAGTCCACATCTGGTTTGTCCATAATCCCCAAAAACTGCCTGGCATAAGCGGAAAGTGATTCCACATACCTTCTCTGTCCTTCAGCATAAATGGTGTCAAAAGCAAGCGATGATTTTCCTGACCCAGAAATTCCCGTAAAAACCACCAGTTTATTTTTGGGAATTTCTAAATTTATATTTTTGAGATTGTGTTCTCGAGCACCCCTGATTATAATTTGTTCAGACATTGCAAACTTTCTATTTTACTCGGTTTGTCAACTTTTATCAAGAGTCTAAAGAAAGAGTTTTTAACTTGACAATCATTATAGGATATGCTATAATTTTGCCATACTCAAGGCGAAGTTGACCTTGAAATTTTGTTCTTTAAGGAGGTTTACTGTGCGCGGTAAAGTTCTACTTTTCGCTGCGGCAGGCCTCGCCTTTATCTGGATTGGCCTCAGCTGCTCTGGGGCTAGTCATCTAGCAGGGCTCATTCCCTCCGGATATGTGCTTCTGAAGGGTATTGATGCCCCCTGGTTTTTGATAGGTGGCCCTGCGTTTATAATCATATGTTTAGTTATAAGAGGCCACTTTCAAAACATAGCCAGAAACAGATAGAGGACTCGCTGAGAGGAGGAGGGTACGAGAGAGGAGTTCATGCGCAAGCATGCAAAACTCTTGGCTTTACGGCCCTCCTTCAATTTCTTTTAAAAAATTTCAAAACATGTCAAAAGAAGGATATCGGCCTAAAGAATTTACTAGAAGGGAATTTATTAAATGGACTTCCGCATTTGGAGCAACAGTCTATCTTTCTTATACGGCTAATAAAAAATTACTAGAACTCACTGAAAACATTTCAAATCTGTTTTGCGAAAAGGGTAAAGAACCGGCTCAAATCCCGGTTCAGAGTGCAACTTCAGCTCCAACCGCAGAACCAGAACCAACGGTTACACCTACTCCTACCGAAACCCCTAAGCCCACGCCAGAATCACAACCAAGGATTTATGTTGTTAAAGAAGGAGATAATCTTTTCCGAATTGGTCTTAACCATGGCTTGAGTGCCAGCGAAAGTACTAACAAAATGGCTGTTGCCAATAATATCTCTTCTCCATTTACGATTTATCCTGGACAAGAACTAATCATTCCCGAAAAAGGAGTTGCCTCAACTTACGAATTTTCTCCTTTAAGGGTGATAGTCGGCGAGCCGAAAGATTACCGATTGACTCATAAAGATGAAAGATTTTTGAGTTGGCTCAATGAAAAAACTAAGTTTTGGACTGACTGGAATGGCAACCAGCATCAATATTTTATTCCTGAAGATGTTTTTAGGGATGCCAAGACGGCCGAAAAAGAAAGTGGACTTCCTTGGTATGTTTTAGTCGCCATTGGTTTTACGGAAACAGGTTATTATGAAGGATCTAATTGGGATCCAGATAAAACCAGTCTAAGTGGAGCTCAAGGAAGATATCAAATTATGCCCTTTAACTCGGTTTTTCAGCCTTACGAAGGCAGTCTTTATGACCCAAAATTGAATGCCTTAACGGCCACCAATTATATGCTTTATTTGGAATTAGGAGATATAGACAAAGAAACCTGGGTTTGGAATTTTATAGGAGGAGATGAAAATAATCCTCGTCCTTGTTGGAATATTCATCCTGAACAGGCAGAAGTTACCTGGGAAATAATGCAGTATCTTAAAGAAAATTATCTTTTTGCCATGGAGCATGTCAAATAATCTCAATCTCCTTAATTTTGTCTCTAATCTCGGCTGCCAATTCAAAATTTAAATCCGAAGCTGCTTCTCTCATTTCTTGCCTTAAATTCTTTATAAGTTTTCCTCTGTCCTCTGGTGTTAGTTGTTCAGGATCTAGTTTTTCAAGCTCCAAAAAAGCAGTTTGGTAACTTTTGGCTCCGTAGATAAACGGACTAATTTTTTCTTCACGAGCAACTAACTTTTCTCTAATAGGTTTTTCGATACTTCGAGGTTTAATCTTGTGTTTTTTATTATATTCAAGTTGAATATTCCTTCTTCTTTGGACTTCCTCAATCGCTCGCTTCATTGAACCAGTAACAGTATCAGCGTACATTATCACTTGACCATTAATATGCCTGGCGGCCCTTCCCATCACTTGAATTAAAGAGGTTTCTGAACGCAAAAAACCCTCCTTGTCAGCATCCAAAATGGCCACCAAGGAAACTTCGGGTAAATCAAGTCCTTCTCGCAAGAGATTTATGCCGACAACCACATCATATTTCCCCAGTCTTAAGTCATCCAAAATATCTGAACGGTCTAAAGTTTGAATTTCAGAATGGAGATAGTGGACTTTAATTTGCTTTTCTTGAAGGTATAAAGCCAAATCTTCTGCCATTCTTTTAGTTAAAGTTGTTACCAGAACCCTTTCGCCTGCCTTGACTCTTTTGTCTATTTCTGAAATTAAATCATCAATTTGCCCTTCGGTTTTTCTAATAGAAATCTCTGGGTCAGGAATACCAGTTGGCCGAATAAGTTGTTCCACGGGCTTGTCAGTTTTCTCAAGCTCCCAGTCTGCTGGAGTGGCTGAAGTATAAATTGTTTGAGGCGCTCGATGCAAGAACTCCTCAAATTTCAAAGGTCGGTTATCCAAAGCTGCTGGAAGCCTAAACCCAAATTTGACCAAGGTTTCTTTTCTTGAGTGGTCGCCGTTGAACATTCCCTCGATTTGAGGAATAGTCATATGAGATTCATCAATAAAAAGTAACCATTTATCTTGACAGGCTTCTTTGTAGTAATCAAGAAGAGTATAAGGTGGTTCGCCAGGCTTTCGGCCATCAAAATAGCGCGAATAATTTTCAATTCCTGAAACATATCCGGTTTCCCCAATCATCTCTAAATCATAATTAACTCTTCTTTCCAACCGGTATGCCTCGATTTCTTTTTTCCTTTTTTTAAAATATTTAATTCGCTTGCTCAAATCACTTCTTATTTCTGAAAAAACATCTGAATACTTCCCTGGATCAGTCATATAGTGTTTAGCAGGATAGATTATTGCCGAGTTGATGATTGATGATAAGCAAAGCTTGTTGCTTCGCAATTGATGATTGATGATTTTGCCATTTAAAGGGTCGATTTTGGCTAACTTAGAAACTTTGTTGCCATCTATTTCAACTCTTAAAGCAATATCCTCATAAGCAGGAAAAATATCCAGGGTGTCTCCTCTAACCCTGAAAGTTCCTCGGTGAAAACCATAATCTGCTCTTTCATATTGCAGTCGAGTCAGTTTTCGTAAAATCTCTTCTCTTTCTATTTTTTGACCAATCTCCAGTTCCAAGACAAAGTTTCCATATTCTCGGGGTGAACCAATGTTGTAGATACAAGAAACTGAGGCGACAATTATTGTATCTTTCCTTGTTAAAATATTGGTCGTCGCCTGAAGTCTTAATTTATCAATTAATTCATTTATTTCCGTTTCTTTCTCAATATAAGTATCAGTTTGGGGAATATAGGCTTCGGGTTGATAATAATCATAATAGGAAACAAAAAAAGAAACGGCATTTTCCGGAAAAAAATCCCTGAATTCCTGGTAAAGTTGAGCAGCCAGGGTTTTATTATGAGAAATTACCAAGGTTGGTCGTTGAAGTTTCTCAATCATATTAGCCATGGTAAAAGTTTTTCCCGAACCAGTCACCCCAAGCAAAACCTGGTGTTTTTTTCCAAATTTTACATGAGAAACCAATTTTTCAATGGCTTCCGGTTGGTCTCCAGTAGGTTTAAAGGAAGACTTAAGTTTAAATTTCACTTTCTTGATTATACCATAAACTCCCTCTTGACATTTGGGTTTTCTTCGTATATTCTAAATCTATGCCAGTGACTTTATACCGTCGGCAAAAACAAATTTTAGACTTTTTAAGCCAATATATCCAAAAACACGGTTATTCTCCGACTTTACAGCAAATTGCTGATGCTTTAGGGGTTCGTTCTTTAGCCACAGTTCATGAACATCTAGCCGCCATGGCTAAAAAAGGCATCATTCGTCGCTTTGAGGGTGCGGTTCGGGGAATTGAAATTGTTGACAAAAAACTCGGTGAGTTGACTGCCGGAGTGGAATTGCCGATTTTAGGCTATATTGCCGCGGGAGCGCCAATCGAACCCTATACTGACCCAAATGCAACTGTCTCCGTTGCTCCCGGACTTTTGTCAGGGAAAAAACCCGCCTTTGTTCTTCAGGTTAAAGGTGAATCAATGGTTGAAGATGGCATTCTTAGCGGTGATTTTGTTGTCGTTGAACAGCAAGATGAGGCTAAAAATGGGGATATCGTCGTCGCTCTTTTGGAAAACGGACTAGTAACCCTAAAGCGTTTCTTCAGGGAAGCCTCGCGCATCCGTCTTGAACCAGCCAATTCAAAAATGTCGCCAATTTTTACCACTAAAGTCAAAATCCAAGGCAAGGTGGTTGGGGTTGTCAGAAGATATTGAATTTCTTCTTGCGATAAATAAAAGCAAGAGCCAGAATTACTCCCAAAGCAGCAATTAAAATATCAAATCTGCGAAAATATATTTCCAGACTTTGCCAATTTTGACCTAAAAGGACTCCTAAATAAGCCAAAATTGAGGACCAGATAAGGGATCCCAAAAAAGTAAAAATTGAAAATCGCCAAACACTCATTTTAGAGATTCCGGCTGGTAGAGAAATATAAGTTCTTATAACCGGGGCCAGTCTTGAAAAAAAGGCAATTTTTCCTCCGTGTCGCTGAAACCAAGTTTCTGCCTTTTCAAACTCTCCTTCAGAAACCAAAATCCATTTTCCATATTTTTTAATCGCCTGTTTGACTACCGTTTCCTGACCGAAATATCCTAAGGCATAAGCCAGAAGTGAACCCAGCAAATTACCAACCGCTCCCACTAGAACCGCCAGAAAAAAATTTAGTTTGCCAAGGCTAACCAAAAAACCGGCAAAAGGCATGGTTACCTCTGAAGGAATGGGAATAAGAGCCGATTCAGCGGTCATGAGAATTAGAACCGCCAAATAGCCAGTAGTTGAAATTGAATTGGTAATCCAGGAAGTTATCTGTTCAATCATTTTTTTCTACCTTCAATGCAGAATCTGGGCAAAAAGTTTCACAAAGACCACAAAGCTCGCATTTTTGGGAATCTACAGTCGGAGCCGGGGTGCTATAAATTCCTTGGTCTTTGCCAAAATAAAGTGCCTTTTTCGGGCATTTAACCAGGCAGAACCCGCATCCTTTGCAAAGTCCTAAAAAGATTGTCCAAGAACCCTTTTTTACTCTGGTTTTTTTAGGTTTAAAATTCATTCTAAAGCCTTGAAATTTATTTCTTGAAGTTCAGGATTTTTCTTGAATTTTTCCCCAAGCCTTTCTTCTAAAGCCTTCTTTAAGCTTTCTTTCTTGACAATTCCAGTTTCTTTAACAATCTCGCCTAAAATCAGAATATTCCAAACCTTGGCTGGTAAATTTTTGTCATCAACCATATCTCCTGTTACCGCCGGTCCCGCGATAATCTTTGTTCCAGGGGCAATGTAATTTTTAACTCTCTCTATTGCTCTGTCACAGAAGACTCCTAAAACGTCGGCTTTATCAAATTTTGGATATTCGCCTTCTCCAATTTTGACAAAAGCAAGAGAGATTCCCCCACGCTGTTCGACTCCAAAATTGGGAATAAGACAGGCCTGTTTTCCTTCATTAAAAGCCGCCAGAGCCAAGATTTCTCCAGCTAACTGAACTCCTTGTCCGCCCTCACCAGCCAAAAGAATTTTCATTTTAATTCTCCAGTGGGAAAAACTTTTTCTAATTCTTTAATTCTCTCTAAAGTCTCCCGAGCATCGGTTTTCCAATTTAAAGGACAGAAAGACAAAACCTCAACAAAAGAGAAATGGCCTTGTTTTTGGGTTTCTAAAGCAGTTCTAAGATAATTCTTAAGGGATTCAGGTTCATCCGTTGACCCTCTGGCAATATAAGCCTTTTCCCAGGCAATGGTTTTTAAAAGTTCTGGTCCCTTGAAAGTCTTGCCCAAAATTTTTGGGTCTTTGCCAAAAGGGGTTGAATCAGTTATTTGACCATCTAAAGTAGTTGGCGCAAATTGTCCACCAGTCATGCCGTAATTGGTATTGTTAACCAAAATAATGGTTATAGGATTGTTTCGCAAACAGGCATGGATTAAATTCTGAAGCCCAATGGCGTATCCGCCACCATCGCCAATTAAGCAGATAACATTTTTTTGAGGGTCAGCCATTTTAAATCCGACGGCTGTCGCCACCGTTCGACCATGATGGGTTTGGCAAGTTGGTAAATCAAAAAAATCCCAAGCCAAGAGATTGCAACCAATATCAGTTAAAAAAACCGAATTTTTTTGTATTCCCTGCTCATCAATCACCCAGCCCAGATTTTTTAAGATAATTCCGTAACCGCATCCTGGACAAAATTTATGGGGCTTGGATTCAGATTTAAAACATTTAGGAAAATTAGGTTCCATATATTTTTAAGATTTCCTCAGGAGTAAAACCCAAAGCCGGTTTAGCAAAAATTTCAATTTCTAAATTAAGTCCGTAAAGTAAGTTTTTCACCAGCCTGCCAAGTTGACCTAAAGATGACTCCAAAATAAGTATTTTTTTCACAGATTTTATTTTTTCTTTCAAATGTTTTTCGGGAAAAGGCCAAACAGTTATTGGTCTAAAAAGAAAAACTCCCGCATCTTTGGCTGCTTGAGCCACCGAACCATAGGCTAAAACCATTTTATCTGAGGCTTTACCGCTAACCTCAAATTCACCAATCTCATCCGCCATTTTTTGCCAATCAGAAAAATTCTTCATATTAAGTTCATAAACTTCCTCTTCTAAGTTGTAGCAATTTCTCAAATTAGTCGTTAAAATCGGTTGAAATAGTTGATGATTGATGATTGATGATTGATTGCGAAGCAACAAGCTCTGCTTATGGTTGATTTCCACCGCTCCTTTCATTTTGCCTAAATACCCGTCATAGAGAATAAATGTTGGAAAGCGATATTTCCAGGCATTTTTAAAGGCTTTAAGGGTTAAATCATATAATTCTTGGAGAGACGATGGTGCATAGACCAGTCTTAATCCTTCGCCATTGCCGCCGAAAGCCGTCAGGTAAAGTTCTTGCTGGGAGTAAATAACCTGTCCGGTTGAGGGACCACCACGCTGACCAACAAAGACAATGGTTGGCAGTCTCATTGCCTCTGCCATGGAAAGAGGATCTTGCATTAAAATTGTTCCTGGCCCGGCCGTGGCGGTGAAAGCCGGCACTCCAGCCAAAACTGAACCGCAGACCCCAAAACCAGCCGCCATCTCATCCTCAGTTTGAAGATATTTTCTGTCAGATTTTTCTACTAGTCTTACCCAAGTGGCCAAAACTTCAGTTGTTGGCGTTATTGGATAGCCAAACATAATTTTGGCCCCAGCCTCAAAAGCCGCCTTAGCCAAGACCTCATTCCCCATCAAAAATTGCCTCATGGTGATATACTCATTGTATGGGTAAACTCTATATAGTGTCAACTCCGATTGGAAATCTAGAAGATATTACTCTTCGGGCAAAGCGGATTCTGTCAGAGGTAGATGTTATAGCCTGCGAGGATACCCGAAGAACTGGCCTCCTTCTTAAGCAGGTCGGACCTGGGAGCAGGTCGAACCTGGTACTTCTATCTTACTATGAAGAAAATGAATTAAGAAGAATACCAGAAATCATAAATCTTTTAAAACAGGAGAAAAACGTGGCTTTAGTCTCAAATGCCGGCACGCCCACCATCTCTGACCCAGGATTTAAACTTGTCCGAGAATGCCTAAACCAGGGAATTCAAGTTGAGGCTATTCCTGGACCATCAGCGATTTTAACTGCTCTGGTATCTTCTGGTCTTCCAACCGATAAATTCCTCTTCCTAGGTTATCTTCCCAAAAAACCAGGCAAACGCCAAGAACTTCTTAAAAACTGTAAACTGCTTGCTGTACCCTGCACCCTGATATTTTTCGAATCTCCATACCGACTCGTTGAAACCTTCAAAGACATTCAAGAAATTTTTGGAGACATTGATATTGTTATTTGTCGCGAGCTAACGAAAATTCATGAAGAGATAAGAAGAGAAAAAGTAAGCGAGGCAATTGCCCATTTTGAAAAAACTCCAGCCAAAGGTGAAATCACCGTTCTTTTTAATATTCTTCAAGAGTAGAAATATCGCCAGTCGGCAGTCCTAGTTCTTTTGCTTTAAGAATCCTTCGGACAATTTTACCCGAGCGAGTTTTTGGCAATTTATCTAGAAACTCAATTTCTCGGGGGTAAGCATGACCAGCTAAATGAGTTTTGACATGTTCTTGTAATTTTCTTTTTAGGGCTTCCGAGGCTTTCCAGGAAGGCTTTAAGGCGATAAAGGCTTTAATTATCTCACCCCGAATTGGATCAGGCTTGCCGATTACCCCTGCCTCAGCCACGGCCGGATGTTCTAAGAGACTTGATTCAACCTCAAAAGGTCCAACCCGTTCTCCAGCCGTTTTTATAACATCATCGGCTCTTCCCACAAACCAAAAATAACCATCCTTATCCTTGTAGGCTAAATCGCCAGTGATATACCAGCCGCCAACAAAATAACTTTTATACTTTGCTGGTCTTCGCCAAATTCCCTTCATTATCGAAGGCCAAGGGGGTTTAATGGCTAAATTTCCAATTTTTTTAATTCCTAATTCCTGACCTCTATCATTAACAATTCCAGCGGTAATCCCAGGTACTGGTTTTCCCATTGACCCAGGTTTTATATCCATACATGGATAGTTGGCGATTAAAATTCCTCCTGTTTCTGTCTGCCACCAGTTATCATGAAAAGGAAGACCAAAAGCCTCAAGTCCCCACCAGACTGCTTCTGGATTTAAAGGCTCGCCCACCGAAGCCAAATGGCGCAAAGATGACAAATCATATTTTTTGACTAAACCCGAATCCGAAGCGGCCAACATTCGAATAGCTGTCGGCGCCGTATACCAAACATTAACCTTGTAATCTTGAATTAACTGGTACCATTTTTCTGGGCTAAATCTTCCTTCATAAACTAAAGATGAGGCCCCGTTTGACCAGGAACCCAAAATCTCGTAAGCAATGCCCGTTACCCAACCAGGATCAGCCGTGCACCAATAGATATCTTCATCTCTTAAATCTAAAACCCACTTGGTTGTTAAGTGTTCAACCAAGATTGCTTGATGACTGTGGATTACTCCTTTTGGTTTGCCAGTTGTGCCTGAGGTATAAAGCATAAAGGCCGGTTCCGAGGGGTCCATTTTTGCCATGCCCAGGCTTGATTTTTGCTTTCTCAAAAGACCTTCTAATTCTTCAACCAAGATTATTTTTTCAAGTTCCGGTAACTTTCTTCTAATTTTCTCCACCCTTTGTTTTAAGGTTTTATTGGTAACCAGGATTTTTGCTTGAGAGTTTGAGAGTCTATCAAATAGAGCTTCTGGTCCAAACGCGGAAAACAAAGTTCCGGCAATAGCTCCGATTTTAAGTGCTCCCAAAAAACCAAAATAAAGTTCCGGTACTCGAGGGAGAAAAAAGAAAACCCTATCTCCATGTTCAATCCCCAAAGTTTTTAGCAGATTGCCAAACTGGTTTGATAAACCAGAAAGTTCGGCAAAAGTAAACTTTTTCTGCTCTCCTGTTTCCCCTTCCCAATATAAAGCAATTTTATTTTTGCGAAAGTTTTTAGCATTAACGTCTATGGCGCAGTAAGCAGCATTTAATTTTTTTCCAGGAAACCAAGAAAGTTGGCTTTCGGCTTTTTTCCAAGAAAAACTTTTGTAAGTTTTTTCATAATCTAGCATATTGGGAGGAATTTTAAAATAAGAAGCGGGTTTGTTGATAATTTTTGGCTTTTTCATAAAAGGCATCTTCCTGACATTTGCGAAGGGGGCGGAATTTTAAAGAACGAAAGGACAGTTGGAGCAATATCCGCCAAAATCCCTGATGGTAAAAATTCTGGTTTGCCCAAGAATTCTTTACCGACGACAATAAACGGGACTGGGTTTTTTGAGTGTTCAGTATCAATTTCGCCAGTCTCAAGATTAATCATCTCTTCAATATTTCCATGATCAGCGCAAATTAGAGAAGTTCCGCCGATATTTTTAACCATGGAGACAATTTTCCCCAGACAGGTATCAACTGCCTCGCAGGCAGAAATTCCAGCCTGAAGGTTTCCAGTATGACCGACCATATCAGGATTGGCAAAGTTTAAAAGAATAAAATCATAGCCCCCATTTTTGGTTTTTTTCAAGATGGTTTCGGTGACCTCATAGGCAGACATTTCTGGCTTTAAGTCGTAGGTTGAAACGTTTGGCGAGGGAATAATCACTCTCTCCTCTTCAGGAAAAGGCTGTTCCTTCTGGCCGTTAAAATAATAAGTAATGAATCTTTCTTTTTCTGTCTCGGTAATTCTTAACTGTCGCAGTCCTTTTTCTGATAAAACTCTCCCTAAAGGTAAATTTACTACTGTTGGCGGGAAGGCAATTTCAACCGGTAGCCCCTTCTCGTATTCAGTCATCGTCACGAAAAATAAATTCTCAATTTTTGGACCACGAGCAAAAATTGAGGCAATCCGCTCCTCAACATAAGTTTTCTTTAAGTATTTTTCCGTATAAGGGTCAAAGGCAATTTTCTGACCTATTAGATTTTCAAAATCGGGAATGACAAAAGCCTTAGTTAACTGCCTTGGTCTATCAATCCGGAAATTGAAAAAGATAACCGCGTCACCCGCTTTTATTCTTGGGGTCTTATCGATAATTATTGGTTTTAAAAACTCATCAGTTTCATTTTTGGCATAAGAGTCAGAAATTGCTTTTTTAAAGTCTAAAGTCAAGCTACCTTTTCCTTCAGTTAGGGCGCGGTAGGCTATCTCGGTTCTTTCCCAATGATTGTCTCGGTCCATGGCATAAAATCTACCCACCAAAGTGGCAATTTTTCCAATTCCTATCTCTTTGATTTTTATCTCAACTTGGCTAAGAAAACTAGAAGCCGAGGTTGGCGGAGAGTCCCGTCCATCAGTAAAAAGATGAAGAAAGCAATTTGAGAGATTTTGTTCCTTGGTCAACCGAAGCAAGGCAAATAAATGCTCCATACTTGAGTGAACCCCACCTTGGCCGATAAGGCCGATTAAATGGAAATTTGAGTTGTTTTTTTTGACATGCTCAATGGCTTTTAAGAAAGCCGGAATTTTAAAAAAGCTTCCATCAGCCACAGCCATATTAATCCTTGGCAAATCCTGATAAACAATTCTGCCGGCGCCTAAATTCAAATGCCCGGTTTCCGAATTTCCTTTCTCGCCATGGGGAAGACCAACTGCTTCTCCAGATGCCTGAAGTTGGGTATGAGGAAAACTATTCCAATATGAAGAAAAATTGGGAATCTTGGCTAAACTTATGGCATTTCCCGGTCCTTCTGGAGCCAACCCCCAACCGTCGAGGATGATTAAAACAATGGGTTTTGTCATGTCATCAGTTCGCTTTCTATTTCAAGCAACCTATTATATTTCGCCACCCTTTCCCCTCTGGCTGGGGCGCCAAATTTTGTAAAATCTGCGCCAACGCCAACAGCAAAATCAGCAATAAAGGTATCATTGGTTTCACCTGAGCGGTGAGAAACAATTATTTTCCAACCTGAAGCTCTGGCCGGTTTTATAACCTCCAAAGTTTCCGAGATTGTTCCTATTTGGTTTGGTTTAACTAAAATAGCAGTACAGGCTTTTTTCTCAACTCCTTTTTTGACCCTTTCTGAATTAGTACATAAAAGGTCGTCTCCAACAATAATGGTTTTATCGCCTATTTCTTGGGTCAATTTTGTCCAACTGTCCCAATCGTCATCAAAAAGAGGGTCCTCAAGAAGATAAAGTGGGTATTGTCCGCAGAGTTCACGATAGTACTCAATTAATTCATTTGCATCAAGCGGTTGAGTCCGATCCCTGATTGAATAGGTTCCATTTTTGTAAAAATGAGAGGCAGCGACATCAAGTCCCATAAAAACATCGCGCCGAAAATCATGCCCTGATTCTTTAATTGCCTGAACAATCACCTCTAAAGCATCCATGTTAGTGAAAAGATTAGGAGCAAAACCTCCTTCGTCACCAACTGAATGGACTGCGCCGTGTCTGATTAGAACTTTCTTAACTGTTTGGTAGATTTCCTCAGCCATCTCCAAACTTTCGTGATAGGGTTTGCCGGCAACAGGGATAACGTGGAATTCCTGAAATTCCAAATTTCCGGCTCCATGCTTGCCACCATTAATTAAATTAAAAGTCGGAGTGGGAATATGAAGACTTGAAATTGTTAACTGAAAACTGTTGACTGCTAATTGATAGATGTATTTCCAAAGTGGTAGGTGCAAACTGGCGGCCGCCGCCTCGCAAACTCCTTGAGAAACAGATAAGATAGCGTTTCCTCCAAGTTTTGATTTATCTTTTGTTCCGTCTAGAGAGATAAGTAATTTATCAATTTCTGCTTGCTTTGAAGGATCAAGACCGATGACTTTTGGAGCAATCACCTGGTTAACGTTGGCCACTGCTTTTAAAACTCCCAGACCATTGTACCTTTGAGGATCACCATCTCGGAGTTCAATCGCTTCGTAATGACCAGTCGAAGCGCCCGAAGGAATTGAGGCCACTCCCCGCCAACCATCATCTAAAATAATTGTCGCCTCAATCGTCGGATTTCCCCGGCTGTCAAGAATCTCTGTTGCTTTAATTGAATGAATTTTAGACATTTTTTTCAGCCTCAAAAACTTCTTCTCGAACTTGGTCAATCACATCTGGATTTACTGATATCGAAGTTATTCCCCAAGAAACCAGCTTTTCCACTATTTCCGGATAAACACTTGGCGCCTGGCCGCAAATTGAACAGGTTACCTTATACTTATGGCAGGTTTTAATAATCTTTTCAAGAGCCCAAAGGACAGCCGGATCCTTTTCGTTAAAAATCTTAGCTACCTCACTGTTATCTCTATCAATTCCTAAAATCAACATAGTTAAATCATTTGAACCAATTGAGACTCCGTCAATCCCCACTTTAAGAAAATCTTCAAGAAGAATAACGTTAGAGGGTATCTCAACCATCATCCAAAGTTTAAAAGAAGAACTTCGTAAAAGACCAGCCGAAGCGACAATTTTTTTGACTTCTGAAAGTTCCCAAGGAAGGTGAACATAAGGAATCATCAGCCATAAATTATCAAATTCTTTTCTTACCTTCTTAATTGCCTCAAGTTCAAGTTCAAAAACAGAAGGATCAGAAATGTAGCGATAAGCGCCCCTAAAACCCATCATCGGATTTGGTTCTTCTGGTTCAAAAGCCTTTCCTCCAGTCAAATTTCGATATTCATTGGTTTTCAAGTCGGTGGCTCGATATATCACTGGTCTTGGGTAAAAATGTTCACAAAAAGTCCTCATTCCTTGGGAGAGTTTTGTAATGAACAACTTTTGTTTTCGTTCTTTGATTAATTTCTTAGGGTGAACGCCTATTTGGGCAATCATGAATTCGGCCCGAAGAAGACCAACTCCGTCTACGTTTTTAGCGGCCACCTCAGCGGCTAATTCTGGTTCGGCCAAATTAACATAGATTTTGGTCGCAGTTTTAAGTTGTGGGGATGGAATGTGAGTCTCGCCCACTATCCACTTCC
>CAYGWK010000008.1:0-28436 GCA_964353785.1 uncultured Gammaproteobacteria bacterium
TGCCCTTTAATATTTTTTATTCTCGGGTGATTTTGCCTGAACCAATGATGATTTTTACTTCCTTAGGGATGATTTATTTTTTTAGCAAATGGCTTGAGGATGGGAAATATTCTTTCTTATACTATCTTTTATCTCTTATTTTGGCTGGCATCACTTTTCTTCTTAAGCCTTTTGGTCTCTTTCTATTTTTCCCTCTAGTTTATCTACTCTGGAGAAGGTGGCAATTCGGCACTTTTAAAAAACCACACTTTTATGTCTATGTTTTGCTATCCATTCTGCCGTTTGTCCTTTGGCGAGTTTGGATAGCCCAATTCCCAGAAGGCATTCCCTCTTTTACCTGGCTTTTAAATGAAGGAGGAATCCGCTTTAAAGGAGCATTTTTCCGTTGGATTTTTGCCGAGAGACTTAGTAAGTTGATTTTGGGTTATTGGGGTCTTGTCTTTTTTACCTTAGGGATTCTGACAAAGCCCAGTAAAAAGGATGGGTGGTTTTTTCATTGGTGGCTAGTGGGAATTTTGGTTTACTTTACAGTCATCGCTGCGGGAAATGTTAGACATGACTATTATCAAATAATTGCCATTCCCATTATTTGTATATTTTTGGGCAAAGGAACAAACTTTTTGTTATTCGAGTCAAAGGCGATGTTTAATCGTGTTGTCTGTTTTCTGTTTTTTGTTGTCTGTATTCTTTTTATGTTTGCTTTCTCTTGGTATGAAGTGAGGGGATTTTTTAATATTAACCATCCGGAAATAGTTGAAGCCGGCAAAGCTGTTGATAGGCTTGTTCCAAAAAATGCCAAGGTAATCGCACCATACAATGGTGATACTGCTTTTTTGTATCAAACAAATCGTCAAGGTTGGCCGGCCGTAGTTGGCTCGGTAGATTATTTAATAAGCAAAGGAGCAAATTTTTATGTTTCTGTTTCTTTTGATAAAGAAACACTTGAGTTGATGAGCCAATACCCGATTTTAGAAAAAACAGACAAATACGTAATTTTATCCTTCCAAGAAAAGAAATGAAGATTTTAATGCTTACTCCTTATCTTCCTTACCCTCCTTCCTCTGGTGGGCAAGTTCGTTCTTACAATTTGATTAAAAATTTAGCCAAAAAACACAAGATTACTCTTTTTTCTTTAATCAAAAGCGAAGAAGAAGAAAGATATATTCCCGAGCTTGAAAAGTTTTGTCAAGAGGTTAGGGTTTTTAAGAGGCCAGAAAAACCATGGACATTAAAAAATATTTTGCGGACTGGTTTTGGATTCTACCCTTTTTTGGTAATAAGAAATCTTTCTTCCGAAGAAAAAGAAGCGGTTTCCCAAAAACTTGAAAATGAAAAATTCGACCTTATCCATGCCGAAACATTTTATGTTATGCCCCATATTCCCAAAACTGGAATTCCGATCCTTTTGGTTGACCAAACAATTGAGTTTCAGGTTTATCAACATCATGCCTCAAATTTCAAACTCTGGCCCCTAAAACCTTTTCTTTACCTTGACGTTTTCAAACTTAAATTTTGGGAAACGAGATTTTGGCAAAAAGCCGCCTTGGTAGTAGCGGTTTCCCAGGTAGATAAAAAAAGGATGCTTTCATTAGTTCCGGGGCTTGACATTCGGGTTGTCCCAAATGGCGCCGGGGAAGATTTAATGGATATTTGGGGAAAAAGAAAAATAGGCTTTGAAAACCCAATTGTTTTTTTCCAAGGAAATTTTCTTTGGCTTCAAAATACCGAGGCAGCCAAAATTTTAGCCAAAGAAATTTTTCCTCGAATTAAAAAGAAAATTCCCAGGGCTTTATGTCGGATAGTTGGCCAGGGAGCCAAAGAAAAAATTGGAGATCTTTCAAGCGATGGGGTGGAAATTCAAGATCTTAAGACATCGGATATAGAGGGGGTAAGAAGGGCTTACCAGGAAGGAGCTATTTTCGTTGCCCCTTTAGCTGGGCCTGGGGGAACAAGGCTTAAAATTTTGGGGGCGATGGCTTCAGGGGTTCCAGTGGTGACCACTACAACTGGAATCGAGGGGATAGACGCAGAGGATGGAAGGGAAGTTTTAGTCAAAGACAAACCTGAAGAAATAGCTGAAGCAACAGCTAGAGTTCTTAAAGATGAAAAACTTTACCAAAAATTGACCTTGGCAGCAAGAAGGCTAGTTGAGGAAAAATACAATTGGCAAAAGATTTCTGAAATGTTAAATAAAATTTATCAGGAGGTAGGCGGTGGCAAAAAAGATTAACCTTTCAATTATTATCTTAAATTACAACACCAAGAATTTATTGCGTGATTGTTTGAAGTCAGTAGAGAATACTAAAACTGATGGATTAATTTTTGAGGTAGTAGTGGTTGATAACGCTTCAACCGATGACAGTCCGGCAATGGTGAAAAAAGAATTTCCTGAAGTTAAACTTACAGAGAGTAGGAAAAATCTTGGTTTTGCTGGCGGGAATAACTTGGGTCTTAAGAAAGCCTTAGGAAGATATATCTTATTTCTAAATTCTGATACCCAGATTGCTCCAGACGCTTTAGTTAAGATGATGAAGTTTATGGAGGAAGATTCAAGGATTGGAGCTTCAACTCCCAAAACCATGCTTTTCTCTGGGGGAATGGATCCTGATTGTCACCGGGGTTTTCCTACGCCCTGGGCCTCAATCTGTTATTTTTTAGGAATAGAGAAACTTTTTCCTAAAAGCAAAATTTTTGGCCAATATCATCAGTTTTATCTTGATTTAGATAAACCCCACGAGATTGACGCTGGTTTTGGCACCTTCATGTTTGTCCGCAGAAAAGCATTGGATCAGGTTGGCAATTGGGATGAAAGTTATTTTTTTTACGGGGAAGACTTAGATCTTTGTTATCGAATCAAAAAAGCAGGCTGGAAGATTATGTTTTACCCCGAGCCTCTAGCAACTCACCATAAGGGCGCCAGTTCTGGATTGCGCCGAGAGTCAAAAGATGTCAGCCAAGTGAGCCAAGAAATCCGTATTAAAGTTGCCAAGGCTTCCATTAAAGCCATGGAGATTTTTTATGAAAAATTTTACAAGAATAAATACCCTGCCTGGGTTACTCTTTTAGTCATTCTAGGCATCAGAACAAAAGGTTTCTTCAGAATAATCTACCAGTACTTCAAATAATTAAACTATGAAAATTTGTATCGATGCCAGAATGTATGGGTTGGAGCATGCGGGAATTGGAAGGTATGTCTCCAACTTGGTTGGAGAACTCAGCCATCAACCATCAATCATTGACCATCATTCATTTATCTTATTGGTGAGAAAGAGAAAATTTGACGAGGTTAAAAAAGAGGTGGGCAATAAAATGAAATTGGTGGTTTTAGATGCTCCACATTATTCTTTCAAAGAGCAGCTTCTGGTGCCCTGGGTCTTGCTTAAATTAAAACCAGACCTTGTTCATTTTCCTCATTTTAATGTGCCAGTCTTCTACAGAGGGAAATTTGTGGTCACTATCCATGATTTGATTAAACATACCTCTCGGGGAGCAGAGACCACTACCCGAAACCCCTTGTTTTATTGGTTTAAATACCTAGGATACAAATTTGTCTTTAACCAGGCAGTTAAAAGGGCAACCAGAATTCTGGTGCCAAGCAAAACAATTAGGCAAGAACTAGTCAAAACTTATAATTTACCAGAGGAGAGGATTGTGGTGACTTATGAAGGAGTGGAAGACAGCTTTCAATCATCAATCATTAATCATCAATCATCAACGCGAGTTCTAAATAAATATAAAATAAAAAAACCTTTCATTGTCTATACCGGCAGTCTCTATCCCCATAAAAATATTGAAAGACTAATTCAATCAATCAAACTACTTAATCAATCATCAATTAGCCTTGTTATTGTCTGCGCTAGGAATGTTTTTTATGAACGATTTAAGGAAAAAATTAAACAGGCGAGAGCAGAAAAATTTGTTACCCTGGTTGGTTTTGTTCCTGATGAAGACCTAGTTTTACTTTACCAGCAAGCCGAGGCTTTTGTTTTTCCCAGTCTTTCTGAAGGTTTTGGTCTTCCCGGACTTGAGGCGATGGCCACTGGCTTGCCGGTTGTCTGTTCTAATATTCCAGTTTTGCGAGAAATTTATGGTGAGGCAGCAGAGTATTTTAATCCTCTAGACGCAAAAGATATGGCAGAGAAAATAAAAGAGGTAACAAGCAACACGAAAACACGCGAAAGGTTAATTGAAAATGGTTTTAAACAAGTTAAAAAATACTCCTGGCGCAAGATGGCGAAGGAGACGCTGGAGGTCTATGCGCGTAGCGCTCGTTTATTTCGTAAGAAACAAAGCAGGAGGTTTGAAGAATGAAAACCGCACTGATTTATGACCGAGTGAATAAAATTGGGGGAGCGGAGAGGGTATTGGTTGCCCTTCATGAAATCTGGCCGGAGGCTCCTCTTTATACCGCGGTTTACAATCCCAAGACTGCCCCTTGGGCAAAAAATTTTAAAGTTATTCCTTCATTCTTGGAGAAATTTCCCTTTGCCAAAACTCAACATGAGGCCTATCCTTGGTTGACGCCGCTGGCTTTTGAAAGTTTTGATTTTTCCGAATTTGACATAGTCATCTCAGTGACCAGCGCTGAAGCAAAAGGCATAATAACTAAACCTAAAACTTTACACATTTGTTATTGCTTAACTCCAACTCGCTATCTTTGGAGTGGCTATCAGGATTATTTTCGTTCTTCAGTTTTTAAGTTTTTAAGTTCTCCTTTGGTTTTTTATCTTCGGCGCTGGGATAAGGTAGCGGCTCAAAGGCCAGATATTTATTTGGCGATTTCTCAAAATGTAGCAGGAAGGATTAAAAAATATTATGGTCGGGAAGCAGAAGTGATTTATCCGCCGATAGACCTGGAAAAATTCCAAATCCACATTCCGAAGGAATCCCGCGAAGCGGTCATTTCCAAATCCCAAACAAATTCAAAATTCTTTTTGGTAGTTTCTAGGCTGGTTTCTTATAAAAAGGTAGATATTGCTGTTGAGGCTTTCAACAGGCTGGGATTGCCACTAAAGGTTGTCGGGACTGGGATAGAGATGGGGAACTTGAAACGAATGGCTAAAGAAAACATTGAATTCTTAGCTCAATTGACAGATGAGGCGCTTTTAGGTTACTATCAAAGATGTCAAACCTTGGTCTTTCCCCAGGAGGAAGATTTCGGTCTGGTGCCCTTAGAGGCCCAAGCCTGCGGAAAGCCGGTAATTGCTTATCGAGGTGGGGGAGCCTTGGAGACGGTAGTTGAGGGAAAGACAGGTGAATTTTTCGACAAACAGACACCAGAGAGCCTGGAAAGGGCAGTTAAAAAGTTTAAACCAGAAAAGTATAATCCAGAATATTGTCGCCAGAATGCTTTAAAATTTGATAAGGAAATTTTTAAGAAAAAATTTAAAGAGTATGTCCAAAGCGGCTACAAAAGATTTAAATAATCACCTTTATGTTTTAATTCTTTGCGGCGGGGGTGGGAAAAGACTTTGGCCCCGTTCAAGAGTCAAAACTCCTAAGCAATTCATCAAACTTTTGGGAGGGAAGACAATTTTTCAGGATACGGTTTCCCGCAGCCGAATTTTGGTACCTTACTCAAGAATTTTTGTAGTGACTAATTTTGACTATGTAGATGAAGTTCGGAAGCAGTCACCAGGCATTCCTCGGAAAAATATTATCTCCGAACCTCAAGCCAAAGATACAGCCATGGCAATAGGAATTGGAACGCTTTTTATCCACAAAGTTGACCCTCTAGCTGTAATCACCATTTTGGCTTCCGATCACCATGTTGAAAATCTTCAGAAGTTTGATCAGGCGGTTAAAATAGCCGCCCAAGCAGCCAACCTTGGCGACTTTTTGGTGACAATTGGGATTAAACCAACTTTTCCCCATACTGGCATGGGTTATATTAAAACTAGCCATTTGTTTAAAAAAATTGATAACGCTTCGATTTTTAAGGTTGAAAAATTTGTAGAGAAACCCAATCTTCAAACCGCTGAAAAATTCTTAAGCGAAGGAGGCTATTTTTGGAATTCTAATCTTTATACCTGGAGGGCAGATTCAATTTTGAGGGCAATAGACAAGCATTTACCCAAGACCGCTGCCGGAATCGAAAAAATCAGAGAAAGTTTGGGAACCTCAAAAGAAAAAGAGGTTATAGAAAGGGTTTATCAGGAAGCGGAGAGCATTTCGATAGATTATGGTGTTTCGGAAAAATCAAAAAATATATTGCTTGTTCCGGCTGACTTTCCCTGGAGTGATATTGGAGATTGGAAGGTGGCTTATGATATTTCTAAAAAAAATAAAGAAGGAAATGTGGTGATTTTTGAGAAGGGTAAAGGAGAATATGTGGGGATGGAGACCAAAAATTGCCTTATCCATTTCTCAGATGAATTAATCGCCACAATTGGAGTCGAGAATTTAATCATTGTTGATACCAAAGATGCTCTTTTGGTTGCCAGAAAAGATAAAGCCCAAGATGTCAAAAAACTGGTTAATTTCTTAAAAGAAAAAGGGAAGGATAAATATCTTTAATTATGTTTTACGAGCCGCTGAAAAGATTAATGGATATTCTTTTGGCGACAATTTTGGGAATTTTGTTTTTACCCCTATGTCTTCTAACTGCCTTAGCTATCAAACTTGAATCACCAGGGCCAATTTTGGCCGATACCCCGAGTAGAGTGGGAAGAAAAGGAAAACTTTTTAAACTTTACAAATTTAGGTCAATGATTGCCGGAGCCCACGGACTGCTTCGGCGTGATCCAAGATTTAGGAGACTTTATCAAGAGTATAAAAAATCAAGTTATAAACTTCGAGAAGATCCTCGAGTTACCAGGGTTGGCCGCCTTATCCGTAAACATTCAATTGACGAAATACCTCAACTAATAAACGTCTTAAAAGGAGAGATGTCAATCGTTGGTCCGCGGCCTTATTATCCAGATGAACTTGGGGAACAACAAGAAAGGTATCCGCACACCCAGAAATTAGTTGAGGAAGTTTTATCAGTTAGACCAGGGATAACCGGAGCCTGGCAAGTTTCCGGAAGGTCGGAGGTTAATTTTGACAAAAGGATTGTTATGGATGCCGAATATGTCAGAAGAAAATCTCTCCTTTATGATATCATGGTAATACTTAAAAGTCCCTGGGCAATGATTTCCGGGAAAGGAGCGGTCTAAAAATGGAAGAAATTAAAAAAATAGAGATTCAATCTGAAGAGCAGCCGAAAAAAAGAATTTTTAAAAAGAAATGGCTTTGGGGGGTGATTTTGGGATTTCTGGCTGTCTTTATCTTAACTTTTATCCCTGCCTTTTTGGTAATTAACAAAATTAAGGCAGTTTATCGGCAGACTTTAAAACTTACTGAAGTAGCCAAAACTAAAGACTTAAAATTAGCAAGCCAACAAATTTCCGAAACCAGAAAATCTCTTGGAAGCCTCGAAAAATCTCTCAAACCGCTTTTTTGGGTTAAATTTGTTCCTTTTATTGGTGCCTATGAGGCTGATGCTGAGCATCTAATACGGGCAGGCGAAGCTGGACTTGAGGCCGGAGAAATTATTATTGGGGCGGTTGAGCCTTATTCCGATATTATTGGACTCACTGGTGGAGAAAAGGTTGGCGGAGGAGAAAAAACTGCCGAAGACCGAATTACTTTTGTGGTTTCAACCATTGATAAAATCGCTCCTGACATTGAAAAAGTTGGCCAGAAACTTTTAGTTGCCAAGAAAGAAGTCGACCAAATCAACCCCAAACGCTATCCTGAAAGTTTTAGGGGCAAAAAGATAAGAGAGCCCCTAAGTGAGATGATTACTTTAATAGACGAGGCGGCGACTTTAACCTCTGAAGCCAAACCTCTTTTTGAGGTTTCTCCTTGGCTTTTGGGAATAGAGAAGCCAAGACGGTATTTAATTCTCTTTCAAAATGATGGCGAGCTCCGGCCTACTGGTGGATTTATGACTGCCTATGCTGTTTTAGAGGTCGACAAAGGAAAACCAAAACCAATTGTCTCTGAAGATATTTACGCTTTAGATTCTCGATTTAGACCGACGGAAAAAGCGCCTGAAGCTTTGGTAAAATATGTTCCTTTTCCCTACAGCCAAGACCCCCGTTGGCGGCTTCGAGATATGAATATTTCTCCTGATTTTAAAACCTCAATGGAAACCTTTTCCCCGAATTTTCAAAAAGCCTCAAGTTTAAAGTACGACGGAATTGTTGCTATCGATACCGAAGTTTTGGTTAGATTTCTTAAAGTTTTGGGTCCGGTGGGAGTTCCCGAGTGGGGGAACTTCTCTAGCGAACCAGACAAACGCTGTGATGGTTGTCCCCAGGTAGTTTATGAGCTGGAAAGACTAATATCAAAACCAACTTATGAGATTAAAGTCGCCAGAAAAGCAGTCATTGGTCCTCTGATGCACTCGATTTTGGCTAATGCCTTAGGGTCGCCAAAAGAAAAAATCCCTGATCTTTTTGAGACTGTCTTTTCTTCGCTTTTAGAAAAACATGTTTTATTTTATTTTCCTGATGAGAAAGTCCAAGAAGCGGTTGAGAGTTTCAATATTGCTGGAAGAATCAAAGGTTATGATGGAGATTTTTTCCATTTAAACGATACCAGTTTCTCCGGAGCCAAATCGAACTTTTTCATCAAGCAAGAAGTGGAGCAAAAAATAGAGATTAAAGATGGAAAAGTTGTCAAGACAGTGACAATTGAATATAAAAATCCTTCACCTGCTTCAAACTGTAATCTTGAAGCCGGTCAACTTTGTCTTAACGCGCCATACCGAGACTGGTTTAGAATTTTTGTCCCCAAAGGAGCAAAACTTTTGGAATCCTCAGGTTCGGAAGTAGAGGTTAAGACCTCTGAAGAACTTGATAAAACTGTCTTTGAGGGATTTTTTGGTGATAAATATCCCCTCCGTCCTCAAGGTTCGGCCAAGGTTGTTTTCAAATACGAACTGCCAAACCCAGTCAAAAAAGAATACAAGCTCTTAATCCAAAAACAACCGGGAACAGATGAACCCTTGTATTCGGTCATTCTTGGTGGACAGAAGCAAGAATTTGAACTTAAAACCGATACAGAAATAAAATTAAAAATTTAAGTGGGTAGCTACAAAACCGAGGGGATAATTTTAAAAAGGACAAATTTTTCGGAAGCAGACCGAATTTTAACAATTTACACCAAACATTTTGGCAAAATTTCTGTTTTAGCCAAAGGAATAAGAAAGCCAACCAGCAAAAAATCACCCAGCCTTGAACTTTTTAATTGGGTAAAAATTTTAGCGAGCCGGGGAAAAAATCTTGATATTATAAGCGAATGTCAAACTGTTAGGGTTTTTCGCGCCTTTCGAAAAGATTTGAGAAAAATAGGACTGGCTTTTCATTTTTGTGAGTTGGTTGAAAGACTAACTGCAGAGAATGTAAAAAACCGGCAAATTTTTAATCTTTTGGCAGGGAGTTTATTAGGACTTGAGAAAGCAGATGGCGCCAGTTTAAACTTGGCAGCCAAGAATTTTGAGCAAAAAATTCTTGAAGAGAGCGGATTTTGGCCAAAAGGAGAAAAACCAAAGGTAAATCTTGAGGGATATATTGAAAAGATTATTGAAAAAAGATTAAAATCAAAGCGAATTTTCAAATATGGCTGATTTAATGGAAAAAATCGTAAGTCTTTGCAAAAGAAGAGGATTTATATATCCTAGTTCAGAAATTTATGGAGGAATTGGCGGTTTTTGGGATGCCGGACCTCTAGGTACTGAACTTAGGAAAAATATTAAGGATTTATGGTGGAAAACGATGGTTTACCAAAGAGAGGATGTTTTGGGGCTTGACTCAACCATAATCCACCATCCAAAAGTCTGGCAGGCTTCGGGTCACGCGGTTTCTTTTACTGATCCTTTGCGAGAATGCCAAAAATGTCATCTTCGTTTTCGAGCAGACAAAGTTACAAGTGACAAATGTCCTGACTGTGGTGGAAAATTAACCGAAGCAAAGCAATTCAACTTAATGTTTAAAACCTGGGTTGGGTCGGCTGAGGAAACGGCCAACCTTGCCTACCTTCGGCCAGAAACTTGTCAGGGAATTTTTATTAATTTTGCAAATGTTTTAGACTCGGTTCATCCAAAAATTCCCTTTGGTATCGCCCAAATTGGCAAAGGATTTCGAAACGAAATAACCACAGGGGACTTTATTTTCCGAGATCGGGAGTTTGAGATGATGGAACTTGAATTTTTTGTCAAACCGGGTGAAGACGAGAAATGGTTTAACTTCTGGAAAGACGAGAGAATGAAATGGTATTTAAGCTTGGGGATTGAAAAAAAGAATTTGAGATTTTTTGAACATCCCCAAAAATCTTTGGCTCATTATTCAAAAAGAACAGTTGATATTGAATATAAATTTCCTTTTGGATGGGCTGAGCTTGAGGGAATTGCTAACCGGACTGACTTTGATTTAAAAAATCACAGTAAAGTTTCTGGTAAAGATTTATCCTATACCGACCCTGATACCAAAGAAAAATTTATTCCTTACGTAATTGAGCCCTCGGTTGGGGTGGAAAGAATCATGCTTTCCTTGCTTTTGGATTCCTATAAAGAGGAGAAAGACCGGGTGGTTTTAGCTCTTCAGGCAAAACTGGCACCATATAAGGTTGCTGTTTTTCCACTTTTGGCAAATAAGAAAGAATTAGTCAAAGTGGCAAGGGAAATTTATGAAAACCTTAAAAATTGTTTTCCGGCCGCCTGGGATGACCGGGGAAATATTGGCAAGCGCTACTACTCTCAAGATGAAATTGGCACTCCTTGGTGCGTGACGATTGATTTTCAGACGCTTGAAGATAAAACGGTGACCATTCGTGACCGAGATACGACTAAGCAGGTAAGAGAAAAAATTGACAAATTAGCCAACTGGTTCTACGATAAACTTAAATGAAGAAATACCTGCCTATAATTGGGATTTTTATAGGAGCCTTTCTTTTGTTTGGAGCGCTTTTTTTGTTTATTCGAGGCAGACAAGCTCCTTCTGGTCCTGGGCAGCCAACCCCAACCCCCACCCCTCTTGCTTTAGAAGAAAGACCCTACGTTACCTTAACTCCCCGTTCTGATGGCCATGAGTTGAAATTGGAAATAGAAAATCTCAAAGACATTCAAACTGTTGAATACGAACTAGTTTATTTTGCCGGTGATGTTTCCCGGGGAGTGATCGGCTCAGTTGATCTTAAGGGTGAAAATTCCCTTTCTCGAGATTTACTTTTGGGTACATGCTCAAAAAATGTTTGCAAATATGATGAGGGGGTAACGGAGGGGACTTTAACTTTACGCTTTAGAGGGGTCTCTGGAGCCCAAAAATATGAAGTCGCTTTTCGCCTCCAGACCGGAAAAGAGGCAAAAGAAGGCTTAAGTTCCGGGGATGGAAATTTTTCTTTTCAAGGAAGTCTGCCTTCTTCTACTTTTTATCTAACCCAGGGAACTTTAGGTTTGCCTAAAAAGCCTTCGGGAAAAGTCATTGGCGGACCTTATGGGATTTTCACTCCTGGTTCAGCTTCTGCCAAAGGAACGGTTAAATTAAAACTGACAGAAACCTCGCCTGAAGCAAAGGTTTTAGGCTGGGATGGGTCTTTGTGGAAAGAATACTCCAAAGGCTTTGAGACTGACGGAGAGATTGTTTCTGTTGAAGTTGACCGCTTAACCTGCTTCATTGCCATTTCTCCTTAAATCTGGTTTCTCCTTTTCACAAACTCCTTAAATGGTGAAATGAGCCTAAACTGCCTCTTGACAGGTATATAAAAATGTCTCAAAATGGAGTAAAGCGTATCTAAATGGTGAAAAGTGTAGAAACTTTGGGGTGGGCTTATGTTCTTAGGAACTTACGAACCAAATTTAATCGGTAAAGGCAGAATTGCCTTGCCTAAAAAAATAAGAGAGCAATTAGAGAGCAACAAAATTGTTTTAACTATTGGTTTTGAAAGATGTATTTACGGTTTTGAGGAAAAGAGTTGGGAAGAGATAGTCAAACCAGAACTCTCAAGACCGCTTTTTTCAGACAGCGAAGGAAGAAGTTTACGCAGAAAGATGTGCGCTGAGGCGATGATAATTCAGTTGGGAGCCCAAGGAAGATTTGTTATCCCTGAGCAAATGATGAAGTACGCGGGGATTAAAGATAAATTGACTCTTATTGGCGCCGGAGATCATTTTGAGGTTTGGGATTCGCAGGAATGGAAAGCCTATTTAGAAAAAATTGAAGCAAAACAGGAATGATACGCTTAAACGGTGAAAAAATGAGGCAAAAACTGGGAAAGTTGCTTGTATCTAATGGCCATGGAATTAAAAAAGAGGTAAACGGAAGAAACGGGAACGGAAACGGAATAAACGAAAAAAAATATTATTAGAGTCGTGGGCGAAAGGCTAATCTTGCCTGGTTCTCCTATGCCTGCCCTCCAGGTGAGATTGCCTTCGCCCACGAGAAAAAGATGATTAAATACTTTTTAAATTGGTTTAAAAAAACCTGGCTTAGCCAAATACTAATGTTTTTTAGTGCGCCCGTAATCTAAAAAATGAAAAGTAAAAAAGTTCTTTTTACTATTTTTGGACTAGTTCTGACTTTGGCTTTGGCAAAAGTCTTTTTTTCCAATACGCTTTCAACCACTGGCGGAAAAATTGCCATGCTTGAAAAAGAAGCCTTAAATCTTGACCTTGAAAATTCCCTTCTGGGAGAAGAAATTGTTAAACTCTCATCTCTTTCTCGGATATCCTCTGAGGCAGAAAAATTGGGATTTGGCAAACCAACCAAGGTTTCAAATTTGACATCCGAGATTCCGGTGGCTTTAAAGTAAAAAATGTCTTTATGGCGAGCCAAAACTCTTCTTTTAGGTTTTTTTCTCTTCGGTTTTTTGGTAACCTCAAGACTCTTTTATTGGCAAGTCCTTCAAGGTGAAAAACTTCAAACCTTGGCTTCCTCTCAATATTTTCAGGAACAAGAAATTCCTGCCCAACGCGGTCAAATTTTGACCTCTGATGGCTTTCCCTTAGTCGGAAACAAAAAAGCCTATTTGGTTTACGCCATTTTGCCTCAACTTGAAAAAGAAAAGGAGGAGATAACCAAACTTTTGGGCAAAATTTTAGGGCCTCAAACAGAAGAGGAGATTGAAAAAAGGCTTGAAAGCGAAAATTTAGTTTGGGTGCCTTTGGCCAGAAAAGTGGATAAAGGAAAAAAAGAAGAAATTGAAAAATTGACAATCTCCGGGATTGGTTTTGAAGAGGAGGGAAAAAGAGATTATCCAGAAAGCTCGATGGCAGCCAATCTTTTGGGATTTGTGGGCAAAGATGCTTCGGGAAAAGATAAAGGTTATTTTGGTTTGGAAGGTTTTTATGACCGGCTTCTCTCGGGTAGACCGGGAGTTCTTCGTCAGGAAAAAGATGCCTCTGGCAGGCCGATTCTGGTTGGTCAAAGGCTTTTGGACGAAGAGGTTCCTGGTCGGGACCTTAAGCTTTATCTTAATCGGGACCTCCAGTTTATGGTTGAAGATAAACTTAAAAAGGGAATTGAAAGATATGGGGCGAAGAGCGGGTCGGTAGTGGTGATGGACCCGCAAACTGGCGGAATCCTGGCGATGGCTTCTTTTCCAAATTATGACCCAGAAAATTATGTCAAGTCAGACAAAAGTCTTTTTCCAAATCCAGTGGTTGCCGAAAGCTTTGAACCTGGTTCGATTTTTAAAATTTTGGTTATGTCCGCGGCCATAAACGAGCAAGTAGTTTCCCCAGAAGACCGTTGCCCGAAATGTGCTGGTCCCCGGACAATTGGAGAGTATACGATTAAAACTTGGGATGAGAAATATCGCCCAGAGGAGACAATGATTGAGATTATTCAATATTCAGATAATGTTGGCATGGCCTATGTGGCCGAGAAACTGGGGACAGAAAAAATGGTTTCCTATCTTAAAAAATTTGGCCTAGGAGAGGAGACTGGGGTTGATCTTGAAGAGGAGGGAACTCCTTTTTTAAGAAAAGAAAGTGATTGGGCCGAAATTGACCTGGCTACGGCTGGTTTTGGTCAGGGAGTAGCCATTACCCCAATTCAGATGGTGACCGCCACCGCCGCTATTGCCAATGGTGGAAAACTTTTTGAGCCTCAAGTCGCCCGAGAAATTAAAAGTCCGGAAAAAGAAATTGAGATTAAACCAAAAGTAAAAAGAGAAGTAATTTCCGAAAAAACTGCTAAAATCTTAACCGAAATGATGATAAATAGCGTTGAAAAAGGAGAAGCCAAATGGGCGAAACCTTCGGGTTTTCGGATTGCTGGCAAAACCGGAACCGCCCAAATTCCAATTGCTGGTCATTATGATAAGGAAAAGACCATTGCCTCTTTTGTTGGTTTTGCTCCGGCTGATAATCCCAAATTTGTGATGCTGGTTACCTTGAGGGAACCAACCTCTTCGCCTTGGGGTTCGGAAACGGCCGCTCCCTTATGGTTTGATATTGCCAAAGAAATTTTTGTCCGCTGGGGTATTTTGCCTGAATGAATAAAGAAAATGAACCTAAAATTAAATTCAAAACTGGCCAGATAGTTAGAGGAGGAAGAGTGGACGGCTTCTGGTTTTTGACAAATGGCGGACGACTTTTTATCGGTTCGGGCGATTATGTGCGCGAAGTTGAACCTAGAGAAATAGATCCTAAAAGTCTAAAGAATTTTCCTTCACATAAGATAGAAAATTAGCATAACTTGAGACCTTCGTGATAGAATAAGTTTCATGCTTGGCTCTTTCTTTGGACCTCGTTGGCATCGGAAAATTCTTCATAAATCAAGAAGACAAATTGCTAAAGCCTGGCTTAAATTAAATCCCAAAGTAACTCTAATTGGTGTCACCGGAAGTTTTGGCAAAACCAACACCGTTCGGGCAATAAGTATAGTTTTATCGGAAAAATACAAAACCCTTCAAACTGATTTAAATCTTGACACGATTTACAATTTACCAATTACCATTTTAAAACTTCGACCTTTTCATCGGATGCTTGTTTTGGAATATGGAATTGACAAGATTGGGGAGATGGATTTTCATCTGGGTCTGGTTAAGCCAAAAATTGGGGTTTTAACCGGGATTTCTCCGGTTCATGCCGACGAGGAACATCTAGGTTGCCTGGAAAATATTTTAAAGGAAAAAATAAAGCTTTTGTCCGCAATACCCAGGGATGGCTGGGTAATTTTAAACTGGGATGACGAAAATATCAGAAAGGCAAAAATTAAAACTCAAGCAAAAATTTTAAAGTACGGGATTTTGAGAGAGGCTGATTTTTGGGCAGATAAAATTAAAGTTGATTTATCTGGAACCTCATTTGTGGTCCACCATGCCAGAGAAAAAGTCCCCTTAAAAATTCCTCTTTTAGGTAAACATTTTGTCCATTCGGCTCTGGTTTCTTTTGCCGTTGGTAAAATTTGTGGTTTAAACCAAAAGCAAATTATTACCGGTCTTAAAAAACTTAAGCCTCTTGAGGGAAGAATGAGCCTTGAAAAAGGACCTTTGGGGACAATTCTTTTAGATGACCATCTTCGGGCAAACCTGGCTTCAACTATAGCTGGGCTGGAAACTTTTTCGGCACTCCCCTGCCAGGCCCGCCTGACGGCGAGGCAAGGGAGAAAAATTGGGGTTTTGGGAGAAATGGGAGAGATGGGGAGGTACGACAAAGAAGGCCATCGCCAAGTTGGCCAAGAAATTGCTAAACTTAAAATAGATTTTTTAGTATCTGTCGGACCGCTTCAAAAAGAAACCGCCAAAGAGGCAATCGCTGGTGGAATGAAAAAAGAAAATGTTTTTTGGGTCAAAGATGTTAAGGAGGCGGCCGAAATTTTAAAGAAAATTCTTAAAAAAGGCGATTTTATTTACCTTAAGGGCTCACTTTTGCGCCACCTTGAGCGAATTCTTTTAATTCTTGAAGGCAAGAGGGTAAAGTGTGCGCTGGTTTCTTGCCACAACTATGGTCAATGTCAAACCTGTTCAAATCTAAAATGAGGTGAACTTATGTGGTATAATGTATTTCAAGTCTATGGGTTATCCTGAAATAGATAAGCTTAAACAACAAATTGAGATTAACTCAAGACACATCAATCCTTACGTTTTAGAATTCAATAAAGCTTTGAGAAATTGTAAAGGAATTCATGGCGTCATTGAAGAAGTTTTAGAATGTCGTCCTACCATTACTCCTCTTCATTTTGGCCTTTTAATTCAAGCCGCTTTTCAATACGTATTTTTAAGAAACAGAGAAAAATGGCATAGAAGCGCTGGAAGAGAATTATCTTGGGATTGGATGTTATCAAAAATTATAAGAGAACACCGCGAAGAGGTTATTGAAGTGTGTGTCGAGCGGAATATTTCGCTAACGAACCCTGAAAGATACGCTGTCCTAAAGGCAACCACAAATTGTCTCTTTAAGGAAAAAAACATTGTTGTTCTTGATGTGGGATGCGGATTTATTCCTCGAGGTATTGGAGCAATTTTTAATTCTGATCATTCTGTGGTGCCTAATGATGAGGACGCAGCAAGCTTAATTGAGCCATTATTAGAGGAACCACTTCATGCGAATAGGATTATATGTGTGGATGTTCAACCTCAAGACCCGGTTTGGACGGCGGCTTGTTTTTGGGTATCCCTTAACGATTTGAAGAGACTAGAAGAGACTTTTCGAAAAGACGCAACCAAAAGTTTCGCCTCGATCGAATTTAGAATATTTGATATTACAAGTCAAAATTTGGGGTTACTCTCGGAGTTAAAAGGCTCGGTTGATTTGGTCATGATGAGTAACATCCTTTATCAGTTATCAGCAGGTGAACAAAAGAGGGCTTTTGAAAATATTGAAAGGTTATTGAAGCCTAAAGGGTGGATGCTTTCTCTCGAATATCTATCAGGAGGCAGTCGTCGGAAACCTTTCACTTTTGGGGCTCTGGTTTATCCAAAGTTAGGAGAGAAAGGAGGATTGGGCGAGCCGCTAGAAATTTTCAGATTAGACAACGCCGACTGTAGACAGATAATGATTGGCAAAGATTTCTATTCGGTCAATAATCCAGGATAAAGTTATGAGCAAAGAACTTTTTCTTCCCAGGCGAACAGGTTATTTAATTAATTCTTATTTTAATCTCCCAATTGCCGGTAAGAAAATTCGTTGTCCATATTATAAAAATGTAGGTGTAAGCCAAAAAAGATTTGGGAAAAAAGTTTTCATTGGCAAGAGTCATCCTCAAGAGATTGTGTTGATAGTCCAATCGTTGGCAGAAAAATTTGATATAAAACTTGAAGATTTAAGCGCTTCAGAAATTAGAGATTTTATGAAAGAAAGAAGGATTGGAATTGATTGTTCAGGGTTTGTATGTTGGGTTCTAGATTCTTGGTATCAGGAAAAATTTAATGGAGAACACCTGTGGAAAAAAATTAGATTTCCCGCATCTTTCTTGAAGAAAATTCGTTATTTTTTAAGGCCAATTGAGAATCTTGATGTTAAAATTCTATTAGGCAGCCCAGATTTAAAGCCAGTCTTCGGGGCAGCCGAAATAAAACCAGGAGATTTGATTCATCTAGGACAGCATCATCTCTTAATTGTTTACCAGGTA
Source organism: uncultured Gammaproteobacteria bacterium (assembly GCA_964353785.1). Taxonomy (GTDB): domain Bacteria; phylum Patescibacteriota; class Microgenomatia; order CAYGWK01; family CAYGWK01; genus CAYGWK01. Next base: position 17,562 of record CAYGWK010000008.1, read on the forward strand.
GACAAAGATGCTAAAGAAAGAACTACAAAGATTTTTTATTGCCATTCATCTGATTTCTACGATGGGGTTCACAAAGGAGAAATCGAAGTTGTTGACCCAGATTATGGTCTAGAAAAACAGCGTTGGGTCGAAGGAAAGGATGGTAGAAATTGGAGTTTCGAGGAATATTTACGCTCAAATAAAAGCGGCATTTTTAGACTAATTCTTTTCAACAGAAAAAAATGATTAATAAACTGAAGAATTTGAAACATTTCATCGAAGCGATTATAGCAGTACTAATATACAGATATCCTGCTAGAAAATTAAAGATTATTGGAGTGACGGGAACGGATGGAAAGACGACCACAGTTCATTTAATTTATTCTATTCTTAAGTCGGCTGGGAAGAAAGCGGCTTTTATTTCAACAATTTCGGCAAAAATTGGAGATAAGGAAATTGATACCGGCTTCCATGTAACTACTCCCAATCCTTGGTTGTTACAGAGACTTCTTCGGCAAATAGTTGATGAGGAGGTTGAATATCTGGTTCTTGAGGCAACTTCCCATGGTCTTGACCAACATCGGCTTTTTGGTTGCAATTTCCAAGTTGGGGTAATCACTAATATTACCCATGAACATCTTGATTATCATCAGACTTTTAAAAAATACCTAGAGGCCAAAGCAGAACTTTTTAAGAGAGTAAAAATTGCTATTTTAAATCGCGATGAAGAACACTTTAATTATTTAAAGCGGGCAGCAGGTAGAGCAAAGATTGTCAGTTACGGAATTGACAGGGAGGCAGATTATACTTTTAAAAAGTTTAAATTTAAAACAAAATTACCTGGGAAATATAATCTCTATAACTGTCTAGCAGCAATTGCCGCCGCCAAGAGCCTGGGAATAAAAGATGAAATTATCAGAAAGGCAGTAGCGGGCTTTTTGGGTCTTTCTGGTAGGCTTGAAAAGATTGATAAAGGGCAAGATTTTTCGGTTTTTGTTGATTTTGCCCATACTCCAAATGGATTAGAAAATGTTTTGGAGACTCTCAAAGAGAAAAAGGGTAAAGGCAGACTAATTGTTGTTTTTGGCTGCGCAGGAGAAAGAGATAAAACAAAAAGGCCAATAATGGGAGAAATTGCTTCAAGACTGGCTGACCTGGTAGTTTTAACTGCCGAGGACCCAAGAACTGAGAATGTGGATAAAATAATTGACCAAATCGCTGCTGGATGCCAGAAGGCAGGCAGGATAGAAGGAGAAAAATATTTTCGAGTTCCAGATAGGCGAGAGGCGATAAAATTTGCCGTCCAAAAACTGGCTAAGAAAGACGATATTATCGTTATTTGCGGTAAAGGCCATGAAAAGTCGATGTGTTTTGGTAAGACCGAAATTCCCTGGAGTGACCAAAAAGAGGTAAGACTGGCTTTAAAATGATATACTAATGTTATGGCACTTTGTCTGGGACTTTTAATATTTTCTTTTATAATTACCAGCGTTCTGGTTGTCCCCTTTATTAATCTTTTATATAAACTTAAATTTCAAAGGCTTGAGCAGCGTCCGGAAGATAAAAAAACTGCTGGAGAATCTTTATTTTTCAAAATGCACCGACCTAAAGTCGGAACGCCGATTGGCGGAGGCTTGCTGATAATTATTATTGTTTCCCTTCTTTATGCTCTACTTTTTCCCCTGCTTTCGTATCTTGGGCTATATGTTTCTTCAGTTTTTCCGATAAAAGACGAACTAAACATTCTCTTTTTTACTTTTATCTCTTTTGGTCTTTTAGGTTTTTATGATGATGTGATGAAATTTTTTGGCTTAGCCAAACAAGGAATTTATGGTCTTCGGACTAGATATAAATTTTTACTTCAGTGGATTTTGGCTTTTACCATTGCTTTTATGCTTTATCAAAATTTAAAGATTAATTTTGTTCATGTTCCCCTTTTTGGAATTATTCGCTTGGGAGTTTGGTATATTCCTTTTGCCGCCTTTACCATCGTTGCCTTTACCAATGCCTTCAATATTACTGATGGTTTAGATGGTTTATCTTGCGGGCTTTTGACAATTTTTCTTTTTGCTTTTTGGATTTTGTCCCACACCATGTTTGACACTGTTCTTTCAATTTTTATTCCACTTTGGATTGGGGCTTTGATTGCCTTTTTATACTTTAATGTTTATCCAGCCAGGATTTTCTTGGGTGATGTTGGGGCATTATCCTTTGGAGCAACCTTGGCCGTGGTTGGTCTTTTGCTTGGAAAAATTGCCGCGGTGGTGGTCATTGGCGGGTTTTTTATTGTTGAGATTGGCTCAAGTCTGCTTCAGATTATTTCCATAAGAGTTTTTAATCATCGACTTTTCCCAATTGCTCCTTTTCATCTTTGGCTTCAGGCTCGAGGCTGGGAAGAACCAAAAATTGTCATGAGGGCTTGGCTGGCCCAACTGATGCTGGCCATTTTCGGTCTCTGGTTGGCCGTAATTTAAATTTTTTCAGATGGTAACTTTAAAATCTCAAGAAAAAAAGGTTGACAGGCTGATTTTGGGTCTGGTTTTGGTTTTAACTTGTTTTGGGATTTTGATGGTTTATGAAGCCTCAAGCGTGACTGCTTTTCGGGATTTTGGCGATAAATTTTTTTATGTCCGCCAACAAATTTTTTGGGCTCTCCTGGGGTTAGGAACATTATTTGCTTTCTCAAGGTTAAATTACCGAAGACTTGAGAGGCTGGCTCCACTGCTTTTGCTTTTAACCATCGCTTTCCTTATTTTAGTTCTTATTCCTGGAGTTGGAGTAAAAGCCCTTGGGGCAAGGAGATGGTTGGGGTTTGGAGGATTTAGTTTTCAACCGGGAGAACTGGCAAAACTTTCCTTTGTTTTATATTTGTCTTCGCTCTTTGCTAAGAAAATAAAATTTTTGCCATTTCTGCTTATTTCTAGTATTCTTTTGGTTTTACTGATGCTTGAGCCAGATTTAGGGACGACTGTTATTCTGCTTTCCTCTGGACTTTCAGTTTATTTTGTCGCCGGCGCCCCACTTTTTTCGCTCTTATTTATGGCAATTTTAGGTATTTTGACCGGACTAGCCCTTGTTTTTAGTTCAAGTTACCGAAAAGAAAGATTTTTAAGCTTTTTGAACTTAGGCAGCAATCCACTTGAAGCAAGTTATCATGTTAGACAGGTGCTTTTATCTTTAGGCGCAGGCGGGCTTTGGGGAGTAGGACTTGGGGCTTCGCGGCAAAAATATGAATATTTGCCAGAGGCGATGACTGATTCAATTTTTGCCATAATTGGGGAGGAATTAGGATTTATCGGCGCCATAGTTTTAATTGCCATTTTTTTGGTTATAATTTATCGAGGAATTAAAATTTCCCAAGAAGCTCCTGACCGATTTGGTCAACTTTTAGCCGCCGGAATTACCTCTTGGATTGGAATCCAAACCTTGATTAATCTTTCAAGTCAAGTGGCTTTGGCGCCTTTAACCGGTGTGCCTTTGCCTTTTATCTCCTACGGCGGCTCATCTTTGGTTGTTAGTCTTTCAGGAATAGGAATTTTGCTTAATATCTCAAAACACAAGGTAGCGAGAAAATGAGCACATTTAAACTTCTGATAATTTTCTTCGCCACCATGATAGTGAATTTTTCTACACTTTATTTTGTAGCATGGAAATTAAAAAAAGGAACGAAGATTTTATTTAAAAATCCAGGTTTTTTAATAGGCGATTTTATCTTAATTCCTTTATACTTCGTTTCAATAGCGATTCTTTACTCTAAGGACTTAGAATTCATCATAAAAATTAATTTATTAGAGTTCTGCTTAATTGGCGTGTTGGCTGGTCTCGCAATTTTGGTATCAGGGATAAAATTCAAACTATTAAAGTTAATCTGGCTTCCCCATGGGATTTTCGGTTGGTTAGTAATATTTAGTTTCCTGTTAGCAGCGATTACAGAGGCTTCAAGTGGCTTGAGGAATTTTCCGATTATCGTTGTTTCTCTAATCTTGTTGATTTTTCACCATCTAGTAGGTTCAACTTTCCCCAAAAAGATAGAATAGGCTCTCTCATGCTATAATTAGAATCAATGGTAAGACGAATTGTTATCACCGGTGGACATCATACTAGCGCCTTATTGATAGCTGAAAAATTACGGTCATTGGGTTATGAAATAATCTGGTTTGGCCATAAATACACCATGTGGGGAGATAAAAGTCCTGGGGCAGAATATAAGGAAGTTGTAAAATCAGGATTTAGATTTGTGGAAATTAAGGCAGGAAAAATTCATCGAACCTATCACCCCCTAAAACTGGCCCGCCTTCCGATTGGTTTTATTCAATCATTTTATTATCTTTTAAGGTTTCGACCTTCTTTGATTCTTTCTTTTGGCGGATATTTAGCCGTGCCTGTGGTTGTCTGTGGATGGTTACTTAGGGTTCCTTCAGTTACCCATGAGCAAACTGTGGTTTATGGCTTAGCTAATCGGGTGATTGAACATTTTGCCAAAAAGATTTTTGTCTCTTGGAAGACATCTCTTAAACGCTTTCCTGCAAATAAGGTTGTTTTTACTGGTTTGCCTTTACGACCAGAGATTTTTACTCGAAAAAAAGGGAAATATGATTTTAGAAATAATTTACCAACAATTTACATCACCGGCGGCAAACAGGGTTCGCATGCGATTAATCAAGCAACCAAAGATATTCTTTTTAGGTTATTAGAAAAATACAATTTAATTCACCAATGTGGTAGTAGCACGATTTATAATGATTTCTCTCAACTGGAAAAAATTAGAGCTCAACTACCAGTTGAACTTAAAAGAAGGTATATCTTAAAAGATTATATTTTTGCCAAAGAAATTGGGAGCGCTTTTGCTGCTGCCGATTTGGTAGTTAGTCGAGCCGGTGCTCATATAACTTACGAACTCGCGGCTTTAGGAAAACCTGTTTTATTTATTCCTATTCCCTGGACTTATCAGGACGAACAAACAAAAAACGCTCAAATGTTGGTTAAATCTGGAATTGCCGAGATTTTACCCCAGCGAGAGTTGACTGGAACCACGCTATTTGAAAAAATTTTGGAGATGATGAGAAACTTAGAAAAATATCAAAAAAATGCTCCCAAAGCCAAAAAACTGGTCAGACTCAATGCAAGTCAAAAAATTGTTAAAGAGCTAAATGTTTTCACAAAATCAACCTAAAAAAAGAAAACTTATAATTCCCATAATTTTAATTTTGTTTCTTCTGGGAGTATTCGGGGCTAGCCAATTAAAAAGACTAAATCTCCAATTTCTCAAAAAAGAAAAAATTGTCAGCCCGGTTTCTCCACCAACCGAGGAAGAAAAATTAAAAAATCTACTTCAAGCGTCAGGACTGGAAATTGAGGCGATTAAATCTTTGGATGAGTCTTTCGAAGCGACACTTTCGGGTAATTTGCTTGTCCTTTTTTCCAAGGAAAAAGAATACTCAAATCAAGTTGCCTCTTTACAATTTATTCTTAGTCGGTCTAAAATAGAAGGGAAAATACCGCAAAAAATCGATTTAAGATTTGACAAACCGGTATTAACATATTAAAAAAGGCTATGGCCTCCAAAGTATTAGCTGGAATTGATGTTGGCAGCTCTAAAATTGCCACCATTATTGCCCAGATTTCGCCCGAAGAGGAGAAAATAAATATTATTGGGGCGGCTTCCGTTCCCTCAGCCGGGGTTCGCAAAGGGCAAATTGTTAACATTGAGGAAGCCGCAAGTGGGATTATTTCTTCGGTTGAGGCAGCTGAAAGAATGGCTGGATATTCACTCTCTAAAACCCTTGTTTCTGTTGGTGGAGCTCATATTGCTTCCCAAAATTCGAAAGGGGTGGTAGCCGTGGCTGAACCAGAAGGAGAGATTACTCCTGATGATGTTAAAAGAGTAATTGAAGCAGCCAGGGCAATTTCTCTTCCTTCCTCCCGCGAGATTCTTCATTGTCTTCCCCGATTTTTTACTGTTGATTCTCAAGAGGGAGTTAAAGATCCGGTGGGAATGACTGGTGTTCGTTTAGAGGTCGAAACTCACATTATTACTGGTTCCTCAACGGCAATGAGAAATTTAGCCAAATGCGTTGCTGAAGTTGGAGCAGATATCGAGGCTTTGGTTTTTGGGGGAATTGCCGCTTCGGAGACTACTTTGACCGAGACGGAAAAAGAGCTTGGGGTAGTTTTAGTTGATATCGGTGGAGGGACGACCGAGATTGTTGTTTTTATTGAGGGGGCGCCGGCTTATACGGTAGTTTTACCGGTTGGAGCGAAAAATGTTACCAATGATTTGGCAATTGGACTCCGTCTTTCACTTGAGGCGGCGGAAAAATTAAAACTTTCTTTGTCAGAGAAAGTGAAAGAGGCCACTTTACCCGAGGGTGAAAAAAAAGAAGAGGAAGAAAGTCAGTCTTCTGACGAAGTTGATCTCGCAAAACTGGGGATTTATGAAGAAACAAAAACAGTTTCCCGGAAGACCCTAACCGAGGGGATAATCAAACCAAGACTAAATGAGATTTTTACCATGGTTGGACTTGAAATCAAAAAATCAGGCTTTGGAGGAATGACCCCTTCAGGAATAGTCTTGAGTGGCGGAGGAGCCCTGACCGTTGGAGCGGCTGAATCAGCCAAAAGGACCCTTTCGATGCCAGTTCGAATTGGAATTCCAGCCGGAGTCTCTGGGCTTGTTGATGACGTTTTAACCCCGGCCTTTGCTTCATCTTTGGGTTTGGTTTGCTATGGAGCCAAAACACAAAGTGAAGGAATGGGAAAAATCTCTTTTGGCGGAATTTCAAAAATTGCCCAAAAAATTCCTGTTGGTGGACTTTATCGAAAGACAATTGATTTGATTAAATCCTTTTTGCCGTGAGATCTTTTTTGTGATATAATTTTTTCACTTCTTGACCTGCTCCAAGAAAAAGTTTATGGCACTTGTTAAACCAGATGTTGGCAGGTTTGCCAGAATAAAAGTCTTGGGAATTGGTGGCGGCGGTTCAAATGCCATAAATACAATGATTTCCGAAGGCGAGATTCAGGGAGTAGATTTTATCGCTATTAACACCGATGCCCAGGCTCTTCTCCAAAATCTGGCGCCAACAAAACTTCAAATTGGAGAAAATTTAACCCGGGGACTTGGAGTTGGTGGAGATCCAGAATTGGGACGGCAAGCCGCTGAGGAATCCCGAGAAAAAATTGCCCAACATCTTGTTGATACTGATATGATTTTTCTAACCTATGGAGCAGGCGGAGGAACCGGAACTGGTGGAGGACCGATTATTGCCGAAATTGCCAAAGAACAAGGGGCTTTGACGGTAGCCGTTGTTACCAAACCTTTTGCTTTTGAGGGAACAAGAAGAATGGTGGTCGCTGAAGAAGGAGTAGAGAACCTTGAAGGTAAAGTTGATGCTCTAATTGTTATCCCCAATCAAAAACTTCTTGACTCAATTGATAAAAAAATGACTCTTCTTGAGGCCTTCAAAGTTGCCGATAGCGTTTTGGGCCAAGGTGTTCAGGGAATTTCTGACATTATCACTTTACCAGGTCTTATTAACCGAGATTTTGCCGATATTAAAAGCATTATGAAAAATGCTGGCAGTGCTTTTATGGGGATAGGGACTGGGGTTGGCGAAAATCGAGCCCAAGCCGCCGCCCGGAGTGCCATTTCCTCACCTCTTCTTGAAATCTCAATCGATGGCGCTAAAGGAATACTTTTTAATATTACCGGTGGGTCGGATTTGACGATGAGTGAAGTTGATGAGGCAGCCAAAATTATTTCCCAAAAAGCCGAAGCTGATGCCAATATTATTTTTGGGGCAACTATTAATGATAAAATGGTTGACCAAGTAAAAATTACGGTTATTGCCACTGGTTTTGATGAAGCTAGGGCTCGTTTAGCTCGTTTTATGGCGCCAACAATTACTCCTCCCTCAACAGAGGAAGAGGCGCCTCCTCCGGAGGAAGAAAAGGAAGAAAAGCCGCCAGAAGAAGCCAAACCCCCAGAAGAGATTCCTCCAGAAGAATTAGGTGAAGAATTCGAAATCCCGGCGTTTTTAAGACAAAATCGCTGATTCAGGGCTGATTTTTAAGCTGATTATCACTGATTGCCCTTTAATTCAAGGGCAATTTTTTGTAGAATAAGCATAGCTTGATTTACTTGGAGTAAAATAGAAACAATGTTTAAACCAGTTTCTCCAAAAATAGATTTTCCCGAGATGGAACGCAGGATTTTGGAGTGGTGGTATAAGTCTGGCCTGGTGAAAAGATATTTAACCAAGAACAAAAATTCCAAAAATAAATTTTCTTTCCTGGATGGTCCAATTACGGCTAACAACCCCATGGGGATCCATCACGGCTGGAGCAGAACTTACAAAGATTTATGGCAAAGATATAAAAATATGCAGGGTTTCAAAGAAAGATTTCAGAATGGTTTTGATAACCAAGGACTTTGGGTTGAGGTCGAGGTCGAAAAAGAACTGGGGTTTAAGAGCAAGAAAGATATTGAAAAATTTGGAATTGAAAAATTTGTCAATAAATGCAAAGAAAGAACCTTAAAATTTTCCAAAATCCAAACTGAACAGTCAAAAAGACTTGGTTATTTCATGGACTGGGATAATTCTTACTATACCCTCTCTGATGAAAATAATTACATGATTTGGTATTTTTTGAAAAAATGCTGGCTTGACGGAAATCTTTACAAAGGCAGAGATTCTGTTCCCTGGTGTCCTCGTTGCGGAACGGCCATTTCTCAACATGAGATATTGCAGGAAGAATATCATACCTTAACCCACGAGTCTGTAGTTCTTAAATTTCCGTCAGGGAAGGATGAATATCTTCTTGCCTGGACCACAACTCCTTGGTCTATCCCTGGTACGATTGCTCTAATGATTAACCCCAAGTTTGATTATGTCAAGGTAAGACAAAACAATAGTAATTATATATTAGCCAAAGGAAGGCTTTCAGCTCTCAAGGGTTCATTTAAGGTTATCGAAGAATTTAAAGGGGAAAAACTAGTCGACCGAACTTTTATTCATCCGTATCAAAATTTTCCTGCCTTAAAAGAGCAAAAGTTTCCGGTAATTCCCTCTGAAGAGTTTGTCACTCTTGATGTGGGGACTGGAATTGTCACCAATAATCCTGGAGTTGGCCATGAGGATTATTCTGCCGCCAAAAAAGTAAATCTGAAACCAATCGAGTCGATTGATGCGGCGGCTAATTTTCTTCCTGACTATTCTTGGCTCTCGGGCAGGAATGCAAAAGATAACCAAGTCGCCAAAGATATTCTAAAAAATTTAGAAGAAGAAGGTTTTGTCTATGATACTTATAACTTTAGCCATCGTTACCCTGTTTGCTGGCGTTGTAAAACAGAGCTTGTTTTCAGGCTTGTGGATGAATGGTATATAGCCATGGATGATACTTTTAATCCTGGAGCTAAGAATTACCGAGAGCAGCTAATGGGAATAGTCAAAAAGATTCGCTGGATTCCGGAATGGGGTTTGGAGAGAGAACTTGATTGGTTGAGAAATATGGAGGACTGGCTAATTTCCAAAAAAAGATATTGGGGACTGGCTTTACCAATTTGGGAATGTCAAAAATGTGGAAACTTTACTGTTTTGGGCGGAAAAGAAGAATTAAAAGAAAAAGCAGTCTCTGGTTGGGGAAAATTTGAGGGTCAGACTCCCCATCGTCCTTGGATTGATGAAGTTAAGATTAAATGCTCTTGCGGAGAAACTGTTTCAAGAATTCCCGACGTTGGTAATCCCTGGCTTGATGCTGGAATTGTTTCATTTTCAACTTTAAAATATCAGACTGATAAAAATTATTGGCGGCAGTGGTTTCCGGCTGATTTTATTACCGAATCCTTTCCTGGTCAGTTTAAAAATTGGTTTTACTCACTTTTGGCCATGGCAACAATTTTGGAAGACAAACCCCCTTTTAAGACGGTTTTAGGATTTGCTACCCTTTTGGCTGAAGACGGCCGACCGATGCATAAATCCCTGGGAAACGCCATTGAGTTTAATGAAGGAGCAGATAAAATTGGGGTTGATGTCATGCGCTGGATGTATGTAACTCAAAACCCAGCTGATAATTTACTTTTTGGATATCACAAGGCTGATGAAGTAAGGCGAAGATTTCATTTAATGCTTTGGAACGTTTATAACTTTTTCGTCACATACGCGAACATTGACAAATTCCAAATTCCAAATTCCAAATTCCAAACAAAGAACGTTCTTGACAAATGGATTTTATCTAGACTAAATCAGCTGGTTCAGACCGTAACGCAATCTCTGGAAGATTATGATGCTTTTGCGGCTTCACACGCGATTGAAGACTTTGTCAATAATTTATCAACTTGGTATGTCCGCCGCTCTCGAGACAGGATTGGTCCAACGGTCTACGCCACTTTGTATGAAGTTTTAGTAACTTTAGCGAAAATCTTAGCGCCATTTACTCCTTTTTTAGCTGAAGAAATTTACAAAAATCTAACCGGTGAGGAATCTGTTCATCTTGAGGATTGGCCGAAGGCGGATGATAAATTAGTGGATAAAGATTTAGAAAAGCAGATGGAGTTGGGAAGAAAACTGGTGGAGCTGGGTCATTCACTGAGGAAAGAGGAAAAAATAAAAGTCCGCCAGCCGCTTGCTATGGTGGAGTTCAAAGTTAATAGCGCAGAGTTACCAGGCGAGATAATCCAATTAATTAAGGACGAGTTGAATATCAAAAAAGTAGGCTGGACCCAGAAAAAAGTTAAAGAACCAGAGGTAGAACTCGATACCAGATTAACCCCTGAACTTAAAGCTGAAGGGGAGGCGAGGGAGTTGGTTAGACAGATTCAGGAACTCCGCAAAAAAGAAGGATGCTCCTTAGATGAAAAAATTGAGGTTTTTGCTCCTTCTTGGCCAGCGGAATTTG
>CAYGWK010000009.1:0-26202 GCA_964353785.1 uncultured Gammaproteobacteria bacterium
ATCCCAAAAGTAGCCGCAAAAGAAAGTTGAAAACCTAAATCAAAAAGATTTTGAGGATTTAAGAAAAGCAAAATCAGGGCTGCCAGTCCTAATCCTCGCCAAGCATCCTCTTCTCTTCCCAACCCTTGAGCCAAAAAAGCCAAAGTTCCCATAATTCCGGCTCTGATAACTGGCGCCTCACCTCCTGCCAGAACAACATAAAACCATATCAAAATAAAACTTAAGATAACAGCCAACCGCCGAGAAATAAATAAAAGCAAAAAGGAAACTAAAGTGCCTGCCAGAATGGAAACATTCATTCCCGAAGCCACGACCACATGGAGAGTTCCGGTTTTTCGCAAATTTTGATAAAAATCTTCTGGCATTCCCGATTTTGAACCAAGCACAATTCCTGAAAGAAGACTGGCTTGGGGTTCGGGTAGGGTTCTTCGGTAAACTTCCTCAATTTTTCTCCTTAATTCATAAATCCAAGCCAATCCCTGTCTCTTACTCTCACCTTTACTAATTTCTGGAAACTCCAGGATGTTTCCTTTAACTATTCCAGTTATTACAAGCCTGTCGCCATAGTGAAACTCTGGGTATTTCCAAATAGTGATTTTTATTCCCGCCAAAGTAAATTTCTGAAGGCCACCAATTCTTTTTGGCTCCTGATGGAGAGTTCCAGTAACCCTAATTTTTGTTCCCGAAACAAATTGCGGCTGGACAACTCTGGCCAACCGCAATATAAACAAAAAAGAAAGAAAAAGAATTAACAAAAACCAATTAAGTTTACTCTTCTTTTTGTTCACCCTCTTTGGGTTGTTCTTGTTTCTTGGTCCCATCCGGATTATAAAGTTCTGGATGGTGTTCTCTGCAGTCATCACACATATTTCTCACCTCCCTAATATACTGTCAACTGTTCAGTAATTCTCTGATAAACATTACTTCCTAAAATCTTTTTTGTCAAGAGGTCAGATACTTGCGAATATGGCCGGTTATCAATAATTTTTTGGGCCGTCACCGGCCCAATTCCCCAAAGTGCTTCAAGCTCACTGGTTGAAGCCGTATTTATGTTAACCAGCTCTTTCTGTGTGCTCAAAGCCTCGCTTTGTGTTTTCTGTGGTTGCAGGTTTTCTCCTTTTTTAGGAATATATTTTTTAAACCCATCACTTAGTTTTTCGGCGCGATTTAAAGATTTTTCTACCCACTCTCTATCCGCCTCTCCCGAGAGTCCACCAGCGGCCACTAGCAAATCCTGAAGTCGACTGCCAGAGGAAAGCTCGTAAACTCCAGGTTTTTGAACCGCTCCCTCAATATCAGCAAAAATCGTTCCCAAAGTTGAAGTTTGCGAAGAAATAATCTCAACTTTATCTTCTGGTTGAGTAGTTTTTAGAATAAATAGTATTCCAGTGCCCACTAAAACCAACCCCAGAAAACCTAAAATTATGGGAATTCTGGCCTTCTCCCAAAAACTTTCCAAATCAAATTCTTGAGACATTAGTTAGAGTTTAGCACAGAAACTAATTCTTCTATCTCTTCACCATCGATGACAACTTTTGTTACATATCTTAACGGGTATTTCTGAAAATCTTTCCTTGCTACCCATTCGGCTTTGTCAATATCTCCCCCAGGCGCAATTTCTCCCTTAGTTATCTTGCACCGACAAAGAAGACCTATGTAGTGATAAGGGGCTTTGACATACTCAAAGTAGCCCGCTAATCTTTCAAGCTCTACCTCGGCGCCTATTTCCTCGCTTGCCTCTCTTTTAACCGTCTCTTCTAAAGTCTCGCCTGGTTTAATATGTCCTCCAGGAAAAAACCATCTTCCCGATCCACGAGGCGAATCAGGAGCTTGTCGAGTAAATAAATACTTCCCGTCTTTTTCAATTAATAAACAGGCAACAATTCTTGGTTTTTCAAATTTTTCTTTTCTTTCTTTAGTCATTATTTAAACCACAAAATTAATTAATTTTCCAGGAACAAAGACGGTTTTTTTGATTTTTTTGCCTTCAAGGTATTTTTTAACTCTTTCGCTTTCCTTGGCTAATTTCTCAATCTCAGATTTAATGATTGATGATTGATGATTAATGATTATTTTGTCTCGTAGTTTCCCGTTCACCTGAACCACGACTGTTACCATCTCCTTTTTAATCAATTCTTTTTTATATTCCGGCCATTTTTGATTATGAATTGAGAATTTTCCCCCAATTTGAGACCAAAGTTCTTCAGTTATATGTGGGGCAAAAGGGGCCAGGATTAATAAAAATTTCTCCAAATCTCTCTTATTTAAGCCTTCTTTATCTCCCTGCCAAGAGTTTGTAAACTCCATCATCGCCGCCACCGCGGTATTAAATCTTAAATTTTCTAAGTCTTCACCAACCTTCATAATAGTTTTATGAAGGATTCGAACCAGCCAATCGGAAGTCTTTCCTCTTGAAATCTTCTCCTGGGCAAGTTTCCAAACCCTTTTTAAAAATCGATAACACCCCTGGACTCCTTCGTCGCTCCAAGGAATCATCTGTTCAAACGGCCCCATGAACATTTCATAAAGCCGAAAAGTATCCGCCCCATATTTTTCAATAATTTCATCGGGGTTAACAACATTTTCAAACGATTTACTCATCTTCCGGCTATCAGAACCAAGAACTATTCCGTGAGAATGCCTCCTTGCGTATGGCTCACTTGTTGGAACAATCCCGATATCATATAAAAATTTATGGATAAATCGGGAATAAAGAAGATGCAAGGTTGTATGCTCCATGCCGCCGTTATATAAATCCACTGGCATCCAGTACTTAAGTTTCTTAAAAGCAGCTAGTTCTTTGTCATTTTTTGGATCGCAATAGCGCAAAAAATACCAGTTTGAACCGGCCCAATTAGGCATAGTATCGGTTTCCCTTCGTGCCGCTCCGCCGCACTCAGGGCAAGCCACTTTGACCCAATCTTTTACACTAGCCAGAGGCGATTCTCCCGTTTGCGTCGGTTGATATTTTTCAACGTAAGGAAGTTCTACTGGTAAATCCTTTTCTGGAACAGGGATAGCTCCGCATTTTTGACAATGAACAATAGGAATCGGCTCGCCCCAATAGTGTTGACGGCTAAAAATCCAATCTCGGAGCTTATACGCAACTGCAAATCTCCCCACTTGATGTCCTTCGAGCCATTTTGTTATATTAATTCTGGCTTTTGGGGAGTCTTGACCAGTAAATTCTCCGGAGTTAACTAGTTTGCCTTCACCCTCATAAGCCCTTTTTGAAATACCTCCCCCAGAAATCACTTCTTTTATTTTCAAATCATATTTTTTGGCAAATTCAAAATCTCTTTGGTCATGAGCAGGAACAAGCATAACTGCTCCATGTCCATACCAACCTAATACATAGTCAGCCACCCAAACAGGAACTTTTTCTTTATTAATTGGATTTTGGGCATAGACACCGGTGAATTCTCCTGTTTTTTCTTTGGTTAATTCTATTCGTTCAAGCTCCGATTTCTTCTCTGATGTTTTAATGTACTTCTCAACTTTCTCAAAATATTTTTTACCAGCCAGTCCTGCTAAAGTTCTTGCCAATCCTCTGTGTCCTCCTTCTTCTACCTTTTCCGGAGCAATCACGATGGCCGTAACCCCAAATAGAGTGTCTGGTCTTGTTGTAAATGTCCATAAACCATAACTTTTATTTGTGTCAGTTGGATCTGGTATTTCAAAACGTATATCGGTTCCCTCACTTTTTCCAATCCAATTTTCTTGCTGGATACGAATTTTGGGAAGATAGTTGACAGTTTTTAAATCATCCAAAAGCCTCTGGCAGTATTTGGTAATCTTTAAAAGCCATTGTTTTTGCATTCGTCGCTCAGTAGGAAAACCGCAGCGTTCATGGGCTCCATCAGCTAAAACCTCCTCGTCTGCCAAATTAGTTTTACAGACCGGACACCAGTTAACCGGAACTTCTGCTTGATAAGCAAGCCCTTTTTCAAAAAGTTTTAAGAATATCCACTGCGTCCATTTATAATACTTTGGGTCAGTGGTTGAGATTTCCCTGTCCCAATCAAACGAAAGCCCCCATCTTTTAACCTGACGACGGGCATTGGCAATATTTTTGGCAGTTGTTACTTGAGGATTTATCCCCGTTTTAATGGCATAATTTTCTGCTGGCAGGCCAAAAGCATCCCAACCAATTGGATATAAAACATTGAATCCCTCCGTTCTCTTTTTTCTCGCCAAGGCATCTAAAGCACAATAAGAACGACCGTGACCAACATGGAGCCGTTCACCCGAAGGATAAGGAAATTCAATTAGAATATATTTTTTGGTCTTTTTGGAGAAATCAACTGCCTGATAAAGTTTGGCTTTCTCCCATTTTTTCTGCCACTTTTTTTCAATTTTTCCTGGATTATATTTTTCCATTTGTTTTATTCTACCCGACCGATTGATTTGACGCAATAGTTGTGTCATACTCAAAATATGTCTGCCCAATTTTTTCTTCATTTAGTCTTTTTGCTTTCAGCGGTTTTGGTCACTTTCGCCTGGACCCGGAGCGCTCTTTCTGTTTATACGCTTCAGTTAATCGCCGTTTTAATTATCTCCTATTTTCTCAATCACTTTTTTTCTGGAAAAAAACTTCACTTGACCTTGGCCATTGACGGCTTAATTTTTTCCCTAGTCACCCTTCTTTTAGTCAGTCAGACCGGCGGACTCTCCTCTCCTCTCTTTTTTCTTCTCTATATTCTTCTTTTTGGTCTCTCCCTTCTTTTTGACCCAGCCGTAACTTTGGCTTTTGCCTTGATTCTATGCTTTTTCTTTTATCGCGAGGTTAGAGATTTAAATTCTCTCCTTCAAGTTATTGGCCTTTTGCTCATCACTCCTCTGGCTTTGTTTTTTGGTAAACAATATTTAAAAGTTTTAGAAAGTGAGGAAAAAATCAAGATTTTAAGGCAAGAAACTGGAAAATTAGCCCGCGAGGTCGGCCAGCAAGAAGAAGATACCCTTCTTTGGATTTCTCTTTCTTTTCGGGAGCATGTCTTAAAAATTTTGGATACTTCCTCAAATCTGCTGAGTGATGTTGGCCGACTGACCCTGGTTCAAAAAGAGGGTTTGGAAAAAATTCACGAGAATGCCAAAAGGCTTTTAAAACTGGGAGAGAAATTAAAGGAGAAAATTGAGGGCTAGAATGCACGGAATTACGCAGATTAGAACACGGAAAATAACACGGAATCTTCTGTGTTTTTCCATGTTTCTTATAATCGTTCTGTGTTTCTCCGTGGTTCCGGCCCGCGCCGAGAATCTTTCCTCCGACTCCTATCAGATTCAGATGGGTAATCTTAATATGGGTGCGGGACTACCCACTTCTGATACTTACAAACTCGGAGTCACCGGCGGTCAAACTGCTCCTGGACTTTACTCTTCAACCGGCTATATTGTTCGGGCAGGCTTTTGGTATCTTAAGTCAATCATTCCCTTTTCTTTTACTATTTCTGATTTATCAATTGACTTTGGCACCTTAACTCCTGGGACGCCTTCGACCCAAATAAACAAACTCTCGGTTTCTGCTGGCGGCGCCGGCGGTTATCAGGTGACTGCTTCAGAAAGTGCGGTTTTGACTTCTTTAGGCGGAACAGCCACTATTCCTAATACTACCTGCAATGGCAATGGCCAAACCTGCGATGAGACGACGGCCACCCCCTGGACTAACAATACCAAATATGGTTTTGGCTACAACATGTCAGGCAATGATGTTCCGACTACCTTTGTTGATTCGACTTATTTTCGTCCGTTTGCTCAAGCCTTCGGAGCCACAGTTATGTCAAATACCAAAGTTGGCCGAAGCCGGGTCGCCACTGTTACCTATAAAGTCAATATTTCTGGTTCGCAAGCAGCCGGAGATTATGAGAATTATATTATTTTTATAGCCACACCAACATATTGAAAATTCTAAACTCTAATTTCTAAATCCTAAACAAATCAAAATGACCAAATATCCAAAAATATTATTCGCAATCTCTCTATTTTCTATTTTCTATTTTCTATTTTCTATCCCAGCGAAAGCGCAGACGTTTTCGCTGGGAATCTATCCGCCATTATTGGAAGTAATGATGATGCCGGGAAAATCAATTACTCAGGTTTTTAGGCTTGAAAATTCTGGCGACGAGATGATTTTAAACACTCAAATCATCCCTTTTGAACCAGCAGATGAGTTTGGAAACGTTTCTTTAAGAGGTCCGACCTCCCGGGAGGTCGGACCTCCGAAGGGATGGTTTAATTTTGAAAATGCGGATATTTCTTTGGGAAAACCTTTTGTTTTAAAAAGTGGAGAAACTAAACAAATTATCCTGCGAATCAGAATCCCTCAAAATACTCGTGAAGATGATTATTATTTTACTTTTCTTTTCTCAAGCGAGCCTTCGGCCAGAATAAGCGGCACAGCCACTCAAGAAGCAGGAGTCATTGGAGCAAATATCCTGCTTACCGTCTCCCGCACCGGCAAACCAGTTAAAAAAGGAGAGATAATAGAATTTCAAATTTCAAATGTCAAATTTCAAATTATTGATTCGTTTGATAAACCGGAGTTCCTTTTAAGGGTTAAAAATACTGGCCGGGCGTTTTGGAAACCATTTGGCAAAATAAAAATCGAGGGACTCTTTAGGCAAAAATGGGAACAAGAACTTTTACCAGAGAATGTTTTAGCAGGCTCAATCCGCCAGATTCAGGTGGCCACCGAAAGCAGCCAACCAGCCTTTTTAGTTGGTCCATACCGAGCCGAGGTTGAGTTTAGTTTAGATGAGGATGGAGAAAGTCTTTCAACCGCCATTTCTTTTTTGGTTTTGCCGATCAAAGCCTTATTTGGGGTCTTGACAGGGTGTGTTATTCTCTTTATCATTAAATCAAGAGCGGTCAAGTGAAAAAAATAACCGCCAAGCTTTTACTAGTTCTTTTTTTGACTGCCCAATTTTATGGGATAGTTTTTTTGTTCCCCAAAAAACTTGACTCGGCTAACTTGACTTCAGTCTCCGACACTCTTTCTAATAATCGTTTATCTTTTCGGGGCGAACTTGACGCTGGTGTTGCCGCGGGCTCGGGTGTCATTGTCCTTGAGACAACCCCCGCTGAGATGCTTACCGAAAACACCTCTACCGGCTCAGCGGCTTTGATGGGAAATGAAAGTGTTAAAGTAGGTAATAATGCTCCGATTGCCATTAAAACTATTGATACTGCCAGCCGAATTGTTCTCGCTTCTGGTCTAATTAACGCTGCCTCAACCAGCGATCCGGTAGTGGCCACCGTTTCCGCTGTCCATACCGTCACCTTTACTCCGGTTTCCACCGTCCCAAATGGAGCCTTTCGAGTTTTACTTCCCGTTGGTTCAACCGGAGGAAATGACGGCTTGCCAGATAAAGACGGTTTTGACTTTAATAGTATTGACAATGCGGATGTTTCTTGTTTAGGTGGTGGTTCTGGTTACACCTGGAGTGCAAGCTATGATACTGCCAGCGCCTCGGCTATCACTGTCGGGGCCACTATTTACCACTCTTTTGAGTGTCGCTACACCGGCAACGGAGGTTCAGGAACCGCCATAACCATGTATATTGGCGCCCCTGCCCAAACTGATAATCTCATCAATCCTTCCCCTTCTGTTGCTACTGGCCGAACTCCTGGTCCTGGTGGAGCGGAAACTTATACCTTCCGAGTCAAACATACCTATGGTACGGCTCAATCCTACAGTGACATAGATGAATCTTTAGGAACAATTGGGGTGGTTGAAGCAGTTCGGGTAACGGCCACGGTTGCTCCCACTTTAACTTTCCAAATTTCTGGTCGCTCGGGAACCAGTTGTAATCAGAGTGCCTCCGCTACCAGTACTTATAACACTGTTCCCTTCGGAACCCTGACGGCCACTGCCTTAACTAATAATATGGCTCAACAATTGGTTGTCTCGACTAATGCTGCCGCTGGTTATGTTGTCACCGCTTCTGAAAGCGCTGCTTTGACTGCTTTTAACGTTACCGGAACGCCCACTATTATCGACACAACTTGTGGTGGTTCATGTACGACGACAACGGCAGCTGACTGGAACAGTACCTCTCAAACTGGCTTTGGCTATTCACTTCAAGATGTGGCTGGAGATTGCGTTTCCTCTAGTCTCGAATGGAACAATGGTGGAGCAACCTTTAATGCCCGACCTTTCGGCACAGTCGGCCAATCAATTATGAGCTCAGACGTCCCAGCTGATTCTGATATCGCCTATGTTTGTTATCGGATTATTGTTGCCGGAAGTCAAACTGCTGGTGATTACGAAAATTATGCGATTTATATTGCCACGGCCACATTCTAATATGCACGGAACAACACGGAACTTAAAACACAGAATAACACGGAATTTGCTTCTGTGTCTTTCCGTGTTTGTTGGGCTTCTGTGTGTTTCTGTGCTGGCGCAGAGCGCCAGAGCGCAGACCCAGATTTTTACTGCTATTCCTCCCAGGCTTGAGATTTCTGCCAAACCTGGAGAATTTGTCCAAAAAACTATTCAGTTTAGAAATGAAGGAGATACGACTGCTTATTTAACGATAGTTTCTAAAGATTTTATTGTCAAAGATACGGCTGGCACGCCGGAGTTTGTCACCAGCCTGGTTTCCGGTCGTTGGGCGGCCTCTTCCTGGGTTAGGCTCTCGCCAACCTCGGTGGCCGTTGCCCCAAAACAAACAGTAAATATCACTCTTTCGGCTAACGTTCCTTTAGATGCTTTACCCGGCGGACACTATGCTGGAGTTTTATATCAGGGAACAGGGACGGCTCCAAGAATAGGTACAGGCATTGGGGCTGGCACTGCCGTCCAGCAGATTGTCGGAACCTTGGTTTATTTAACCGTTGAGGGTCCGGTAACAGAATCTGCTTTGGTTAAACGCTTTGAGGTGCCCCGCTTTTTGGAATTTGGTCCAGTTCCTTTTACTACGGAAATTTTAAATCAATCAGACCTTCATGTTGCTCCCAAAGGTCAAATCACGGTCAGAAATATGTTTGGCAAGGTAATGACGATTATGCCACTTGAGGATAGAAATATCTTCCCCGGCGCCTCATTTGTTTATACCAACACTTGGAATACAAAATATCTTTTAGGTCGTTATCGGGCAGATTTAGCCTTAGCTTACGGAAGCTCGGGTAAGGCCCTCGTGGCCACCCTCTACTTTATTGTCTTTCCGGTTAAAATCGCCCTGGCGGTCATCCTAGCCGTCGTCATCGTTATCCTTATCATTCTCTTCATTCGCAAGCAAAAGAAAGAAAAAGAGGAAGTTGAAGAAGCCAAGCTTGAAGAAAAAACTCCCTGATATCCGAATTAATCCAAATATACTAAGGTTCTTTTTACTTTTTGCTTTTTTCTTTTTACTTTTTACTATCTCCCCTACGCCAGTTTTGGCTACCGAACCCGTCCAGGTCACGGCCACTATTCCTTATTATTGGTGGCTTGAACTGACGGGCTGGACCTCGCCTTATGCCTCGGTGGAACTGACGATGGAACAGGCAGTTAAAAGAGTAACGACTGCCAACGAGCAGGGTCAATTCACCTTCAGAATCGCCCTTCCCCGAATTCTTGGCCCGTTTTGTTTAATCGCCACCGATATTTCAAACATTTCCTCCCATCCCCTCTGTCTTGCGCCTCCGCCGCCTGAATTTGATATCTTAATAAAAGAGGTGGTTATGCCACCGACTTTAAAAATTGACAAAGGAAAAATAGCCAAAGGGGAAACCGTGGCTGCCCAAGGATACACCACCCCTCGCTCTGAAGTCATCCCTTATTTATTTGAAGAAAAACCACGTTTTCGCTTTCCCCGAATCTTTGCCGCCGAGGTTCCCAAACCCCAGGTTAAAAGCGATCAAAATGGATTCTACCAGCTCAATCTACCAAGTGAGGAAATTGGCAAAAATCGGATTTTTGTTGGCTCAATTTTCTTGAGCAATCCTTCCCCTAAAAGCACCACTTTAGTTTTTGATGTTTTATCTTGGTGGAGAATGATTCTAGAGAGAATAATTGCTTTTTTAACAAACCTGTTTTGGTTGCTGATAAAATTCTTAACCACACCAGAAGGGATAATCATTGCCGAAGTTTTATTAATCGCTACCTTTGTCTATTTAATTATTAGTAAAAGAAAAACCAAAAAAAGCGAGAGCACAGCTTTTACGGCGTAAAAGTCACATTCACTTGTTGTTTTATCTGTCCTTTACCGGAAACGACAGCCCAAAGATTAAATTGACCAGGGGTTTGGGAGGTAATTTCAAAAACCGCCAAACCACGAGAGTCGGTCTCGTCTCTGACAACAGAGGCTTGAAGAGCAGGAGCAGAATACAAAACCACTTTCTGGTCAGGAATTCCCAAGCCTTGATCGGATAAAACAAAAGTAGAAATAGTTATCTTTTCTTCGCTTCCGGCTCGGGCCACTAAAGGTGAGGCAAAAAGATAGGAATTTTCCAAAGATAACACTCCGGGAGCGGTTGCTCTTCCTGGAAGCTGGGTCTTTTGGCGGACCAGATAAACTACCAAAATCAGTCCCAAAATTAGAAGTATTAAAATAACAATGGTTAAGATGCGTTTAAGCATTCTTCTTTAACTCTAACCCTTCTTTTTTTCTTTGTCAATAATGGTTATCAAATTTCTAGGTTTGTGCCTATATTTCAATACATTTAACTATTTATTTTTGTCTGGCACTTAATAGTTTAAAGTGACAAAAATTAACTTTGCATATGTTTTAAAAAAATAGTTTTTTTCAATAAAAATTTCTCTTTTTTTAATAAAATTTTTGTTTTCTTAAAAAGTAATCAAAAAATATCAACTTTTATAATCCTTTCAAAATAATACTTTGATATATTAAGATAATGAAAGATATGACATTTTGAACTAGTGAAAAGATTATGAAAATAATATATTTTGGGGGTTTTGTTTTTAAAATGACCAGTTCTAAATACATCAAAATGCCTCTTGACAAACTATTTAAAATTCTTTTATAGTGGTAATGGTATGTATAATTTGTATAATTTTGAACCTAAACAAGGATTTTTGGAAAATTTCCGCAAGACTCAAAGAATTTACAGAGCAGCCGAAATCGGAACAATGATTTTAATTTTTGCCAGTGCTTTTTTGTGGTTATTCGTTTAGAACATGAACCTGCCCAAAACATTTTCAACTTATCTTAAACTTCAAGGAACCTCTGCGGTAACCTGCCGAAATTATTTGGTTGATATTAACCATTTCTTGGGTTGGCTAGAATTTAAAATTCGCAGTCTTAATCTTCCTTTATTTGAAGACGAGACAAAACTAATTAGCCTTTACTTCACTGAAGAATTTATTTCTGAATACAAGAGATTTCTTCTTTCAAACTCTCTTCCATTTTCAACCATTAACCGGAGGCTTTCGACTTTGCGGACTTTTGGTAGATTCTGTCTTTCTCAAGCTTGGATCAAGGAGAATCCGGCCAAGAAAGTGGCGAACGCCACTTTAGGGCAAAGTGCAAAGCGCAAAGTGCAAAGCGAAGAAATCTTAGAAGAATTCAGAAAATCTTTAGAAGCTGAAAAGACTAGTTCTAACACTATCAAAAACTATCTTTCTGATATAAGAGAATTCTTTACTTGGGTTGAAGTCTTAGGAACTTAAAAAACAAAGCGGTGGACCCCGCTAAGGCACGTTAAAAGGTCTCGGGGGAGAACTTTTTCGCCACCTTTTTGGTGGTCCACCGCCATTATTATGGAAAATCTTTTTGGAAAAATCAATAGGCATTCTCTTTCTGCTTTTCGGCAGTATCTGGCAATGCGGGGGACGTCGCACCGGAGTCTCAAAAGAAAAGAGTCTTCTTTTCGTCACTTTTTTTCTTGGGCAGTTGAGAAAGGATACCTGGCAAAAAATCCGTTTGGAGATAAAACAAAGCGCTTTACCCTGAGCCTGCCGAAAAGCTACCGCGCTCTTCCCTACTTCACCTATCTTAACTTTTTAATCTTAGTCGTCTTTTTGGCCGCTTTGGGATTTGGCATTTATCAGCAATTTATCTTGAGGGCACCCGAAAGACTGGCTTATCCGGCGGCCGAAACCAGGCCTAAGCGCTATCTCTCCTTTCAGGGCAGACTGACTGACTCCTCAAACACTCCTCTCGATGAAATCATAAATTTTCAATTCAAGCTTTATGATTCGGTTGGCTCGGGCACGCCCCCAACTGGCGGAACTCTTTTATGGGATTCAGGAACCTGTCCAATTGACCCGGACGAGGATGGAATTTTTAATACTATTTTAGGTTTAGACTGTGGCTCGGAGATTGCTTCTTCGGTATTTTCGGAGAACAGCCAGGTCTGGCTTCAGATTACCGTTGGTTCAGAGACTTTAAGTCCGAGAATTCAAATTGCCACTGTTGCCTATGCCTTAAATGCCGAGACTTTACAGGGATTTCCTTTAGCCTCGGCCACTAATGTTGAACCGACGGCGACCATGGGCGCCATTGCCCGAACTGTTCCGGCTTTAAACCCGGCCGGAAACTTAGTTATCGCCGCCGCCTCGCCTACTCTTTGGTCAACTTCAGGCACTTTTGCCGTTAAAGGCCAAGCCCTTTCAATTGTGACCGAAAGCGCTGGCAACATCACCGTCGCCCCCGATACCTCCGGAGTGCTATATTTAGCTTTATCTGCGGGAACGGGAAATGTCATCAATGCTTCAGACGCCAATCTAGGCTCTTCTGGCGGCAAGGAAGCCAATACCCTGTATTATGGCAGTGTTGAAACTAACACCAACACTAACTATAATCTCTTAAAACTCGAGTCTGGCTCGCCTCTGACTCCAAAATTTACGGTTGACGCTTCGGGCAACGCTTCAGCCGCTGGCTATCTTCGGGCCAACACCACCGGCTCTTATTTTACCGGCGATGTGACGGTTTCTGGCGGAGACATTACAGGCACCAACGGCGGTCTGGATATCGGCGAAACTGATGCAAACTATATCATTTCCAGTACCGGATTGGCGGTCGGCGGCGGAACCAGTTATTATCTCACCAATGCGGGAACTTTGAATGTCGCGACCATTAACGCCTTCTCTTTGGCTGGAGATATCACTGTTAATCAGGACATTGATATTATTCCGGCTGGAACAACTGGCACTAATGACTTAGGCTCTTCCTCCTATCCTTGGGATAATTTATATGCCACTCAAGTTTGTCTTTCTGGAGATTGTCAAACTTCTTGGCCTTCAGGAGGCGGTTCAAACTGGACAATTGCCAATGGGACTATTTATCCGAATAACTCAACTTTGGATTTGCTTATTGGCGGAACGGCTACCTCTTCGGCTAAATTTGCCTTCATCAATGTCTTAACCGGAACCCCGACCGCTTCCTTTTCTGGAAATCTAGTTCTGGCTGGTGGAGCAAGAACAATAAATGCCACCGATATGAATCCTCTGCTTTTGGCAACTGCTAATACCGGCAACGTCGGCATCGGGACGACGGATCCGACACATAAGCTGGAAGTGAATGGTCAAGTAACATCAAAATCAAGTGGTCAAACAGGAGTGCAGGCAATTACTACTGCAGTTGATGGTAGCCTTGCTTATCTTGAGGTTCTTGGGGGTGCCGCAAACGCTGATTGGCTTATATTCACCAATGCTTCCTCTCTGGCTGGTGCTGCGGACTCCCTTGCTTTCTACAAACAAGCAGGGACCGCCGGGACGAAGATGGTTATAAATGATGCCGGCTACGTCGGCATCGGGACGACGGGGCCGAATCAAATATTACAGCTCAAGGCTGTGAATCCTCAGTTAGTTTTGCAACCTAACTCTGATACAGATGTATCCTATATAACCTTTCGCAACGCTGCAGACACACTAACCCGCGGATACATCGCATTTGGTCATACTAATGACTATATGGCATTCAGAACAGGTGGTTCAGGGGAAGCGGTCAGAATAGACAGCAGCGGCAACGTCGGCATCGGGACGACGGATCCACAGTCAAAGTTAGACGTGTATGGAGCAGACCCCATTCTTTACGTTCGGTCTTCTGGTACTAGTACACCTCAAGCGTTTATCCAACCAATCGGCGCGGCAACTCCAACGGTATATTTTGGGACAAACACAGCCACGGCTAACTTAGCCTTGAATGCTGGTAATGCGACAGCGGTGACAATTTTAGCTGCCGGCAACGTCGGCATCGGGGATACCAGCCCGGCAGCGCTTTTGACTGTGGGTTCAAATGATTTGTTCCAGGTTAACTCTTCAGGAGCAATTACTGCCGTAGCGGGAATTACTGTTTCCCAAGAGGGAGACATTGTTCCTGCTACAACGACCGGCACAAGTGACATTGGCTCCTCCTCTGTCCCCTGGGATAATGTTTATGCCTCAAATTATTATCAGGGTTCAACTGCAATTGGTCTTTGGCTTGATTCCGGCACTTATATTTATCCCGCTAATGTTGGCACCGGCTTTCAGATTGCTGATACCACTGGAAACATAACCACCGGAGGAACGGCTTCTTTTAATTCCGCTGGAGTGGTCATTGCTTCGGATAATGATGTTCTGGCTGCTCGGTTTGTTGATAGTGCTGGTGGAACAGAAACTTATTATCTAGACCCAGCCTCTGCCGACAATTCCCTTTTAGTCAACGGCAAGGTCGGCATCGGGACGACGAGTCCATCACAACTTTTAACACTAAATTCTACCGGAGTTTTGGGTTGGGATAATGGGTCTGGGACTGCTGATGTTCTACTTCAACGTGACGCAGCAAATGTTTTAGCCCTCAAAAACGGAACAACTGCACAAGAACTGAGAGTGTATGACACCACCACGGGGCCAAGTTATTTTAAGATCGCCATGGGTGCAAACGCTACCACTCTCCAGCATGTAGGCGGCACAAACCCTTATGTAGCTATATATGCAAATGGTGGCGGTCTATACATGGGTGGAGCGGCAGCAAATCACATGAGATTATCTGCTACTGGAGGATTATCTTTAGGAACCGGCTATGTTGGAACAGACCCGGGAGCGGGAAGTATGATAATCAGTGGTAGCGTCGGCATCGGGACGACGGGACCCGGCGGTAAGCTCGACGTGCAAGCTACCGGCGCTGTCACCACCTCAACCTACGGAGTCTACCTGAGTAATCTAGTCACCAACACCACCACGGACGGCATCGACAAATTTGGTGCTTTCATCACCTCCACCGGCGCCTTCACCGGTGGTGCAGGCACTGTCACTAACAACTATGGTTTGTATGTATTTGCACCCAGTGGAGCTGATAATAATTACGGGGCATACATAGGAGGCAGGGTCGGCATCGGGGCGACGAATCCGGGG
The DNA here is from genome assembly GCA_964353785.1 of uncultured Gammaproteobacteria bacterium. Classification (GTDB taxonomy): domain Bacteria; phylum Patescibacteriota; class Microgenomatia; order CAYGWK01; family CAYGWK01; genus CAYGWK01. The sequence goes on from CAYGWK010000009.1 coordinate 15,281, forward strand.
TATCAATTAGAAGTAGCGGGGGGTAATGTTTATTTTCAAGATGTTACTTATCTTGGTACCACCGCAACTTATTTTGATACTTCAGGCAACCTCCAGATGGGAGGAGGAACAATCTCTGATTCTTCTGACGAGGTTGATATTTCTGATGATTTAGCTATGACTGGCAATCTAACGGTGAGCGGGGCGGGAACTAATACAATTGCTGGAGATTCTAATTTTGACTCAGACACTCTTTTTGTTGACGACTCAGCCAATTCTGTCGGCATCGGGACGACGAGTCCTCAAGAGAAACTAACTCTTTCCTCTGGCTCTAACTTTGCCACAGAGATGAGCGTCCCGACGGCAGTGTCGGCGAGCTGCTATACGAGTGGAGGTGCTATGGCCGATGGGACCTATTATTTCAAGATCACCGCCTCCCATGACTCCTCCGCCACCTCCTCGACCGTTGGCTCGGCCGAACTCAACTGCACGATCTCTGGGGGTGGAGGGTTAGGGAGGATCGATGTCTACTATCAATCCTCGACGGGAGCGGCCGCTTACCGAGTCTATAAAGGAACCTCTTCAGGAGGTCAGGACCGCTATCAAATCTCCTACACCGTCTTCTATTCCTACACATCCGACCTGTTTGCGACCCTCGGTTCCGTTCCCACCACGACTAATGCCTACGTCAACAAACTCACCGCTTCAGGCGATTCCTGGCTCCGCGGCGGCACCGTCAGCATCGGTGGTAAACTTCTCGTTGGCTCGGGAGCGGGATTTGAAGAATACATTCCAATGTGGCATGCTGATGAATTTTCTGTTGTAGGAACCGCATGGGATTGGCCAACCACAGATACAGGAGAGATTCGAAAACTAGACCCAAGTGGAGCCACAGAAGCTACCTTAGTTGTTAGGGTCAAAGAAAGTAACGTCGCTTGTGACGCTTGTAGATTTCGACTTTACAATGTTACAGAGGCTACTGTTATGTGCACTAGTGATGATATCTCAGGTGGAAGTTTTCACCTCGTAGCACTTGACTGTCCTACCTTGTTATCTCAAACTGGAGAAAACACCTATAGAATTGAACTAAGAGCAATCGCGGGTCAGACGATGTATGCGCATGGAGCTTTTCTCCGCCTTGAATATAGCTCAGCCGATATTGCTGAATATATCCCCGCCCAAGAGGGCATTGAAAGTGCCGATATTGTTTCAATTAGTCCAGAAAATAGTGAGCAGGTTATTCTTTCCTCAAAACCTTATGACCCATCTCTTGTCGGCATTATCACCACTACTCCAGGAATGATTATTGGTAGCAATAAAGATCCGATTGTGGGCAACATTGAAGACCTTATTAATGATCCTAGCCTACCAGAAGACCTAAGAAGGGCTTTAGCCGGAGATGTGGAGAAAAAACCGATTGCTTTGGCTGGGCGGGTGCCGACTAAGGTTTCCACTATCAACGGCCCAATTAAAAGGGGCGACCCGATTACTTCCTCTGAAACCCCAGGCGTGGGGATGAAAGCGACTAAAGCCGGACCAATTGTTGGTAAAGCTCTTCAGGATTATACTAGCGATGACCCAAATGCGATTGGTAAGATTGTTGTTTTTGTTAGTCTTGGTTGGTGGGACCCGGATGTGTTCCTTACTGACACAGGTGATTTGCACCTGGTCAGCAATTTCCAATTTCCAATTTCCAATTTCCAATCAAGTTCCAATGAGCAAATTACAAATTCAGAAACTGGAAATTCGCAACTAACTGGAAAATGGCAACTGGTAACTGGAACTTCCGGTGAAATCATTGAAAGAATTGGGGCTTTTGCTCAAATCGCGGTTGCAGAGCTTCGGGCTGGTTTAATCCAGACTCAAGAACTTTTAAGTACACGGATTAACACGGAAACAATAAACACTACACGGATAAACACGGAAATCATCTCTCCTCTCCCCGATTCTTCGGATATCACCATTCAACTTGGGAACAAAGAAGCCACTAGTTCTGGTTTTGGTCGGCTCCTGATTCAAAATGCCCAAGGAGAAACGGTGGCGAGCATTGACGAGGCAGGCAATGCGAGTTTTGCCGGAACACTTTATGTTGACGAGATTGTGGCCAGGAAAGGGACATTCGGAGAAATTTTAGCCGCCACCGTTTCAGCCAGCCAAATTGCCGCCGCAGACCTTACCGAAATCCAAACCAGGTTGGCTACCCTTGAAAACCAGTTGACAGGGACGAACCCTGTCACGCCGACGCCAACACCAGATTTAAGTCAACTTGAGGCTTCCGAATCTGCTCTTTTGGCCGAGGTTCAGAATTGGGAAATTACAGACCCGAGCCAAGATTTGAAAATCACCTCTAATTTAAAAGTTCTTGGGCGAACCAGTTTGGCTTCAACCACGGTTGCTGGTCCCCTCTCCCAAGATGGCTCGCTTATCTTAGACCTTGGAAATTCAATCAATGTTACGACCGGAACTTTATATCTTCAAAACTTCGGGTTTGGCGGTGTTGATATTCTGGCGGGAAAAGTAGTCATTGATATTGACGGCAATGTTCAGGTTGCGGGCGGAATTTCGGCCTCAAGATTAACACTGAAAGACACGGAACAGAACACGGAAGAACACGGAAGTGGTTTTGGCAAGCTCTTAACAATGGTTAATAAAGAGGGAGTGGAGGTAGCCAGTATTGACACCGAAGGAGTAGCTCATTTGGCCGGCTTAGCCATTGCCTCTGACTACTCTGCCACCCAATCAGCCACTTTAGCAGAAATTCGGACTAATGCCACTTCGGGATTGGGAATTTTACCGGCTGGTCAAACCGAATTCATCATTTTTAATCCAAAAGTAAGCGAGAATACTTTGGTTTATCTTACTCCAGTTTCAGATACCGAAAATAAAGTCTTGTTCCTCAAGGCCAAAAAGGCTGGAGAATGGTTCAAGGTCGGCATTGATACCGCCATAGACAAAGAAATTAGATTTAATTGGTGGATAATAAATTAAGATGGAAGGGTATAAGAACCTAACTACTTATATTTTGGCGACGATCATTTACGACCTAACGAGTCAGTTTTGCCAGAAATTTTTAAAGGGAAAACGCCGCCAGATTGAGCAAATGGAGCAAGCTGCCAGAAGCGGTAAACAGAATATTGCCGAAGGTTATACTCTACAAAGCCTGGAAAGTTATATTAAGCTTTGCGGCGTCGCTGAAGGCTCGATTAAGGAATTAGCAGCGGATTACGAGGACTTCTTAAGACAGAATAAACTCGCCATTTGGCCGAAAGATCACGAGAAAGTTAGGGAATTTAGGGCTTTTAGGGCTGTTTGGGTAAAACCCAACCTCCCGAACACCCCAAATCTCCCCAACGATCCCGAAGAAGCGGCGAATCTTCTGCTAACCTTTTGTCAGATGGGAAGTTTCTTACTTAAAAAACAAATCAAGTCTCTAGAGGAAAAATTTGTTCGTGAGGGCGGCTTTCGGGAAAATCTTTTCCGAAAAAGACTTGAATTTAGGAAAAAACAGGAATAAACTTATAATCTACTATTATTATTATGAAACACTACATTGATAAATTTATCTCCTGGGGAATTATAATTTTGGTGTTTTTATTGCCTTTATTCTTTCTTCCAGTTACCACGGAGTTTTACGAGTTTAATAAAAACATATTGCTCTATTTCGGCGTTGCTATATTACTAATTGTCTGGATCCTCAAGATGATTGCCGAAAAGAAAGTTGTCTTCAGGCAAACTGCTTTTGATTTACCAGTCTTGGCAATTGCCGTCGCTTTTGTCGTCTCAACCATCTTTATCTCTCCTAACAAACCCGAAACTTTTATTCTCCCAGGAGGAACTGGAACAATCCTGGCTTTAACTCTTCTCTACTTTATTATTACCAATAATATTCAAGAACAAAGTGCAAAACGCATAGTGCATAGTTTAATTGCCTCCGCCAGCTTGCTTTCCATTCTCGGTGTTTTTTCTTTCCTAGAATTTGCTAAAGTTTGGAATCTTAATTTTCCAGAATGGCTTGCCCAAAAAACTTTTTCTCCAGCCGGCGGACCGCTTGCCTTGGCCACATTTCTGGTGGTGGCGCTGGTGCTCGCCCTAACACGGATATACACGGAATGGAAATCGGAAAAACACGGAAATCTTTTACTCTTTTACTCTTTTACTCTTTTACTTTTACTTGGAGGTCTTGGTGTAACTGCTTATCAGCTTCTAACCACCGCCCGCCCCATTCTTCTTCCCTATTCTTTTGGTTGGGCAATTGCTATTGAAACAGTCAAATTCTCTCCTCTTTTTGGGGTTGGACCGGCAAGTTTTATTGTCGCCTTTAACCAACTAAGACCCCTTTCTTTTAATTTAACTGACTTTTGGGCAATCAAATTTGGAGTCTCTTCAAACTGGTATTTTCAACTTTTGACAACAGTCGGCGTAGTCGGTCTAGGAGCATTTTTCTGGTTAATCTGGCGGGTTGGTATGACACTGAAACACACGGAATTGAACACAGAAAAACTCGGAATATTGGTCATATTTTTAATCCTAGTTTTCCTGCCTGTCAATTTCTTGTTACTTGTTACTTTTTACTTTTTACTTGCTCTTCTTGGAACCAGTCTTCCTGGTAAAGAATACAGCGAAGAATCCAGAATTTTACCCTGGATAATCTTTGTTATTATACTGTTTGCTTCAGGCTGGTCGCTGTACACTGTTTCCCGGGCCTATGCGGGAGAAATCTATTTTAAACGCTCCTTGGATGCTTTGGCCCAAAATAAGGGAACAGAGACCTACAATTTCCAAATTAAAGCCATAACCCTGGCTCCTTACCGAACCCAGTATCGGATTTCCTATTCCCAAACAAACTTGGCTTTAGCCAATGCTTTGGCGACCAAACCGGATTTGTCAGACCAAGACCGACAAAATATCTCAATTTTAGTCCAGCAGGCAATCGCGGAAGCAAAGGCAGCCGCTGCTTTGGAACCAAGAAATTCTCTTTCTTGGGAAAATCTGGCGGGAATTTATCGGGCTTTGATTAACTTTGCCCAAGGAGCCGATTCCTGGACTATCTCAGCCCTCGAGCAGGCAATTGCTTTAGATCCAGCCAGTCCCCAACTTCGGCTTTCTCTGGGAGGAGTTTATTACAGTCTTCAAAACTGGGACGAAGCCATTAAAAGATTTGAAGAGGTAGTAACCCTCAAACCAAATTTTGCTAATGGCCATTATAATTTAGCCGCTACCTATCGGGAAAAGGGAGATTTTGAAAAGGCGGCGACTGAAATGGAAACTACTCTTTCCCAACTCTCCAAAGATTCTGATGATTGGACTAAAGCAAATTCTGAACTTGAGGCTTTGAAAAAGAAACTTGCGGAAAAAGCCGAAAAGGAAGGACAGAAACCTTCGGAAAGTTTATCCCAGCCCCAACCTTTGCCCACAGGAATTAAACCTCCATTGACTTTACCCACTGGGATTGAGCCAGAAGTTAGTCCAACACCCTAAGCTTACTGTCCCTTACTCTTTCTAAAGCACTCTCGGCAAAGAACTGGCCGGTCACCTTTTGGTTCAAAAGGAACCTGATCTTCTTTTCCACATTGGGCACAGGTAATGGTAAACATTTTCCTATCGCCCATCCTTTGCTGCTTTCTTGCCTGTCGGCAATCCGGACAGCGCAAGGGAGCATTAGTAAAACCTTTTTGCTGATAGAATTCTTGCTCGGAAGCGGTCCAGACAAAGTCTTTACCACAATCCTGGCATTTTAAGGTTTGATCTTGAAATGGCATTTTTTTCACCTCCTCTCTGATTTCTCCCAGGTATACTCGTTTCTTCCATAACGCCTGGGTTAAAACCAGAGAGTTGATGGTGAACACCGGAATCCTTGGGTTCTAAATTTAAGTATACGCTTTTAAAACCAAAATAGCAAGTTTCAGAAAACTCTGTGGACCCGAGGGGATTTGAACCCCGCAGAACACTTACCTGCTCCCAGGGGCGTGTCTACGGGGTAAACCCCCAACCTCCTCAATGTTTACCCCGCAAATGGGCTTTCTTGTGGACCGTACCGGACTCGAACCGGTGACCTTATGCATGCCATGCAAACGCTCTACCAGCTGAGCTAACGGCCCATTTTGTGGGGCCATTGAGGCGCGCTGCCATTGCGCCACGAGCCCGTGGTGGACCTGAGCGGCATCGAACCGCTGACCTCCGCAATGCGAATGCGGTGTTCTACCGGCTGAACTACAGGCCCGGATATATTTTACTTCAAAATCCCCATTGGGTCAATTTGGACACCGTCTTTGTGGACTTCAAAATGAAGATGAATTCCGGTTGAACGACCAGTTGAACCCATCACTCCTATCTGGTCTCCTCTTTTGACAGTTTGGCCAGGGACAACATAAATTCGCGCCAGATGGGCGTAAAGAGTTTGATAGCCGTTGCCATGGTCAATCAAAACTCTATTGCCATATCCCCCACCATCAGGCCAACCAGCCATAATAATTTTTCCGGCATCTGCGGCCAAAATTGCCGGACCTCCTTTGTTGGCAATATCAATTCCTCTATGATACCAACGGAAAGGTTGGGAAATAGTACCCGAGGTTGGCCAGACAAAAATTCCTGAAGCCACCACTGTTCCCGCATCTGGAGTCCGCCTGGCAATATAAACTCCTGGCGCCCAAGGCGTAATCTTGGGCATAACTGCGTCAGGGACAATTAAAACTTGGCCAACGGCTAAAGCAAAAGTCTCGTCATTAACAAAAGTATTAAAAGGAAAATCAACCATTCCCTGGGGGTCGGTAGAATAATATTTGGCGACCGAGTAAATTGTCTCGCCTTTTTTAATCTTATGGGCAATTCCCGTCACCGGCAGAATTTTTAAAGTCTGACCAGGTTTAATCGCCGAAATAGACTCTAAATCATTGGCCCAGCGAATAGTATCAATTGAGATGCCAAATTTTTGAGCAATACCCGAAACCGTATCTCCGCTCCTGACAGTATAATTGACGATTTCTGCTCTTGGTTTTTCGGAAATCAGGGTGGTTGTTTGCGGGTCAGCCGTTGTTACCGAAGAAAGTACGGCCGAGGGAGAAGGAGTTTCCTGCCACTTCTTTTGAGCAAAACCAGAAGAGGTAAGAAGTGGAGCCAAGGCCATTCCTAAAATAACTAAAGCGGCCATTCCTGAATGAATAAATGGTCTAGCCAATTTTCCCCGACCAAAGGTTAACCGCTCAACTAGGATATCCTTGGCTTTTTCAAAGTTCGTAAAAAGCCGAACGCCGTTTTTGGAAAGATAAGATCCCCAAGCGCGAAAAAAGAGGATCAAATCCAAAAAAATCTTTTTTCTCATTAAATCCTAACATTAAAAGTTCTAACACAGAAAGGGTGGGGTTGTAAAGAGGATAAAACAATATCAAATGATACCAAAGAAAGAAAATCAGTTGAACAGATATATCAGGTTGAGAGATTGGAGAACAGAGAACGGTTTTTATTATTAAACTGATTAACTGATCTCTGGTTAACTTTCCCAGATCAACTGATACTCTGATCTACTAATTCAACCTTTACTCAAACTCTCTAAAAATTCCTTATTCGTCTTGGTTTTCTTAAGTCTTTCGATAAAAACATCAGTTCTCTCTTCAGGGGAAAGCATATCAATCATTCTTCTCATGGTCACAATTTTCTCATAAAGTTTTTCCTCATATAAAAGTTCTTCTTGGCGGGTTCCCGAGCGCTGGATATCAATAGCGGGAAAGACTCGGCGTTCAGCCAAATGGCGATCCAGGTGAAGCTCCATGTTACCAGTGCCTTTGAATTCTTCATAAATTAAATCATCCATTCGCGAGCCGGTATCAATAAGACAAGTACCAACAATGGTCAAAGATCCTCCTTTTTCAAGTTTTCTGGCCGCCCCAAAATAATGCTTGGCGGGAAAAAGGGCGGCTGGGTCAAATCCTCCAGAAAGGGTTCTCCCTGAAGTCGGCATGGCCAGATTATAAGCCCGGGCAAGCCTGGTGATTGAGTCAAGGATAATAAAAACATCCTTTCCTAGCTCTACCAATCTTTTGGCGCGCTCTAGGGCGATTTCGGCGGTTTTAGTCTGATGGCCCGGCGGCTCATCAAAATTTGAAGCGACCACCTCACCCTTAACATTTCTACCAATATCAGTTACCTCCTCGGGCCGCTCCCCAATTAAAACTGCCATTAAGTGGACTTTGGGATAATTTTTAGAAATCCCCGAGGCAATGTCTTTTAAAAGCCAAGTTTTGCCGGCCTTAGGAGAGGAAACAATCAGTCCTCTTTGGCCAAAACCAATGGGTGAGATTAAATCAATCATCCGGCAAGTCAAAACATCTTTTTCTGTCTCAAGTTTAATTTGAGGTTGGGGGAAAATCGGAGTTAAATCATCAATAAACGGTCTTTTGCCGATTTCTTCTCCCTCAGCCAGAAGACCATTGACTTTCTCCACTTTCAAAAGCCCAAAATAGCGTTCATTTTCTTTTGGGCTTCTTGCTTGACCACCAACTAAATCTCCGACCCGAAGAGAAAATCTGCGGATTTGGGAAGCAGAGATATAAATATCGCGCTCTGAAGGAATAAATTTAGGCCGAAGAAGTCCGGAGCCTTCTTCAGAAATATCCAGGATTCCCTCAACGTATTCCGTCGGCAGGGCGCTGTCAGGCAAAACTCGATTGTCGACAACGCCATTAAATGAAGGCTCGGTCTTACCTTTTATTTTAGAAATCATAAGATTAGCCCAGCCAAATCTTAGCTACTAGGGCTTTTCAGTATTATTCATACACGCCTCGTGCTGCGATTTCTGGCGGGTGAAAGGAAAAAGAAAAAACATTTGTGGTAAGAAATATCGAACCATTGGGGAATATCCAAGTATTATTTAACGCAAAATTTTCTTTCTTGTCAAGCCCCGATTTTATATCGGGGCAAGGGGCAGTTTTTAAGGCTTAACCCCAGAGTGGAAGGTGGTACGCCTGCCCTACATACCACCCTCCACTCCAAAGTCAATTCCCCAAAGAAACTCTTGACAAAAAGCGTTATTATGTGTTATTGTCAAAACGGTTTTTCAGGTTTCCTGTCCAAACTTGAAAACCATTTGAAGAGCATTGCTACTCGTGGTAAGACTCTTTCTAACCAACGATAGTAATGCTCTTTTTTATTGCGCTTATCAACCCATCCTCATTATCACTAACTCTTGTCCAAGACTCCCCAGTTTTTTAATCTGCTCGCTTCCCCAAAGTCCTAAAATTGTTTTTCCGCATGAATTATTAGGTAATTTTACCCCAATTCTTCTTTTTAGAAAGTTTCCTAAGAAACGCTTGCTCATCTCCAAGGCTTACTATACCACAGGTTGTCAAGTTTGTCAATCCTATAAGAAAAAAATGAGTAAAAAGGCTGTATCTCATAACAAAAATCTCTAGGAGAATAGGTTTGATTTCGCTAAATTTTAAGATTTTTTAAGATTTGTGGATAAATTGTTGAAAAGGGGTTGACAAAGCAAAAAGCAAGAGAGGGAGTTTGAAGCCGGGCGAGAAAATGAAAAAATAATGACAAGGGCGGCAGCTCCCCTGGCCCGGCTTTTTCTTCTGTTTGGTCCTCACGACTTCGCTGTCAGTTCCTGTTGAAGTCTCTCGGCCTCATCCACGTCCACTGCCCGAGTGTTAAACATACCCACTCTAGCCGGAGGTTCTTCGTTCAGCGCAACTGCTCCTGCCACCACCTGGAAAGCTCGGTGAGCATCTGATTCAACTACTTTCCTGACTCGCCGAACAATCTCTTCCTCAGTTATACCTCCTTCGTCGCGATGGTGGAGAACAAGGCCAAGGACTAGTGCCTCAGTTGTCTCTTGAGGTATCTCCACTGCATAACCAACAATTTTTTTTGCCATTTTTCCTCCTAAAAAGATTTTCTGCCATTTCCGAAAATCGGAATCTGCCGGCGGCAGTATTGCTGATCCCGAAGCAAATTTCGGGAGCAACAGCCTACCGCCAACAGATAATAATTCCCTCTCTTGCTTGTTAAAGAACTGGCGCATTTTATCAAAAAATGAAGCAAAAGTCAACTCGACTTACTTGACGAAGGTTTTAATGGCGCTTGAGAGTGTTCTGACTTCTTTGGGACTTAAAATTTTTGTGAATCCAAGTCTGCGCCCCTCTTTGACTCTTTTTTCCAGGTTTCCCACCTGTCTTATCTCTCCTAACAAACCAACTTCACCAATAGCACAAATTTTGGGGTCTAAGGGTTTATCGGCAAAAGATGAGGCAATGGCTAGACTTACGGCTAAATCTACCCCAGGTTCAGCCACTTTTATTCCGCCGGCCACATTAACAAAAACATCAAAAGAAGAAAGCGGTAGACCAGCTCTTTTGGATAAAACGGCCGTTAAAAGTTGAAGCCTTCCCCAATCTATTCCTTGAGAAACTCGGCGAGGAATAGACAGTTGGGTTGGAACAACCAAAGCCTGAATCTCGCAAAGAAGGGGTCTTGAACCCTCCATCAGGCAGGTAACGACCGAACCGGGAACTTTTTCCCTTCTTTCCTCTAAAAACAATTTTGAGGGATTTGAGACCTCGGCCAGCCCTTTTTCTCCCATTTCAAAAACTCCAACCTCATCTGTTGGTCCAAAACGGTTTTTAAAACCCCGCAAAATCCGCAAACTCTGAAATCTTTCTCCCTCAAAAAACAAAACCGTATCAACCAGGTGATTTAAGACCATTGGTCCGGCAATCGCTCCTTCTTTAGTCACGTGCCCGATAAAAAACATGGGAATTCCTTTTCTTTTAGCCAGATTTAAAAGTCTTGAGGCACATTCTCTTACCTGACCCACAGAACCGGCTGTTCCGGTTAAATCGGGAGTATACATAGTTTGGATAGAATCAATGATAACCAGAGAAACTGGATGACTAGATGACTGGATGACTGGTTTTCCAATTGTCCAGTTATCTAATTCTCCAATTATC
>CAYGWK010000010.1:0-20561 GCA_964353785.1 uncultured Gammaproteobacteria bacterium
CTCAAAATCTTTTTGATTTAGGTTTTCAACTTTCTTTTGCGGCTACTTTTGGGATTTTATTCTTTGGACCCGGGTTTAGCAGACTATTTTCAAGATTGCCAAGACAAATTCGTTCGGATTTCAGCCAAACTTTGGCCGCCCAAATTACGACCTTACCAATTATAATTTTAAATTTTGGTTATTATTCAGTCTTTTCGCCTCTGGTTAATGTTTTAGTAGTTTTTATTTTGCCTTGGATTATGAGATTAGGGTTGTTGGTAGCGGTTGGAGGTCAGATTTTTGCCTGGTTGACCCTGCCCTTTTTGACTTATTTTGTCTGGGTTGTAAAATTGTTTTCGAGATAATGAATTCAAAATTTAAATATCTTCTTGCTGTTTTAGGCTTAATTGCCGCTCTTTTTTTCGGCGCTGCTTTCTCTTTTCCAGACCAAAATCTTCATCTTGTTTTTTGCGATGTTGGTCAGGGAGATGCCATTTTGGCCATTAAAGGGGAAAATCAGGTTTTAATTGACACCGGACCAGGAGAAAAAGTTTTGGGTTGTTTATCAGAGCATATTCCTTTTTGGGACAAAACTTTAGAACTGGTGATTTTGACCCATCCTGAAGCCGATCACGCCGGCGGTTTGCCATCTGTATTAGAAAGATATAGTGTGAGAGAGTTAGTTAGTAATTCCTTGGTCACCGAAAGCGGAATTTTTCAAAAAATTAGGGAAGAAGTTGTCAGCCAAAAAATTCCTGTTTATTCACCAAAAGCCGGGGATAAGATAAAAATTGGCAATTTAGAAATTGAAATTTTATATCCTAAAGAAAAACTCGGAGATGAGATAGTCTGGCAAACCTCGGAAAATCCCCGGGTTTTAGGTATCTCAGTCTTCACGGGAAATCTAAACGAAACCGCCATTGTTGGAAAAATTAAATTTGGTGAGTTTGACGCTTTACTGACTGGTGATATAGGAGAAGAGCAAGAGAAGAAGATCGAGCCCGGAGAAATTGAGGTTCTAAAAATTGCCCATCATGGAAGTAAATATTCAAGTTCGCAAGAATTCTTAGAAAAAATTTCTCCTGATTTAGCCATAATCTCGGTTGGCGCTACCAACCGCTACGGTCATCCAACCCCGGAAGTTTTAGAGAGATTAAGAAATTTAGAAATTAAGATATTAAGGACAGATATTGATGGCGAGATTGAAATTGTATCTGATGGAAGTTCCTGGTATACTAAGCCTAAATGATTAAAGACCTAATTCAAAAAGATTTTCAGAAGGTTTTGGAGAAACTTAAGATTCGCCAGAAAGCGGTTTTTGAGCATCCCCTTCAGGGTAAACTAGATTTTGGCGATTATTCAACCAATATTGCTCTAAGGATAAAAAAACCGGAATTTGCCAATCCTTTTGATTTGGCCAACAAAATCGTCAATACTTGGCGAAGCATGGGTTTACCTGACTGGCTTGGGAAAATTTCCGTTGCTCCTCCTGGTTTTATCAATTTATGGCTAAAAGAAGACCTTCTTATCAGTCAACTTTCCGAAGTGCTAAGACAAAAAGATGGATTCGGCAAGCAAACCCTAGGCAGAGGAAAAACAGTCGTTGTTGATTACTCTTCGCCTAATATTGCCAAACCTTTTGGTATTGGTCATCTTCGTTCAACTATTATTGGTCAGGCGCTTTATAATCTTTACAAGTTTTTGGGTTTTAAGGTTGTCGGTGATAATCATTTAGGCGATTGGGGAACCCAATTTGGAAAATTAATTGTGGCGATTAAAAAATGGAGCAAAAAACCAGCTGGAAAACTTGAAGTTTCGGAACTTGAGAAACTTTATGTTAAGTTCCACGCCGAGGCTGAGAAAAATCCCAAACTTGAGGATGAAGCGCGCCTCTGGTTTAAAAAACTTGAGGAGAAAGATCCCGAAGCCAGAAAAATTTGGCAAGCCTGTGTTGATGTTTCGCTTAAAGAATTTGAGCGGGTCTATAAACTTTTGGATATCAAAATTGATGTTGCTCATGGCGAAAGTTTTTACCAAGACAAAATGGCAGAAATAATTGCCGAAGCCAAGAAAAAAGGGATTGCCAAAGAAAGCCAAGGCGCCTTGGTTATTCCAATCCCCGGGATGGAAACTCCTTTGATGCTTCTAAAGTCTGACGGAGCGACGACTTATGAAACTCGGGAACTGGCGACCATCAAATACCGAAAAAAACGCTGGAACCCATACTTATCGATTTGGGAGGTTGGAGCAGACCAAAAGTTTCATTTTGAGCAGAGTTTTGCCGCCGCCGAAATGTTGGGTTACGGAAAGATGAGTCAGTTTGTTCACATTCCTCACGGTTTGATACGGTGGGCTCATGGCAAATTTTCAACCAGAAAAGGAGATACCATCCATCTGGAAGATGTTTTAGATGAGGCAATAAAGCGGGCAGAAAAAATAATTTCCGAATCAGAGACCGGTCGAGGATTCTCGGAAAAAGAGCAAAAGAAGGTGGCTCAAGCCGTCGGAGTAGGAGCCGTCGTTTATTTTGATTTATCCCATCAACCAACGACTGATATTATTTTTGATTGGGAGAAAATTTTTGTCTTGGAAGGGAATTCCGGACCGTATCTTCAGTATACTTACGCGCGGTGTCAGAGTGTCCTGCAGAAAGCCCGACTTAAGCAATTTAGCAATTTAGCCATTGAGCAATTGAGTAATCTGTCTACTGAAGAGATTTCTCTTTTGCGGACAATCTATAAGTTTCCAGAGATAGTTCAATCAGCCGCCGAGGCATTTTCGCCAAATTTACTGGCTAATTTTCTCTTTGATTTATGCCAAAAATACAATCTTTTTTACCAAAAGCACCAAATCCTAAAAAGCGCTAAAAGGGTTCGCGAATTTCGGCTGGCCTTAACCGCCTCAACCGCCCAAGTTTTAAAAAACGGCTTGACTTTATTGGGAATAAAAACCCTTGAGAGAATGTAAAAACATGGGAGAAATTTTTGGAGAAATAAAACCTGAAGACTATGAATTGGAGCTTACGAGGAGAAAGCTGGCAGACATTGTGGTAGAGGCAGACATTGCCTTTTTGGAGGGAGACAAAGAGACATTTATTCGGGCTTATAGAAATGTCAGAACCCAACAATTGGCTGAAAAGAAAAGACTTGAGATGGATGAGGGAGGAGACGATCGACGATTTCTACTTTTGACAAGAAGATTGAGATGGTTTTGGGCGAAGTGTAGTACCACTTACTTTCGGATAACTCCTCAAAATCCAAAAGGAGAATATATAATTGAAGTTCATGCTTCTGAATACGAACTTTATGAGAGACTTCGAGAGACAGACAGAAAGATTTGTTCCAAGCTTGAGCCTTCATCTCCGCCGGAACTCTGGCAAGTTTTGCAGGAGGTGGAAGAAATCTTAAAAAATCCAGATGAATTATAAAAAAACAGTTCTTAAAAACGATTTGCAGCTTATTACTATCTCCATGCCTCATGTTGAAAGCACCACGGTTATGATTGGAGTTGGTGCCGGCTCAAGACAGGAGGTAAAAAGAATTAATGGTCTTTTTCATTTTATTGAGCACATGGCTTTCAAAGGAACAAAAAAACGGCCCTCCTCTCTTCAAATTGCTTCAGAAATTGATGGAGTTGGGGGTGAATTTAATGCCGCCACTGACAAAGAAATTACTTTATATTACGTTAAACTGGCAGCCAAGCACCAGAACCTTGCTTTTGACATTCTTTCCGATATGTTAACCAATTCGCTTTTCAAGATTGAGGAGATTGAGCGAGAACGGGGAGTTATTATCGAGGAACTAAATATGTACGAGGATACGCCGATGAGGCGAATTTTAGATGTTTTTACTAGGCTTCTTTATGGTGATAATCCCATGGGTTGGGATATTGGCGGCGAGAAAAAGACGGTTAGGCAAATTAAAAAGGAAGACTTCTTAAATTATCAAGAAAAGCTTTATTTTGCCAAAAACATGGTTTTGGTGGTGGCTGGCAAAATTAACGAAAAGGAAATAAGAAGCCTGGTTGTTCAGCATTTTTCCGGCTTGAGAAGAATTGGTCAAAGAACATCAAAAGAGATAAAACTGCATCAGGCAAGACCGCAAATAAAACTGGTCAGCAAAAAGACTGAACAGGCTCATTTCTGTTTAGGAGTTCCAGGTTTTTGGTATTCACATCCTGATCGGTTTGCCATCGCGGTTTTGGCCGCTATCTTAGGTGGGGGAATGAGTTCAAGATTGTTTATCCAAGTGAGAGAGCGAAGAGGTTTGGCTTATTATGTTGCCTGCCAGCCAGAATTTTATGTTGATTCTGGCTTTCTGCTTGCTCGGGCTGGCGTTAGGCTTGAAAAAATTGATGAGGCAATAAAAGTTACTTTAGACCAACTTTTTGACTTAGAAAAAAAGTCAGTTTCTCAAAAAGAACTTTCTAAGGCCAAAGAATTTCTTAAAGGAGGCTTGATTTTGGCTTTAGAGGATTCAAGACAGGTGGCTGAACGCTACGTTGTTCAAGCGCTTTTGGAGGAGAAAATAAGAACGCCGGAAGAAGTAATGAAGTTAATTGATAAAGTCACGACCGAGGATGTCAGGCGAGTTTCAAAGGAAATTTTCCAACCGAAGAATCTTAATTTAGCCATTATCGGTCCGTACCGGGAGGAAAGCCGATTTAAAAGGCTTTTAGGGGTTTAAGTCATAAAAAAACCGCCCAGTTTGGGTTTTGGTTTACCCATTCCGGGCGGCGTCGGTCTTGGCGCTACTCTAGCAGCTCATGCCAGCGATGTAGGTCCCATATTCGATGGAAGATTGTTCTTCCTTTGGTTTTTGGCCACCGATCTTTGACCATCCCTGGGACGACGTAAATTGTCAGGCCAAGCAAGATGAGGCCGTAAGGAGCGCAACAAATCAGAACTGAACTAATTTTTTCAAACATTACTTTTCCTCCTCTTCTCCTTTCCAGTTTTTTATAAGGGTTCTAATTCCGTGCGGGGCGGTAGCAACCGCCAAAAGAAAAAACAAAATGGCGAATCCCCGAAAAACTAGATTTTGATGATTTAAGACTAACAAGGCCACCCCTATGATGGCTAAGGCAACAAAAATAATCCAGTCAATCTCCTTGGTCATTTTCTTCCACATCTTACCCCTTTCTGTTTAGATATTAGATTCTTAAAGAGCGCCAAGAATTAACAAATGATTGTCCGTGGTTTCGACCCGAGCGCCGCCTGGCGCTCACCACCAACAAAATTAGGCTTAAATTATAGCAAAAAAAGGCTTGATTGTCAATGGTATAATGTAGGGGGGAGAAAATGAGTAGAGGCGAAAGAGAACCACCGGTAGATCCCTATTTCCAGGAGGTTGCAAACATTCCTCTTTTAACACCAGAGGAAGAAAAAGAATTACTTGATCGATTTAGTCAAGGAAAAGGAGCAAAGACAAGGCTTGAGAAGCTAGGAAACGATGGTTTGAATCCCGAAGAAAGAGAAGAACTAGAAAGTGTGATTTTTCTTGCGAAGGAAGCGCGGGACAAACTGGTGGAAGCAAACCAACGCTTAGTAATTAGCATTGCTAAAAAGCACCGAGGACGGGGAGTGGGCTTTAAGGATTTAATTCAGGAGGGGACTATTGGTTTAATAAAAGCGATTGATAGATTTGATAATAAAAGAATTAATCCTCAAACCGGAGAGCCAAGCAGACTTTCAACCTATGCTACTTGGTGGATTAGGCAAACAGTTGGTAGGGCGGTGGCTGATCAAGGACGGACGATTCGCATCCCCATACATAAAGTAGAATTACTCGGTAAAATTGGAAAAGCCAAGCAGAGTTTGACAGCCGAATTTAGTAGAGAGCCGACGATAGAAGAGATTGCCAGAAAATTAGGAGAAAAGCAAGAAACAATAGAAAGGACATTAAGGCAAGATATTCTTCTCTCACCACTTTCCTTAGACGAAAAAATTGGAGAAGAGGAAGAAACCGCTCGAGGGGAAATGATTGAAGACAAAGAAGCACTTTTGCCCTCTAAAGAAAGCGAAAGAACTGTTCTTTCGGAAGACCTCCAAAGGCGATTAGAAAATTTAACTCCTCGGGAGAGGGAAGTAATTGAACTGCGTTTTGGTTTAGGGAATGGTAATTCTCGAACTTTAGAGGAGGTGGGGAGAGAAATAGGAGTAACTCGCGAGCGAGTGAGGCAGATTGAAGCCGACGCCCTTCGCAAACTTCGCCATCCCTCTCGGGCAAGAAGATTGAGAGATTATCTGGAAAAGGGCTAGCTTGGTCGGGGACCTCGGACTCGAACCGAGAATCTCTACGTTCCTGGAAATTGCCTTAGCAATTTTCAGGATAAACCTTTACACTGGAAAAATCGGTCAAGTCGGGGATAGCCGATTTGAACGGCTGACCTCGCGGTCCCGAACCGCGCGCTCTACCAACTGAGCTAATCCCCGATTTTTTCAGTGCGAACGTAGCGCCTTATCATTAGGCCAGTCCCCGGTGCCCCTGGGCTGAGTCGAACAGCCAACCTTTCCCTTAGGACGGGACTGCTCTGTCCAGTTGAGCTACAGGGGCTCCCTATTATTTTACCATACCATTTCAGCGGAGAGAAACGGCGTAGAGATTTTGAGGAGAGTCTTTGCCTAAAGCAGTTAAAACTAGAATTTTGTTTCCAGCCGGAAACGGAAAGGCAAAAGGAAATTCATAAGGACCAGAATAAACCACTGTCCTGTTTGTTCCATCAGACTCCATAATAGTAATTTTTTCTTTTTCAACTTGAATTAAATGACGGCTGGTAGGGAACCAGGAAATGTTTGTTTCTTCGCCAGCTATCCAGAAATTCCGATCCTCTTTGATATCGTAAACATAGGTTTGACCTGGTTTTAGGGTTCTTTCTTGCTTTTGAGTTGAGGCAGCCGGGATTTGGGGGATTAAGTTGTCCTTAATTTGGGCCGAAGCAGTGGCAGTATAGAGAATTTTTGTTTCATCTAGCGAAAAAATGACATCTTTTGTGCTATTTTGAACAATTTCCAAAAGCTCAACTGGCAACTTTTTAAGTTTCTGTTCTCTTCTCGTTTTTTCCTCTTTTTCCCACTGCTTAAGGATGGTTGGTAAGTTTGAAGTGACATCAATAAGTTCGGTTGCCGAATTTAGAGCGTTTGGGTCAATTAAAAAATTCTCCTCTGTTTTTCCGCTTTTTAGGGTGACGAGAACTTGTTTTGAGTCAGTTGACCAACGAAAACTTGCCTTGGAAAAATCTCTTCCTCCAGACGCGCTTTGTAAGATTTGTCTTGGCTCGCGGGAAATACCAAAAGGAAGTTCACTTAAATCCATCACCCAAAGACCATTTTTACCAATTTCTGCTTTAGAAACGCTATAAACAACTTTTGTTTCATCCGGAGAAAGAGTGGGATTGGCGGCGCTGGTAAAAGTTAGGGCTTTAAGATCCGGGACTTGGGGGAAAAGATAAGCTTCGGTTTTGACCACCAGTTCTTTTTCAATCTTTAAGGTCTTTTTCCAAGGGGAAAAGCCGTCCTTTTTAATTTCCACCTCGTATGTATCAGGAGAGAGGGAGATGGTGGTATTGGTGGCGCTTTTTAATTTGCCATCAACAAAAATTTGTCCTCCGTCTGGAATTGAGGTGGCCACCAAAAGTCCAGTTGCCCGAAAGGTTTTTTGGGAAAAATCAAGTTTGTAGCCTTTGGCAAGTTTTATGACAAGATAGGTTGAACCAAAAATGGCCAAAAGGATGGCGAAAAAGATGAGCGTCCGTTTTCCTATCATATTATGGACAAAGTATATCACAAATGAGGGATTGAGGAAAGAAAGGCTTGGTGATATAATGGCGACGAACCAATTTAGGATTTTAATACTATGTTATCTAAACGTCTTGGTATTGATTTAGGAACGGCTAACTCTGTTGTTTGGCTGGCTGGCCAAGGAATAGTTTTAAATGAGCCGACAGTGGTGGCGATTTCAATTGAAGATGGTCGGGTGGTGGCGGTTGGCAATGAAGCCAAAACCATGCTTGGCCGGACCCCAGGAAATATCGTCGCCTCCAGACCCCTTCGAGATGGAGTCATTGCTGATTATGAAGTCACCCAGGCACTTTTATCTTACTTTGTTCAAAAAGTCTGCGGACGGGCTTTTGTCTTTAAACCCGAGGTAATGATTTGTGTTCCGGCTGGAGTGACTCAAGTTGAGCGAAGGGCGGTTTTGGATGCCACCATTGCTGCCGGCGCCAGGGTGGCTTATTTAATTGATGAGCCTTTGGCAGCCGCCATCGGCGCCAAAATCCCGATTGCCAACCCTTCGGGAAACATGATTTTTGATTGTGGTGGAGGAGCAAGCGAGGCGGCGGTTATTTCTCTTGGAGGAGTGGTAGTTCATAAGTCTTTAAGAGTGGCCGGCAACAAAATTGACGAGGCAATCGCCAATTTCTTGAGGAAAAAACACAATTTGATTATTGGTGAACAGACAGCCGAGGAGGTAAAAATAAAAATTGGTTCAGCTAGCCCATTGGTGCGAGAAGAGGAAATGGAGGTAAAAGGTAGAGATTCAATTTTGGGATTGCCGAAAACGGTCCAAATTTCCTCAAGCGAGGTGACTGAAGCCATAAGACCAACTCTTCTTTCAATAATTGGCGTGGTTAAAGCGGTTTTGGAGGAAACTCCACCAGAACTTGCTTCTGATATTATAGATAAAGGAATTATCATGAGTGGAGGAACGAGCCTTCTTCGAAACTTGGATAAACTGATGACCCAAGAAACCGGCGTTCCCTGTCATGTTGCCGAGGACCCAATGCTTTGCGTTGCTAGAGGTACTGGCATTGCTTTAGAAAATATTGATCTTTATAAAAGAAGTATTACCAAAAAATAAGAATTGTTTGTCTTATTTTCGGGTTTATAGTACCAAACAGTTAGTAATTAGTAATTTGTAATTAGTAATTGGGAATCTATAACTAAATAGATTTAGAAATTGAAGAATTACCACGTTTAAAAAAATTGTTCAAAATCGTTGTTTTGCAAATAGTCGCCAAAGACAGAGAATAACTTATAGGATTTTCATAAATTTTTCCTAAATTTTTTATAAAATTTTTAAAAACAAAAAAACTATCGGATGTAAAAATTTGAACTTAGATGTCAAAAAACTTAAAAAAACTTCATAAAAACGTCAGGCAAACGCCTGGACAGACCTTGCAAATTCTTGGAGTGAAGATAAATAGCACTTCGCTTGTCGAAGTGCTAGCCTTTGTCCATAAAAAAATAGCCCAAAATGAGAAATTTTGGATTGTTACTCCCAATCCGGAGTTTATCGTTGCTGCCCAAAAAGATTCCCAGTTTAAAAAAATCCTAAATTCAGCGGATTTGGCCATTCCTGATGGTCAAGGGTTGATTTTGGCTTCAAAATTTTTAGGAACAAAACCTCCTCTTTCAGAGAGAGTGGCCGGTTCAGACCTGGTTTCTAGGCTGCTTGAGGAAGCTTCAAAAGAGAATTGGCGAATCGGCATCATAGGAGCAAGAAGAGGAAATAAAGAAGAAATTAAAACTCTTGTTTTAAAACTTAAAGAAAAATATCCGGGAGCAAAAATTGAGGGACTGGAGAATAACCCATTTTGGCCAAAACAAAAATTTGAAATTATCTTTGCTTGTCAGGGAATGAAACTTCAAGAAAAATGGATTTTTAAAAATTTTAAAAAGACTAATGCTTCTTTATTTATGGGAATTGGGGGGGCTTTGGATTTCCTGTCCGGGTTTTCCAAAAGAGCCCCTCAATGGATAAGAAAAGTTGGATTTGAGTGGCTTTGGCGGTTTCTCACTAGACCTTCCCACCTAAAAAGAATTCTGATTGCTTGTTTTTACTTTCCCTATCTTGTTTTGAAGGAGAAGGTCCGAAGTTAGATTTCGGTTTTCTTTTCTTGGATTCCCAAAAGCCAAAGAACCGCCTCTTTTCGATATCTTCGGTCTCCCCGGGAATTAATTCTTATTGCCGGCAGTTTCCCTCTTTTACCCCAGCGTTTAATGGTTAGGGGAGAAACGCGCAAGATTTCGGCCACCTCCCGGACGGTTAAAAGATCTGGCAGGTCATCAAGAGATAAAACTTTCTTTGGGTTAGCCATAACTATGTCTCTCTCTAAACTAGAGTATCATAGTATAACGAAGTTTGTCAAGAGGGAGTTTGTCTAATTCTCCTTACTTCAGCTCCACTGTTGCCCCGGCGGCTTCAAGTTTTTTCTTGGCTTCTTCGGCCGCGGTTTTGTTGATGCCGGTCAAAACTTCCTTTGGGGCGCTTTCAACTAAATCTTTGGCCTCTTTAAGACCCAAAGTTTGATTTATCTCCCGAATGCTCTTGATAACCGAGATTTTATTGGCTCCGGCTGAGGCTAAAACGACGTTAAAGGTTGCCTGTTCTCCCTGGATTTCGGTTGGTCCACCAGCCGGAGGAGCTCCTGGTGCTTGAGCGCCAGCAGAGACTGGAGCCGCCGCTGGAACAGCTGCCACGCCAAATTTTTCCTCAAGCGCTTTGACTAAATCTGCTAATTCCAGAACGCTCAATTTTTCAATTTCGGAAATTAAATCTTCAACTTTTTTACTTGTTTTTGCAGGTTTTTCTGCCATTAGTTTTCACCTCCTTTAGTTTTTAAAATCATAATCAATTTCTTCTGGTTTCCGGCTAAAACTTGGGTTAAGCGGCTCGAGGGGGAAGAGAGAATGCTTGAAAGTTTTCCCAAAAGCTCCTGATGAGAAGGTAGGCTTCCAAGCCTTTCAATTTCTTCTCGGCTTAAAATTCTTTCTTCCCAAATGCCAGTTTTAAATGAGGGAAGCCCAGTGCTTCTGGCAAAATCAAAAACGCTTTTAATTGGAGAAATCTCATCTTGGTAAGCCAAAACAACAGCAGTTTGACCAGTTAATTCCAATTTTGGCAACTTTGCTTCCTTAAGCGCCCGTTCAAGGAGGGTGTTTTTAACCACCAAAATTTGGCCACCAGCCTTTTTAACCAGACTTCGCAACTGGTTCATTTGGGGAACAGTTAAGCCTTGATAGTCAGTCAAAATGACCGCCTTGGCTTCTTTAAGCCTTTCTTTTAAATCGGCTACGGCAAAAATTTTTTCTTGCTTCTTCATATACGCTGATAAAAAAAGCGCTCCTCAAGAAGCGCCAAGAAATAATCTACCTCCGCAGGACTTACTTCTTTGCCTACTTCTCAGGTTGAATTTAATTATATCTTTTGGTTAAAGAGTTGTCAAATCCAGTTTAACCGCTGGCCCCATCGTTCCCTTAATAACTGCTCTTTTAATATTTTTTATCCCCACGGCTTCAAGATAGGCTTTTAAATTTTCTTCAAGTTCTCCTTCTTTTTGGGAAACTTTGCCAAAGACGGCATGGACTAGGGGAGCGTTTGATTCTGTTTTAAAAGAGAGTGAGGCAGTTTGAAATTTTTTGAGGGCTTCTTGTGGCTTTTCGGTAATGGTTCCATTTTTTGGATTGGGCATTAAGCCTTTTGGCCCTAAAATCTTAGCATATTTCACTAGGCGAGGCATAAAAGAAGGAGTAGATAATAATATATCAAAATCTATCTTTCCCGCCTCAATTTTCTTTAAAGTCTCCTCATCCACGATTTCTACTTTTTTAGTTTTTCCCTGAAAAAAAGGAAGAGAAACATCGCCCTGGATTCCGGTTTTATTGGTGACCAGGTGGATTTCGGCTGAGCCGTCAAAACGACCATACGAAGTTTCTTTTAGAAGCTTTATTGCTTCATGAATTGGGTAGAATTTAGTCGGATCAATTTTGGTTTTGGCCGCCTTGTATTTCTTGCCCCGAAGTTTGGGTGGGGATGGGAGGTGAGTTGGGGGTTTAGTCGTGGGGGTAGGGGGTGGAGAGACCTCTTCGACAGTTGGTTCAGCCGTAACCGCGACCACCCGCTCGCCACCCTTAAGTCCCGGAACTCGGACTCCCTTTTCTTCTTTTAGAGACTTTTTGTGTTCTTTTTTCTTTTCTTCTTTACCCTGAACCGACTGGTTCATGGGTTCGCCTAAAATGGCAATTCTTTTTTTACCCACTGATTTTTACCCCCATTGATCTGGCCGTTCCCTCAACTACCCTTGTGGCTGCCTCTATATCTTCGGTATTTAAATCTTTCATTTTTGCCTCGGCAATTCTCCGGACCTGGTCCTTTGTTAGCACTCCAACTTCCTCTCTGCCAGAAAGTCCTGAACCCTTCGACAAGCTCAGGGTTTTTTTAATCATATCAGCCACCGGAGGCAGTTTGGTAATAAAAGAAAAAGTCCGGTCTTCATAAACAGTAATCACCACTGGAATGATATTTCCCTTCATTGAGGCTGTTTTTTCGTTGTAGGCTTTAACAAAGTCCATAATTGGCAGTCCGTGGGAGCCGAGTGCTGGACCAACCGGCGGAGCCGGAGTAGCCTCGCCAGCAGGAAGATTGAGTTTAATAATTGTCTTTACCTTTTTGGTCATAATTTATATTTTCGCCACTTGCAAAAAATCCAATTCCACTGGTGTTTCTCTGCCAAAAATCGAAACCAAAACCCGGAGTCTACCTTTTTCCTCATCAATGGCTTCAATCGAGCCCAAAAATTCGGCAAAAGGTCCATCAATGATTTTAACTGCCTCGCCAACTGAGAATTTGGCTTTATATTTCGGCGCCTCCAAGGCCATAAATTTTTGAATTGCCTTAACTTCTTCATTTGAAATTGGTGTCGGTTTGTTGCCCATACCCACAAATCCGGTCACTCCTTGAGTTGTTCGGACGGTTAGCCAGGAAGCATCATCCAAAATCATTTTGACGAGCATATAGCCTGGAAAAATCTTTTCGGTCACATTTTGCTTTTTGCCAGACCTTATTTGAACCGTTTCCTGGGTGGGAATTAAAATTTCCAAGATTTTGTCTGTCTGCCTCATGGTTTCCACCCGCTGTTTTAAAGCCTGGGAAACCTTGACTTCATGCCCGGAATAGGTGTGGACGACATACCAGGCAGCCCGAGGATCAGATGATTTGGTAATGACAATATGTCCCTTAAATTTTTCTTTTTTGGGTTCTTGAGTTTCTTCTTCTTCAATTTTTGCCTTTTTTGCCATATCTACTTTCTAAACAGGAGCGCCATTCCTTTGGTAAAAATATAGTCCATTGCTCCAATAAAAATACCAACAGCCAAAGAAACAAAAATAACCACCGCCGTTAAGCGAATTGCCTCCTTTCTTGATGGCCAGGAAACTTTGCCAAGTTCGCTTCTTACCTCCTTCAAGAATACAATTGGGTTTTGCGCCATATCAGAAATTTTAACACATATGCTAAAATATCGCAAGCATGGCTAAAATGACTAAGCCTAATTTTTCCTACGAGAAACGATTTTGGAAGAGGGGATATAAGTTTGTAGTTGGTATTGATGAAGTGGGGAGAGGAGCTTGGGCAGGACCGCTGGTTGTGGCTGCCGTAGTATTCGCTCCAGCCACTAAGCAATTTAGCAATTTAGCCATTGAGCAATTGGGCATAAATGATTCCAAGTTGCTAAAACCCAGGTTACGGGAGCAATTGGCTAAAGAAATAAAGAAGAGGACCTTGGCTTGGGATGTAACTGAAGTTGGAGTAGGAGTGATTAATAAAATTGGTATTGGCAAGGCGACTCAAAAAGCAATGAGGAAGACCCTTCGGCAAGCTCAGGGTAAACTATCTGGTGGAAAGACTTTTGTTTTCGTCGATTTCTACTCAATTCCTTATCTTCGGGGTTTAGGAAGGAAAAATCAATTGGGCATAAAACACGGAGACCAAAAATCAATCTCAATTGCCGCCGCTTCAATTTTAGCCAAAGTTTATCGGGACGGTTTGATGCGCTCTTTGAGTCGAAAATACCCTCAATATGGCTGGGGGAAAAACAAAGGATATGGGACAAAAATGCAACAAAAAGCAATACTTAGATATGGTTTGACAAGGTATCACCGAAAGGAATTCGTAAAAAGTTGGAAAGAAAGCCAAGAAGAAGGATAAGTGCGGGCAGGAGGTGAGAAGGATAGGGATTTGATAAACGGGTGTGCAGCCCGGCACCTAGGCAAATCCCAGAGTCTCACCCCCTGCCGCCGACCAATGGAAGGAGGAAAAAGGAAAACAAATAATTCCACTCAGGTCTGGACACATTTACTAACTAAACAGAGGCGCCAATTAAATCCTACTTTATTTTGCTTCTTTTGATCAGAAGCTTTGGCGTCAGCCAAAAGTAGGAAGGAGTCTACATACGCAGACTCTTTTTAACCCGACGCTCATTGTCGGGTGCTCGGCGAACTAGTCTAGTCAGCCTCCTTTCAATGTGCCAAACCTGAGCCCAAATCTGGATTTTAGACAAAAACAATAACCAGAATTGCAGGCTAACTCTAGTCTATCATAATGAATAAAACCATGTCAAGCCCCTTTTTTGAATTAAAGAAAAGTTAAGAGGAAAGAAACCAAAGCCAAGAAGGCAATTTTTAAAAATTCTTTTTCCCACTCCACAATGCCAAGATAATATTCAAGCGAGAGCCTGTCCTTGCCGAGATGAATCCTCCAGGCACAAAGGGAAATTTTGCTCACGACCAAAATTGCCAGTAAAATAAAAAAATTTCTTAAAAACATTCTGCAGGGGTGGGAGGAATCGAACCTCCATTAGCGGTTTTGGAGACCGCCATCCTTCCGTTGAACGACACCCCTATTTACTAAAATCTACTTAAGCCTACTTGATTCTTTGTGCTCCGTGTGCTTGCGGCACTTTGGGCAATATTTTTTAAGCACCAGTTTTTCTGGCGTATTAACCTTGTTTCTGGTGGTTATATAATTTTGCGATTTGCACTCTTGGCAAATTAAAGCCAAAAGCGGTCTTTGAGTTTCTGCCATAGTTTGAATTATACCAAAAAATTATGATAAAATATACCTGATTGCTGGGATGGCGGAGTGGACTAACGCACCTGTCTGTAAAACAGGCGCCGTAAGGCTTCGGAGGTTCGAATCCTTCTCCCAGCACTTTTGCCGACGTAGCTCAGTGGTAGAGCAACTGTTTTGTAAACAGTCGGTCGTCAGTTCGAGTCTGACCGTCGGCTCAATGGTTGAAGAAAAGACTCCATCTGTTTCTGTCGTCATTCCAGCTTACAACGAAGAAAAATATTTACCAAAATGTTTGAGTTCTGTTCTTGGTCAGAATTTTGACATGAGTAAGGTGGAGATAATCGTTGTGGATAATAATAGTACAGACAGGACACCAGAAATAGCGAGAAGTTTTGGGGCAAGAGTGGTTAAGGAAAGGAAACAGGGCATTGCTTTTACTAGACAGAGAGGTTTATTAACTGCAAAAGGGAACGTTGTGGCTTGTACTGATGCAGATGCGGTAGTACCAAAAGATTGGCTAAAAAAAATAATTAGTCATTTCGAAAAAAATCCCCGTTTGGTAGGAATTGGAAGACCAGGAATATTTGTTGATGAAAAAGACGAACAGGTATTTCCCTCTATTATTTACCTAGTTGTGGGAGTTTTTTTTAAACTTCTGGCCAAATTAAAAAAACCTGTTTTTAGCGGTTTTAATCATTCTTATAAAAGAAAAGTTTTTCTCGAAGCTGGTGGATATGATACCACCAGGGAACATACCGAAGATATAGGTTGTGGTCAATTATTAACTAAATACGGTGAGGTAATTTATGATACAACGAATGTGGTCATGAGATCAGACAGAAGATTAAAGCGGGGAAAGATAAAGGGAATACTTTCTGATTTAATTGAGTTTTTCCCTGTGGTACTTTTTGGGAAAAAGTCTTTTGGCTTGGAAAACAAGAGGGAAAATTATAGGTAAAGTCAATGAAATTCAATTACCTCTTGCAAAGAAAAAAAGCAGTACTTCATAATAATAAAGTAAGCAATTAAAAGAAAGGAGGTGAAGAAATGAAAAAACTTTTACCGATAATTGTCATTGTTGTGATTGTCGTTTTAGCGGTTGGTGCCTGGCTTTTTCTTGGTAAGGGTAAAGGCGGAGTTGGTTTGCCTGTTCCTGGCGAGATTAAAAAGGAAACAGGACAGCAAGGTGAGTCCTTTACTGGAAAATTAAAAGAGGCGGTTGCCCGGGGAATCCCGATGAAGTGTACTTACTCTCAAGAAGGAACTACGGGTACAAGCTATATTAAAGGAAACAAAGTTTATGGTGAAATCACCGGTCAAGGAAAAACGGGCTATGTAGTCATGGTTGATAAGTGTATGTGGTCTTGGAATAAGGGCGAGACCCAGGGGATTAAGATGTGTTTTGAGGAGAATGTTTGGGAAGGAGAGAAAGGAGAAGGTTCGGTCGCAACCGAAGCTGAATATAACTGTAGTCCGGCCTTAGTCTCTGACTCGCAATTTAATCCACCGTCAAACGTTAAATTCCTGACCATAGAAGAGATGATGAAGGGAGCGGGGCAGTAAACGGTCTCAAAATCTGCTAGTTCAGGTGATGATGGTGGCTGTCAACCCTGGAGAGAAAATCTTGGTTGGTGGAAAGAATTGGTCGGGAAGCAGAAAAAATGGTTTCAGCCAAAATTTCCCCCCCGGATTGGGTTTTTGAGTTGACAGAAGTGATAAAATGAGATGGATTTATGGAAAGTATAGAAAAATTGGAACTAATGAGAAATAGAAAGTTGGTTTCGCTTGAGTCTTTGGGTTTATGCGAGCATTGCGGTATTCCTCTTTCTGATGAGGATATGCCAGCCGACGCAATGGAAGCTGATTGGAGATGTCCCTCCTGCGAAGGACTTTTAACTAATAAGACATTTGGTTTTGAAGAAATCGAGGGAGAGTGGAAAAGAACCAGATGGGTTGGTCCGGAGAAAAAATGGGTAGAAGAGAGACCGACTGATGATTTCGCTCTTGGCAGTTGGTATGTTTTAATTACCCGATCGCTTGACCCTCGATATTAATAGGGAATAAGCCTCAAAAGCCAAAATTTCCCCTTGACAACTATTACAACAATCAATAAAATTATTTACAACAATTGTTGTAATTAAGCCAAAATTATATGTCAAATAAGGAATTAGAAGTTCTCGATTTTTTCCAATCTTGTCCTACGGAAAGCTTTTATTTACGTGAACTAGCCCGGAGGCTAGGGGTTGATCCGGGCAACCTTTCGCGCCTGCTTAAAAGCCTGGTCAAACAGAAGCATTTAATAGCCAAAAAGAAAGGAAATCAAATCTATTTTTCTTTGTCTGATGAATTCAAGAGAACCACCATTCCTGAGGAAGAGATTAAAAAAGCTGCCGAGAAGTTGAAACCAGACTTGATTAAGTTTTGTCAAGATTTAGTTAGAATTCCCTCAGTTTCCGGCGAGCATCCCGAAGAGAAGATTGCTAAATTTATTGAAGAACATGCTCGAGCTTTGGGTTTAAGGGTTCAAGTTGTGGCCAAAGATAAACGCCGGCCCAATCTGGTAATCGATTCCGATCCTAACAAAAAAGAAAACTTCTTGTTTTTAGGCCATATGGATACGATTGGAATTGGTTCCATTGATAATTGGCGCTATTATCCCTTTTCCGCTCATAAGTCTGGAGGAAAAATTTATGGGCGAGGGGCAATTGATATGAAATCAGGTATTGCCTGTGAGATTTATTTACTTAAATTAATAAGAGACCTTGGACTCGATTTGCCTTTTAACGTCAGAATAATCTTGGTTTCTAATGAAGAAGGAGGGAGTACCGCCACGCCAATTTTTGATTTGGGCATGGATTATTTAGTTCAAGAAGGGCTAATTGAGGGTAAAGCAGCTATTTATGGTTATGGTGGGGCTTACAATATTGGCATTGGTCACCGGGGAATTTTGCGAGTCAAAATCTCAACATTTGGCGAATTAATTCATACCGGTTCAGTCAAATGGCAGAGGAAAGAAAAAGGAGCGAATGCGGTAACTGGCATGGCCGAAATTTTATTGGCTTTGGAGAGGCTGAAATTGCCTCAGTTTAAACATCCCCATTTTCCTAATCTCGGCAACGTGGTCACTCCTGGAGTGATGATTTTGCACGGAGGAACCGCGGTCAGCACTGTGCCAGATTATTGTGAAAGCGTAGTTGAAATTCGCTATCTACCTCGGTTTCCTATTCATAAGGTTTATCAAAAAATCAAAGATATCGCCGAAAGAACTTGTCGGAAAAGAGAAAAATTAAGGGTTAATTTAGAAAAATTTGTGGAGATTCCGGCAATCTGTCTCTCTCCTGAGGAAAAAATTGTTAAGGTTCTTCAAGACGCTTGTTTACAGGTATATGGCAATCCAGTTTCGATTCGGGGAACAGGACCGGCAAATGAGAGCTTTTTACTAATTGAAAGGGGAATACCAACGGTTGTCTTTGGTCCAATTGGGGGAAAAGCTCACAGTGATGACGAGTTTGTTGAGATTAAATCCCTGACTAGGACCCTTGAGGTTTATTTAACCACCCTAATTAACTTTGCCCCTTCCTAAAAAAAGGAGTTTAAGAAGTAGAAAAAATAGTTTCAGCCAAAATTTTCCCCAGAAAACTGGAATCTGTTAGAATAAAAATATGGCTTGGAAAGTTATTCAATTCGAGAGTCTCCGTGGCGAGAAGTATGTTAAAGAACTTATTGACAAACAGAACCCGGCAATTAAGGCTAAATTTATTGGAATGATTGATTTTCTTGAGGAGTATGGCCCATTTTTAAGTGGTAAATATACTAAGAAGATAAGAAAAAATTTATACGAATTACGGATAACAGGAAAAGAGCAAATAAGGATTTTCTACACCGTTCGGCAACAAGAAATTATTCTGCTTCACGCTTTTAAGAAAAAAACCCAGAAAACGCCGTTAAAAGAGATAGAAACTGCTCTTTTGCGTCTTGACAAGATATAAGCAGAGCTTGAATTTTGTCTATTGACAAAATATCACACATATGATATATTGAACCTATGAATAAAGTTAAAAGAACCACAAGAAATTGGTTGACCTGGAAAGAATACCGGAAGGAGTTAATGAAAGACCCAAAAGTGGTCAGGGCTTATCTCGAACTTCAGCCGGAATTTGAAATTATTGAAAAAATTATCCGTGCCAGGTTAAAAAGGGGAGTTACTCAAAAAAAGTTAGCCCAAAGGTTAAAAACCAAGCAATCAGCCATCTCCCGGCTGGAATCAGGAACTGCCAATCCTTCTTTAAATTTCTTAAAAAGACTCGCCGAAGCTTTGGATTCCCGGTTGGAAATCAAACTGGTGCCGAAATAAATAGTTTCAGCCAAAATTTCCCCCTAGTAATTTAGCCTTGAAAAACGATAAAAAATGTGATATTTTTAAGGCAAAGATGAAATTTAAGAAAATTTTAATTCTCGGCATTGGGCAGGATAGTCTTACAAAAGAAACTTGGAAAAAAATTGACCGTTTGACCGAAAAGAAAGTTTTACTTCCAGCAGATAGTAAAGAAGTCTCAAAACATCTCCCAACCACTGATTGTTTACTTGTTAGTCTTGGAGTTACGGTTGACAAGGGGATGATTGACCGTGCGTCAAACCTGAAATATATTGGTGCTCTATCAACAGGATATGGTCGGATAGATGATGCCTACGCTGCCAAAAAGGGAATCGTTGTTTGCAATATCCCTGGTTATAGCACCGAGGCTGTGGCCGAGTTTGCCTTTGCGATTATCTTGGAGCACATAAGAGAAATCGAGAGAGGCAAAAAACAGGCAAGAGAAGGTAATTATTCCGAGTCTACGTTTTTTGAAGTTTATGAAATTAAAAGTAAAATATTTGGCGTTATTGGCTTAGGGCAAATCGGTAGCCGGATTGCCGAGATTGCCCATGATGGTTTTGGAGCGGATACAAGATATTGGTCAAGGACCAGAAAAAAGGAATTTGAAAGAAAAGGCATAAAGTGTCAAAAGATTGAAGTCTTAATTAAAGAATCTGATTTTCTTTCTTTAAATCTTGCTTACAATAAGGAAACAGAGCACTTTTTGAATAGTGAAAGAATTAAGTTAATCAAACCTGGTGCGGTAGTAATTAACCTGGCTCCGATGGAATTGGTGGATGTAGATGCTTTGGAGGAGAGATTAAAAGTAGGGGATATAACATTTATATTAGACCATTCTGATGAGCTTTCTCCAGCTGACGCTAAGAGACTTTCAAAATACAAAAACTGTATTATTTATCCGCCAATTGCTTATACTACCAAAGAAGCAACCGCGGCAAAACAAGAAATTTTTGTTCAAAATATTGAAAGCTTTCTTAAAGGTAAGACGATAAATAGAGTTAATTAAGAGGCAGAAAAAATAGTTTCAGCCAAAATTTCCCCCATTTTTCCCAAAATCTGGTAAAATTGAAATCATGTTTGGGATTGAAATTTTGCTTTATCTTGTGGTGGCGTTTATTGGTTATGCCGTGGGGAGAATAACCCACATATATTGGGGACAAATAAAATCACCTCATCATTGGATTTACGGCCTGATTTTGATAATCGTTGGTTTAATTTTTTATAAAAATTTTTGGGGACTGGTTGCCTTATCTTTTGGTATTGGCCATTTTATCAGCGATCTTAAGGATTTTTTGCATTTAAAATTCTACGGACGAGACGAAGAAGGCGAAAAAAAGTTTTGGGGAATTGATTGA
>CAYGWK010000011.1:0-15465 GCA_964353785.1 uncultured Gammaproteobacteria bacterium
CCCCCATCCGCAAAACTCTCCACCAGGATACTTTTGGATGATTGGCTTCAAGTAAAAGTTTTGCCTCGATTTTAGACCATTTTATGGATTTCTCCAAAGCCGGCTCAATAGTATCTGGCTGGAGATGAATCATCGGGTTTTCCAACTTTCCCATTTCTCCTTTAAAAATTGGCTCCTCATGAAGCAAGCCCGTCCATTTTTCCAAATTCTTTTTAAGAAACAACCGTTTTACATAATCAGGATACCAACCTCCATGTTTCATCTCTTTCCCCAGTAAAAAATTTCTTCTAGTAATAGCATAAGCAGCGTATTGCGTGTTGCGTATTACCTGTTGCATCTCGCTTCTTAAAAGCGGAGGGATTCGTTCATCAGCGTCAATCCAAAGAAGCCAGTCTCCTTTGGCTTCTTTCATTCCCTGGTTATGCCAGGCAGCAAAATCCATTTCTTTGGGTTCCTGTTTTATTATTTTTACCCCAAAATCTTTTGCGATCTCTCCTGTTTTGTCGGTTGAGTCCTGACTCAGATTGAGAATTATCTCATCTGCCCACTTCACCGATTCTAAACAGTCGCCAATAAAGTCTTCTTCGTTTTTGGCATTGATGATAACCGATAATTTCACTTTTCTCTCTCCTCGACGGTCAAATCGTGCGTCTTAAAACTAGAAATTACCTTTCCATGATCCTTCTCTATTCTAACAAGCCAGTCATCTAAACGATAGGGAAAATCATAATCAGGCTCATAGATAACAAATGTTTTTGCCGCTTGAGAATTAGGGAGATATCCATATTTAGGTTTTCCATACCAAGAAAAAACGTAATCCCAAGGCTCTTCCTGAAAGTAAGGAATAATATAAATTATGGTCCTGAAGAGTTTTCCGTCAGACTTCTGATACATAAAGTCAACTGCTTTTATTCTATCCCCCAAAGTAATTAAATTTCTTGTTCCAATAGGTATCAAGTTAAAACCAGGTCTTAAAAATCCTTGCCAATGATAAAGATTCAAGAAAATAATAAAGAAAACCAAAATAATGGTAACTGACCTAAAAATTTTCTTTTTCCCCCAATTCCAAACTCCCCAAGAAAAAAACAAGATAAATAAAGGCAAAATCCCTACAATGAAAAACCCGGAAATTCCCTCAGGATAAGCAAAAAGTGTCAAAAATGGAATCAAAAGCATAACAAGAAGAATTTTTACCTGCTTGAATTCTTTTTTCTCAAACCGCAGTTGCCAAATCGCCCAAACCGTTAAAGTCAACAAGGTAAAGGTTATCAAGGGAAATTTATAAGATAAAAGGTTAACAATCTCCGTTTTTAAAATTGAAAACTTTAAAATATATATATTAAAATCAAAACTGCCTCCAAATCCAGAAAATAGTCGCAAAATTGAGCGAGAAACTAAAAAATTATGTCTTAAATCAAAAAAGATTAAAGGAAGAATAGGTAAAAGAAAAAAGACGACAGAAGTCAGTAAGTATCTCTTTTTCTTAAAAATTTCTTTTCTTAAAAGATAAAAGAAAAAAATCAAAGGTGGTAAAAAGAAAAAACCAATCGCCCCATTAAATTGAGTGATCAATCCCAAGAATAAGCAGGCAAAAGGAAAAAACCAAAGATTATCTTTATACGATTTAATTAAAAGATAAAAGAAAACCGTTGAGAAAAATGGTATCGGGGTTACATTCGAAAGCCAGCGAGAATAAGAAATTAGAGAATAAGATGTAGCGTAAAATAAAGCCGCTACTAAACCAATGTTCTCATCAAAAAGATTCTTTCCTATTAAAAAAATAAAAAAAATCGAAAAACTGTCTAGAGCAGCCAAGAGAATACTCACACCAGCAGGGTTCCATCTCGAAACAAGATAAAGAGGCAACATAAAATAATAAAAGAAAGAGCCGTGAAATATTCCTTCAGCGTCAGTTCTATGGCCCAAAAGGGCAATCCTTTTGTTTTCCCAAATTTCTTTTATTGCCAACCCATGATATCCTTGGTCGAGATGGAAAAGTAAAGTATTGGGAATATTATAAACTCGCAAAAAAATACCCAAAACAAAAATTGCCCCAAGAAAATACCAGCCAATTGAGGATTTCTTTATCATATTAAATATGAACCTTTACCGAATCTCCCCAGATAAAAATCTCGGGCACCAATTCTTTGCCATTTTCGGCCTTTGAGTAAAATTCTTAGACTATCTCGGAAGAGAGCAAATTTTGTCCTCAACCGAGCGTAACGCAAGCCAAATAAAAGCCGATTTCGAGTTAAATAATAATCATTTAAGGCGCTACCGATGGCTGAGGAGGCGGCTACCTTGTGCCAAATTTTTGCTTGAGGAACATATAACACTTTCCAACCTGCCCTTTTGGCTCGCTGGGATAAATCAGAGTCTTCCCAATAAAGAAAGAGCTTCTTGTCAAAAAGGCCTATCTTCTCCAAAACTTCTTTCTTAATGAGCATGCAAGAGCCACTGGCATAGTCTGTCTCCACCACCTTATTATATTGACCCCTATCAACTTCGTCCACGCCTCGATGGGGACTTAAGATATTATCCCAATCAATTATACCGCCCGCATACCAAATCACCTTGCCGCTCTCATCCTTTTGATAGCGATTTTTATGGAATTCATAACCTGGGGCAAAATAGACTTTAGGAGAAGCGAGACCAACCTTTTCGTCTTTTTCCGCCACTTTAATTAATTGAACTACTAAATTTTCATCAATGATGGTGTCGGGATTAAGAATTAAAACATAATCGGCGCCGTTTTTTAGGGCATATCTTATTCCCACATTATTTCCTTCGGCAAAACCAAGATTTTTTTGATTTCTTAATATCTTTATATCTTCATATTTTTTCTCTATTTCTTCCACCGAATCATCAGTTGAGGCGTTGTCAACTACAACAGTTTCTAGTTTCCAGTTTTCAGTTTTCAGTTTCCTAACTGAATCCAAACAACCGAAAATGAATTCTTTGCCGTTCCAATTTAAAATGACAATTGAAACTTTCATTTTGAAAGTTTTTGGAGAATTCTTTTTAGAGGATTTCCTTCTTTTTGATTAAGCCAAAAGTTTATTTCCGAAATCCCCTTTCTAATCTCTTCAAAAACCCCAGGTGTTTCTTCCTCCTTAAAACCTTCTTTCTCCCAAATTTTAAGATAAACTACCAATTCTGAAAAAGACTGAAGTAAAGCCAAGGCTAGCCCATGAATCCCATCTTTGTATCCCTCTTCAGCGAAAAAACGACGCAGAAATTCTCCCAAAGGTTTTTTAATTAAATCTTGCCAGGAAAATTTGTACCCAGAATCTATCTGAAATTCTTTCTCAAGGCTGGTATAACGGGAGAGTTTCTCTAAATATTGAGAAATAGATTCGTAATTTTTATGAACAAGGAAATTTTTAAGTTCGCCTACTTTTCCTTTAATTTCCACCTGTTCATGAACCATGCCTTCATATTTCCCTTTTTCTTTTTTAAACAAGTGAAGTTGGAAATCTGGATACCAGCCAGAATGTTTTATCCATTTTCCAAAGATGATATTTTTTCGAGGGATTCGGAAGCCATCAAATTTGTTGCTTTGAATTGCCTTTTTCATTTCTTGAGCAAGCTCTGGACTGACTTCCTCATCTGGGTCTATAAACAAAACCCAGGAGCTCTTAACCTTTTCAAGGGCAAAATTGCGCTGGGAAGAAAAATTATCAAGTTTTCTTGAATAAATCCTGACTCCTGCTTTTCTGGCAATCTCAGCTGTTTTGTCGCTTGAGTAGTCATCAATTAGAATAATTTCATCGGCCAACTTTTGGACAGACTCAAGACATCCCGGAAGGTTCTCTTCCTCATTTTTGGCTAATATCACTGCAGTTAATCTCATTTCTACCATAGTTATATTGTATCACCTACCTCATAAATTCTTACTTTTTGGTTATCAAAAATCTTTTCTAAACCAATCTTATCTGGTTGGAGCTGACTACCTTGGTCATCTACTAAATAAATAAAGTGGATGCTTCTTTCTTTCAAGAATTTCTTTGCCAAACCAAAGTCTTTAAAGCTAAAAAATTCTTTTTCTTCGCTTAATCGCTGGTCAAGATTATACGACAAAATAATGGCTGCATTTTGGTCTTCTAAAAACACCCTTCTTCCGGTAAAGAAAGAAACATACGCTGAATTGTAATAAGTCATGGGGACCGGAGGTTTAGGGAAATGTTTTGACTGCAACTCTCCATAAGGATAGGTAAGTAAAATATCTTCGGGTTTTGATTTTTCTTTAAGAAATTTGAGAGCCTCAACCTCTTTTTGATCAAGAAGTGTGGTTGGGATAGGAGCATTAAACCAGTAAATCGTTTTGATTGTACTGGGTAAGGCAAAAGCAATAATAAGAACGCCAAAAATTATTTTTAAAATTTTAATTTTTAATTTTGAAATAATCAATACCACACTTTCTGCCGCGAAAAAAGAAAAAATAAAAATGAAATAATAGAGAAACTGAATCGAATTCCAGGGAACGGCTTTTTGGGTGAAAAAAATCGGTGGAAGAAAAGCGATTAGGGCAATAAGAAGCAAGAATCTATCAATCGACAAACCCCTAAAGATTTTTTTTGCCGCTTCGATAAAACCGATTACCCTGGTTCCTAAATTTCCAACTAGAAAGATAAAAAAAGCTATCGTCTGAAGAAAAAAGAGACTTATCCAATCATTATAAGCTACGTAAATTTGCCGCCGTAGTTCCAAACTTGACCAGTTAAGTCTATCCGGCGCCTCAACCATCGTTTTTATGAACCACCAGGGTTGCCAAACCAAAAAATTGGTAGAACCGGAACTGGTTGGTAAGTAAATGAGTAGTGCCAGAATAAGGCTTAAAAAGAAGGTAAGCAACAAATCGTTTCTTTTTTTGAAGATTTCCCAGATACCCAAGATTCCCAAAGTACCCAAAACGATTATTCCAGCGTAGACCTTAAACCCAGAAAGTATTCCAAAAACAAAAGAAAGAATCAATATCAGGGAACGTGTTCTCTTCTTTAAGTAAATCTCAAGTAAAACAAGTCCCAATACCAGAAGAATAAGAGAAACGCCAAACGGAGGATTCAAAAAAGCAGTTGTTGGCTGAACCCCCCAAAAGGCAGTCTCCCAGTTGTTGCTTCCTTTACCAAAGAGCGGCGGTACCCAACCAAAACTACCAGCCACTGAAACAAAAAAGACAGACCAGCAGGCAATGCTTACTTTCCCAGACCATCTTTTGGCAAAGAGAAAAACAAGGGAGTTTAAAAGAACCACAAAAAAGGCTGGACAAAAACGGAAATAAAGATCTAAAATGGGAGTTCTGGTAAGTTTGTAAATTTGAGCCATAAAAAGGTCAGCTAAGAAATGATAATTTTTCAAAGCCTCACCGGCAAATCCAGGGTTTTGCGGGGGAAAGTGATTTGCCAGTTCTTGAATTAAGACTGCGTGCCAAATCCCGTCATAGCCATGAACGCCCCAAAAAGCCAAGCCTCCTTGATAAAAAGTGCCACTTTTAAACATTAATAAACCTTGAAAAAGCGCACCCAAGATAACAACGAAAATAGGTAAATAGTCTCCTTCCTGGATCTTTATCTTTGGCAATCGCCATTTTTTGTAAAAGACAAGATATAAATCAGCAAACAAAAGTATGGGAAAAAGCAAAAAAGAGAGAGTTAAATAACCTAAAACCCAAGAGGAAAAAGTCAATAAAGGAATGCCAAGCGCCAAAGAAATTAAAATCTCTTCAATGGACGGCAGTTTGATCTTGGCAAGAAGGATCACCAGTCTTCCGGGGAGAAAAACAAAAAGAAAAAGGAAAATCAAAAACTTCAAAAAGTCGAGCATCGCTGTTTAAATTTTATCACAAAGTAAGGTATAATTCCCTTGATGGATTCGGTTTTTCTAAACTTAGCCAAGGTAGTTGCCTTGCTTCCTCTTTTTTTGTTTCTTTCAGCAGTTATCTTTTATCTCCCTGGTCTTTTTTTAATTCAGAAGGCAAAAACCAAGTTTCGAGACGATGAGAAAATCGTTCTCTCCTTCGCTTTGGGAATGATTATTTTTCTTCTCATCGCCATAACTTCCGGAATTTCCCACCTTAGATTCCTTGTCCCGTTTGGGTATTTTGGTTTTTTTATTTACGCTTTGTTTAAATACAAAAATAAACTTTTTGCCTCTTTTTTGGGACTTTTCAAAGAAAAACTGCTTATGTTTTTTCTTTTTTTGGGCACCCTGGTTGAAGGCTTTATCAACTTTCCCTCAAGTTTTCCTTTTAAAGACGGCCATCTCTACTGGAGTTCCCAAGGTCACGACGGTCTTTGGCACGTCGCTATTATTGAAATAATTAAAAAGAGTTTTCCTGCCTACAATCCCCTTTTTGCTGGAGAAAAACTTTTTAACTATCATTATTTTGTTGATGTTGTCATTGCCGAATTCAACCGTCTTTTCCCTTTTTTCACTTCTTTGGATCTTTATTTTCGTTATTTTTCTTTTCTGACTTCCTTTTTAATGGGCCTGGCAGCCTACTCGCTTCTCACCACCTGGACTAAAAATAAACTTATTGGCTTTCTGGGAATATTTTTTACTTATTTTGTCGGTAGTTTTGGTTATATGGTTTTAGTCATTCAAGGAAGAGGCTTCTTTGGTGGAGAAACAATTTTTTGGGCTGCCCAAGGGAATACTATTATTGGCAATATGCCTCACGCAATTTGCTATTTCCTGCTCCCTGTTTTTTTCCTCTCCCTGCATCACTACCTTAAGACAAAGAAAAAACTTTTCTTCTTAAATTGTTTTCTTCTCGGCGGCTTTCTTGTCGGTTTTAAGGTTTCGGCTGGGGTTGTTCTCTTTGCCGGTTTAGCTGTTGCCTCATTTTTCTCAATTTTTCTAAAACAAAACCGCGGCATTATCCTCTTAACTGGTCTTATTGGTCTATCTAATTTCCTCTCTTTTAAGGCAATCACAAAAGGTGGAGAATCGCTTTTAATGTTTTTACCCTGGTGGTTTATCCGAACCATGATTGTCGTTCCTGACCGAGTTAACTGGCTTGATTTAGAATTGCGCCGCCAATTTTATCTTGCTCGTGGTGGGATTAGGGCAACTTTGAGAATAATTGAGTTTGAAACGATTGCCTTTTTTATTTTCTTAGTTGGCAATCTTGGAATCAGGGTTTTAGGCTTTTGGGAAATTTTAAAAATTTTCGGAAAAAAAATAGTTTTTAGGAATCCCTTACAAACCTCTATTTTTGTCACCATGCTCACCGGATTTTTAATACCCATTTTCTTTGTTCAAAAAGGTGTTACCTACAACTTAATTCAATTTATGCAGTATTTCCTTCTTCTTTTTGGTTTTTATGCCGCCATTAGTCTTTACAATTTTCTTTCTCTTTTTAAAAGTAGAGTACTTAAAATTGTCATCTTTTCTGTCTTTTTTGCCCTCTCAATCCCCACCGTTATCGGCAACTTAGTTGAGTTTTATGGCAAAAATCCGTTGGCAATTGTCTCCAACCAAGAGATTGAGGCGCTATCTTACTTAAAAAATCACACCACCGAGAAAGATATTATTCTAACCAAGCCTTTTAACCCTTATTCTCGAAGTCTCTATAAACACCAACCTTGGCCAATTTATGCCTGGGATTCAACTGGTTATGTCAGCGCCTATACCGGCCGACAAACTTATTGTACTGATGAAGGCCAAATGCGTATTTTGGCCATCAATCCTGAAGAAAGAATTAAAAAAGCGAATGCCTTTTTTGGCTTAGAACCAGTTTACGACCAAAATAAAAACTTATTACATTACTTTCCTGCTGACAACATTCCCCTAGAACAAAAAGCAGAATTTTTGGAAAAAGAAAATATTAATTTTATCTACCTTCGTCAAGAAGAAACCGATGAGGTTCAAAAAGAAACTTTCGCAAGACTTGGTCTTGAGGAAATTTTCAGAAACGAGGCGGTAGTGATTTATAAGCTTCCCCGGTAAGCTTTCAACCGCTTTGCCACCAATTTGCGGGGAAGCTTGAAACCTTGCTTTGCCTACATCTTCGCTTTGAGAAAGCGGAGTTTTGGCAAAGCGGTTATAAATTTAATTAAGTCTATTTTCTTAAAGTTACCGCAAGTCGTTTTATATCATCAAAAAACTCTCTTCCCCCAAGAATCCAGATGACACCCATATAAGCTAATCCACCTGAAAGAACTAGGCAAATTAAACCAAGAAAATTTCCTCCTAGAATAGGCTTCAAAATCCAAACCACCAGTCCCATTAAAATTGTCGCAATAACTGGATTTTTTATGCCCGACCAAAAACTAAAACCAAGATGGCGTTGGGCAAGGAGAATAGCGATAATTGAGGAAGTAGCGACCAGGGCGGCGGCCAGAGCCACTCCGTTATAGCCAAATTTAATCGCCAAAACCGGATAAATTAGCCAGGTTAAGGCCGTCCACATAATCATTAATTTAAAAACAATTTTAATTTTCCCGACGGCCGCCAGAGCATTGGTTAAAGGCGTTGTTACTGAAGCCCAAGCACTATTTATTACATAAAGTCCCAAAGCCAAAAGAGCCACTTCCCATTTTTCGTATTTGGGAATAATGTTCACCAAAGGATGGGCCAAAAGAGCAATTCCGACAAGCATTGGAAAAGTTAAAAGGGAAACAAAATACAGGGTTTTTTCAATCGCTTTCTTAAGTTCTTCCTTATTCTCCTGCATCCTTGAATAAGCCGGAAAAGTAACTTTCATCACCGAATCCATGATAAATCGAAGTGGCATCTGGGCCCATTTTTGCGCCCAACCCAAAATTCCCACTCCTTCAGCTCCAATAATCTTCCACAAAAAAACATTCATTAAACGATCTTTAACAACCGCCAAAAAAGTATTTGCCTGATAAGGAATGCCAAATTTTAAAAGATGGCGAAGAGAGTCAATTTCAAAAGCAAAACCAATCCTCCAAGGGGAAAGAAGATAAATCAAAATCACACCCGCAATTCCTCTGGCCAAGACGGCCCAAGCATAGCTAACCACACCAAAGCCTTTCCAGGCTAAGAGAACGGCAATTCCATAAAAAAGTAAAGTCTCAACAATCTCCACCACCACCAAAAGGTCAAAGCGGAGTTTTCTTTCCAGAAGAACCGAGGGAATGGTTTTAAGCGAAGCCAGAAAAAAACCGGCGGTTAAGGCTCGCAAAAGCCAGATGCCAGCCTGACTGATATTGTAAAATCCCCGAAGCCAAGGAGTAAAAATAAAAACCAAAAAAACCAAAGTCAAAACCAGGCTTTGTTGAATGGTAAAAGTGCTTCGGATATCCCGAAGGTCTGGCTTTTCTTTTTTTTGAATTAAGGCAGCCGCCAAACCAATATCGGAAAAATAACCTAAAATTGCCACTAATTCAGAAATGGCAAAAAATAAACCAATTTCTGCCCGACCAAGAAAAACCGTCAAAAAGAAAAAACCGAAAAAGGAAATAATTTGAAGCAGAAAAGTTCTACCGGTTAGGGCAACCACTCCTTTAATCGCTCTTCCTTTAACCGTTTCTAAATCAACCTCAATATCCGTTTTGTCCATAGCCATATTTTAGCACAAGACTTAATCTTCTTTAGGTAATCTTCTTAATTTATAAAAAATATAGCCGTCCCCTAGATCCACTTCTTTCGCAATCTTAAAAGGCCGGAGGCTTTGAATTTCCCAGACTGTTTCCTTTTCTGGCGGTCGAGATTCTGGAGCGACTAAATACAAAACCACGGCCGAATTATATTCTTCCACTCCTAATGGCTGACAGCCTTCCCGTTCTAACCACCAACGAAGGTCAGTCGCCCTCGTGTTTCCATTGATTACCGAAGCCACTTCAAAAGGATAATCACCAATCTCTTCACATATCATCTTAGCCACTTGTTTTTGTTTGATAACATTCCACTTCTTAACCATACCTAGCCCCTCTCCTTTCTGCCAATCGATCGAGAAAAAGCAAAGCAAAAAGACTAGAATTGAAAGCAAAGAAGCATAAACTAGACTTTTCTTTTGTAGAAAAGAAATAATCATTCCCCAAACCCAAAAGATAATTGGTAAAAGTGGGA
The DNA here is from genome assembly GCA_964353785.1 of uncultured Gammaproteobacteria bacterium. GTDB lineage: Bacteria > Patescibacteriota > Microgenomatia > CAYGWK01 > CAYGWK01 > CAYGWK01. Next base: position 10,039 of record CAYGWK010000011.1, read on the forward strand.
ACAAGAGACGATAAAAACCAATCCCTCCTTTTATTTCTTGACTACCTCTTTTTGATAAAAAAAGAATCATTGTCGAAAGATTATAAAAATTATGTCGAGACTCAAAGATAACCAAAGGTAAATCACCGATCAACACACCAAAAATAAAAGGGGCAAACGTCCAGAAAACCCAATGTTTTCGCCAAAGTCCATAAAACCAAAAACCAAAAACGATCAGTCCCCAAACAAAGGCGCTATAGTGAAGATTAATCCCCAAGCCAACAATCATTCCCAAAACAAACCAGAGCCAGGGTTTTGACTTCTGCCAGAGAAAACTCATGACCACAAAAAGAAAAATTCCCAAAAGAGGTAAAAGGCTTGGATTCCAAAGAAGACGATTAAAGTCAAGAAAATAGGGAAAAACAGAGTAGATTGCAAAAGCAGAGATTCCAGCTAACCAACCCTTGCTTTTCCCGATCCAAAAAAATAATCCTACTCCCGTTAGCCACCAAACTCCCATAAATATTTTTGTCATTAAAATCGCATCCCAGCGGGTTAAAATCGCCAGAGGAATTAAAAGATAATAAAAGAGTGGACCAGTAAAGAATCCTCTTCCATGCACTATTTTGGTAATCACCATTGGCCCCACCAGCCTTAATTTACTCTCTTGAACCATTTCCCAGATATCACTCATGAAAAGGGCTTGATCGGAAGAAAACATCATCAGCTCCTCAAAATGCCACAATCTAATCGCCCAAAAGATTAGGGTAATAAAAATGAAAGCAGCAATAACCAGTTTTTTCTTGTTAATTTTTAGGTAACCTCCTTAATTTATAAAATATGTAACCATCCCCGATATCTACCTCTTTGGCAATCTTAAAAGGCCGGAGGCTTTGAATTTCCCAGACTGTTTCCTTTTCTGGCGGTCGAGATTCTGGAGCGACTAAATACAAAACCACGGCCTGATTATATTCCTCTACTCCTAATGGCTCATGACCCATCTGTTCAAGCCACCATCTGAGTTCTAAAGCTCTGGTGTCAGAGTTAATAATGGTGGCTACTTCAAAAGTTTCTTCATTATCTCTGATAATCATTTCGGTCACCTGCTTTTGTTTTTCGAGATTCCAACCAGACGGATAGTAAGTAAGTTTCTGATTCTTTTGAAGTGAAACCAGCAAAAAATAGCTCACCAGGACTATCTCCAAAAAAATTACTGGCTTTGAACCAATAAAAGTTTTCAGTTTCTCCAAAACCAAACCATAAAACTTACAAATTAAAGGAATAAGTGGAAACAAATAATAATGTAAAACCCCAAAAGTATAGCCCGCCGATAACTGAAAATTTTTTATCTGGAAGATAATAGTTCGGAGATTATAAAAATCGTGTCTTAGCTCGAACAGTAAAAGTGGCGATTCGGCGATAACCGCCCCTGTAAAAAATAAAATCCAATTTAGAAATGAAAAGGACTTTATCCTAATATCATTAATTAAGTAATAGAAAACTATCAGAATCCAAAGAACAGCACTATAGTGAACATGTATTCCTAATCCAAAAAATAACCCCGCCAAAAAGAAAAAGAGTAAACTCCTCCTTCTTTTTTCTAAAAACCAAAGAAGTAAAACCCCAAAAAATGGTAAGAGATGAGGATTCCAAATCATTCGGGAGAGAGAAATGAATATTGGCAGAAATGATAAAATAGCATAAGCGGAGAGACTAATATCCTCACTAAATCTTCTTCTAAGCCAAAAATAAATTAAGGCAAATGTTCCAACCCAAAGTAAAGTAAAAAAGGCAGTTATCCCTGTTACGTTCCAATTCAAAACAACCCCCAAAATTGCCAGAAGCCAATAAAAAAATGGACCAGTGAAAAAGAACCGGCCTTCAATCCCTTTAGTGGCTACCAAAGGCCCAATCAATCTCGGCTTACCCGAATCAACCATGTCTTTTACTTCATGAAGAAAAAAGGGCGGATCAAGATGGAAGTTAACCAGTTTCTCGTAATTCCAAAAGCGGAGCAAAAGCGCACCCAAAGTAATCAAGCCAAAAACCACGCCGATGAGCAATACCTTTTTGTTTTTCATCTTTGTTTAATTTTCGCCACCAGAGAAAAAACTTCTTCTCCTTCCGGTGGTTTTTCAATATCTTCGTAATAAACTTTGAGAGCCAGGTCATCGTAAATCACCTGGGGACCATTTACACCTGAAAGAGCGTAATACGCTTGGGTTGATGAATTGCCAAAGCCAGAAATTTTCGGATAGTCTGGGTCGTTTTGAAAATATAAACTCGTCCCTTTGGGCAACTCTGGGTATTTTTGTTTGAGGTCACAAACCAAATTCTCGGCAATCTTGGCTCGAGTAATCACCCAATAAGTTCGCCAGGAAAGGTTAATCGTGGTCAAGGAAATCACCGCCAGCAAGAAGACTGTTAAGGCCATCAAAAATTTAGGCAAATTCTTAAGAAGGACAATAATAAAGCCAAGCAGCCCTAGCAGAGGGACTGTCAAATAATAAGAAAATTTATGCCAGGGCCAGAAAACTACTGGTAGAAGAGTTGCCAAAAACCAGACTACCAAAAAGATTTCTTTTTTGTAGTTTTTCTTTGGAAGTTTTGAAATTGCCACCACTGCCAAAAACAAAAATAAAAGAGAAGCCCCAAGAATTATTGTCATTTCTGTTCGGTACCAGTTAAATAAGTTTGGACTAATCTCAAAGCCTGGACCAACAAAGTCCACCAACATCTCCGGCAGTCCTACACCCCATAAAAGATACCAAAAGAAACTGTTGCAGATTTTATTTAAAGAAAAAACAGACTGATAGACCGAGGCGTTAGGCAAACCCATCCCAATTCGCAGAAAACCATATAAAAACAAAATGAGCCAGAAAGGAAAAGTTTTCTGCCATTCCTTTTTACCAAGCATCCATTCATAAAAAATAAGAAGCAGAGGAAAAATAATCGCCGTTTCTCTGGACAAGAGCGCCAAGATAAAAGTTAAAAGTGCCCATTTTTTCTTTTGAAGATAAAACCAAAAGCTTAAGAAAAAGAAAAAAGTCATCCCAATTTCTTCAAAAACAGCAATGTAGGCAAGGCTTCCCAAATTTGAGGCATTAATTGCGTATAAAAAGGCGGCTAAAAAACCCAAGTTTCTGTTTCTAACTATCCTTTCAACAATCTTAAAAACTAAAAGTAAATTTGCCAAGAAAAAAACAAAAGCCACCAAATGGAAGAAAAGTGGCTGAAGACCGAACAAAAACCTTATCCCAAAAAGATAGACTTGGGTGGTTAAGGGACGATAAAAGCTGTAACCATAAGGATTTTTGGGTGAAAAAAAGCCAAGAAAATCCCCAATTGACTCTGCTTGACTCATTTTAAGATGAAAAAAATCATCTTGGGAAAAATATAGAGAAAAAACTGGAAAATAAAGTCCTAAGACTATTAAAAAGATTAAAAAAAGAGGCCAATAATTTTTCCAAAAAATCACTAACCTGCCCATCTCTTATCCCCCAGAAAAACAAAAACCAAAATAATCACAAGCGAAAAAAGTGATAAATAATTAGAAAAGGCTCTCAAAGGCGTTTCTTTAAATGTAAAAAGAACTTTATGCTCTCCTTCGGGGACGATGACGGACATATCCCCATGAGGTTTCTCAATTTCTATCTCTGTCTTTGTCCCATCAACCTCTGCCTGCCAGCCAGGATAATAATAATTATGAAAAACCAGTTTTGTCTCTTCAGGAGCTTTTATTTGAACACGAAAGCGGGTCGGGCTTTCTTCTGAATAAGTCAATTCGCCCTCCTCAACTTCAATTTTTGCTTTAGGCAAGGTGCTTGGCCGCTCTTGCGTCCAAAGAGGCAATCTTAGGTATTCTTCTTTTAAAGTCAAATAAACTTGAGAAATTTCCTGGGTATAGCCAGTTTTCGTTTTATTGGCAAAATAACGATTGAGAAAATAATCATCAGTCCGCTCTGGCAAAATTTTTTCGGGTCGGAAATAACTGAAAGTTAAGATCGGAGCCAAAACTAATAATGAAAGGGCAATTGCCTGATTATACTTTAACTTAATAGGTAATTTTTCAATGGTGGCTGCCAAAAAGGAAGTTAGAAAAGTGGCAAGGATTAGAAATCGCCAGGGAAATTGGAAATAGGCAAGAATGGGAAGCCTCTCCCAAATAAAACTTGAGCGAATATTCATCAAGAATAAAACTGCCGCCAGGCTTAAAAATCCCCATCCAAACAAAGCCAAGTTTTTGAGCCAGAAAAATCCTAAAAAGGAGGCGGCAACTGCCAAAAGATTCACTATTCCGATTTGAAATGACATCTGGTCACTTGAGCCCCAAATTGAAATTCCATAACCCCAGGAAGGAATAATTAATTGTTTCAAAAAGGGGAAATGGTCGGAAAAATTAAAAACCGTATCCGCTACCATATATCTTTTTTCCCAAAAAGCCGGTAGCCAAAAGAAGGCCGAAAGAGCAATGCCTAACAAGAAGCCTAAAGTTAAATTAAGAAAGGCTTTTTTCTTTTTTTTAACAAGGACCAAAAGCGCAAATCCATAAAAAAGTAAAAAGGGAATGGTCATCAAAAAGGTGATGTTATGAGAAAGGATTAAAAGAGCAAAAGCCACACCGGCGAAAGCAAGGTTTCTTTTTCCTCCCTCTTTAACTGATTTATCCAAAGCCCATGCCGCCAAAGGAATAAAAACGAAAGATAAAGCCTCGCCAATTGCTCCTCTGACATAAACATCAACTGCCCGATAAGGGGTATAGACATACAAAACCGCTCCCGTAAGCGAAAATAAATTGCCAAAATTCCTTTTTAAGAAGAAAAACATCGTTGCTCCAGAGAAAATTAGGGAGAGGGCAAAAATTACTTTGATTGACCCCACCAAGCTTAATCCTAAAAGAATAAAAAATTCCCCTAAGAAAAAGGGTAAAGGATAAACAAAATTAAAAAGTGGATAACCATAGTTAAAACTCAAATCTGGGACCCAGCGAGGGGGAATTTGTCCTCCCTTTAAGGCGCGATCCATTTCGTAGAGCCAAGCCACATGCATATCGTCATGCAAGGAATAAAATCCAGGACCAATCATGCCCAAAACAGTTGGCAAGGCAGCCAAAATCACCAACAAGGGGATTAGGAACTTATGCCGCTTTAATTTTTTTAGTTTTTCGACCATTGATGGCTAAATAAAAAATAATCACACCTAGGCTTAAAAGCGAAATCGTATTCCCTAAAAGCCTTACCTTCGTATTTCTAAACCAACCCGAAATTTCATGCTTGCCGGGAGGACATTTAACGGCAATGAGCCCAGACTGGCTTTCTTCAATCGGCACTTTTTGCTCGTCAACAAAGATTTCCCAATTAGGAAAGTTAAAGACTGGGATCAAAACTTGAGCCTGTTCCTGATAAACTTCAAGGCCGACTTTAAAGTAATCAGATTTTTTAAAGAATT
>CAYGWK010000012.1:0-12039 GCA_964353785.1 uncultured Gammaproteobacteria bacterium
TGCAGGGAAGGTGGGCTTTTCCTTTTTTGAAAAACCTAATCACTGGGTCAGGATACATTCCTCCACCCTTCATCCACCTACCTAGAAAATAATTTTTTCTTTTAATCCAAAAGGCTGAAAAACCACTTCCTTTTTCAACAACTTGTTTAATTTGTCTTTTCAATTCTTTTGTCACTACCTCATCGGCATCTAACTGAAAAATCCAGTCGCCAGAGCACTGATCAATTGCCTTTTGTTTATTAATATGGAAAATTGGCGGATTATCGGTAACCGTTACCTTCGCCCCAAATTTTTGGGCAATCTCAACTGTTTTGTCAGTCGAAGAACCATCAACGACGACAATTTCATCAGCCCATTGATAAACTGATTCTAAACAACGAGCCAGATTGGCCTCTTCATTAAAAGTCGCTAAGGCAATCGATAGTCTCATTTTTATATCTTAGCACATTGAAAAGCTGGCTGACCGTTTTTAAAATTAATTGTTTTAATAATATCGGCATTATCGGGAATTTCTTTATCAGTACCGCAGACTAGAATATTTTTCTCATCAGGTAAGTTCTTCCAATCAATATTTTCAAAATGAAAATTATCAAAATCCCGAACGGTTGAGAAACCAAATTTATCTCTTGGGGTCAAAACTGCTTCTTTCTGAAATTTTTCTGGAGGGTACTTAAAATAAAACAAGAAAATAATATATGGTTGGTCATATTGTTCGGTAACATAAATTTTTTCGTAGTTGTCTTTAATAGGTTTTAGATAATCCACCAAATCCTTTATCCCATATTCCCAGGCTTCGGGGTAAGCTTTTGGGTAATGGACAAAATATTGATGAAGGAAATAGGCGGTGTTCCAGGAGATAAAAGTGACAAGCAACAAGCAACACGCAACACGGAATAACGGAAAAAATTTTTCTTTAATTAACAAAAGTAAATTATAAAACCCGTAACCGGAAATTATTACCAAGGGAATAACCATATTGTGGGCCCGAAGAGCATTTGGAGATTGGAAAGTTAAAGAAGAAGCAATTGGAGCAACCAAAAGCCAGAAAAAAACAAACGGCCAGTTTTTGGGCCGAAGTTTTAAAAAGAAATAAATACCTAGCAAAATAAATATCACGTCAAAAAGATACATTTCCCCCATTTCAGGCGAATTGCTTCGCCTTATCCTATCTCCCGTAATAAAAAGAAAGGTGCCATCAAAATGAGATAACCAGTTTTGAGAAATTTTCATAAGGTATACTTGGGGACGGTTGTGTAAAATTTTTGCCGAGAAAGATCTCATGTCCGAGTGCTCTCCCCTTAAACGATTTACCTCCCAAATGGGACCAGTGTCGGCAAATAAGCTGACTCCAGAAAATCTCGCCGAAACTGCGGGACCACGAAGTGAAAAGATAAAGGGAATCATGACTAATAAACCCACAAAGCCCGAGATAACCACCCATCTTAAATTTTTAAAAATCAAGCGACGATTGTAAACCATGAGAAAAATTCCTAAAAGGGGAATAACAACCCTTGGAGTATGATAAGTGTATATAGAAAAGGCAAAACTCAAAACGCAAAAAGCAAAATACTTTGGATTTTTTAATCCCCTAAAGAATAGCCAAATCCCTAAAAGCATGAAGGTCGTCCCAAGGTTAGTCTCCCAGGCGCCCCGAGAAAAGTGAATATGCCAGGGAGAGATGGCGAGAAAGAAAGAAGTAAGAAGTGACAGGTAACAAGAAGAAAATAATTCCTGCACTAAAAGAAAAACAAGAAGCACCGAGAGTGTTCCCGCTAAAACCGAAGGAAAACGAATCGCCTCGACATTAAGGTTAAAAAGTTTGACAAAAGGAATGAGGATATAAGCCGTGCCGGCTGGTTTGTAATCAGCGAATGATTTAAGATGGATTGGCCAGCTCTCGCCATGCTCATCCCTCCCAGTTAAGATCAGGGAATAAGCATTATACCCATAAGAGGCCTCGTCGGCATTCAAACCAGCTGGGAATTGGCCGATTTGCCAAAATCTTAGGCAAAAAGCTAAAAAAACTATTAGAGCCAGGGAAATCTTCATTTTTGTTTTCATTTTTCCGTCTCCACGATTCTAAAAGCGACTTCGCCATTCAAATAATTGATCTCTTTTAAAAGCTTTGACTCCCCTTCAACAATATCCTTCTTGGGCAACTCATAAGGTCCGCCAATAAAAAGAGAATTTTTTATGAATCTATCCTTGGGCCAATAAATATCCCTAAACTCAAGGTTATCAATTTTTTCAATTCGACCGACGTCTCCTTCAGGATGTTCGATTAGTTTCGCTTGGGACTGATATTTACTTGGCTCATAAGCAGAATAGAGAAGGTAATAAATATACGGTTGACCATATTGTTGGGTAAAAATAACTTGCTCATAATTTTCAGTCTTGTTCTTAATATAAGCAACCACCTCTCTGTATCCGTAAAGCCACTCCGCCGAATCAGCAATCGGAGCATGGACAAAAAATTGATCAAGGTAAAGAGCAAAAGAAAACAACCAACCCAAAATGAGAACACTGAAAGCACTAAATTTAAAAATTAAATGTCTTTTCTCAAACAGGCTAATAAAACAATAGATCCCAAAAGCAGTCAGCATTGTCAGGGGGATAACCATGAAAAGCGTTCGGTGAGCTTGGACAATATCTCGACTTAAGGCAGCTGGCAGGGGCCCCAATAACAAAAGATACCATAAAAACGCCTGTCCTTTAACCTTCTCCTTAATCAGGAAATAAGCCCCTAAGGGTAAAAAGAAAATTGATAAATAATTTAAGACGCCAACATCAGAGGCACCGTGACGAGAGTTAGTCCAATCTCCTTCAAAATAGAGAAACCGACTGGAAAAATGAGTAAAGTAACGCCCCAAAATCCCCCGAGCATAATAGTTTAGAGAACCGTGGAAAGTCTGAAACTCTAAACTTTGAGGTGTTGTACCTGCCTCATGGGCAATTATTTCGGCCTCTTCCGCCGAACGGGGATAAGAAAAAACACTCATCACCTTAAGTCTTCCCCCAGCGCCCCCAAAAAAGGTGAAGAAAAAAATCGGCAGCGCCATCGCCGCCAAGATGACTAGACTGGCGACCAGTGTTCCCTTAGAGATTTTCATAACTTTCTTCCAGAAAAAAACCAAAAGCCCAAAGATGATTAAGGGAATAAGCATTTTGGCTCCCTGATAAAGATAAAAACAAAGACCAAAAGAAAAGGCGGAAAAATAATAAAACAGTGGCGTTTTCTTTTCTGCTTTTAGAAATAACCAAATTCCCAAAAGGGAAATGGTAACCAAAACATTTGCCTCCCAACCACTATGAGAAAAATGATAATGCCAAGGAGAAGTCGCTAATATGAAGCTACTGATAAGGGCCACTATTTCTCTTCCTTTAAAATCTGCAAATAACTCTTTCACTACTAAAAACAACAAGAAAATACCCAAAGAACCAAAGAGGGCCGAAGGCAACCTGACCGCAAACTCATTGAGTCCAAAAATCGTCTCGGAAAGAGCAACTAGATAGACATAAATTGCGGGTTTGTAATCACCAAATGACTTAAGAACAAGGGGAAGAAATTTTCCATACTCATCCCGACCAGTTTTTAAAATCGAATAAGCATTATAACCCCAAGCCGCTTCGTCCCAAGTTAATGAAGGCGGCGTACTGCCAAGTTTCCAAAGGCGTAAGATAAACGCCACGAGGGAGACAAAAATTAAGAAAATTAAATATTTGTTGATTTTCATTTTCCTATAATTAAAAAGGCAGTTTGACCATTACGATATTTGATCGTTTTTAAGATTTTGCCTTCAAAAGAAAATTCTTGGAAAGGCAAAGCCAATAAATCTTTATTACCCAAACTAACTTTGTTTGGCTCTTGAGCAAAGTAGTACTGACCGATTCTGTCAACATTCACCCACCGATCTTCCCTATCGTATCTTTCCATCTCTTCCCCACTTTGATATTTTAAGGGATCAAATTTTCGGTAAAAAAGATAAAAGATATGAGGCTCGCCATAAAATTTACTTATATAAATTTTCTCATATTTTACCTCTTGGACTTCAAGTTTTTGATAAAGTTCTAAGTATCCCATCTGCCAGTTCCATTCAGCTGGAATTGGATAATAGATAAAATATTTAATCACAAAACCAGCGAATGAAACTAAAATAATCAAAGATAAAAGTACCAAATAGAGAAATTTAAAGTATTTTCTTTCTAAAAAGAAAACAAAAGACGAAAAAATTCCGGTAGCAGAAAGAATCTGAAAAACTGGTAACATCAAAATTGCCCTTACTGGATGGGCTGTCCCGGTGAGACTGTTAGCCAGGGGGGCGATTAGAAGCCAAGATAAAAGAATCAAAAAATCTTTTTTTGATTTCAGCCAATAAATCAACCCCCAAATCAAAAATGGCAATTCCCAAAAATACAAAACACCCTGATTTGGAACATTGTACTGAGAAAAGCCGGAACCTCTCAAAAACAAGAAACCAAAAGAGAAATGACTTAAATAATTTTTGATAAAAACTTGGGTGTAGGTAAGCGGCCGATTATATCTTAAAACACAAAACGTTTTTGGATAATTTTTAAAACACTCTCCCCTTCCCTGATTAATCTGATTAACGATTCCCGGATCAGAAAAAATCCCGACCTTATAAAGTCGTTCACGACTACCGACAAAACCAGAATAAATGATTGGCAAAATCAAAACCAAACCAAGAACCATAGGTTTGATAATATTTTTTATCCTAATATCCTTCCTCTGGATGAGAAAATAAATCAGCAGGAAAACAGGAGCAAAAATTCGGCAACTATTGTAGGTATAAAAAGAAAAGGCAAAAAGAAGAAAAGAAGGCCAGTAGAATCTCTTATTTTCTCTTGCTTTAAATAATAAAAGTGCCCCCAAAACAGTGATAAAAAGTCCTAAATTTGCCTCCAGGGCCATCCGGCTAGCCTGAATATGCCAAGGAGAAATGGCCAAAAGCACACTAGCCAGAAGAGATATTAGATATAGATATTGCTTGCCCTCCGTAGCTTTAGGAGACAATATCTCTTTGGTCAAAAAGAAAACCAGAAGAACCGTTAAAGAGCCAAAAAGGACTGAGGGAAATCTAGTAGCGAATTCATTTAAGCCGAAAACGGCAATCGAGGAAACAGCGGTATAAATATAAACTGGTAATTTGTATTCACCAAAACTTTTAAAAGCAAGCGGTAAAGATTTTCCCCATTCATCTTTGCCGGTCTTAAGAATCGAATAGGCGTTGTAGCCAATCGAGGCCTCATCGGAAATAAAAGTTGGAATTTTGTCGATTTGCCAAATACGTAACGAAAAAGCTAATAAAAAAATTAGAAAAAGAAGATTTGATTGCCAATTTAAAAATCGTTTCATTTGCCTGTGACCAAATAAAATAGCGGCTGATTATAAGGGTCGGTGGTAGTCAACAGAACTTTAACTCCCGGTGGTGGACTTTGTCGCCAATCCCAATTACCGGGTACTTCTTTAACTTGAGAAACTAAATACAAAGTTTTGGGGGTTAAAATTTTATCTAGATTCCCCTCCTTGTTGAGAGTTCCAAAATAAAACTTATCTAATTTAAAACCATCAAAACCGGCGATAATATTTTCTTGACCAATATCGCCTGTAAATTTTTGCTGAAATTGAGCAGGGGGATATTTAGTCCAAAAAAGAAAACGCAAAAGTGAGGGCTCGTAAGTATTATTAATAAAAACTTGATCATATTCATTTTTATGTTGACCAACATAAATCATCGCCTCTTTATAACCATATTGCCACCAACGCCAAGACTCTTTTGAATAATGAACATAATATTGATGAAAATAAAACGTGGCTTCGACAAGCAGAAAAATAAGAACCAAAAATACACAAGTAACTTTTAGGAGTTTATCTTTAAACTGGAAAAGATAAAGAAAACCTAAAGCTATTAAGATTATCGGCGACGGCAACATTAAAAATAATCTGGTGGCATGACTGCTACCCCCTTGGGTTAAAGCCGCAGGAATGGGTGAAATCAGAAGCCAAGCAAAAACAAGCTGAGATGATTTTTTACCAATATCTTTCAGGCCAACCCAAATGCCGATTAAAAATAATGGTAAAAAGATTAAATAAAGTTCACCCATACTTCTAACTCCTTGACGAGGATTGGGATCGCCAGAAAGAAATAAGAATTGAGAAGAAAAGGCGGCCAAATAATTGGTAGCAAAAGTTTTACCATAAGCAGTAACTTTATTATGAAAAACCCGTTCAATACTACCTCCTTGATCTCTCTTAATATTAATTTCGTCAATCAACTTTTCATCAGCAAAGATACTAATTTGGGAGAAACGATGAGTGGCCTGACCAGAAACTAAATTAACCACAAATGGCAGAAGAATAATAAAAGCAGTAATGAAGGAAATTGCTAACCATTTTTTTCCAATCTTAAAAATTTCCTTTTTAAAAATTAAAAACAAAGATAAAAGCAAAAGGGGTAAAAATAAATTAGCCGTGCTGTAGGCATAAGGCGTAAGCGCCAAAAGAATGGCGCTGAACAAAAGCAGTACTGGTTTTTTTAAGCCTTTCAAAAAAAATAAGGCTCCGCCTAAAAATAAAGATAAAAGTAAAGTCACCTCAAAGGCGGCCCGACTATAATGAAGATGCCAGGGACAAATCGCTAATAATAAGGCAGATATTAGAGCCAACCTCTGATCGCTAAAAAGTTCCCTAACTAAAAGATAAAGAAAAAAAACTCCTAGAACACCAAAGAAAATTGCCGGAGCCCGAACCCCAAATTCGTTTAAGCCAAAAATGCCAATAAAAGGCACAGCTGAATAAATAAATAAAGGGGCTCGCCATTCGGCCAAAGAATGGATATAGGTTGGTAAAAATTGGCCATAATAGTCCTTGCCTGTCTTTAGAATCGAATAAGCATGATAACCAACATCCAACTCGTCGCCAAAAGGCCCGGAGGGGATACGACTAACTTGCCAAAGACGCAAAAAAGAAGCAATTAAAAGAATCAAAAGAAGCCAAAAAAACGCCGAATTTTTTAATTTTTGCCTAAAAGCTTTTGCCATTTTTGGCCGAACAAAATAATTAAGGTCAGCAAATTATATTTAAGCCAACCATTATATATTTTACTACTTTGACAAAGCCATTTGTAAGCTTGAGAACCCACAAGAGCGGCACTTTTCCCATGATGGTGGATTACCTCTGCAGACGGCAAATAGTAAATTTTTAAACCGGCTTCTCTGGCACGGCGGCAAAAATCCAAATCTTCAAAATACATAAAATATCTCTCGTCTAGGATTCCGATTTTTTCTATCGTTGCTCTTGAAATCAGCATTGCCGCCCCAGTCACTGCTTCAACCTCAATCGTCTTTTTCTCCAAGGGCGCATATTTATCGTATTCTCCCTTCCTCCCCAACCAAAACTCCCTAATTGCTCGCCAAATTGTGGGAAAATGATAAACCGAAGGTTGAATTGAACCATCAGGATTCAAAAGTCTAGCGCCAACTACTCCTGCTTTTGGGTGGTTTTGAACAAACTTAATCAATTCTTCTAATACGTCAGGTTTGACCTCGGTGTCCGGATTCAGAAGTAAAATGAACTCTCCTTCAGCAGTTTTTATTCCTTGATTATTAGCCTTAGCAAATCCCAGATTTTCTTCATTTCTTAATATCTTTATATCTTTATATCTTGCCTCCATCGCTTCCACCGACCCATCCGTTGAGCCATTATCGACCACGATAGTTTCCAGTTTCCAGTTTTCAGTTTTCAGTTTTTTGATTGACTCCAGACACCTCCTAAGAAGTTCTTTGGTGTTAAAACTTACAATAATAATTGATAAATTCATAGTTTAATCATTTAAACTGCTCAAAGACTTCCTTGTCAGAAATCTTCATTTCTCTCCACTCCTTAATTTTTCTTGGCAAAATCCAGGGAAGTTTTAGTTTGGCGGCTAAAAGAGGTTTTATAAAACCTGGATTCCGCAGCCTCCACAAAATCCAAATTTTGTGCTCAAGTATCATTTTGGGGTCAATGATATTTTTCCAAATAAAAATTAACCTGTTCCTTTCTGAAACAAAATCAATATAATCCTTAGAAAAATGTTTGCCGATGATGGCTTCATGTTTATGGTGAACTATTGCTTTTGGTTCCCAGAGAATTTTAAAACCTCTTTTCCAGGCACGATACCCCAAATCAATGTCTTCCCAATAAAAAGGTCTGTAGATTTCATCAAACCCTCCCAAATGTTCCCAGATGGATTTGCGAAACGCGGCGCTCCCTCCTGAAGCCCAAGCAGTGATGTGGGTCTTGTTGGCTTTAGGACCAGGTTCATGTTCAATAAATCCATTTTTCCAAAAAATTCTTGCCCAGGAAAAATTTGGTTCGTTAAAAGAAACCGCAAAAACTTTGTCATTTTCAAAATCGGGTAGAATTTTCTGAAAGACATCTTTTTCGGGAACAACATCCAAATTTAACAAAACCATAATTTCTCCCTTAGACGCTTTTGCCCCGGAATTGCAAGCAGCGGCAAAACCCAGATTTTTTTTATGCTTAACAATCTTAATCTTGGGATAATTTTTTTCCAAAAAGGTATTCGAATCATCAGGAGAGGCGTCGTCGACCACAATCACCTCCGAAGGGCTTGTTGCCAAAACTGCAGGAAGGTTTTTCTCCAGAAGTTTTCTCCCGTTCCAATTAGGAATAATAATTGAGATGCTTTTCATTGCTTTTTGGCTTTAATAGTTCGGTACATTCCCAGCATAAACTTTTTCTCTGTCAAAACCTCAAAACCTGAATCCTTAATCAAATTTTTTAATTTTCTCCCACTAAAGTCATAAACATGAGTCCCCTTCCAAACCCATCCTCTGGTATTTTCCCAGAAAAACCAAATAATTTTAAAAAGTAAACTTGAGGTGTGAACCAAAATTACCACATAGCCATCTTTTTTTAGAGTTCTTTTTATCTCTTTCATTACTTTTTGAGGATTGAAAAAGTGTTCTATTGTATCCAGACAAAAAACGGCCTCAAACTCTTCTTTTTTAAACGGAAGATTCTCGGCATCGGCCACCATAAATTTTAACTTCTGGTTTCCAGAGAATCTTTTCTTGGCAAAGGATATTGAAGAAGGTAAAATATCAATCCCAATTACCAAGTTGGCCCCTGAAGAGTCAAGAATAATCTTGGTTAAAGTGCCATCGGCGCAACCAATATCTAGTATTCTCCCCCCAGTGGGTTCAATTAATTTTTTAATTTCGGAAAAACGGCGATAATGCCAAAACCTTTGAAAAATATTCTCCTTAATTCCCCGCTTGTACCAGTCAGGCGGTACATTCCGATGGATGACGGCGGCTTCGGATAAGTTCATATTTTCGGTAAATATAGAAAGCTCCAGAAATTTAACAAAAGAGAGCCAGCGATTATTGCGATTGTCAGCGTCTTTTGAGAATCCTTTTCTTTGACAAGTCCAAATAAGCCAAAATTTACCAAAATCATCAACGGAGTAAGTATTGGAAATAAATACCTTCCTTGGTTTTGAAAATCAAAATATAACGAGTTTAAAAGAGAAATAACCATGTTTAGCGGTATCAAAATAGAAAATAATAAGTAAAATAGATTATCGCCAGCCAATAAATTAATCTTTTTAGCATCTGTTAATTTTTTGATAAGTCCAACTATTCCCAGGAACACGAAACCCCTGAATATCCACTGCATGACTGGATCAATTTTAATTGTCATGTAGCCAAATCTGCCATAGAAACTACTAGCAGTTTCCTCAAGCCAAGAAGTTTTAAAAAAAATATCATAAGCATTCCATCCTAAATCCGCAGGGTTAGGAGTGCCTAAATTACTTCGATAAATTAATTGCTGTGTTTTTGCTCCGAAAAAATCTTTATAAAAAATGTAGTTTCTGGCAAAAAACCAACCAGATAAAAGCAGAATTACTCCCATCAATAAAATCAAATTTTTCAAAAAAATTTTTCTCTCTTTCCATAATTTAAGAACTAAAATCATTATCGGGATTAAAAGCAGTAAGTAAAAGTTGACTTTGGCAAATAATTGCAAAGAAATCGCCAGTCCTAGCAAAAGAAAGTTTTTGGCTTGATTTAATTCTTCTTCAGAAAGTTTATAAAAACTAAAAGTCATAAAAAGTAAAAAAGCCGACGAAGCCAAGGAATAAGCCTCATGGTTTAAATAAGAAAAAATATAAGTAACTTGAGGAATAAAAATAACTGAAATAAGAATAGCAAAGACTAACAAAATATTTTTCTCAAACATCTTCCTTAAAAGCAGGTAGAAAAAGAAAACAAAGATTAAGCCAAAAAATACCGAAGACATCCGAGCTGCTAAATAGTCTCGTTCGATACTAAGACGATTTCCTAGATTTATGAAATGGCCGGCAATAAAATAATTTAAGAAAGGGGTAGAGATATAGGTAGTTCCAACGCAGCCTGGTTCGCGGATAAAAGTTATCTCGTCTTTTCCGGCAATTGGAAAACCTTGATGAGTTTGAAAAAATTGTGCCGTTTTAAAATGAAGACATTCATCAGGCGCCATGTTATAAGGCAAAACCCAAGCCCAATACGTAACCCACGGTATCCATAAACATAAAATAAGCCAAAAGAGTTTACTACTTTTCATAAATTCCTCTAATTTTTCTTAATGATTTTATCAAATTTATCGCAAAATTGTTTTTTGGAAAACTTCTGACTTGATTTTATCGCATCTGTTGATAGATCCAGGATTTTTTTTGGATGAATGATTAACTCTTGAGTTTTTTTAACAAGCTCTTCTTTATCTTCCCAGGAAAAGCCAGTTTCCCCTTCCTCAACTATTTCCCTGGCTCCACCTTTACCAACAACTAGCGGCACACAGCCTGTGGCCATGGCTTCAACTAGAGCAATCCCAAAATGTTCAACTTTCTCTGGTTCTTTATCCTCATCTATTTCAAAACCAGAGGCAGACCAGAAAATTTCTGCTCGACTATAAAGTTTCTGAATTATCTTAAAATCTGGATTCTTTATAAATTCAATCGAATAAGATCCAGCCTGCTTCTTTAATTGATTAAAGTATTCTTCTCCACCCACATCCGTTGCCCCTGCCAGAATTAATTCCCAACCAGAAAGTCCCCTATCTACCATTTTCTTAAAAACCTCAACTAAAATATCTTGTCTTTTGCTCTGTAAAAGTTGAGAAAATCTACCTACCGAAAGAATTATATTTTCTTTTTTTCCAGGTTTAAACTTTTCAATATCTACTGGCGGATAAATCACCCGAGCCTCAATTCCGTATTCTTTATCAATAAATCTTTTGGTAAATTTTGAATTACAGACAATATGGGAAATATTTTTTAGTTTAACTCTATTCGAGACCGATCTTCCCCCAATCTCATGGAAAGGAACCTGAAAATGTAAAATATTGTTCTTGGAAAACAAAAGTGGAATACTCCCATCACTTAACCAGAAAAAAAGGTCATATTTATGACTCAATTTCCGTCTTTCGAATAAGTTTTTTGGTATGGGGAGAAAATTTACTCGATTAAGACTAAAACCAAGCCTGGATTCAAGTTTCTCTTTCAGTTTTGGGTTATTCCAGAATATATCGACCTCCCAACCTTTTTGAGACAAATGTTCGGCTAGGGTAAGAGTATATCTTTCTCCCCCGCCAATGGTATCAAGATAAGGATCAAAAAAAGCCGCTTTCATTTTGACGTTTGTTTTTGCATCTCCCAAAGTCTTATATAAATAATCATTGTATGAAATGCTTGATAAATAGATTCAATCCATCCTTCCGTCCCATCTAAAAATCCTTTTTTTTTAATCAAACGATCAAATAAAGTCGTTCCTCCCATCCGCAAAATTCTCCACCAGGATACTTTTGGATGATTTGCTTCAAGTAAAAGTTTTGCCTCAATTTCAGACCATTTGATAGACTTCTCCAAAGCCGGTTCAATGGTATCTGGCTGGAGATGAATCATGGGATTTTCTAATTTTCCCATTTCCCCTTTAAAAATTGGCTCCTCATGAAGCAAGCCCGTCCATTTTTCCAAA
>CAYGWK010000013.1:0-8601 GCA_964353785.1 uncultured Gammaproteobacteria bacterium
AAACCTGTCTTTGGAAAAACAAAATCCAAATCGCGTGGAAAAAGACTATGAAGGCGCCGAGATAATGAGTATATAAAAGAGCGGTGATGGTTAAAAAGTAAAAAAACCACTTTTTTTCTAGAAGGAAAAATGTTGAGGCAGTTGCCAAGAAAGCAGTCAGAGAATACATTCTTGCCTCTTGAGAATAGTAGACATGGTATGGAGCAATCGCCAGGAAAAAGGCGGAGAGAATTCCTAATTTTTCATTAAACAATCTTTTGCCTACAAGAAAGGCGAAATAGACGGTGGCGACTCCAAAAATTACCGAAGGGAGTCTTAAGAACCACTCTGATTTTCCCAAGTTTAACCAAAAGTGAATTAGAATATAAAAAAGTGGCGGATGAAATTCTCCTGTGGTTCTCCCAAACCATTGGAAAGAAAGCGACTTTGAGGACATTAAAACTTGGGCTCCCTCGTCTAACCAAAAACTTTGATTTAAACTTATAAGACGTAAAACTAAAGCCAGCGCCAGAATTAAAATTATTTTAATTTTGTCTTTTCCCATAATTTTACTTCCTCAGAAAGTTGCGAAAATGATGCTAGAAAAGAAAGAGCAAATCCGTAAAATCCATCCAAAAATCCAGCGTGTCTTAGATATCTTTGTAAAAATACTCTTTTCGGTTTCCAGAGAAAGTTCTTCCAGGAAAACCTCTCGCCTTCTTCAATTCTGTTTTGAGCAGAAATTTCTGAATATCGATTTTGCCTCTCTAAAAATTGACTGACCGAATCATAGTTTAAGTGTTCAATTGCCAACTCTTCTTTTGGTGACAA
Source organism: uncultured Gammaproteobacteria bacterium (assembly GCA_964353785.1). Classification (GTDB taxonomy): domain Bacteria; phylum Patescibacteriota; class Microgenomatia; order CAYGWK01; family CAYGWK01; genus CAYGWK01. Next base: position 811 of record CAYGWK010000013.1, read on the forward strand.
TTTCAAAATTTTTCCTTTAACTTCAGGATATTGGTGGATTTTTCCACTCCAGGAAACCTTTCCTTTCTTAAAAAAACGGATGTGATAATCTGGCCACCAATTGGTATGATGAATCCATTTACCAAAAATAATATTTTTTCGGGAAATTGAAACTGCCTCAAATTTTCCTTGCGCGGCAATTTGTTGAAGTTTTTGAGCCAAATCTTTGGGGATTCTTTCATCTGGGTCAAGAACCAAAATCCAATCTCCTGCCGCCTTCTCTACACCCCAGTTTCTAATCAATTCTACGTAGGGAACAAGTTTATGCTCTAGGATTTTGGCGCCAAATTTTTTAGCCACTTCCAGGGTTTCATCTTTTGAGCCCATATCAACAACGACTATCTCGTCCACCCAGTCTTCGATGGACCCAAGACAGTCTTTTAGTTTTTCGGCTTCGTTGTAAGTATTAATAACGGCGGAAATAACCATGTCTTAAATTATACACTGCTTCTTTGGGTCTTTTCAGAGAGTGTAGCAGGAATTTAATTAATTGAACTGGCTTTTTAGTCTTCGTAAACTCTCTAAATAATTGTTGATTTCTCCGTCGACGATGAGTCCAGTTTTGTAAGGCAAACATTTCGTTTGTCAATTTTAAAAATTTATGTTTTGGGATATCTGTTAACAAAATTTTTTTGTTAATATTTTTCTCATTTACATCTCTCATTCCCCAAAGTTTGTCATCCCATTTATCATCTTTGACTAACCCCTTTTTCTTGGCTACTTCCCAAAGTTGGGTTCCTGGGAAAGGCGTGGTCACATTTACCCCAACCTGATCCAAATCAAGTTCTTTGATAAACTCAATAGTTTTTCTTACGTCTTTTTCGGTCTCCCCTGGAGACCCAACCATAAAAGTCCCCAAAACCTGCATTTTGTATTTCTTGGCTAAAGAGACTGCTTTTCTTATTTGTTCCAAAGTTACTGTTTTATTTTTCAAATAACAAAGAATTTTTTCTGAACCTGATTCCATGCCAAAAGAGATAGCAAAAACTCCCATTTTTTTCAGGATTTTGGCAATTTCTTCAGTAAATAAATCCGCCCGACCAATGACTTCAAATCTCATTTTTTTATTTAACTTTTTCTTTTCCAAAAGATTAGCAATCTTCTCAAGTCTTTCCTTGTAAATAAAAAATAAATCGTCCATGATTACCAATTCATCTCTGTCATATTTTTTATGAATTGTTTCGATTTCTGAAACCACGTATTCTGGCGAATGAGTCCGATATTTTTTCCAAAACTTTCCTGCTTCACAAAAACGGCAATTAAAAGGACAGCCCCTTGAGGTCATTATATGTCCTGGTCCTTTTTTGCCCACTTTCAAAAAATCCCAATCCGGCGAGGGAATTTTATCAATTGGTTCAACCAAAAAGGCTAGACCAGTGGTGATTAATTTTTTCTTTTCCCAAAAAACTAGTCCAGGAATTTCTGGATTCTTAAGTTCTCCAGTTTTAGAAAAATTTTTAAGAAGCCTGAGTAATACCTCTTCCCCTTCAGAGATTATCCCGACGTCAATCCATTTTGGTAAGGCCTGAGGTACCAGAGAAATGTGAACTCCACCAATAATAATTGGTAAATCGAATTTTTCTTTAACCTCTTTTGCTTTTTGAATCTGTTCATTGAATTTATGAGTCATTGAGGAAAAACCAACAATATCGGGTTTGATTTTTTGAATATCAGAAAGTACATCGTCAGAAGCAAACGAAAGTGAAAGTTCTATTCCGGAAAGATTCTTTTTAAGATAAGAAGAAAGATATCCTAACCCCAACTTTGGCCTGTCAGAACTTTGTTTCTCATCCGAAACCAAATGAAGCCTCATGAGGCTATTTTACCACATCTAACATCGCCTTTTCGTACTCTTGGGCAATTTTATCCCAGGAGAATTTTTGGGCCTGTTGACGAGGTTTATCATTCCAGTTGGTCTTTAAGGCTTCCTGGAGAGTATTTGCGTATTCATCAATATCGGTTGGATCTACCAATAATCCTGCCTCTCCAATAATTTCTCGCCGGGCTTCGGTTTCGGTGGCGACCACCGGCAAACCGGAAGCCATCGCTTCAACATAGACAATCCCAAACGCTTCCCAAGGAACCGAAACCATAGTAAATAAATCAGCGGCAGTGTAAAAATGGGGCATCTCTTCGTGTTTTGCACTTGTTAAAAGAAATCTTTTTCCCAGTAATTTTTTGCCCAATTTTTCTAGTTCATCTTTTAAATCTCCCTCACCCAAAACCAAAAGGCTGGCATTTTCTAATTTAGCCACTGCTTTAATCGCTAAGTCAATTCGCTTTGAGGAAGTCAAAGCCGAGGCGCAAAGAATAATTGGTTTTAGCAAATCTATTTGTTTTGGTCTAATGGTGGGAGTAAATTTTTCAAGGTCTACTCCATTAGGAATCATAACCACTTTTACCCTAAAACATGCTCTTTCAGCCCATTTCTCAGCCTGAGAGGTCAGAGCAACAAACGTATTAGGACACCAGAAAAGATTCCAGCGGTCATCATACCCAGGACCAGACTGACCAGAGATTATCATCTTTTTTCTTTGTAACAAGGTTAAAATCCGACAAATCAGTGTCTCCCAACCTCCGTCGGTAGGAATAATAACCTCAAATTTTCCTTGCCAAAGTGCTAGCAAAATTTTCAAGACGAATCTTAATGTTGTCCGGCTCCAATAGTCAACAAAAAATTTTCTTTTAAGAGTTCCCGAAGCATCTTTTTGGGTCCAGTCAAGGAGAATTTTTACTCGAACCACCTTATATTTCTCGTCTCCTTTAGATGGTCCAGCCTGAAAAACCACCACCTCATGTTTTTTGGCTAAACGACCGGCAACCTCTTTGACAAAAGTCTCTACTCCTCGATTGACAAAGCCTGAATATAAGGTTAAAAAGGCAATTTTCACTTTGGCTCCAAAATCCAAAACCTACCAGCAATTATTTTAGTGTTTAGATAACCCTCTTGCAAAAATTTATCAATTTTTTCAGGTCTGTATGAACCCAAACCTTTTTCTTTATAAGGCTCAAAAATAACAAGTTTCGGTTTTTCTTTTTCTAAATCAGCAGTAATTTCTTCCTGAATTCCTGAATAATCCATATACCAAGGAAGGGTGGGTACCCAAGGAGAAACTGCTGGAAGGGTGTTAGATAAAGCATATAAGTGGTCCCAAGAATTGAGAATGAAAATCTTTTCTCCAGGATTTGCTTTTTGCCTAAGCCAAGCAGCTGCTTCTAAAGTTTCCTTTTCAAAAAACCTATCTGGTTTTTGCCAGTTTAAACGATAAAATCTCTGCTGAAGATAAACTGTTCCTAAAATTACTAAACCAAAGAAAAATATCCAACCAATCTTTTTATACGATATATTAATATATGATATAAACATCCCAGAAATTATAGCTAGAAATGGTAGGGCTGGTTGGAAATGGAAATAGCCCCAACGAGGAAAAATTCCCAATGAGGCAAAAAAACACCAAATAATCATTAGTAGCAAAACTTTGTTTTTTGACCCCAGCGCTGGTAAAACCATGGCAAAAGGAATACCAAGGGCCAAAGACTGCTTGAGAGTCGGTAGTTGAAGTTGTCCGGGCGCGCCAGGTAAATACCCTATTCCAAAACGAATCGCCCAGAAATAAAACTCCTGCCAGATTCCTGCTATCCCAAGATACAGTAAGAATCCTGACACTGGGATAACGAAACCGAGAAGAAACCGAGTAAGAGATTGGGGTTTTAGTTTTTTGAGAAACCAGAAAGTAAATCCAATCGGAAAAATAAACCAGAAAGCAGTTTGTTTGACTAAAAAGGCGAGGCCGAAAAAGACACCTGACCAGAAATAATCTTTTTGCCAGAGGAAATAAAAAATCAAAAGCGCCAGTGGCGCCAGGGCCAAATCAAACCAAACTCCGTTCCCTTCAAAATATGGTTGCCAGAGAACATAAAAAGCCAAAGATAGCAATGCTTGTTTCCTGCTGCCTGTTATTTTTCTGGCTACCCAGTAAACAAGTAAATCAGTCAGAAGAATTAAGACCCAGGTATAAATTTTTAAATTAAAAAGAGAAATCCCAAAAATCTTGTAAAAAATTGCTAAGTCAAAAATTAAAAGTGGATTATGAGCTATGGCAATATCCCGATATGGCAAAAGCCCTTTCAAAATAAAATAAGGCCATAAAATCATCTCCGGCCAAGCGGTGAAACGCAGGTTAATCAAGAGAAACAGGTGAATAAGGAATACCAAAAGAATCAAGAGTTTTTTATTTCTCATTTCTTAATAGCTAATATTATCAGATGAGATGAAAAAATGGGTGGATAAAGATTGGAAAATAAATCCGTAAATTTAATTGGCAACTTACCCATCCTTTTAATAAATTTTCGGAACAGGGTTTCCTTTTCCGCCGGTGTTTGGATAAAGGAGACACCCGCCATCCTTTCAATTTTGAAACCTGACCGCGTTAGAAGTTTTCCTAGGGTATAAACAGTAAATTGGTTGACATGGGTCCAAACCCCAAAGGCCGGACTCAAACGCAAAAGTTGAGGAAAAAAAGTCAAAAGTAAACCATTGAGATACCAACCAGCATTTGGCACAGAAATTATGAGCCAACCATTTTGCTTCAATAATTGCTTAACCTTACCGAGAAAAAATCCAGGCTCAAAGACATGCTCTAAAATATCTCCACAAATAACTGCATCAAACTTTTCTTTAAATGGGGGCGTTTCTTTTTCAAAATCGCAAAGAGTAACTTCCAATCCTCTTTTTTCAGCAAAATTTTTTGCTTGAATACTATAATCTAAACCTTCGGTATTTTTAAATCCGGCTTCTTTTAGCGTCAAAAGCAAATCCCCTGCTCCGCAGCCGATGTCTAAAATTTTGGTTGATTTTTTTTCATCTTTTAAAAATTCTAAAATCCTCTGATATCTTGGTTGATAAAAAGCGGGTTTGTAATCAGAAGTAAGATGCTCTCTATAATAATCTTCAATCTCTTGTTTTTTTAAATCCATAATTTTCGCTTTAACCTTTTAAAGGGTGTCTGGACAGCCGATCTTAACCATTCTGATTTGTCCATTTTTATCCAGGGACTGGGAACAATTTTGGATCGTTTAAGATTAAAAACCTCAGGGTATTTGGTCGTTTTTGACAAAGGAGTCCCTAACTCATATTTTCTTTTTTTTGCTCGAAGAGGAACCTCGAAGTCTTTTGAAGAGCGAGGAAGATAAGTTGCATGGAAATATGAAACTGGCAAAAATAAAATCTTCTTTGAATCTCGTTCCTGAATTGGTTTACCATCTACGTCGAAGTACCCCTGTTGCCCGTGAGGTAAAGCAGCATGAAGTCCGGGAATTTTTAGATCCATCGCCCGTAAATTATAATGTCCTTTTCTTCCAGCAATTTCATACCTCCCCGCCGCTTCTTCTTGATAATGATAAACATCACCGACAAAATTTATGGTTTTTACCACAATCGACTCAAACTCATCTTTCTCTTCCTGGACGGCTTTGACAACTGCCGAAATCCCCTCTTTTGTCCAAATCTCGTCGCCATCAATTAAAAATAACCAATCCGCCTTGGTATGTTTGAGCATTTCTTGGCGGGCGCGAGCAAAAGTTTCTGGGCTAACCGGACCATATTCCCGGAAAGAAATTTTGGGGTTTTTAATCAGTTTAATTATTTGAACTGTCTTATCAGTTGAACCGGTATCCCAAACAAGAATTTTATCTAGATAATCAACCACCGAATTTAAAGCATACCAGATCCAGCGCTCTTCGTTGCGGACTAAACAATGTCCCCAAATTATTTTCTTTTTCATTTTTCTTTAAATTTTCGAAAAACAAAAAACAGACTAATAAGAAAAACCACCCCGTAAGCAATAGCTAAAGAAATAGCCGGACCAATCACTCCCAACTTAGGGATCAAAATTAGATTGGCAAAGAAGATTATAAGAAGTTGAAGAATAGAAATAATAGCAAAAAAACGAGATTGTCCCAGAAAATAAATGATAATTGTTATCGGAATTGTCGAGGCAATAAAAAATGAGGATGAAAGAAGTAACCAGCGAAAAATATAAATTGAGGGTTGGTAAACCTGACCATAAATCCAAACCGTTATCCAGGGAGCCAGAAAAAAAAGAAGAACGACTGGTAAAAAAAGACTGCTGATTAAAAGACTTGATTTTTTCATAAAGGGTTTCGCTTCAAGGGTAGTTTTAAATGAGGCAAATTTTGGTGATAAAACAATTGTCATTCCACTAACCATAACTGGAAAAATAAATGTCATTCTTTGGGCGGCAGCATAAAAACCAACCTGGGCCGCCTCAACGTATCTCACCAACATCAAGGTATCAATCTTGCCCGAAAGAACATTGGCAATCCGCGCTATGGCTATCCAGATACCAAAACCAAAAAGAGTTTTTGCCAGTTTAAGATTGATTTTGGCAAATAAAAAGTCTGGGCGAATAAACAAAAGTCCTAAAATCAAACCGGTGAAAGAGGTTAAAGAATAAACTACTAAGACAGAGATAAGATTTAATCTTCCCGAAAGTAAAAGCCCAAGAGTTACTAAAACTTTAAGAAAAACAACCGAAGTTTCGGTAATGACACCAAAAAGAAATCGCTGTTGACCCTGTAAAACGGACACAAAAAGATAACTAAGACTAATCCCTAAAAGAGAAACTGAGACAATCGTCAATGGCAAGGCAAGTTCACTTTTGGCAAAAACTAGATTAGCGATAGGTTCAGAAAAAGCAGCCAAAAGAATTGCTAATAAACCGCTAATTAAAAGCGTTGCTAGAAAAGAAAGTTTAATCACTTCTCCGGCTCTTTCTTTCTTCCCTTCTCTGATTGCTTGAGGAAGGAAACGAAGTATCGAGGAAGATAATCCAATGTCGCAGATAACAAAAAGAATTACTAGTAAGTTCATCACCACCGAAAAAAGACCAAAGTTAGCGGGAGAAATTGAGCGAGCAACCACTATCGTGAATATAAAACCCAAAAAGGCATTCAATCCTGCCCCAAAGGTGGTCAGATAGGTACTCCGGGCAGTTTGGGATAAAGCTAAAGCGTAAAGATGAGAAATATATTTTTTCACTTTCGGATTAGCAAAACAGCGGTGGCTCCTTCCCTTTCGTAAGTTTCATCGGGGTTAATCTCAAATTTTTCGGCTAACTTAAAATTTTTGGCAAAGAATGTATCTTCAAGATTTTCTGGATAATAAAAAATCTTTCGCCAAGACTCTCCCATATAGTAATTCTCATCATCCATTTTATAAGAAGTAAGGAAAATGGCGTCTACTTTTAAATCTTTACCCGGTTCTGGAACCAACTGGGCTGGCTCTAGAGGAAACCAGATGGTTTTTCTTTCTCCATACCAAGAGCCCCAGGTATCAAGATTGGTGATAACTAAATCATCAGGTTTAGTAGCTTTTTTCAAAATCCAGGAAAGTTTAACATAAACTGGTGGTCTTCCCTGATTTGTATGGGCACGAATAAAACGGGAATCCAAAAAAATCTTGCCAATAGTCTGCCCGCCAATGAAGACTAAAACTAAAAGAATTGCCGTCAACCAAACCAGATTCTGTTTTTTGAACATTTTTCCTAAAATCCAAACCAGCATTTCAACCGCCAATAAATAAACAAATGGCACGACCGGGTGAAGATAGCGATAGATAGGCAAGAAAGCCGCCGAAGCCGTAAAGGTAGCCACAACTAAAAATAAAACTATTCCTCTAAAAACCTTCTTTTCTCTCTCTTTTTTCCAATGGAAAAGAGATAAGAAGAAAAA
>CAYGWK010000014.1:0-7989 GCA_964353785.1 uncultured Gammaproteobacteria bacterium
TGGTGGACTGTGTAGGACTTGAACCTACGACCTCTTCGATGTCAACGAAGCGCTCTTCCTCTGAGCTAACAGTCCATTTTTAGTTAAGCTTTCAATAAACTTTAACCTGAGATTACTATTCTTTTTTAAGTTAAATTCTCTCCAACGCGCCTGATCTCTATTATTATAAGTTTCGTATCCTATTAATTTAAATGGTTTTCTGCCTTTAGTTGACTTTATTTTACCAGAATTATGTTTTATAAGTCTTTTCTTTATATCTTGAGTTTGCCCAATATAGAAATTATTATCCTTTAAGCTTTGTAGCAAATACACATAAAACATTTCGATGTCAACGAACGCTCCCTCCGGGCCTTCGGCCCGAAGGGCCGGAGGCTAACCAACTGAGCTATCCGCCCGTAGGCTTATTTTACAAGAAAGAAAAACGATTTTCAATTAAGAAGGAACGAGATGGGTTAATAGTCTTAGGTAGAGTTGTTGTGCTCCAGGAGGTAATTCAGTTAAATCTATTCCCACCAATTTAAGAGGTGATTTTCCTTCTAGGGCTTGGATTTTTTTAATCACCTGGATTTCTTCATGATATGCTTGCAATTGCCCCAAGAGTTCGACGTTTAAGCCGTATGTTTGCGCAATACGAGCCACTGTCATTAACGATGGTCTTTTGGTCTGATCACTTTCGAGTCTATAAAGATATACTGATGAGATGCCAATTATCTTAGCTGCTTCCTCGCGGTTCATTCCTGTCATTTTTCGGCATTGGGCGAGAAACTGACCAAGAGTAGGAATTTCGTCCTCTGTGTTTGTATTGGTAATACCGTCTTCTGCTTCGTGGTTTCGTTGCTGCATGCTTTATAGTATTTATCCAGCCTGGGTGGCCATGTAGCGTTCGCCCGAGAGCATAAACTTGGTGCCAGATTTTTTAACTTGAGCCCAATAAAAGGGACGTTTTTTTGCCCTAGAATTCCAGGCTGCCAGCCAAACCGAAGCATTTTCAATTTTTTCAGTTAAAGACTTAACAAATGAAATTAGTTTTTCAAAGAAACTTTCGTGATAGACACCTGGTTGAACCGGTGTCTCGGCGGCGGCAATTTCTACTTCTTTAGTTAAATTTTTAGTGGCCGAAGCAAGTTTTTTGACCTCTTCTTGAAGGGTAGCCACTTTGGCTTTAGTTTCCTGTTCTTTGGCTGAGAAAACCAGTTTTTCCTGTCTTCTGACCACCTCTGTCCGCTGCAGGCGGCGACCGAATATCTCTTCAAATTCTCGGTTTTCAAAAGGGCTTGGTTCGGTTTTCCTTGGCCTAATTCCAGTTTGTTCTTGAACGTCTGTGCCAAGACCTGTACCCAAGTCACGCAAAGCCTCGATTAAGTCTTTTGGCAGGGTTTTTGATTTTATGCTCTGTCCTTTTGGAGTCATCCCAACAAAAATATCAAAGTTTGACAAGAAAGTCAAGCGATTTTCTTCTTCTTAGAATTCCTTTTAAGTATTCTTTCTGAAATGGTTCATTGAGATTTTGTTTCAATTTTTCGTCTCCAGTTGCTTTTATCAAATCATCTGCTTCTTTATCAGAAACCTCAATTTTTTCTTTTTCGGCAATTTCATCCAGGGCAAATTGAAGTTTTAACTGGCCAACAATTTTTTCTTTATATTCCGCTCGTAAGCTTTGGGCAGTTTTTCCAATAGAGGAAAGATATTGATCAATTGTTAAGCCCAAAGTGTTAGTTTGATTAATTAAATTGGCAAGGGTACGGCTAACTTCATCCTCGACCAGCATTTCTGGGAGATCGACTTTAACAATTTCCAATAATTTCTGAATTGCTTTTTGGGTTTTTTCGTCCTCGGTAATCTCGGTGGATTTCTGTGACTTCTGTGTTGCAGGAGTCCAGATTTTAGTTGGCGCCAAAGATTTTCGAATTTCATCTTTATAGTTTCCTAAAGATACCTCGGGTGCTTCACAGGTGGTGGCTCGAATTTCCCAATCTTCCCCTTCTTTGGCTTTTAAAAGTTCAACTTTTGGGGAGAGAATCGGTTTTAAATTGTGTTCTTTGACCGCCTCGATATAGGCCTGGGGCACAAGAGTCTGAAGTACTCTTTCATAGACTTTTGATTTATCAATTTTTTCTTCAACGAGTTTTTTTGGGGCTTTTCCTTTCCTGAAGCCTGGAAGTTCTAACTCTTTGGCAATTTCTTCAAAAGCCTTATCATAGGCACTTTTGACTTCGGAAGCAGGAATAGTAATGGTTAACTGAACTTCGCCAGTAGCGGTTTTTGCCAAAATAGATTTTGTCATAGTTAACCTTTATGTTGGGTAAAGCGAATTTTTTGTTTAACAGGGGCTTTGGGGACAGAAAATTTCTCCCGAAAATGCTCGGGAGTCCGAAAACCTAATTTTTCTTTATCTTTTTGAAATCTTGCCATACCAGAGGTATATTTTAGCACAAACGACGGAGGGCGTGGAGTTTTTCGTAATAGCCAAGGTTGGCTCTTTTAATTGCCTGGGCTAAGATTGAGATTGATTGTTCATAAGTTTTTTGGTCAACTGGATATGGAGTACCATCTTTTCCGCCATGGGCGAAAGAATATTTAGCTGGGTCGCGGATTGAATAAGGGATTTTATAGATAAGTTCGGAAATTAAAGCCAAAGCCCGGATTGTTTTTGGTCCAACCCCTTTCATTCCCAGCAGCTTTTCAAAATTTTCTGGCTGATTTTGGTAAGTTGACAAGAAAATTTTTTCCAGGTTCTCTGGATTGATATCAGAGATTAAGACTTCATGGTGAGGATCCAGTTTCAAATTTCTTAATTTCTTAATTTCTTTAATAGTTTTTTCCGGTTTTTCGCAAGCTTGCTTGGCAGTAACCTTTCTTGCTTTATCTGATTCCCGAGCAACCAGGTTCATAACAGTTCCTCTGGTTTCTGAAGCAATTGCTGTATGAGGCTCGCAAACAAAATCGGAAACATTATCAGATAACCAATGATAGCGCCGAGCCCAGCCTGTTTTTATCCCGAGCTTGCCGAGGGACATCCCTTGTTGAATCACCGTCCATTTGCCTTTGGGAGTAAAAAAGAAGGTGTGGTGGTAAAGTTGATAGCCATCCTGAAGAGCATTATTATCAACTTTTGCTGCCATCCGGCTAGCATAAATCAAATTGTTGGTATCATGTAACGTTACATGATACCACTCGCCTATTCTTTCGATTTCTTCAGGAGTTTTTCGGGAGGTTCTGCCTTTGCCGCCGCAGATAAAAAAACCTAAATCTTTTTGAAGCGGTTTTAAGCCTTCTTTTAAGGCGCCGCAGGTGGTGGTGGTTAATCCTGAAGAATGCCAATCAAAACCCAAAACACAACCAAAAGACTGAAACCAGGCTGGATCGGAAAGCCTGATTAAAAATTGGTCTACTCCCTGCAAGGAAACGATGGCCAAGGTTATTTCTCGCGCCAGCTTTGTCATCATCTCAAAAAGCCAGGCAGGAGTTGAGCCGTAGTGAAGCGGTAAGTTGGCAGTGCCGGTTCTCATTTAAGAATTTTGACAATTATTTTTCTTTCTCTTGGCCCGTCAAGTTCAACTAAAAAGATTTGTTGCCAGGTTCCTCTTTGAAGACTGCCATTTTCGATTGGCAACACCCTTCCCTGCCCTAAAATTCCCGCTAAAATATGAGAATCGGCATTATCATCAATTCGGTTGTGTTCAAAATCAAAGTCAGAAACTAATTTTTGTAAAACCTGAATCCAGTCTCTTTTGAGTCCCTCCTCATTTTCAGTTAGAACTAAAGCAGCAGTTGAATGGGGAACAAAAACTAAACAAATCCCCTCTTTAGTTTTGCTCTCAGAGACTGCCTTCTCAACTTCTTCGGTGATGTCTATCAGTTCTTGACGCCTGGAACTTGAGACAGTGAAAGATTTAGTCATGAGTGATTATTTTTTGAGATTTAAATTTAATTTTAGATAAAAGTTCGCCAACCAACTTTGTTAGTTTTTCCTGATATTTTGGGTCTTCTGCCATCTTAAATTTTACCAGTTCTTCAGGTAAATTTTTAAGGATAAATAAATAAAGACGTTTTTTAATATAAGGCGAGAGGTTGATATGCTCAACCCAAATATCCTCTACTCCACTCTGTTTTAAAGTTTTAAATAATTTTTCTAAATCTTTTGGTTTTTCTGCTAAATGAGGCAGGAGAGGACCAACAAAAGCATAAGTTTTTATTCCCGCCTGGTTAAGTTCTTTTAAGGCACGAATTCGGGCCAAGTGGACTGGAGCGTTTGTTTCCAAAAGTTTGGTGATTGGGTCTCCCATCGAGGTTACAGTCAACCCTACTTCGCAGTCAAGACGCTTAAATAGGTCAATATCTCGTGTAACCAGCGGTGACTTAGTCAAGATAGAGATCGGCGCCGGATATTTGGCATCTGCCAAAATTTTCAGACACTTTCTAGTTAACTGGTATTTTGTTTCAATTCCCTGATAGGGGTCAGTCACGGAACTGAAAAAAATTGAGCCAGGTTTTTTCTGATTTATTTCTTTGGCCAGTAACTCTGGCGCATTAATCTTGACATCAACCCACTCTCCCCAATTCTCGTCCTGGTGCCCCATCCGGCTCATGAAAGTGGCATAACAATAAGCACAACCAAAAGCACAGCCATTGTAGGGATTAATGGCATAATCACAGCCTAGTTTTGAAGGATTAAGAATAGACTTTGCCCGAATTTCCCGAATTTTAAGTTTCATTTTTTAGTGACTTTCTGCTTTCCTAACTTTTTCTTCACTAAAGCCGAAATGATGAGCGATTTCGTGGCGGACGACTTGCTTGACCCGTTCTTTGACTGCTTCTGGATTAGTGCCTGTGGCTAAAATTGGGCCCGCAAAAATACTGATTTTATCTGGCAAGGCTGAATAATAACTTCCCCTTTTGGTTTTAGGTACGCCGTGATAAAGCCCAAAAAGCGTCCCTGGTGGCCTGATACCAACTGAAGCCAACTGCTCCTCCGTCGGCCAATCTTCAACCACCACCGCCACATTTTCCAGTTTCTCTTGAAATTCTCCTGGAAGTTGGTTTAAGGCTTCTTTAACTAGTTTTTCAAAAGTTTCTCTATCCATTAAAGTCTTATCTCCCTTTCAAGCCAAGAAATTGGTTTTTTCTGGTGGCGCCAGAAAAGATCGTGCCAGACATAATCTGCGGCCAATCTTTTCCATCTTCCCCACCTTTTTTCGATATCTGCAAGTATTTTTTGGGCTGGAACAAGCTCTTTATTATACAAAAGCCTGGAATAGATTTTTTGTTCCCAAGGAGGTAAAACATCAAAAATTTCATGATTATGGAAAACTTCAAAGAGCATGTAACTGGCTGAATTAGGGCCAATTCCGTAGAGTTTAATAAGTTCTTGTTTTTGTTCTTCTGGAGATTTTTTGCGAAGCTCTTCTTCATCAAATTTTTCTTGAGCAAAACTTTCAGAGATTCTTTTAAGTGATTTGGCCCGGTAACCAACCTTTAGGCCTCTAAGTTCTTCTTCTGAGGCTCTGGCCATCTTCTCAGGGGACCAGAAAACCCAAAATTCTTTATTATCAAACGAGACTTTTTCTCCACACTTTTCTAAAAGAGTATTCATCATCTGAATTGTCCGCCGCACCGTGGCGTTTTGAAGAACAATATAAATCATTAAAGATTCATAAAGTGAATAGCCACATTTTGAGCGCCGCCCTAACCATCTTTTCAAAACAGGACCAAGGATTTTGTCGTTTTTAAAATTTTTATTGAAGTCAGAAAGATCTAGGTTCAACTCAAAGCGATATTTTATTTCTTCAACTAAATTTTTCTTAAACACTTCAGTTAGTTGTTCTTGAGAATAGACTGTTAATTTAATTTTTGGCTTGGTGGTTGTTCCCTGGTTTTCCATTTTTATTCCCAGTAGTATTCCTTGGAAACGCATTGTCTGCCACCATTTACCAGGTTGGTATTCTTCAGTTGGCGTCGGAAAATGAGCAGGGTGATAAATGGAACCATCAAAATTAAATGGAGATTTGGGAAAAATTTCCGTTGACCATTTTTGGCTTAAGATGATAAGTTTTTTCATTTTTGATAATATTTCTTTCCTTTTAGTTTCTTTGGCAACAAAGATTTGTCTTTTCCAGGATAAGGTTCGTAGCCTTTGCCATAGCCTAAATCCTTCATTAATTTAGTTGGGGCGTTGAGGATTTCTAGAGGAATTGGAAGATTACCGTGTTTTTTAACATCTTCTTGGGCTTCTCGTAAGCCATTATAGGCGCTTCTATCTTTCGGGGCTTTGGCCAAATAAACTGTTCCGTGGGCAAGATTGATGGCGCATTCAGGGTAACCGATTTCTTCACAAGCCTTAAAAACCTCGTTGGCAACCACCAAAGCGGTTGGTTGGGCCATACCAATGTCCTCGCTGGCAAATATAACCATTCTTCTGGCGATAAACAGAGGGTCTTCTCCAGCCTCAACCATTCGGGCAAGATAATATAAGGCGGCATCAACATCTGAAGCCCGCATACTTTTTATAAAGGCTGAGATTGTGTTGTAATGCTCTTCCCCAGCTCTATCATAAAGCAAAGATTTTCGCTGAAGAGCCTCCTGAATAATTTCCAGGGTAATTGGAGATTTTGAAGAGATTAGAGATTGGGAAATTTCCAAAGCGTTTAAGACTACTCTGGCATCGCCATTTGAAGATTGAATTAGAAAATCTAAAGCATCGGGTTTAATTTTAAGATTTAACTCTTTAAGTCCTCTTTTGGCAATACTTTTGAGTTCTTCAGGGCTTAATTGGTTTAAAACAAAAACTCGACACCTGGAAAGAAGCGGACTGATGACTTCAAATGAGGGGTTTTCCGTGGTGGCGCCAATTAAAACAATTGTTCCTTTTTCTACATGAGGTAAGAAGGCATCTTGTTGAGCCTTATTAAAACGGTGAATTTCATCTAGAAACAAGATTGTTCTTTGATTGTAGGCAGAAAGTCGCTCTTTGGCTTCAGAAACTACTTTTCTAACATCATCTAGGGTAGTGGTGACGGCCGAATAATGAAAAAAATGACTTTTGGTGGTATTGGCGATAATATGAGCCAAAGTGGTTTTCCCCGAACCTGGTGGACCCCAGAAAATAATTGAAACTAGCTGATCGCTTTCAATTAACTTTCGCAGGACTCCGTTTTTGCCGACCAAATGTTTCTGTCCAACAAATTCTTTTAAGGCTTTCGGCCGAACTTTATCTGCCAGGGGAGCAAAGGAATTTTCCATAAAGATATTTTAGCCGAAGAATACCCGAAAAGTCAAGAATTAAAATTTCACTTCCATATCTAGAGATAGAGGAAGAAGCTGAAGTTCTTTTAAATCAACACTTTCTAAATCTTTTTCCAAATTCAAAATATTTGATTCAATACCCAAGACCTCCTCATCCCCTGCCCATTTGGAAGGAACAAAAACCTCTGGGGTTGGTGTCGGAGTAGGAACTTCCCCACCAGTAGTAGTGGTTGGTAGCTGCTTTTGGATTCTGGCAAATAAAAATATAACCAAAACCAAAATTATGATTGGCAAGGACAACATTAAAATTTTCGGTATTTTTGCTTTATTGCTCAGCAACAAGCTCTGCTTATTCACTTTTAATTTCCCTGATAATTTCTTTTAAATAGGAAACTGCCTCTTTTAGATACTGATTTTCTTCTTCAAAGGCTTTTTGGGCTTTATTCCAAGTCTGGATTTTATTTTTATCTGTTGTTTTGAGACCTGAAAGCAAATTTTGGGCCTCTTTTTCCTTTTCTTCTGATCTTTTTATTTTTTCTTTGGCTTGAATTAACCAGCGTTCCAAAGTAGTTGTATCCTCGCCAGCCTCTTTAATCTGGTTAATTTTTGATTCTGTTTTGGAGATTTGTTCGTTAATTTTATCTCGCAAAGTAACCTCTTTACCTGTTATAACTGTCCCTAATGTTTGGTAAGCCAAAATTTCCATGGTTGGATATCTCTTTTCAAGTTCAGAAGAGGTTTTGACTA
>CAYGWK010000015.1:0-5132 GCA_964353785.1 uncultured Gammaproteobacteria bacterium
CTGAGTTTTGAGTTTTGAGTTTTGATTCCATTCCCAAAGATTCAAGAATTTCTTTGACCTTTGTAGGATTGATTTTTATTCCCAGAATTTTCTCAAGCCTCGGGTGGCGAAGTTTAATCGTCCAAGACTCAAGTTTTTCTTTTTTCAGGTCAATTATTTCTGAGGTAATTTCTCCGCCAGCGTATTTCAGAATTAAACTTGCGGCCCGTTTTAAAGTATTAAGCGTTCCTCCGGGGTTTGCTCCCCTTTCAAAAATAGCCGAGGCATCAGAACGAAGAGAAAGCGCCTGGGAAGCCCTTCTAATTAAAACAGGATTATAGACTGGAGCATGAAGAAAGAGAGTGTTAGTCTGTTCAGAGATTCCGGTATTTGACCCCCCTTTTAAGCCGCAAAGGTCAATTACTCGGTCTTCGGAATCTTTAATTATTATAGCGTCCTTTGGTAAAACATAAGAGATTCCATCCACACTTTCAAATTTCTCGCCACCTTTTGATTTTTGGGTGGTGAGTTTTTTGGGGGTTATTTTATCGTAGTCAAAGGCATGGAGGGGATTTCCGGTTTCAAACATCACATAATTTGTGATATCAACTAAATTGTTTATTGGCCGAAGACCAATTTTTTTTAGCCTCTTCTGGATAAAAGGAGGAGAAGGTTTAATCTGAATTCCATCAATAATCAGGGCAGTATACCTTGGACAAAGTTTGAAATCGTTGACTATCTCAATTTCAAGTTTCCCTTTTGCTTTAGGAATTTCGGCTTTTGGAATTTTTACTTTATTGCCAGTGATGGCTCCAACCTCGCGGGCGATTCCTGAAATCGAAAGGCAATCTGGTCGGTTTGGGGTTACCTCAATTTCTAAAATTTCATCATTTTCGACTTTTTTAATCACTTCAACTGAAAAACCAACTTCCGTAAGCCGATCTGCCAGTTTTTTAACTGGCAAATCTGTCTCTATATATTCTTTAAGCCAAGAAAGTGGGACTAACATTAGAATTGATTGAGTATTCTTAAATCAGGCAAAGTTAAAAGTCTTAGGTCATTCATTTTATACATTAGGTTAACAATTCGGGATAGACCAATAGCAAAAGCAAAACCGCTATATTTTTGGGGATCAATTCCAGATTTCTCAAGCACGCTAGGATGGATCATTCCCGCAGGCATAATTTCACTCCAGCCCAAATTTTTACAAAAAGAACAGCCTTTTCCTTGACAAACTGTACACTTCATATAAGTATCAACACCCGGTTCAACAAAAGGAAAATTTGTACAAGCAAATTTAAGCATGGCCTTTTCGCCAAATAATTTTTTCAAGACGTAAGAGATTGTTCCAAATAAATCTGTAAGGGTAATATTTTTATCAACAGCAAAACCTTCAACTTGCCAGAATTCAAATCCATGAGAAGGATCAACCTGTTCGAAGCGAAAACATTTTCCCGGAACCACAACCCTAAAAGGAGGCTTGGCTTTTTCCATTACCCTTCCTTGCATACTTGAAGTATGGGTTCGCAAAAGTTTACCATTGTCAAGGTAAAGAGTTTGCATTGTATCTCGAGAAGGATGGTCTTTCGGGATATTTAAAATTTCAAAGTTATACCAATCGGTTTCAATCTCCGGTCCTTGGGCGACTTGATAGCCTAAAAAATTAAAGATATTTAAAATTTTTTCTAAAACCTGAGTTTGAGGGTGGAGATGACCTTTTTCTGGCTTTATTCCAGGAGAAGTGATATCAATCCATTCTTTGGGGGAGACTTTTGTAATTTGGAGTTTATCCTGAGTTTGTCGAAGAACTTCTTCAACTGCTTTTTTGGCATCATTGGCTAGCCTGCCGATGTCAACCCTTTTCTCAAGGGGAAGATTTGGAATTTCTTTGATTATTGAAGTCAGTTTCCCCTTTCTGCCAAGATAGGCCTGTCGAAGACTCTCCAGTTCCTCTTCGGTCTTGGCCGAGACTATTTGGGCTAAGGCTTCATTTTTAAGATTTAAGATTTTTTCTTCCATTGGCTTCCATTATATACTAAAAAACTCCCCTTTGGGGAGTCCAAAAAATGCCAAAACCAACCTCCCCTTACTCTTTAAGTGTCCAAAAGTTAAATGACACTCTGAAGGGACTGGTTGGTCTTCGCATTAGAGATTTTATACCACAGAGATTTCAAGTTTGTCAAGAGGCGGTTTTGAGTTTTTCGATAATGGCTTTGAAAGTTTGGGGGTCGGAGACGGCTAAATCGGCCAGGATTTTCCGGTCAAGGTCAATTTTGGCTTTTTTAAGACCAGAAATGAATCGACTGTAGGAAATTCCCGACTGGGAAAGTCCGGCATTGATTCTGGTTATCCAAAGCCTTCTAAAATCTCTTTTTCGCAGTTTTCGGCCAGCAAAAGCATATTCGCCAGCATGAATAACAGCCTCGGAAGCTGGTTTTAGAAGTCTGTGTCGAGTCATCCGGTAACCTTTGGCTCGACGCAAAATTTCTTTGTGTTTTCTCCTTCGGTATGGTCCAGTTTTAACTCGCATTTTACTTTCCTAACAATTTCTTTATTTTTTTAGCAGTTTTACCTTTAAAAACTTTTATCTTTTTAAGCCTTCTTAAACGAGATTTTCCTTTTTTTGAGCGAAGATGCCGAGCGAAAGAAGAACGACGCAAAACCTTGCCGGTTTTGGTTATTTTAAACCGGCGGGCGATTGATTTTCTGATTCTCATTTTTTTCTTCGACATTTTTTTCTCCTTTAGTTGGACTTAGAGTTAAAATCAATTCTCTTCCTAGCCATTTGGGTTCTCCCTCTGGCCGACTTATTTCTGAAAGCGTCTCTTTAAATCTTCCCAAAAGTTTATAGCCAAATTCTTTTTTGCCGAGGTGTCTTCCCAAAAATCGAACAGCAACTCTTACTTTGTTCCCTTCTTTTAAAAATTCTTCGGCTCTTTTTGCTCTAAATTCGAAATCTGCCTGGGCGATAAAGGGTGAAAGTCTTATACCTTTTACCTCTCCCCCTGTTCCTTTTTTGGATTTCCTTTCTCTTTTTCCTTCTTGATAAAGGAATTTTTTAAAATCTATTAATTTAGCAACCGGAGGTTGAGCTGTTGGAGCAATTTCAACCAGGTCAACTATATTTTCTCGAGCCTTCTCCAGAGCCTCATCCAGACTCAAAACTCCGACTTGCTTTCCCTCCTCGTCAATTACTCTTAATTTCGGAGCTCTTATGTATTGATTAATTCTATAAAACTTTTTTCCTGCCACCTTCGGTTTACTAAATGATATCAAGAAAGACTCTTGTTTTCAATCTCGGTTTTGATTTTGTTTAAAAATTTTTCCAGGGTCATTTTTCCAAGGTCTTTTTCGCCTCTTTGCCGAACTGAAACATTTTTGGCTTTAACTTCTTTTTCACCAACCACAATCATATAAGGAACTTTCTCAAGTTCGGCATCGCGAATTTTAGCCGAGGTTGTTTCGTCTCGGTTATCAAGTTCGGCTCGAATTTCCTCTTTTTTAAGTTTTTCGGCAACTTCTTTTCCATATTTGCCTTGTTTGTCAGTAATTGGAATAACCACTGCCTGAACTGGGGCAAGCCAGACAGGGAAAGCCCCAGCATATTGTTCAATTAAAGTGCCAATAAATCGTTCCATTGAACCCAAAACTGTTCGGTGAATCATAACTACTGACTCTTTTTCTCCTTTTTGGTTAATAAAAGTAAGGTTAAATTTTTCTGGAAAATTGAAGTCTACCTGGATTGTCGGACCTTGCCAGCCTCGGCCAAGCGAGTCTAAAAGTTTTATGTCGATTTTTGGACCATAAAAGATAGCCTCACCCTCAGCTCGATGAAATTTTAGTTTTTTCTTTTTTAAGGCTTCCTCAAGAGCTTTTTCTGCTTTTTGCCAGATTTTGTCAGCGCCAAGATACTTTTCTTTGTTTTTGGGATCTCTGACAGAAAGATCAATTTCATAATCTTTAAATCCGAAAGTCGAAAGCATGAAAAGGGTTAAATCTAAAACCCCCACGATTTCTTTTTCAAGTTGGTCAGGGCGGCAAAAAATATGGGCATCATCTTGAGTAAACCCTCGGACCCGAACAAGTCCATGAAGAACGCCAGCCCGCTCAAAACGGTAAACTGTTCCCAGCTCACAAAGCCTTAGGGGAAGATCACGATAAGAACGGATTTTTGATTTGTAGATTTGGACATGGAAGGGACAATTCATTGGTTTTAATAAAAATTTCTGATTCTCAATTACAATTGGGGCGTACATATTTTCCCTGTAAAAATCCCAATGACCGGAGCGCTTCCAAAGATTTATCGAACCGATATGAGGCGAGTAAACATACTCGTATCCCCGAGCCTGGTGTTCTTTTTTCCAGAAATCTTCAATGATTTGCCGAATTATCGACCCTTTTGGGTGCCAAATTGGCAATCCTCCGCCTACCTCTTCAGAGATACTGAAAAGTTCGAGCTTTTTTCCTAATAAACGGTGATCTCTTTCTTCTGCCTCTTTAAGATTTTGAAGATGGACGTTGAGTTCTTTTTGAGTAGGAAAACAGGTGCCATAAATTCTGGTTAGCATGGGATTTTTTTCGCTTCCTCGCCAGTAGGCGCCGGCTAAAGATAAAAGTTTAAAAGAGCCGATTTTTCCGGTATCCAAGATATGAGGACCAGCGCAGAGGTCGACAAAATCGCCGGTTTTGTAAAGAGAAACTTTCTTAAAACCCTCATTGACTAAATCAGTAATTAATTCTAGTTTGTAGGGCTGTTCTTTGAATATCTCTTTGGCTTGCTGGGGGCTGACTTCTTCCTTTTTAAATGGATGCTTGGCTTTGATGATTTTTACCATTTCTTCAGTGATCTTTTCAAGGTCTGCTTCAGAAATTTTTTCTTTCCCAAATTCAAAATCATAATAAAAACCTTCCTCAATCGCTGGACCAATCCCAAGTTTTGTTCCAGGATAAAGTTTAAGAACAGCTGCCGCTAAAACGTGGCTTGCCGAATGCCTCATGGTTTCTAGATTTTTCTTCATAAAATCAGTGGGCGGAACAGGATTCGTCAGTCAGAAGCTGATCGTCCTCTGGTCGAAACCTGTGGCCTTTTTTTCTTCTTTGGTGGACTGTGTAGGACTTGAACCTACGACCTCTTCGATGTCAACGAAGCGCTC
>CAYGWK010000016.1:0-5006 GCA_964353785.1 uncultured Gammaproteobacteria bacterium
TAGGTCGTGGGTTCAAGTCCCATCCTCGGCTCAAGAAGAGAACGAAGAATTTCTCCGTGCGCCTTGACTCTTTTTTCCAAAGGAATTCCAATAACCCGTGTCTCTGGGACGACCACTTTTTTGGCTGAAGGACCAGGCTGAATTTTACCTTCAAAAATAATTTTTTTGGCTGATAAAAGTTCGTCAATTGAACTATCTAAAAGATTTGAAACCGTACCATTGACAATTCTCTCCCCTTCTCTCGTTTTCCCGCTCATCTGAAGGCTAAATCCATTCTTTTGCAAAATTTTAACAACCTCTCTAGCCACCGGATCATCCGCCCCTTTTTCTCCATTAAAAAAAATATAAGGGTCTTTCCCACTTTTGTCCTCATCCTCATGGAAATTAATTACCAGGTAAGGAGGGTATTTTTTAGCCCTCTTGACTACCCAGGAAGTTATGGCTTCGGCTTCTGGACAAATTAGTTTCTCCAGTCTTGGTTTTTGAGGATTTTTCAAATCAGGCAAAAGATGGCGGGCGTCGCCTACGCTTGCTCCAGTCCTTGTCTCGTCTCTTCTTTGAGTTGGATAAGACCAGTCCCGAAGGTAGCCTGAAGGATTACAAAGTGGCAGAAGAACTACCGGAATCTTTTGTCCCAGGGCTCCCAGAAATTCTATGTTTTGGGCTAAAGCAATTGGGCCGGCTGGCTCCTCGCCATGAATTCCCGCCACAAGCCAGAAAGCTTTCCCCTGTTTTGGGGTACAAAAACCCAGGATTGGAAAAGAGACCCCTTCAACTCTCTGGTCATAAATTTTCTCTAAAATCCAGCCGAATTTTTCCTTAAGTTTGAAGTAAGAACGGTAAAGTTTCTCAATCGGAGGCCGGCCATCACGGCTGTATGTTTTTAGGTTCATACCTAAATTTTAGGCCATTACTTGATTATTCTCAAGACCACCTTTTGATTGTCAGTCTTGAATTCAAAAGTTACAGGCACATCCTGATTATTTTCAATATAAAGGTTTTGGTTTGAACTTTGAGAACGAATGGAAGTCCCAAATTCTTTGGGAACGCCAGGAATCGGAGCAAAACTATGGTTGGCTTTGGCAGTAACTTCTAAACCAGCCTCTTGAGCGGTCCAGTTAATTAAAGAGGCTAAATGGCAAACACCATTACCCCCTAAACCAGCCAGAGATTTATAGCCTTCCTCCATAAAAAATTGAGAATTCATCGTTACTGAAGGCTCAAATTCAGGTAAAGAATTTGAGTGGAAAGCAAAAACTTCTCCAGGCTCGAGGGTAAAGGAAACTTCAAAAGGTTCTCTGATTTTATCCCAATCCAGAGGTTTTTCAACATCACCTTTTAAATAGTGAAGGGAAAGTAAAATATTGTCCGCAAAAACCTGGCTGCCGTACTCAACCGGCCCGCCTGTCGGCGAGGCAAGCAAACGGTTAGTTAAATCAAGTTCATGTTGGGCCAAAACCTGGGTTTCTGCCACTGGAGAAATCGCCGATTCCACGGTTAAAGACGCTGGGACAACAACGGTTGAAATTAGGGCGATTAAACCAAAAATTGTTTCTTTCATAAGCCTCTAAACCACTCCCGCCAAGTCTTCCCTTTCGCCTTAGTAGATTTCTACTGCGGCTCACGGAGCGACTTTTGGCGGGCAAGAAAAAGCCTCTGCTTGCGCAGAGGCATCAAACAATGCTGTATTATATACTAATATATCAAATTAGTCAAGTTTTTCTGGAGAATTTTTTCTCCAAGAAAGCCAGAAGTCTTCCTTTATCAATATCCCATCTGTTCAGATAAAAAATATAGGCAATTTCCAGAAGTCCTAAGGTATTAACTAAAAGCAAGATTATAAACCAGACAAGTTGTCTTTTTCCAGCCGCCTTCCATAAAGCCCAGGCTTTCCAAAAACTACTCCAGAGAATAAGAGGTAAAACAAACGCCGGATTAGAAAAAAACTGCAAATATTGTTGTTCAAAACTTCCCATCAAAACTATTATACAAAAATTGTCAAATATATAAAATGGCTAAATGGCTTTATGGTTAAAAAACTTCAAGTTTTAGATATCTCTTAGCTATTTAACAATTTAGCAATTTAACCATATCATATTTCGGGGCAAATTTAAAAGCCCTTCGACAAGCTCAGGGCAGGCGGGAAATTAGATATCTCTCTCTGATTTAACTATAATTCCGTTCTTTTTGAGAAGCGCTGTTAAAACGCCATCACCATCCACCAGTTTGTTTGAAAGTTTATTGTCCTTTCTACTCATCCGCCAAACTTTCCCTACCCCACAACTAGGGCTCGTTTTCTTCAAAACGACCTCTTTTATCCCCAGCTCCTTGATGACTCTCAAAAACTCTTTTGCTCCTTTAACAAATTGTTTAGTAAAATCTTTTCCATTCCTACTGATAACAATTGCTTTTCCTGCCCAAACATCTTTCCCAGTTCCTCCCAAAATCCCAGTCGCAGGCCTGGGTGTAGGTAAACCACCCAATAGTTCAGGACAAAGAGGAAGAACCTTCCCTTCTCTAAGCTCTTTTATCAACCCAGGAACACACCTACTTGTCCCATTATTACGACAGTTGATACCCACAAGACAGGCGCTTACGGCCCTCATGCCCTCAATTTTACCACAGAAATGGGGTTTACAGTGAGTGAAATCGAAGTGTTTATCCTGAGCGGAGTCGAAGGGCAAATTTAAAAGCGGGACTTGCAAAATAAATAACTTTATGCTATTTTTAGCCCAGAAATGAAACTCGGCTTTGCTATTATCTGCGATAATGCATTTACAGATGGGGATGGAAGATTGAATATTGTACAAACATTTGACACCCTAAGGGCTTCAAGTTTTCCAGCTATCCATCCAAGATTGACCGTCGTTACAAACTTTGAATTAGAAAAAGAAGACAGTAAGTCTAAAGAGTATACACAAAAGACGGTTATAAAACAAAGAGATACCGGAAAAGAAATCGCTTCTGCTCAAGGAGCCACAAAACCTTCTGGTGAAGAAACGAGAAGCATTCAGTTCATCTCTTATTTTATTGGGCTACCCCTAGATCTACTCCCAGGAAAAAAAGATGGATTTTATGATGTCGAAATTGATATTGAAAATCTGCATTTAACGACTTTCTTTAAAGTAGAAAAAGCTTAAATGGGCAATAATGAAAGAATAGAGACTCCTCCTGCCCAACCGCCTGAGGAACAAAAATCTCTTGGACTATCCAAAACAGGAACAGCACCAGCACAACAAATTAGTTACGATGAGAAGATCACACAGGCTATTGAAAAAAGTGTGGAAGAGAAAGTCGAAAAGAGGGTGAAAGAAACAGAAATAAGATATACAGAAGTTTTGGGTGTTTTTGTGGCTCTTTTTACATTTATCTCAATTAACATACAGATTTTCAGTAGAATAACATCCTTAAACAATGCTCTTATCTTTGTTTTCTTAATGTTTATATGTCTTGCGGGTTTTGTTTTTCTGCTTCACGCTATAATATCTAAACAGAGAGCCTTGCAGGTGATAGTAGGGTTAATTTTATTGATTGTTGCAATTTTTATTTTTAATCTATTATCATCTTACCACTCCTACCCTTTATCAATAGAAGAGTCTAACGAATTAGTTCGGATAAATCAAAAAATTTCTGAACTGGATACGAAAGTCGAGGTGCTTCTACGAAAAGGAAACTAATTTCCTTTTGTTTCTTATTTATTTTATACACCAGGCAGATTTCGAGAAAGATTGCACTTCGATAAACTCAGGGTAAACTAGGGGGAAATTTTGGCTTTTGAGGCTAGTTCTGTCTTCTCAAATCAATCAATTCCCCAAAATTTTTTTTCGCCTTCTTCGTCTCGTCCGTAGAATTTCAAATGTAAAAAATCTTTGAGATCACTAATAAAATGACCGACGCCAAAAGACAAAGCAACCAGTCCCCAAAAATCTTTGTAAAAAATTAAGCCAATGATTATTAAAACCAGGCCGTAAATCCAATGATGAGGTGATTTTATTTGTCCCCAATATATGTGGGTTATTCTCCCAATGGCGTACCCAATAAACGCCACTAGAAGATAGAGCAAACTTCCGGCTTCAAACATGATTTCAATTTTAACAGATTTGGGGAAATTTTGGCTTTTGAGACCGTGTGATATAATATTTAAAATGGCCAAAGAGGCAGAGATAGAAATTCAAGTTAAAAACCTAACTCCTGCCCGCAACAAGCTCAAAAAATTAGGCAAACTTGTTAAAAAGCTTAAGTCCAATGACTATATCTTCAATGATGATTTTCTTGACAAAGACGTAGTTTTGCGTTTGCGTGATATCAAAACTCAATTTCCAAAGCCTATTGAAGAGACTGTAATAACTTTTAAGACCCCCAGAGAGGCTGTTGGTGTTTTTCAATCAAGGCAAGAAATAGAATTTAAGGCTGATAATTTTCGAAAAGCATTTGATTTTTTTAAGGCTTTATATGGAAAACCAGCAGTCCAATTTACATGGATTGGAGAAAAATATGAATATAAAAACTGTGGTATCTGGCTTAAGGATACCATCGGGATAATAAAATTTATTGAAATCGAAGGACCAAGCCAAAAACAAATAGAAAAGGTCCGGCAAGAATTGGATATTAAGGGAAAGCCACTAAAAATTGGCGCCTTAGAGTATGCTAAAAGGAAGCTGAGAAAAAATGTCTGAACGAAAAGAGCAAGAACCAACTCAAAAACTTACAAGAGAACAGATGCTCGCTCATATTAAGGCTTCTGACGTCCGGGTCTGGGATATTTACGGACATGGTCCAGGAACCGGATTTAATCCAGATATTTCGCAATTGCCTGACGAATCGCTTGAGGCTGTTTATAATGCGGTAAGATTTGTTGAAGAGGAACAACAAAAAGAACAAGGCAATCTTCCTGAGCCCGATCGGAGTTAGGGGAAATTTTGGGGTTGGAGGCGATTTTTGTCTTCTCCAATCAATCAATTCCCCAAAACTTTTTTTCGCCTTCTTCGTCTCGTCCGTAGAATTTT